>CAMCBZ010000001.1 GCA_945873145.1 uncultured Prevotella sp.
ACTCGGTACTGCCGTCGACGCCAATGTGCTGATCTATGAGCGTATCAAGGAAGAGCTGCGTGCCGGTAAGGGCATGAAGCAGGCCATCAACGCCGGTTACAGCAATGCCTTCTCCGCTATCTTCGACTCCAACCTGACCTCGTTGATCACCGGTGTGATCCTGTTGCTTGTCGGTACCGGTCCTATCCGCGGCTTCGCAACGACTTGGATCATCGGTATCTGCTGCTCGTTCTTTAGTGCCGTGTACTTGACACGTCTGCTCTATGACTACAAGCTCAACCACGACAAGTGGATGCACCTGAAGTTCGACACCAAGATTTCTCATAACCTGATGCAGGGCACGAACTATAAGTTCATGCACATGTTCAAGGCCAGCTTCTCTGTCTACGCTGTCTTCATCATCATCAGCATCGTCAGCTTCGCAGTACGCGGACTGAGCTTAGGCATTGACTTCACGGGTGGCCGCAACTATGTCGTCACGCTCGACAAGTCTGTTCCTGTGGAGGATGTGCGCAACGTGCTGAGCAATGCCTTCGTCAACACCAGCGGTCCTAATGCCGGCAAGCCTGCCACGACCAACGTCATCGCCATCGGTACCGACGGCAAGACCATCCGTGTATCGACCAACTGGAACATCGACAGCAACAAGCCTACTGAGGACGACAAGGCTGAGACCATTCTCTACAAGGCCTTGAAGAAGGGTGGCTTCGTCAGCCAGACTAACGTCAACGCCTTCAAGAACCCGGATATCCGTCAGGGCGGCTCTATCATCAGTTCTTCTAAGGTCGGCCCGTCAGTGGCTAAAGACATCACGCGCAACGCCTTCCTGAGTGTAGGTCTTGCCCTGTTCTTCATCTTCCTCTACATCTTGCTGCGCTTCCGCAACCTCGGCTTCTCTGTGGGTTCTATCGCTGCCCTTGCCATCGATACGACGATGGTCATCGGTCTCTACTCACTGTGCTACGGTTGGATCGGCTTCTCGCTGGAGATCGACCAGACGTTTATCGGTGCTATTCTGACGGTGATCGGTTATGATATCAACGACTCCGTGGTGGTCTTCGACCGTATCCGTGAGAACCTGCGCAACCATCCGAAGGGCAACAAGTATGAGCTCTTCAACCTGAGTATCAACGAGACCTTGGCCCGTACCATCAACACGTCAGCCAGTACGCTCATCGTGTTGCTCGCCATCTTCATCCTTGGTGGTGACTCCACACGCAGCTTCTCATTCGCTATGATCATCGGTGTGTTCGTTGGTACACTGAGCTCTATCTTCCTCGCATCGCCGATCGCTTACCTCATCCTCGGCAAGAAGGGCGAGAAGGATCAGAAAGAGGCTCTGGCCGAAGTACAGGCACAGGCATAACATATCAGGCGTGAGGCAAAGTCATCATGGCTTTGCCACGTTCTGACAACCATAAAAAATCCCCGCCAAGCAACGTTGCTTGGCGGGGATTTTTTTATTTCATCATTCGACTATCTTTATTTCGTCATTCGTTTATTGTTATTTTTCATTCACTTTTTACAAGTCTTCCTGCAACCGCTGGTAGTATTGCTGCACGATGTCGAGCATGTCGGGTTCCAGATAAGAGCAGGCTTGCTCATAGAGCGTGTCGGGCACTTCATAGAAGGCCTCAGCGATGGATCCGGTAATAGCGGCCTTGGTGTCCGTGTCGCCACGCGTCATGACGGCATTGCGGATGGCGCTCTCAAAGCTGTTGCTGTCCAAGAAGCAGCGGATCGCCCAAGGCACTGTCTCCTGGCACGACGAGTCGAAATGTCCCTCAGCACCAATTTTCATGATGTCATTGAGCGGTGGCAGCTCATAGCCGAAATTATGCTTTACAGCGCTCTCTATCTCTTCCTTGGTGATACGGCAGGTACGTAGCCAGTAGATGAGCGTAGCCACGCACTGAGCGCCCCGTAGGGCCTCCTTATGCAAATGGCTGCATTGCGCGCTCTTCTTGGCCTCGTCCATCACCTCATGGTAATCGTCGAAGAGCCAGCCTACCGGGCTCACACGCATGGCAGCGCCGTTGCCCCATGAGTTGTGGGGTTTGGGCTCGTCACTTTTCAGCCATTCTGCAAACATATTGCCGTATCCGCCTTTGGGATTGGGATAGCGACGCCCCCAGTCGTGCATCGCTTCTCCATAGCTGCGATGGTTAAGGATAGCGTCAGCCACGGCAATGGTCATGATCGTATCGTCGGTATAGTCGCAGCGTGGCTTATCGAGAAACAGTTCAAAATTGTCTGTGGGGATCTCGTCAAATTCAAACCGCGACCCCACAATGTCGCCAATGATAGCTCCCAGCATAGTCGTGTGTTTTAGTTATATAGTGGCAAAGATAACATAAAAAGCCAAAACAAGCAAAGAAACCCTTTGAATATTTCGTTTATCTGTTTGAATTCTCGCACTTTTTACTTAAATTTGTGACAAAAATGAAATGATGGAATCTGAGCAAGACAAAGAAGCGCGGAAGACAGAGTTTGCTGTATTTGGTATAGAGAACTTGGCGGAGCGATTAAGGATGAGCGGCAGAGACATTGTAGCTGAACTCAACAAGACGGATGGGATAGAGCATTTTCTGTATCCCAGCTACGAGGCGTTGCACACACAAGGCAAAGAATATATCGTTGACGAATTGCTCGCTTATATCCTTCGTCATAACCCCAATTTTGGAAAGGAGGGAGGATTATGATCGTTTATCACGGCTCAACTGATGTCATCTCCAATCCTTTAGCGCATATAGGCCGCAACCATTTAGACTTTGGAAAGGGATTCTATGTCACAGACTTGCAACAGCAAGCGGTCTCCTGGGCAATGCGACCTGCCAACAATGGGAAAAAGAAATACCTCAATATTTACGATTTCAATTTAGACCAGGCCTTGCTTGACGGTAAGTCCATTCTTACTTTCCAACAATACAATCGTGCTTGGCTGGACTTTGTCGTTTCCAATCGCAAAGGAGGAACAGAGTGGCAAAAATACGACATTATACAAGGAGGAATCGCTAATGACAGGGTCTTCAATACCATTGAACTCTATGCGGCTGACTTGGTAACGGCGGAAGAAGCCTTGAAAAGACTCAGCTATCACCGGCCCAACAATCAGATTTGCATCACCAGCCAATCCGTCATTGACCAGTATCTCACCTATAAAGAATCCACAGAAATCAATTTACTATGATCAAAGACAATCCCTATATCAACAAAACCATCCTGGAGATGAAGTTTGCACGCATCATCTCTTTACTTGCCCAACGGCTGAATATACCGCAAAGCAAGGCCCTGCGCATCTTTTACGAGACACATGTCTATCAATATATGTGCGATCTGGAATATCATCTCCACAATATGAGCGATGCTTATTGTGTGGATGAAATCATGCTGGAACTTGAAAACGCATAAAGCTCAAAAGTACTCTCACTGGGAATCGAACCCAGATCAAAGGTTTAGGAAACCTACGTTCTATCCATTGAACTATGAGAGCGACACTGTCCTATACACCTTATTATTATAGGGCTCTACCATATTATATATAGAGTCACACCTTATTATATATAGTGCACTGTTTCTTCGCACTGTCATCCCGCTGATGGGATGCCCAGCGTATAAGACGTTTGCAAAGATACGAGATTTCTTTCAGACCACCAAACGTTTGGGACGACTTGTCGGTGTTTGGTGGCCTAAAAGCAGTCTCTTATTTCGCGCTGTTGAATTTCTCCTGCTGCTGACGGATGAGCTCAGCGTCCTCGAAATAGTCGATGCGCATGGCGCGGCGTACCTCGTCCATTGTCTTGGCAGCCACCTCACGAGCATCGTCAGAACCCTTCTTCAGGATGTCGAAGATAGCAGGGATGTCCTTCTCCAGCTCCTTGCGGCGCTGACGGATCGGGTCGAGAATGCGGTTGAGCACTTTGTTGAGCAGTTTCTTGCACTTCATGTCGCCGATGCCGCCAGCCGTATAGGCAGCCTTCAGCTCATCAAGGTTCTTGAACTCAGGCCAGAAATCGGCAAAGTCCTGATCCGTAGAGAATGCGTCGAGATAAGTGAATACGGCATTGCCCTCCACATGACCGGGATCAGAGACATTGAGATGCGTCGGATCGGTATACATCCCCTTTACTTTCTTCCACACTGTATCGGCATCGTCGGAGAGATAGATGCAGTTGCCGAGACTCTTGCTCATCTTTTCCTTACCGTCGGTACCGGGCAGACGGCGTGCGGTAGCGTTTTCGGGCAGCATGATCTGTGGCTCCACGAGCACGGGCGCATAGATCTGATTGAAGCGGTTGACCAGCTCGCGCGTGAGCTCCAGCATAGGCTCCTGGTCCTCGCCGGCCGGCACGGTGGTAGCCTTAAAGGCAGCGATGTCAGCAGCCTGAGAGACAGGATAGCAGAAGAAGCCAAGCGGGATGTTGGTATCGAAGTTGCGCATCTTGATCTCAGTCTTCACCGTTGGGTTGCGCTGCACGCGGCTCACGGTGACGATGTTCATCAGATAGGTGGTGAGCTCAGCGAGTTCGGGGATACGGCTCTGGATATAGAGCGTGCACTTCTTCGGGTCGAGTCCCACAGAGAGATAGTCAAGAGCCACCTCCACGATGTTTTGCCGGATCTTCTCCGGGTTGTCGGCATTGTCGGTGAGCGCCTGCACGTCAGCCATAAAGACAAACATGCGGTCGTAGTCGCCTTCGTTTTGCAGCTGCACGCGACGGC
The DNA here is from genome assembly GCA_945873145.1 of uncultured Prevotella sp. Lineage (GTDB taxonomy): Bacteria > Bacteroidota > Bacteroidia > Bacteroidales > Bacteroidaceae > Prevotella. The sequence goes on from CAMCBZ010000001.1 coordinate 4,723, forward strand.
GCAGGCTGCCCACATAGTGTCCCAGGTGGAGCTTGCCCGTTGGGCGGTCACCTGTCAGTATAATCTTTCCCATGTATGTAGTATTGTATGCTTACGTTATTGTTGTTGATTATTGATGCAAAGATAACAAAAAAGCCTCAGAAAGGTGCAGGGCTTTCACGTTTTTCACTTCTCCAAGCCTTTGAAGGTAGCATAGGAATGTTCAAAGTCAAGATAATAGAACAGATGCTGCCTTTGCTGCTCTTTAGGGGGTATGGTCATATAGTCACCATATTTGTTGCTCAGATAGTGGTCATAGTCCTCTACCCCTTTGACAGTAGCGTCCTCAAAAGCATAGTCCGTGGGCTTGCCGAGGACTTCCTTTCTCATGGTACCTTTAGAGCCGTCGTCGTAGTCAGCCACGAGGGTGCTGGAGGCGAAAGGATATTGCAGCAGCAGCCGTCTGATCCTGGCTTGCACGCCTCCGAGCGTATAGAGCTTTCGGCAGAGCAACGGCACCCACGAGTTGGGACCATGTCCATGTTTATAAGGATCACGGAAGAGAAGATACAGCACCCGCTTGTAGTATTCATAGCGTGCGAAGTGCAGCATGCGCCGGCACCATCCATTGGGCACGCCGTCGAGGGGAAACACATCAATATATATGCCCCCCACATAATTCATATGCTTACGCTCGATGAGCGTTGTGGAGGCATCCTGAATCTTGGCGAAAGGCAGCGGATAGGTGCTGTCGTCTTCAGCGCAAATCATCTCCAGCGGTTCAGGCAGCCATTCCCGGCAGTGTGCAATCAGCCGGTCGTAGTCCTCGCGTGGCATCGCTATGTCGATGTCATCGTCCCAAGGGATGAAGCCGTGGTGTCTCACGGCTCCAATCATCGTTCCTGCCCAAATATAATAGGTCAGCCCGTGGGCCTGGCATGTCTTGTCTACCAGTTCCAGTACCTTCAGGATACGCTTGTGCAATACCTTTATGTCATAGTTTGCCATTGTCTTCCTTAGCCTTGTCAAAGTCTTCTATGGTGTCGAGCTCAGTGGAATAGATGTCTGTGGTATCGACCATGCGGAAAGCATGCCCCTGCGGTATGAGCCGCTCAAAGGCTTTCTCATAGAACACATTGCTGAGCCCTTCACCGACAACCATTCTTTGGAGTTCACGAAACAGTGCCGTCGAGAACTCGGCGGAGAACTTCTCCACGCCCACCGACTCACCGTAGGCCTCTGCAGGATTACAGGTCTTGTTAATGGCCACGATGGTATGGTCGTTGTCTACAACCACCTTCATCTCCTCCTCGCCCAATGGATGCCGGTTGACAGAGAGTGCGGCGCCAGGCTGCGAAAGCATCACGGTGATGAGTTTGCTGTTGTAAAGCAGATCACTGTCAAGAAGTAGGAACTCGCGCCCGTCTACCTCCGGCCGTGCGAGCCAAAGCGAATAGATATTGTTCGTGGTGGCGTAGTCCTTATTGTCGATGAATCTGAAAGCAGCGTCACCGCGTGCTATCTGTGCCTGATAATGGTCACGGATAAACCCTTCAATCATCTCGCCTTTATAGCCCGTAACGATGACAAACATCTTGATGCCGTTTTGCATCAAGGCATCAAGCGACCTTTGGAGCAGGCTTTTCCCGCCCACTTCCAGCAGGCACTTCGGGCATCTGTCGGTGAGCGGTCTGAGGCGTGTGGCCATGCCGGCGGCTAAGATGACGGCAATCATAGCTGTTTGGCGATTTTAAGGATGGTGTCGCACACGGTGCGATTCTGCTCTTTTCTTCCAAGCGTGATGCGCATGTGCTCGTTGATGTCGGGCTCGTTCATAAACTTCACCTTATAGCTTTCCTGGGCAAAAGCCTCCTGCAGGCGCTCCTTGAGCACGATAGGATACTTGATGAGTACAAAGTTGGCTCCACTCTTGTAGACCTTGAAACCGGGCAGAGCGCCGAGCTCAGTCTCGTACATCGTGCGGGCCTCCTGCATCACCTGTGCTATCTGACGATAGTGCGCATCGCTCTTCAGTGCGGCAATGGCGAGCTCCTCAGACAGTCGATCGTATCCCAGATACATATTAGCATATTTGCAGAAGCGCTCCATCTCCTTGCCTTTACCCACAAAACCAAAGCCCATACGCAGTCCGGGCAGGCCGTAGAACTTGGAGAGTGTGCGGCAGATGACAATATTATCGTGCTTTTCGGTCAGCGATTTGATATAGGACGAGTCAGTAGAGACAAAGGCTGCGTAAGCCTCATCGACCAGAATTACCGTATCCTCGGGCACCATCTCCACGAGGCGCTCCATTTCTTCGGCGGTCAGCGTGTTACCCGTAGGATTATTAGGCGAGGCCACCAAGAGAATTTTAGGCTGATAACGCTCTACCATATCCTTGAGCCCCTCGAAGTCATATTTAAAGGTATTACCCTCTTCATAGACAGGATACTGGATAGTCGTGCCACAGACCTCAGATGCGATATTCTTGTAGTACCACCATGAGAACTTAGGAATGAGCATAGTCTTTGAGCCTCCCTCGGTAAGAAAAAAGTGCACAGCCTTCTTCAGCAGGTCTTCTGCGCCATATCCCAGTACGATTTGCTTCTCATCTATGTCATAAAGATGAGATAGAAATTCCGAGAAGATGCTTTTCTTACCTTCGTCATAAATACGTGTATAGAAGCAGAACTTCTTCAAATCAAAGTTCTTAAAAGCCTCCTTTACCGCGTCAGAAGGTTCAAAGTTAAACTCGTTTCTATCGAGATAATTCATATTACGGTTCATCTTTGCTTGATTATATGGTTACTACAAATGATAATTATGCAAAATTACAAAATCTTTTTGACATGCATTGTCGGTTGTATGACTTTCTTTCAAAAAAGGTACAATGCTATGGCACAAGCAACAAAGGCGATTCCGCACATTTGTCGGGTAAACTGACAAAAAACGGGCGCTGAGAATCGATTCTTTTCGAGCAAGGTGCCTCTTGCTCCGATTTTCGCGAAAATAGCGCGGTTTTATAATCATCTGATTAACAAAGACTTCCGAAAAGCGAACATTTTCCGAGATTGTCAGAAAGGCTTTTTGATAAAAAATTCTCTAGAGAATTTTTGCTCAGAAAGCCTTTCTGACCTTGTCAAAGTACCGTTTTCATCGCATGAAAGTGCCTTTTTCTATCTTACATCTCACTGAAATGACGGTTTCATTGTGGTTTTTTGTGGGTTTGAGCGCCGTTTTTGCTTTTCAGCAGTCTTCTTCGCTCTCTAGAATGCAAGAGAAAGTTGAAGGTGTTTTGTCACGAAATTTACATCATACGACCATCATCCGACATCGTCGATTTAGGTGTTCCGCATCTTGATAGACACACTTGCAGCCAACATAAACAAGAAAGGCATGAAAGGAGCCTTGAAGCGGGTTTCACCATGAGAAACCAGCACTAAGGCCAAAGAACCGGCGACAACGATGAACAGAGGCAGGAAAGCACTGCGATATTCCCGCTTGCGGAGCAACTGCGCTGTCGCCGTGACAGCCATCAGAACGATGATGAGATAATAGATTTCATTGACAAGCGCAAAATACTGAATCGGCGAGAGACTATTGATCTGATGCACTATTGAAGCCACCGGCAACGTGACATAGTTGTCCCCGGCATGTTGCTTGTCCGTCAAGAACGCCGCTATGTTGTCAATGTCTTCGTAATACATCCAGAAGAGTCGCCCGGGCACTTTTTTCAGATAGGCGATTTTGTGGTTGCCGAGCCATTGCAGAGAGCGTTGTCTCCAGATGTCGCGACATTGCAGGGCCGTCAGTTTCTCACGGTTAGCGATGTAGCGGGCTGTTCCTTGAGGGTAAGCGTACCGACTGTAATCCACCTTTGTGCTCTTCTCATAGGTGCTTTCCACAAAGTTAAACCATAAGGTGGTGGGCTGCGTAAGGAAAAAGCCTGTACGCAGATAGCAGGACGTGCCGAAGGTAATGAGCAAGGCTGCATAGCCTCCCGCGACGCAAGCATAGCGCTTGAAAATCAGTTTGCGGTTGAAAAAAAGGTGATAAAGGAGCGCAGAACCAATGTAAATAGGAGAGATGGGGCGTATCCATGTGGCAACGGCAAACAAAAGGCCTGCCGCTATCCATGTCCTTACGCTGTTGCTCTTCAAAGTGAGATACAAAGCCGTAAGGGCAAGCGCCACAGAGGGAATCTCAGAGAGCAGCATGGTACTCTGCCCCCAGTTGTTGGGATAAGCAATATATAGCAGGATGGCGATGAGCCCTGTGCGGTGGTTGAAAAGCAGTTCCGCAATCCGCGCAACGACGTAAGCTGAAACTGCCTTCAAGGCACACATCAGCACCAGTACGGGCACGATGCTGCGCGTCAGCCATAGCGAGAGAGCGATCAGATTGATTTGCCCGATGTTCCAAATAAAAGGCTGACCCATAATAGAGGAATGCGTAGGATAGGGCTGCCCGTCTTTTAGCGACATCAACGCATACTCTATATATCCGTCACCATCGTTTGTAGGCGTATAGCCGACAAACAGCAATATCGCTAAAAGGAAGAAGAAAAAAGCGATACTTATCTTACAATAGCTATTTTGCATACTACTCCTTTCTCACCTTCGCTGGTTGCTACTTCCACCATGTAGACGCCGCTGGCTACACGCTTGCCGTCTCGGTTGATGCCATACCATTTATATTCTCCATTGCTGGCAGTGCCCTCGTTGACCAGCACGCCGTTGCTCGTGACGATTTTCACGCTGGCACCATTCTCCAGTCCAGTGATGGTGATGGCACCGGTATAGTCGGGCTTCACGGGATTTGGGTAAGCCCAGACGTTGTCCTTGGTCATGCCATTGCTGGCGTCACTAAAGTTGCCGGTATAAGAGCACAGTCCCTGATCCGTACCGATGAAGAGTTCGCCCGTAGCGTCATTAAGGGCCAAAGAGAGAATATTGTCTGACAACAGCTTGCTGTTGGCTTTGGTGAAGTGAGCCAACGTCGTGATGTTGTCAGCAGCGATGAGGTATAAGCCATTGCCGTTGGTTCCGAACCACTTACGATTGTTTTTGTCGACGACAATGCTCTGAATGTTTACTCCGGAGAGTAAATAGTCGGCATAGTTGGTACCATCGTTGCGTGGCACCTTCACCTGCGTGAGAATAGGATGGGCGGCAGTAATTTGGTCAGTTTCCAACATAAACGGTCCTATGTTGGTACCTATCCACATATTGTTGTCTTTGTCCTCTACTATACATTTACAAGAGGTGATACCCAAAGAAGTGCCATCCTCATTGACAAAAGGTCCCTGATAGCTGTTGAGCGCATTTGTCCCCGTCTGGTAGGCATAGAACGACGGCACGGTCCAGTGATCATTGACAAACCATATCAGCCCGCGGCTGTCGGTCATCATACCTTTCAGCGTGCCGAGACTCTGAGGTTCCGGGAACAGATATTTCAGTTTCATCAGTTCCTCGTGAGGAAAAGCCTTCCACTCACCGTCCTTGGTGTATTCCAGTATCGACTGCGTGGGAGCCTGACTATTCAGCAGCCAAAGATTGCCGTCCTTGTCATACATCACGCCAAAGACCAACTGATAGTTTTTGCTTTTCTTATTAAAACTCTCGATGAGAGAATTGTCGCTGTTCCACAGCTTAACAAACTGTCCGTTGCGGAACTCATAGAGTCCCTCACGTGATCCGGCCATCACATGGCTGTTGTCACGAGGGTCGATGTCCAGGCTGAAAACATCCTGATAGTTAATACCTGTCTGCGTTGCGATGTCGTCTTGAAAGACAGACCACTCATCATTGCTCAACACTTGTATGCATCCCGGATTAGAGTTCATTGTACCATTGCAGCTGTACAGTTTCCCGCCATACATCTTCAGGAATCCGAAGTAATTGTATTTCGGTCCACCGGGTTGCAGTGTCTTGACGAGTGCCTTGAGATCTTCTGACACCGTATTGGGCTTAGCAGCATAATTTCCTACGCGTGTCCAGTTGGCTTTGTCGAGGAGATTGTCGGTCAGCTTGCCACGATAGAGCCCGTTGGCAGCGCTGGCGGCATAGAGATAACCGTCTTTGGTATAGGCGTAATTAACAGAGAAGCCCAGTCTGTAGGTGTTCGTGACCTCAGCATCAGCCACGTTCAGCGCCACGATGCCAAAGGCGGTGGAGAGATACGCCATACTGCCGTTGACATCAATGCCGTTGACAGTCTTGGTGTCAGTGGTGGAATAGTTCTGATAGTCAGTCATATTCACCACATCGCCGTTGGGTGCGAGCAAGTCGATGTTATAGTCGTCATAGACGATGACCAGCCTTTTGGCCTTCTGCGACCAACCGATATGAGCGATGCCACAGTCGCTGAGTCCCGAGATCTTGTCGTAGGTTGTCAGGCTCTGGTCGCTGCGGTCGTAGCTATAAAGGCCCCCTGAGGCCAGCACATAGATGGTCTTTCCCTCGCCCTCCACGATTTCGGTAGGATCGTAGTAGCTCAGGTAGGCTTTCCACTGAGCATGGAGCAGGAGTGGAAAGAACAGGATGAAAAGAAGCAGGCGATGCTTGATCATAGTGGAGATTTTGAAGGGCGTTAAAGATAGACTCTATAGAAATTATAGAGCTCTATAGCTTCTATAGCCTCTATAGCAACTATAGCTTCTATAAAAAACTATCACAGCATCTCGCTTTTCAAGTGCACGGCGAGCTGCTCCACAGCTTTTGCGCGATGCGAGATCGTGTTTTTGATCTCTTCTCCCAGCTCGGCGAAGCTCTTGTCATAGCCGTCGGGGATGAAGAGCGGGTCATAGCCGAAGCCCTCAGTGCCGTGTTTCTCGGTAGCGATGCGTCCGCGCACCTCGCCCTCGAACTGATATTCTCGGCTGCACACCGGGTTGTCGCCCTCCATGGTGATCAGCGAGATGACCGTGCGGAAGCGTGCACGGCGGTTGTTCTTACCGTCGAGCTTACGCAGCAGTTTCGCCATGTTGGCCTCACTGTCGTGGTCTGTGCCTTCGGCATAGCGGGCAGAGTGCACGCCCGGCGCACCGCCGAGAGCCTCCACCTCCAGTCCCGTGTCATCGGCGAAGCAGTTGAGATGGTAGTGGTCAAAGATATACTCAGCCTTCTGATGGGCATTCTCCTCAAGCGTGTTGCCGGTCTCGGGGATGTCCTCATGGCAACCGATGTCACTGAGAGAGACTATCTCAAAGTCAGGACCGAGGATTTCACGTATCTCGCGCAGCTTATGCTGGTTGTTCGTAGCAAAAACTATTTTCATGCTTTATTGTTTTGTTCCTGATCCGTCTGGTCATTACCTACAGGCGGAATGTCGAGGATATTCTGTTTTTTCTTGAGTTTTTCAGGCACGTTGACCTTGATGCGGTCGAAGCCCTCGCCATATACACCGATGACAGAGCTCTGGCTGACGAAAGCCTGCGGGTCGATCATCTTGATGAGACGGAAGATGGCATTGCTCTCGTTTTTCTTGGCAAGGATACAGAGCACCTTCATGTCCTGACCCGTGTACCATCCGTGTCCGTCGAGGATCGTCACGCCATGCTCCATCTGCGTGCCGATGGCGTTGGCAATCTCCTGATATTTCTTCGAGAAGATCATGAACTGCACACTCTGCCGCTGGATGTTCATCACGTGATCGAGCATGAAGTTCTCAACTACCATGGTGCAGAAACCAAACACCACCTTGTGGGCACGGTCGAGATAGTCGCCGAACTGCGGGAAGAAGAAGCAGGAACCGATGATACAGAAGTCCACAGCCATGAGCACCTGACCCAGCGATACGTCGCGATATTTGTTGACGCAAGCGGCGATGATGTCCGTACCACCCGTCGAACCATTGTTGAGAAAGACGATAGCCAGTGCTGATCCCGTGAAGCAACAGCCGATGAGCAGTGACATGAAGTCTTGTCCCGGTCCGAGAATCTTGACATAGTGGCCCGCGGCATCCACCGGCATGAGCGCCTGCGCGAACTTCAAGAGGAAGTAGAGCGTGAAGATGGCATAGATGGTCTTCATCAGAAACTTCCAACCAAGAATCTTCAACGCCACGACGAGCAGGGCGAGGTTGATGATCATGTAGGTGTTCTCAATCTTAAACCCCGTCGCGTAATAGATGATAGCCGACATACCTGTCACGCCACCCGTGACGATCTCGTAGGGCAGGAGAAAGATGGTGAAGGCGGCAGCATACAAAACGAGGCCAAGGGTTATGCCTACATAATCCTTAGCCTCGTTGTATATGATACGATGATCAATGGTCATAAATTATTTGATAACGATATTGATAATCTTCTTGGGCACGACGATGACCTTGACAATCTGCTTGCCGTCGAGATATTTCTTGCTGCGCTCGTCGTCGAGCGTAGCCTGCTGGATGTCGTCTTTCGAGGCATCAGCGGGGAACATCTTCTGATAGCGGGCCTTGCCGTTGAAGCTGACAGTCATCTGCAACTCGTTGTCCTGCAGATAAGCCTCATTCCATTTCGGCCACTGTGCGTCGCATACCGAGCCCTTCTCGCCGAGCTGGTGCCACAGCTCCTCAGCGATATGTGGAGCAAAGGGAGCAATGAGGATGACCACGTCGCGCAGCAGTTCACGGTTGTGGCACTTCTGCTGACCAAGTTCGCTGACGCAGATCATGAAGGCAGAGATGCTCGTGTTGTAGGAGAACGACTCGATGTCGCCGGTCACCTTCTTGATGAGCTTATGCACACTCTTCAGGCTGTCCTTTGAGGGCTCAGCGTCGTCGACGAGCCATTTGTCGGTGCGGTTTTCCCAGAACAGGCTCCAAAGTTTCTTCAGGAAACGGAAACAGCCGTCGATGCCATTGGTGTCCCAAGGCTTGCTGGCCTCGACAGGACCGAGGAACATCTCGTAGAGACGGAGTGTGTCAGCGCCATAGTCACGCACAATGTCGTCGGGGTTGACAACGTTGTACATCGACTTGGACATCTTCTCAATGGCCCAGCCGCAGACATATTTGCCATTCTCAAGGATGAACTCAGCATTCTTGTACTCAGGGCTCCACTGCTTGAAGGCCTCGGTGTCGAGAATATCGTTTTTCACAAGGTTGACCCACACGTGGATCGGCGTCACCTCTTTATAGTTCTTGCGCAGGTTGTAGCTCACAAACACCGGTTTGTCGGCTGTGCTGAGCTCGCCCACACGATAGACAAAGTTGCTGCGTCCCTGGATCATACCCTGGTTGATGAGCTTCTGGAACGGCTCTTCCTCGCAGCTCACGCCGTAGTCATGGAGGAACTTATTCCAGAAACGGCTGTAGATCAGGTGGCCGGTGGCGTGCTCGGTGCCGCCCACATAGAGGTCGACATGGCGCCAGTACTCATCAGCTTTCTTCGAGACGAGCGCCTCGTCGTTGTGGGGATCCATATAGCGGAGGTAGTAAGCACTACTGCCCGCAAAGCCCGGCATGGTGTAAAGGTCGAGCGGGAAGACTGTCTTCTGGTCGATCTTGGCGTTTTCCACCACCTTTTTATTAACAGTATCCCATGCCCATTTTGTGGCACGGCCCAATGGTGGCTCACCGCTCTCGGTAGGTTTATATTCAGAAATCTCCGGCAACTCGATGGGCAGGCACTCTTCCGGCACCATGCGGGGGATACCATTGTCGTAGTAGACGGGGAAGGGCTCACCCCAATAGCGCTGGCGAGAGAAGATGGCGTCACGCAGACGGTAGTTGACCTTCACGCGTCCGATACCCTTCTCGGTGACGAATTTCTTCGTAGCGGCAATGGCTTCCTTCACGGTCAGACCGTTGAGCGAGAAGCCGTCAAGGCCCTGCTTGCCCTCACGCGGTGAGTTGGTGACGATGCCTTCCTTGGCGTCGAAGCTCTCCTCCGAGACGTCGGCCCCCTCGATGAGCGGGATGATGGGCAGACCAAAATGCTTGGCAAAGGCATAGTCGCGGCTGTCGTGAGCCGGTACGGCCATGATGGCGCCCGTACCATATCCGGCGAGCACATACTCCGAAACCCAGATAGGGATGGCATCGCCCGTCAGCGGGTTGATGGCGTAAGAGCCTGTGAACACACCCGTGACCTTGCGGTCGGACATGCGCTCCAGCTCAGTGCGCTTCTTCACGTAGTCGATATATTTGTCGACTTCGGCTTTCTGCTCCTTGGTGGTCACCTGTGCCACATAGTCAGACTCCGGGGCGAGCACCATAAACGTCACGCCGAACATGGTGTCGGCACGGGTAGTGAAGATGGTGAACTTCACGTCGGAGTCCTTGACCTGGAACTCCACCTCAGTACCTTCTGAGCGTCCGATCCAGTTCTTCTGCGTTTCCTTGATGGAGTCGCTCCACTGGATGGTGTCGAGACCGTCGAGCAGACGCTGAGCATAAGCGGAGACACGCAGACACCACTGGCTCATCTTCTTCTGCACCACGGGGAAGCCACCACGCACGCTGACGCCCTCGACGACCTCGTCGTTGGCCAGCACGGTACCCAGTCCAGCGCACCAGTTGACCATCGTCTCGCCCTTGTAGGCGATGCGGTAGTTCATCAGTGTGTCGCTCTTCTGCTTTTCGTCCATGGCCTTCCACTCTTCAGCGGTGAAGCTGACGGTGTCGTCGCCCTGGGCCACGTTGAGTCCTTCAGTGCCCTGCTGCTCGAAGTGGGCAATGAGCTTGTCGATGGGCTGTGCCTTCTTCAGGTCGTTGTCGTAGTAAGAGTTGAACATCTTCTCGAAAGCCCACTGTGTCCAGTGATAGTAATGGGGGTCGCAAGTGCGTACCTCACGGTCCCAGTCAAAGGAGAAGCCGATCTTGTCGAGCTGCTCGCGGTAGCGGTTGATGTTCTGCTCGGTGGTGATGGCAGGATGCTGACCGGTTTTGATGGCATACTGCTCGGCGGGGAGTCCGTAAGCGTCATATCCCATAGGATTGAGAACATTGAAGCCGTTGAGCCGCTTGTAGCGAGCATAGATGTCACTGGCAATGTATCCCAACGGATGACCTACATGCAGTCCCGCACCAGAAGGGTAAGGAAACATGTTGAGCACGTAGTATTTCGGGCGGTTAGGGTCCTCTGTGACCTTGTAGGTCTTATGGTCGACCCACGCTTTCTGCCACTTTTTCTCAATCTCTCTGAAATTGTAGTCCATGTGTGTATATATCTTGTTTTATTGTTTCTTTGGCTTACACCTTATTATAAATAGGGCATATTACATGCAAAGTTACACAAATCAATCCACAAAACAAAATCAATGGTGCAAAATGTGAGGCAGGAGTAAGAAATGAGAGTCGCCGCGGTTTGTCCGTGATGAAATAGGATACTGATAAACAGTGCCTTATCCTGCGATATAGATTTTATCTATGATGCGATAGTCTTTGTCTGTTGTCATCATCAAGGAATATCCTTAACTTTGCATCAGAAAACAAAAATAACACTCACAACATCACAAACAACAGAGGTCTTCCTCGCAACAACACAACACAAAATTAATAAAAAAATAAGAGATTATGGAAACGATCATCAATCAGCACGCACCCGAGTTCACCGTTCAGGCCTTCCAGAACGGCAGTTTCAAAACCGTCAGCAACAAGGACATCGAAGGCAAGTGGGCATTGTTCTTCTTCTATCCTGCCGACTTCACCTTTGTCTGCCCCACCGAGCTGGAGGACCTTCAGAGCAAATACGATGAGCTCAAGGCCATGGGCGTAGAGGTTTTCTCGGTGAGCACCGACAGCCATTTCGTACACAAGGCATGGCACGATACCTCTGACCGCATCGCCAAATTGCAGTATGCAATGCTCGCTGACCCTCTCGCTGTGCTTTCACGCGGCTTCGGCGTATACAAGGAGGATGAGGGTGTGGCTTATCGCGGCACCTTCCTCGTCAACCCCGAAGGACTCGTGAAACTGGCTGAGATTCAGGACAACAGCATTGGACGCAACGCCGATGAGCTCGTCCGCAAGGTTCAGGCTGCACAGTATGTTGCATCGCACAACGGTGAGGTTTGCCCCGCAAAATGGCACGAAGGCGCCGAGACGCTCAAGCCAAGCATCGACTTGGTCGGTAAGCTCTAAAGCACTCGGCTGAGGTTTCAGTATATCATCATTTCTGCACGAAGTGCACCATTCTCTAATTTTTACAATTACAACTTATGCTCGATCTTAATGTTATCACCCAAGTGAAAGGTGTGCTGGCCCATCTCAGTGCTCATTTCACGTTTGCCGTAGAGCGGGACGACAGCGATGCCGACGCCACTCATTTCAGTCAATTTGTAGAGGATGTGGCTTCGTGCAGCTCACATATCACTGTGGAGTACCGCAGTGGCAAGGCTTTCCGCTTCTCCATTCTTCGCGACGGACAGGACACCGGCATCGCCTTCCGCGGCATCCCCAACGGACATGAGTTCACCTCGCTGTTGCTGGCGCTGCTCAACGCCGACGGACAGGGACGCAATCTGCCCGATGACCGTCTGCGCCGACGCATCGCGTCGCTGCAAGGCGACATCAGGTTGACGACCTATGTCTCGCTGACCTGTACCAACTGCCCCGACGTGGTGCAGGCACTCAACGTCATAGCGCTGCTCAACCCGAACGTCTCTCACGAGATGGTCGACGGGGCAGTCGCGCAGCAGGAAGTCGACGAGCTCAACATCCAGGCAGTGCCCTCGGTGTATGTCAACGGGGAGTTGCTGCACGTGGGACGCGGAGAGCTCGGCACGCTGCTTGACGAACTGGAGGATCATCTCGGCACAGACAGCAGCGCGGAACACGAGGCTGTGGAGCACCGCTATGATTTGGTGGTACTCGGAGGCGGCCCGGCAGGAGCAGCAGCCGCCATCTACGCGGCAAGAAAAGGACAGAAGGTGGCGGTCGTGGCCCAGCGCATCGGCGGACAGGTTAACGACACGACGGGCATCGAGAACATTATCTCTGTGCCAAAGACCACCGGTGCGCAATTGGCTGCCGACCTTTCCAAACACTTGGAGGCTTATCCCATTGACACATACACCAACCGCAAGATCACACGTGTGGACTTTTCACAAAAGGACAAACGGGTAGAGGTGAGAGGAGGAGAATCATTCATCGCCCCGCGTGTGATCATTGCTACGGGTGCCGGATGGCGTCGGCTGGGACTGACAGGCGAGGACAAGCTCATCGGCCACGGCATTCATTTCTGCCCACACTGCGACGGACCTTTCTATAAAGGCAAGCACGTAGCTGTCATCGGAGGCGGCAACAGTGGCGTAGAGGCGGCCATCGACTTGGCGGGAATCTGCGATCATGTGACAGTACTGGAATTCGGTTCTCAGATGCGGGCCGACAAGGTGTTGCAGCAAAAACTGCGCGCACTGCCCAATGTCGACATCCATTTCCGCAGTCAGACCATCGGTCTCTCGGAGCAGAACGGTAGCCTCAACGGCATCGACGTGCGGGATCTCGACAAGGATGAGGTGCGGCACATTACGCTCGACGGTGTGTTTGTGCAGATAGGCTTACAGCCCAACAGCGACATGTTCAAGGATCATGTCAAGCTCACACCGCGCGGTGAGATCATCATCGACGACCGCAATCACACCTCTGTGGCAGGCGTATATGCGGCAGGCGATGTGTCGACAGTGCCTTTCAAGCAGATCATGATTGCCATGGGCGAAGGAGCCAAGGCAGCTCTCGCTGCTTTTGAGGACAGCCTCTATCAAGAACAATGAGGACAGCCCCGGCAATAAGAACTGCCTCTATCAAGAAGAATAGTTTTTAGTTCGGTTTTATAGCGTAGAAGGACGGAGTCGCCTGACGGTGATTCCGTCCTTTTTTCCTGCCACATAGACAAAGGGCCCCTTGCCCTCGTGCATGAGTTTATCGACAAAGAGCGGCTCGTGAGTGATAAACAACGAGCAGAAGAAGGTGTCGCCCACGCTGAGCTTGGTGTTCTGAGCCTCTACGATGCGGAAGTTTCCACCACCGAGATGCTCCACCCGGCATACGCGGTTGGGCAGCCAACTGAGTTCCAGCAGGTCGCCGATAGCGAGATCCTCACACGAAACCTTGTCGCAGAGCGTGATGTCGCTCTGCACGTCGGGATGCTGGTTTTCAGTTTTGAAAGCCTCATAGTCGCGGTAGCCCAGGAAGCGGGCGAGGACGTCGAGGGTGTAGGAGCGTGGCGAGGAGGCACTGTCGAGATACCCCCAGATGCGTTTCAGGGTAGTGGGACTGACCATTTCCTCTGTTTTGGAAAAGATCAGTTAGCTGAGTTGATTAAAGTCCTTGGGCGAGTCATAGTGCTGTCCCGTGACTTCTTCTATGCGTTGGATGAGTATCTCGTCTTTCATGCTTAGTTGTGTTGTTGTTAGCTTAACTTGAATAGAAAGTCTTATCAGTGATGATCACCGGCTATGCCATTCTGTTTCCCTTGTCTTATTGCAAAGATAGCATTATTTTCCGTATTATCTATAAGTACAAAACAGAAAATCGCAGTCAATGAGAAAAAGCACAAATTAAATCCCATCAAAAAGGTTAATAGGGTATTGGCGTAGGGGCGGGCCACCCCTACACTATTAGCGTATCCGCATTATTATTGTCTTCCCCAATTCAAGTAATATTGCTTGAGTATGTGGAATTTTCGTTTTATCACTTGAGTATCTTGTCTACTTTCTCAACGATGTCGAGCGGTTGTATGCCCGTCAGACAAGCATAATCTCCTCGGCGGCATACCTTATTGCCATAGATGGAGCAGGGGCGGCAGGGCAAATCTACCTGCACGGCATTGTCTTCACTCTGTCCCCAGCCCATAAATCCGGCATAGGGATGTGTGGCTCCCCATACGCTCACCACAGGCGTGGCGACGAGCGAAGCCAGGTGCATGTTGGCGCTGTCCATGCTGATCATCACGTCGAGATGGCTCATCAACACCAGTTCCTTCATCATACCACCCAACGCGGCCGAGGCGTTCACACAGTTGCTGTGGCGGCTCACAAAGTCGTCGAGTTGCTGTTTCTCATTGTTGCCACCGCCGAAGAGGAAGATGCGGCAGGAAGGATGACGGGCCGTCAGCTCTGCCACTACCTTCTCCATCTGCGCCAATGAATAGGCTTTTCCGCGGTGGGCAGCGAAAGGAGCGATGCCGATCCACTGCTGAAACGGCTTCTTGATGTGATAGCCCTCCGGCAGTTGTGACAATCCGGCCTGCTCCGGAGTCAATAATGACGTAAACTCCAAATGAACAGGATAGCCTAACTGCTCAAACACCTTGGCATAATTGTCAAAAGCGGAGGGAATGGGCTCCAACACCTTATTATTATAGGATACCAGCTGACGACGCTGCAAGCGATGCTTGTCGAGGTGCGCCACACGATAACGGTCGAAGTTAAATCGCATACGCAAGTAATCCGACCGGATGACATTGTGCAGATCAGCTATCGCCGTGAAGTTTTTGGCAGTCAGTCGGCGGTAGAGTGCGTTGAGTCCCTTCAGCCCATGATATTCATTGGCCAGGTCCGCCTCCATAAATCCCACGTTCGGTGCCAAGTCCTCAAACAGCGGGCGGGCGAACGGTTTGGAAAGCATGGTGATGCGCACATCGGGATACTGCTTTGCCAGAGAATAAACCACAGGCACCGTCATGGCGACGTCGCCTAAGGCAGAAAAGCGGATGATCAGTATATGTTCGGTTTTCATATGATTTAGGGCTAAGGTATCCTCACTTCTCTTTCAGCCTTTTCTTACTTCTTGCCGTAAAGAACAGGATTAGTACTCGGATCGTTGTACATCTTCATTTGGCGATACACCTTCATGTATTTCCGTCCTTCCTGGATGTCCTCCAGCAATTGGTCGATGGCCAGCGAGAGATCCTTCTGCTGCTCCAAGAGCACGTTGAGCTTAGCCTGGCAGCGTGCTTTATGCTCCTCTGTGGCGTCAGTCCGCTGAGTCTGCTCCCGCATGTGATAGATCTTCAGTGCGAGGATGCTCAAACGGTCCACGGCCCAGGCGGGACTCTCGGTGTTGAGTCGTGCATCGGGCAGGGGAGTGACATCGGAATACTTCTGCCGGAAATAGGAGTCGATCTGCTCCACCAAGTCCGTACGGTCCTGATTGGAGCGGTCAATACGCCGCTTGATGCTCAATGCCTCGATGGGGTCGATATGCGGATCACGGATGATATCTTCCAAATGCCACTGGACAGTATCTATCCAGCACTTCAGATAAAGCCGGTTGTCAATGGACTCGCGCTCATAAGGATTGTTGATCGGCGTATCCACATTGTCCGTGACATGATAGTCATCAATGGCTTTGTTGAAAATCTCGTTGCACTGTTGAGTAAAAGACATGTATTGTTCAGATTTGATTGATGCGTTCATGCAAAGTTAGCAACTAATTTTGAGATATACAACGAAAAGGTGAAAAAAGAAGAAGAAAAAATCGATATTTTATGCACAAACAATAGGTTAATGTGCACGAAAATAGCATTTTATCGATAAAATATTTGTGTAATCGGTAAAAAATTTGTTCCTTTGCACCCAGTTTAATAGTGAAAATACAAAATTAATCATTTTAAAACGTTACAATTATGTCAGAAATTGAATCAAAGGTTAAGGCTATCATCGTAGACAAACTGGGTGTTGACGAGGCTGAAGTAAAGCCCGAAGCAAGCTTCACCAACGATCTGGGCGCTGATTCTCTCGATACTGTAGAGCTCATCATGGAGTTCGAGAAGGAGTTCGGCATTTCCATTCCCGACGACAAGGCTGAGACCATCCAGACGGTAGGCGACGCCATCAAGTACATTGAGGACAACGCTAAATAATTACGTCTCAAGCGTTTCTCCCCGTTTAGCGTTTAATGTAGTTCAACATTTACTTTCCATTCAGTCTGCCACTTGGCAACTGACGCAGACACATTAAACGCTAAACTCTTTTAATCAAAAACATAATCCAATGGAATTGAAAAGAGTAGTTGTAACAGGTTTGGGCGCCGTCACGCCAGTAGGTAACTCCGTCGAGGAGATGTGGAACAACCTGCTTGCCGGCAAGAGTGGTGCTGCACCTATTACATCATTTGACACAACCAATTTCAAGACGAAGTTCGCTTGTGAAGTCAAAGACCTCAATGTCAATGACTACATCGACCGCAAGGAGGCTCGTAAGATGGACCGCTGCACACAGCTGGCCATGATCAGTGCCATTCAGGCTGTCAAGGACTCAGGCATGGATTTGGAGACTGTCGACAAAAACCGCGTGGGCGTGGTCTACGGTATCGGCATTGGAGGCATCAAGACATTCCAGGACGAGGTAATGTACTACGGCCAGCACGTAGATCGCGGACCGATGTTCAACCCGTTCTTCATCCCCAAGATGATTTCAGATATTGCAGCTGGACAGATCAGCATCCACTTTGGCTTCCATGGTCCCAACTATGTGACCACAAGTGCGTGCGCTTCGTCATGCCATGCTTTGGCTGACGCTTTCAACCTGCTGCGCCTGGGCAAGGCTGATGTCATCCTGGCCGGAGGTGCCGAGTCTGCCATTTGCGAATGCGGTGTCGGTGGTTTCAACGCCATGAAGGCTCTTTCCACTCGCAACGACGATCCCCAGGGCGCAAGCCGCCCATTCAGCGCAAGCCGCGACGGATTCGTCATGGGTGAGGGCTCGGGCTGCTTGATTCTGGAGACTCTTGAGCACGCTAAGGCTCGTGGCGCCAAGATCTATGCGGAGATTGCCGGTGAGGGCATGAGCGCTGACGCTTACCACATCACTGCATCTCATCCCGAGGGCCTCGGTGCTAAGCTCGTCATGAAGGCTGCTCTCGAGGACGCTGGCATGAGCGTGGAGGACATCGACTACATCAATGTCCACGGTACTTCCACTCACGTGGGCGACATCTCTGAGGCCAAGGCTATCAAGGATCTCTTCGGCGAGCAGGCCTACAAGGTCAACATCAGCTCTACCAAGAGCATGACGGGTCACCTCCTCGGTGCCGCAGGCGCCGTAGAAGGCATGATCTGTGTACTGAGCGTTCAAAACGATATCATCCCGCCGACTATCAATCACGCTGAGGGTGATGATGATCCGGAGCTCGACTATAACATGAACTTCACTTTCAACAAGGCTCAGAAACGTACCGTACGCGCTGCCCTGTCCAACACCTTCGGCTTTGGCGGACACAACGCTTGCGTCATCGTCAAGAAGTACGCTGAGTAATAGATTGCTGAACAAAGAAAGTATATGTTTAATCATATCTTAGATAGAATAAGGCTCCCCTTCCGAAAGGATAAGGAGCTTTATTCTTCTTTATACCATATCATCGGTGTATATCCCCGCAACATCAGCTATTACAAATTGGCACTGATGCACAAGAGTGTCATGCACCGCAACAAAAAAGGCAAACCCGTCAACAACGAGCGACTGGAGTTCTTGGGCGACGCCATCCTCGACGCTGCGGTAGGCGACATCGTCTATCGCCATTTTCCCGGTAAGCGGGAGGGATTCCTCACCAACACACGTTCCAAACTCGTGCAGCGCGACACGCTCAACAAACTGGCCATGGAGATGGGCATCAACGATCTCATCCTCTCCAGCGGACGCTCTGCCACACACAACAGCTATCTCGGTGGCAATGCTTTCGAGGCCCTCGTCGGCGCACTCTATCTCGACCGTGGCTACGACGCTTGTATGACGTTCCTCAAGAAGCGTATCCTCTCGCAGATGATCAACATCGACAAGGTGGCTTACAAAGAGGTGAACTTCAAAAGCAAACTCATCGAGTGGAGTCAGAAAAACAAGGTAAACCTCGACTTCAGCCAGACCACACAGAGCAAGGATGACAACGGCAATCCTACCTTCTGCTGCGTCATCAAGCTCGAAGGCCTTGACGGATGCATGGGCAAGGGCTTCTCCAAGAAGGAGAGCCAGCAGAAAGCCGCCAAGGACACCCTCGATAAACTCAAGCGCGAACCGCAGTTCATCGACAGTGTCTTCGCCGCCAAGGCCAGCCGCACCAAGATGGAAGAGGAACCAGTTCTGGATGTGCCCAGCACCAGTGAGGCTGAAGCTTTTGTCAAGACGACAGCAGCTTCCCGCAACATGGAGCCGAAGCACGAGACTTCTTTCCGTGAGCATGTGTTTTCTGAAGACGACAGTGCTCTCGAAAAACCCGCCAACTCGGTAGAAGCCAAGGAGGAGGAATTCGACTTGAGCGACATCAGTGCCAAGGAGAAAACCCGTGAGGAGATCATCGCTGCCGCTGAAGAGGCTGCTTTCGTTGAAAGCGATGATGAACAAAGTAAGAACGAGAAATAATATTCATACGACAGATGATGGGCTCAATCCGTAGGGGGTTGAGCCCATTATTGTTTTTATATAGCTATGTCAGCCCCCTTTTAGAATTATCCATTGCTCATTATACATTATACACTATCCATTATACATTACTCATTATACATTATACATTCTACACTATACATTATCCATTACTCATTATACACTATACATTATACATTATCCATTATACATTATTCCGTTGATAACCGTGTGGATAACTGTGGAAAAACGCCGGTATAACTCTATGCTTATCCACTTGATCATGTCGAGAAGCCACAGACTGGGGATATCCACAGTCTTTTGCAAGCAATGAAACAAAGTTTTCCACGCTTTTGCACCGAAAAAAGATATAAACTTATTATCTTTGCACAGTCGTTGATAATTGTGGATAAGTAGACAATCAACTGATAAACAAAGAGTAGATATTCAACTCCGATGTGGATCTCTCTGCATCTCATGTTGATATCCTAATCTCCAAATATTTCAGTCACGTCATATCAACTTTTCCACATTACATCATCATATTATTATTTTCTTTTTTATAGAAGAAAGACTAATAGAATAATAATGAATGGTGGATAACACCGAAAACTGAACGCATACTCATGGAGACGATCAAAAAGGAATGGAAGGAAAAGGGATATGTCGATGAGCCGATACCGGAGGGACTGGACTTGAAAAAGGCCATCAGACAACTGTGCAAGGAGAAGGATGCGATCATCCTGGCGCACTACTATACGGTGGGCGACATTCAGGACATCGCTGACTTCGTCGGCGACTCGCTGGCCTTGGCCCGTAAGGCGGCCGACACTGACGCGAAGATGATGGTGATGTGTGGCGTGCACTTCATGGCTGAGACGTGTAAGCTGCTCTCTCCCGACAAGACGGTGCTCTGTCCTGACCTCACTGCGGGCTGTTCTTTGGCCGACAGCTGTGATGCTGCTGACCTGAAGAAATACAAGGAGGAGCATCCGGGCTATCAGGTGGTGAGCTATGTCAACACCACGGCGGCTGTCAAGGCGCTCACAGACTGCGTGGTCACCTCGGGCAATGCCGAGAAGGTGATGGCAAGCTTCCCTAAGGATGCGAAGATCATCTTTGGACCTGACTACAACTTAGGCAACTATATCAACAGCGTCACGGGGCGCCACATGCTCTTGTGGAACGGTGGTTGCCATGTCCATGAGAAGTTCTCCGTCGACGGCATCGTGAAGCTCAAGCAGGAGCATCCTCATGCCGTGGTGATGGCGCATTTGGAGTGCAAGGCTCCCGTGCTGGCTATTGCTGACGTGAAGGGTTCCACTGCCACGATGCTGAAATACGCGCAGGCCCATCCCGAGGTGAAGGAGTTTATTGTGGCTACAGAGGCCGGTATCTTGCACGAGATGCAGCGCACGTGTCCCAATCAGACTTTCATCCCCGTACCGCCGGAGGTCAGCGAGGGTGGCTTAGGCTGCTCTTGCAACGAGTGCGAATATATGAAGAAAAACACGTTGGCCAAGATATACAATGCACTGAAGTATGGTTGGCCAAGCGTAGAGATAGACCCCGCCATCGCCCGTGAGGCTGTAAAGCCCATCCAGCGCATGCTCTCGCTGTCGTAAGGAAACAGCCAACCTAGCCTCACCCCCCAACCTAGCCTCACCCCCTTCCCCCTCTCCGAAGGAGAGGGGAGTGATATGCTCTGCGGGTGATAAGGGGGGTATTGAAGAAGGGCGGGACGTTCCCACGCTAATCGTGTCAGAGCGTTTGTTTATCTGGCATTTTACTCCCCTCTCCTCCGGAGAGGGGCAAGGGGGTGAGGCTAGGTTGGGGGGTGAGGCTAGGTTGGGGGGTGAGGCTAGGAAGGGGGTGAGGCTCTTTTTTTTATTCTTCCTTCTCGCTGACGCGGTATCCCTCGTATTTCTTGTCGAGCACCACCAGCTTCATGGGTTGCATGGAATAGGATTGGGGAGTGTCGTTAACAGCGATATGCCATACCAAGGTGAGGTGCTTATCACCGCTGTGCTCGATGCGCTGTAACGAGATATTGGTAAGATGGTTGGTGACTGGCAGCATCTTCGCTACGACAAACTGCTTGCTGAAGTCTATCTTTGTCGGCTCACCACCTTTACCCATAAAGGCGGCTTCACCAAAATACTGCTCCAGCTCTGCCTGGCTGCGGATGATCAGCAGGCCAGCGGGTTGTCTGGCATCGTTGCGAAAGAAATAGTTGCGGGCTTCGGAAAAGCTGACAGCATGGTTGCCGGTAGCGCAGGAAGCCGTAAGCAAACCTGCAGCAAGAAGCGTTATCAATGAATGTAGTCTCATCATGAATGTATTTTTTTGTTACATTCTACTAAATTCAAAACTTGCGGACAGTTTGCACGAAATGGCAACAAATAGTGTTTGTTCATCATCCTGACTGTCGTGATGCAGCCCCCACCCCATCGTTTGTTCATTTTTTTGGGGGACAGCGTCCCGTCATTTCTGCTCCAAGAGAAGATGCTTGGCAAATTCCCAGACGACGATGCCGGCCGTGACACTGACGTTCAGACTGTGCTTGGTGCCGAACTGCGGGATTTCGAGACAGCCGTCGCTCATGTCCACGACCTGCTGCAACACGCCTTTGACCTCGTTGCCAAAGACGACGGCATAGCGCTGTGCTACGCCTTTCTTATGCTGTGCAGCCAACGATTCTCCGAGGTGCTGCAACTTGGTACTGCCTTCCACCTGCTCGATGCTATAAACAAAATAGCCCTCACGCTGGAGTTCCGCCACGGCATCCTCGGTATTCTTGAAGTATTTCCAGTCGACACTATCCTCTCCGCCGAGTGCCGTCTTATGGATTTCGGCATTAGGCGGACAGGCGGTGATGCCGCAAAGATAGACGGCTTCCACACGAAACGCGTCGCAAGAGCGAAAGACAGAGCCGACGTTGTAGAGCGACCGCACATTGTCGAGTACGACCACCAGCGGCAGCTTCTTGGCCTCCTTAAACTCTTCCACCGTGAGCCGGTGCATCTCTATGGTTCTGAGCTTATGCATAGTTCAATGTTGAATGATGAATTGCAGCCTCACCCCCGTACTCCTCTTCCCTTGGAGAGGGGTACGGGGGTGAGGCTATTTGGGATGAGCCTTTGATGTTTCCTTTCTACTCTTGAAGCATATCACTCCCCTCTCCCCTTGGAGAGGGGTACGGGGGTGAGGCTACTTGGAGAGGGGTCGGGGGTGAGGCTACTGTTTTATTTTATACTATACGCCAGCGCATACGCTTTGATCTGCTTCACCATCGCCAGCAAGCCATTGGAGCGGGTCGGTGAGAGGTGGTCGCGCAGCCCGATCTTATCGATGAAGTAGAGGTCGGCATCGAGGATCTCTTTTGGTGTATGACCGCTGATCACCTGGATGAGCAGGGCGATGATGCCCTTGACGATGAGCGCGTCGCTGTCGGCAGTGAAGACGAGCTTACCGTCGACAAAGTCGCATTGCAGCCACACACGGCTCTGACAGCCGTCGATGAGGTTTTGTTCGGTCTTGTATTTCTCGTCGAGGGGCTTGAGCTCATTGCCTAAGTCGATGAGCATCTGATATTTATCCATCCAGTCGTCGAAGTCGCTGAACTCCTCCACGACCTCGTCCTGCAATTCATTAATCGTCTTCATATTCTACTTTCTCCAACTTAAAGAATTTATCATTTGGTCTTACCTTACCCTTCACGGGGATGGAGACCAGCCATCCCTGCTCGGCGCGCTTCACAGGCTTGAGGTCGTAGCGGATCTCGGTACAGTCGAGATACATCGCTCCGGTGGTGTTGCCGGTGATGAGCAGCTTGTCGCCCACTTCAAAGGGTGCAGCCTCTACGGCAATCTCGGCTACGTTGAGTTTTGAGAAATATTTCGTCACCTTACCCACGAGGCGCTTGCGCTCCGTGGCGAGCGAACCGTAGTGCTTGTTCCACTCGCCCATGGTCTGACCCTGATAATAGCCGTCCCAGAAGCCACGGTTGAAGACGGTGGCAAGCCGCTCGTCCCAGGCGTCCTTCTTCTCTTCGGTGAACGTGCCGTCGAGGACGGCTTTCAGCGCTTCCTTATAGCAGGTCACCACGGTATAGACATATTCGGGTCCACGTGCGCGCCCTTCGATCTTAAAGACGCGCACACCGGCCTTCATCATCTTGTCGAGGAAGCGGATAGTCTTCAGATCCTTGGGACTCATCACGTATTTGTTGTCGATCTCAAGCTGATTGCCGGTCTCAGCATCGGTGACGATATAAGAGCGGCGGCAGATCTGCACGCACTGCCCGCGGTTGGCGGATCGGTCGGCAGCGGCCAGACTCATGTAGCACTTGCCCGAGACGGCCATGCACAAGGCTCCATGACAGAACATCTCGATGCGCACCGGCTTGCCGGCAGGTCCACAGATGTGTTGCCGCTCGATCTCATCATGGATATGGCTCACCTGCTTCATGTTCAGCTCACGGGCGAGCACGCTGACGTCGGCAAACTGGGCGTAGAACTTCAGTGCCTCGACATTGCTGATGTTGAGCTGTGTGGAGAGGTGCACTTCCATGCCCACCTGGCGGCAATAGACCATCACGGCGACATCGGAGGCGATGACGGCCGAGATGCCGGCCTCATGGGCGGCATCGATGATGGTGTGCATCGTGTCCATGTCCTCATCATAGATAATGGTGTTGACGGTGAGATAGGTTTTCACGCCATGCTCGTTGCAGATGCGTGCGATGTCGTGCAGGTCGCTGATGTCGAAATGATTGGCACTGTGCGACCGCATGTTCAGTTGCCCGATACCAAAGTACACCGAGTCGGCGCCTGCCTGCAAGGCTGCGGCGAGCGACTCACGTGAGCCCACAGGGGCCATGATCTCAAAATCCTCTATTTTCGCATTCATAGTGCAAAGGTAATCAAATAATTGCTTATCTTTGCACTTGCAATGAAGAAAATAGTTTTTGGCCTGCTTGGCCTTGTGATGATCATCAGCTGCGGACGCCCTCAGCCCCGCAAGCCGGTGAGGAGTGAGTTCAGAAATGATGTGGTCATCAAGACGACACCGGTCCTCGACCAAGGCCGCAGTCCGCTGTGCTGGGCTTATGCCATGTTGGCGACAATCGAGTCGGAGCATCTCATGCAGGGCGACTCGGTGCACCTCTCTGTCGACTATCTGGCCAGAATGCTGCTCAGGGACGAGGCGACGCATTACTATTTCTGCCGCAGCGATGGCCGCATCTCCCTGCGCGGCATGGCGTCGATGGTCTTTGATCTCATGGCGATGTACGGCATGTTGCCCTACGACAGCTATTACAATCAGGAGCCCGTCGACTATCCTGTCGTGGCCCGCACGGTGCAGCAGATTGCCCGTGCCAGCACTTCTCTCGGCATGCTCAACGGGCGTGTTGACAAGGCGCTCGACGAGCGCATCGGCTATCTGCCCGGTACCATCATGATGTTAGGGGCCCGCTACACGCCCCTGGAGTTTGCCCATAGCGTATGCCGCCCCGAGGAATATCTCTCACTGACGAGCTTCTCCCATCATCCTTTCGGCAAGCCGTTTATCTTGGAAGTCCCCGACAATCAGATGCGCGACTATTTCCTCAACGTTCCTATCGACTCGCTCATGCGTACCGTCGTTCATGCGCTCAAGCACGGCCATCCTGTCTGTTGGGAAGGTGACATCAGCGAGCCGGGCTTTGACTTTGAGCGCGGCGTCGCCGTACTGCAAAACGACAAGGCGGACTATGACCAACTCGACCGGCAGCGCGCTTTCGAGACGTTCCGCACCACCGATGACCACTGCATGGAGCTCTGTGGACTGGCCCACGACCGACAAGGCAACCGCTTTTTCATTGCCAAGAACTCCTGGGGCACCGGCAACCGCTTCGGTGGATACATGTATCTGAGCTACCAGTACGTCAAGCTCAAGACCCTCGCTGTGTACATCAGCAAGGAGGCAATAAGGAAATAACATCAAACCTTCACGCTGACAATTAGGCAACAAGAAGCTTTAAAAATAACTTTCTGATTCATTTCAAAGCAAGAAGATAGCTTTTCACTGCCATCTTCTTGCTTTTTTAAATTATTATACTTAATTTTGCAGATAAAGTAATACAGAAAACACATAAAGATGAAAAAATTACTACATCTATTATTCATTTGCTTCCTTGCTTTGATTGGTTTAGAGAAAGCCAATGCAGAGAATGTCGTGTATAAGACTTTGGACTTTGCGAAAGCTTCAGAGAGTAAAAAAGTCTATTTTTATGCAGACGATTGGACGGCAACAGATAATGGGGATACTTGGCTTATACACACGTTTAATAATTATGGAAGCAAGTGGAAGTTTATTAGATATAAAGCAGAAGGAGTAGAATCATATCCTTACATTGTAAATCAACAAACCTTTCCGAAAGAAGTAACAAAGATAGAAATCACAGTTGATTATGCTGATCTTGATATTGTGAAAGATTTAAAAATCTATGTAGGTACTGATTCTACCATGAAGAGAAAATTTTTTGATCTTAATGAGAATGTACAAAAATATTATTTTACTGATGCTTTTAAAACAGCTTTGAATAATAATAAAAAAAGTGGTGTAGTAACTTGTAATTTTCCTCATCCCCAAAAGGATAGCTATTACAGAATCCACTTTGTTATAGATGGTAAAACAACTCATTATATCCAAATCTCTAAGATAGTCTACTATACTTCATCCGTGCAGTCACCAGATTTCTCAGGGGGAACAGCCTTCCTTAACAATACTACAGTAACGCTCAGCTCTATTGACGAAGGTGCTAAGATCTACTATACTACCGACGGTACTGAACCCACAGACAAGAGCACAGAATATACAGCGCCATTCACATTGAACACTACCACAACTGTGAAAGCAGTCGCTTATCTCAACGATAAAAAGAGTGATGTAGCTTCGCAAACATTCAAGAAAGTGGAAGACAATGATCTGACATCTGTCGCTCAAGCACTTAAAGAAGCTGACAATACACAGGTATATGTCAAGGCAAAAGTTACCAAGACGGATGCATACAACAGTAGCAGTCCCACTCTCAACTACTACATCGCTGACGACGAAAACGCAACCAATCGTCTTGAAGTATTAAATGGGCGGTATCTACAAGATGCTGATATCACCAATGCCAACCAAATTGTACATGGTGACGAAGTAATTGTTAAAGCGACTGTTGGAACCACTGATAAAGGTGCCAAAGTTCTGCAAGATGTACATCTGATTAGTATTAAGGAATATCAAGAACAAGCTAAGGTGAGCTCAGCAGGATGGGCCACTTTTGTCAGCCGCCGTGCCGTGGACTTCTCTAAGGCCAGTGGTCTGAGCGCATACACGGTGAAGTACGATGCTACAGCCAACCAAGTGACCCTCTCTCCCGTTACAGCCATCCCCGGCAACACGGCAGTGGTCGTCAAGGGCGATGCGGGGTCTTACAGCTTGCAGCAAGGCGATCCGGGAACAACAATCACAGACAACGACTTGAAGTTCAGTGATGCGGACACGAAGGTGACAGCGCCCTACAGCATCTATGTGCTGGCTTGGCATGGCGGCGGCTGCGGCTTCTATCCCGTGAAGGCCGGAGAGACGCTGGCCCCCTATAAAGGCTACCTCACGATTCCTGCAGCCTCTTCCGCCAAACCCTTCTATGCCATCGGCAACAGCACCACCGGCATCACCAATGCCGTGAAAGCGACAAAGAACACGGACGGCGTGCACTATAACCTCGCGGGACAGCGCGTCAACGACAACTATAAAGGCCTGGTCATCGTCAATGGCCATAAAGTCATCATGAAGTAAAACCCTTAAAACGCCATACTATGAAAGCAAGTTATGTCAAGCCCACCTTGAAATCCATGGAAATAGATGCGGAAGGAAGTATGCTGGCAGAAAGTGGAGAAAACAACCTCATTCCAATAGGTGAAAACTATACTGGAAATATAAGCAACACAGAAACCACGCCGCAGGTAAGTGGTAACAGTGCCCTCTCAAAGCAAGGCTCGTTCCCGGGGAACCAGTGGGAGGAGGAAGAATAACGGAGCCTCACCCCCTAACCCCTCAGCCTCACCCCCTTGCCCCTCTCCCAAGGAGAGGGGAGTGAAATGCCAGATAAACAAACGCCCTGACACGATTAGCGTGGGGCGGCCTGCCCTTCTTAAATGCCCCCCTATCACCCGCAGAGCATATTACTCCCCTCTCCCCTTGGAGAGGGGTAAGGGGGTGAGGCTCCCCCCTCTCCCCTTGGAGAGGGGTAAGGGGGTGAGGCTCCCCCCCTCTCCCCTTGGAGAGGGGGTAGGGGGTGAGGCTGTTGGGGGGGTGAGGCTGTTGAGCGTGAGTCTTTTTACTTGCTTTTCCCCGTCACAATCTTCTTGATTTCGTTGAGCTTGTTGAGGGCTTCCACAGGTGTGAGGTTATTGATGTCGAGACCGAGGATCTCGTCACGCACCTGTGAGAGCACCGGGTCGTCGAGCTGGAAGATGTTGAGCTGCACACCATCTTTCTTGTCAGCGATGTTTTCCATCTTCGGCTTACCAGCCGCTCCCACTTCCGATCCTTCCTCCTCAAGCTGCTTCAAGACCGTGTTGGCACGCTTGACGATAGAGCGCGGCATACCGGCAATCTCAGCCACATGAATACCGAAGGAATGCTCTGAGCCACCGGGGACGAGCTTGCGCAGGAAGATCACCTTACCGTCAACTTCTTTCACCGATACGTTATAGTTCTTGATTCTTGGGAAGTGCTTCTCCATCTCGTTGAGCTCATGATAGTGCGTGGCGAAGAGCGTACGGGCATGGGCATGCTCGTTTTCGTGAAGATATTCCACGATGGCCCAGGCGATAGAGATGCCGTCGTAGGTGGACGTGCCGCGTCCGAGTTCGTCGAAGAGCACGAGCGAATGGGGTGATACATTGTTCAGAATATCAGCTGCCTCAGTCATCTCCACCATGAATGTGGACTCGCCCAACGAGAGATTGTCGCTGGCTCCTACACGTGTGAAGATCTTGTCCACGACACCTATTCTTGCGCTCTCCGCCGGAACAAAGCAGCCAATCTGCCCCATGAGCACGATGAGCGCCGTCTGTCGCAGCAGAGCAGACTTACCCGCCATGTTAGGACCGGTAATCATCATAATCTGCTGCTTCTCGGTGTCGAGATAGACATCGTTGGGCACATAGCGCTCACCGAGTGGCATTTGCGTCTCGATGACGGGATGGCGGCCCTGGTGAATGTCGAGCACGTCAGTGTCGTCAACGACGGGCCGCACATAGCAGTTGTCTTCCGATACCTTGGCAAAGGAGAGCAGGCAGTCGATATGCGCCAGGATGTTGGCATTGATCTGTATCTGCGGTATGAACTCCTGCATGGCTACGATGAGTTCAGAGAAGAGGCGGGCCTCCAGCTCCAGTATCTTCTCATCAGCACCCAATATCTTTTCCTCGTATTCTTTCAGCTCAGGCGTGATATAGCGTTCAGCCTGCGCAAGGGTCTGTTTGCGTATCCATCCTTCGGGCACCTTGTCCTTGAAGGTATTGCGCACTTCGAGATAATAGCCGAAGACATTGTTGAATCCCACCTTCAGCGAGGAGATGCCAGTCTTCTCCGTTTCGCGCTGCTGTATCTCCAACAAGTAGTCTTTGCCGCCGCGTGAGATATTTCTCAGATCATCAAGCTCAGGGCTGTAGCCGTCAGCGATGACACCTCCCTTGCTGACGAGCTGTGGCGGGTCGGGGGTGATCTCTTTCTCGATGCGGTCGCGCAGGCTTTCACAGAGGTTGAGCTGCTCGCCGAGTCGTCTGAGACAGTCGTTGTCGGCAGTCTGACAAGCCCCTTTGATAGGCTGCACGGCCATCAGCGCATTCTTCAACTGTACGACTTCACGCGGTGATACACGTCCCACGGCCACCTTGGAGATGATACGTTCCAGGTCGCCGACGCGATGGAGCTGCTCGTCGATGAGCTGTCGGAAATCGGGATGCTTGAAGAAATACTCCACGATGTCGAGGCGCTCATTGATGCGCGACACCTCTTTCAGCGGGAATACCATCCAACGCCGCAGCATACGTCCACCCATTGGGGTGGTGGTATGGTCGATGACGTCGAGCAGCGACAGGCCGTCCTCCTGCATCGGCTGCAAGAGTTCGAGTGAGCGGATGGTGAACTTGTCGAGCCTCACATATTTCTCCTCTTCCAGCCGCTTCAACGATGTGATGTGGTTGATGCTGGTATGCTGGGTGAGTTCCAGGTACTGCATGATCGCACCGGAGGCTACGATACCGGCCTTGAGATGCTCCACGCCGAAGCCTTTCAGCGACTTGGTGCCGAAATGCTTCAATAGTTTCTGCCGGGCGTTTTGTTCTGTAAACACCCAGTCGTCCATCTCAAAGACACAGTATTTCGTACCGAAGAACTGCTCAAAGTCTTTCTTGCGCGTGCGGTCATAGAGCACCTCCTTTGGCGAGAAGTTGCCCAAGAGCTTCTCGACGTAGTCGTAGGTGCCCTCACCGGTGAGAAACTCACCCGTGGAGATGTCGAGCAGGCTCAGTCCGCAGGCTGTTTTACCGAAGTGTACGGCAGCGAGGAAGTTGTTTTCCTTGTAGTTGAGCACGTTGTCGCTCATGGCGATGCCCGGCGTGACCAGTTCGGTGATGCCACGCTTCACCATCTTGTCCATCTCGGAGAGCCCTTTCTTGCCTTTGATGGCGGCGCGTTTTTTCTTCGGGTCTTCGAGTTGGTCGCAGATAGCCACGCGTTTTCCGGCCCGGATGAGCTTCGGCAGATATGTGTCGAGGGCATGGTGCGGGAATCCGGCCATCGGTGTGTCACCGGTGTTTCCACCATTGTTGCGTTTGGTGAGTGTGATGCCGAGGATCTGCGAGGCCACGATGGCATCGTCGCCATAGGTCTCGTAGAAGTCACCACAACGGAAGAGCAACAAGGCATCGGGATGCTTGGCCTTGAGCGAGAAGAACTGCTTCATCATCGGCGTGAGCGCCGTATCTTTTGTAGACATATCTTTTTGTTACAGACTTAGCGAGCTTGCATGGGTCATGCAAGCTCATGAAAAACTACCCAATACCGTGGGTTTAGCGATAGTCAACCTTCACGACGACGACACGGATATGCTGGTCGCCGCTGTCGGTCTTCACTTTGGCGATATGCCAGTCGCCGGGGAAGAAGAGGAAGAAGTGCTGCGGGTCGCTATCGTAGAAGCGGGCACGCTGCAGGTCATAGGCATAGTGCACGACATCGGGGCGGTAAGGAACGTTGATCTTGCTGGTGTAGTGGTCAATGAGGCCGAAGCGCTCTGTGCCTTTCACGACATATTGGAAGTCGATATGATGGTGATGGCTCTCAGACCGCTGGTGGCTGAGCTCCTGATTGACGTCGTCTTCCACGCTGGCGACAAGCGTAGAGCCGGGAATCGGCGTGCGTCCCTTGGGCAGTGCCAGCAAGTCGGTCTTTGCCAACCAGCTGAAGAGCGCCTTCCACTGCTCCGGATTTTTCCGGTATTGCGTATAGAACTCAGCGGCGTTGACGGTAGCGTGAGGACTTGCGGCCGTGAATCCCTCACGCCAGGCACCGCTGTTCATCCAGTCCTGTGCCTCTTTGACGAAGGCTTTGTCGGAATAGTATTTCGTGTAATAACCTTGAGCGTATGTGGCTGCTGTCAGCAGGCTGAACAGCAAAAGAAAGAATATCTTTTTCATCTGTATGGGTTGTTGATATGAATTTATTGTTGATGGGTCTATATATATAATAAGGTGTGCGGGCAAATGTAGCGGTGGACGCCTTATGAAAAGCGGTGGACGCCTTATTATAATAAGGCGCACTTAACTTAGCCTTAGAATGACGCACGGCATGAGCATGGGGGAGAAACGTCGTGAAAAGCGGCTTTTCAGCTTGCCGTCATGGCTTTTTCAGTCCTCACTCATTTTTTTCTGTCTGCCGTCATGGCTTCTTCAGTCCGCCCAGTCCGGCGAGCAGAGCACGGGCGAGCGGGTTGTTGTCGAAGTTCTCCTCTTCTTTCTCCTCAGGCTCATTGTCGAAGCTCTCGTCGATCTTCCTTGGATCTTTCTCCACGACCTTATAGGCAGAGCGTCCGTGAATGCGTGTACGTGTGAAGCCAGCGTCCTGCAAGGCGAAGCCCACGTCCTGGTTGACGTGCTCGCCCGGTGTCCAGTAGGGATATTCCTTCATCAGCCGGTCGATGATCGCGTCGATATATGTGGCTTTCACCTTCTTTCCCTTTGGTGGTGCGGCGTAGAGCATGGATACCATCTTCACGAGGTTGTCGGCTTCCTGGAAGGGAGAGTTCTGTACAGCCATAGCCTCGCGCTCCTCGTCGGTCAGCGAGTAGTCCTCACCATTCTCCAGTTCCTCAGCGAGCTGAGCATAGAGCTGGTCATAGTCGATAGGCGTTTTGGTGTCAATGGCGTGGGTGATCTCCACACAGAAGAGATGCGCGGCACCGGCAGCATCTGTCATCGGATGGAGATTGCCTGTCGTGGCGATGAAGGCCGCATAGTTTTTTCGTGGTTCCCGCGTAGTGCCGTAAGGCCATCGCTGCACGGGCGTGCTGCGCGAGAAGAGATAGCGCACGGCGGGCAGCTGATCGGTATTCTCCTGATAAAACTCATCGAGCGCCACGAGCAGATGGGTGGTGACGAGCTCATGCACATCAGCCATCTGCCGCACACGCACCTGATCGGTGTAGTAGCGTCTGAGGCTTGGCGGTAGGATGATATTGCAGAATGTCGTCTTGCCATAGCCGAATTGTCCCACGATGACGGGTACGATGACATCGTTTTGCGCTACGGTCAGCCCCATCCAACGGGCTACCATCTGCAACATCCACTTGTGGAAGCGATGCGGCCAGTCGGGATTTGAGGTGATGATGCGCTGTGCCAGTTCACCTACATAGTCGTTTCCGTCCCACGGTTCAAGGCTTTCCATCCAGCTCTTGGCGGGATTCCACTGCTCGATGATGGTCGAGTGGATGTATTGTTGCAGTTGCTCTTCAGTGAGCTCAACGCCCTGGCTGTTGGCCATCAACAGCAGTGTGTTCTGTGCTTCCACTGACAGCGGTCGGAATTCCGCCATGTCGGTAGGTGCATAGAGCGTTTCACCGGTCAGCACATTGCGTCTGAGCCGGCATTGACTTTCAAGGTAGGTGAGTGCATCCATCGTCGTGATTCTATCTATAGTGCAAAGATACCAATATATTTCGAGAAAACAAAATATTAGCTATCTATGTGGGACAGAGCGGGAGACGTTGCTGGATATGAGAGCGCAAGATGGTTTGAAGAGCATAAAAAAGCAAATCCTCACCTCTCCCATTGGGAGGTGAGGATTTGTGCTAACCTAAATAACAATCTTAATTTTACCTTTAAGTGACTTAATAACCTAATGAAAACCTAAAAAAAATAATCTTAAACCTAAAAACTAAAAACCTATATGAAACAATCTACTAACCTTAAACCTATTGAACAAAAAGTGTTCAGTCTACTCAGATTATCGTTCTCACGAACTTGTTTCCTTTCGACGATGCAAAGGTAGAAAGTTTTTTATGTACGAACAACACTTTATGATGATTTTATGGGCAAAGTGTTCTTTTCTTGACCTATATCAAACGTTTGTGTGCGCACACACGGAAATATTATAAGAGAAATATGCGTAAACGCAAAAAGAGGCGACGTATCTTTGCGATACGTTGCCTCTTTTGCGTTCATCTCCTTGTGCCCGAACCGGTGTTTGATAACGTGATCATGCCGTTTCCACACATTGGGGGATGAATTGAGATCTTATGATAGAGCAGATGCTATTTCTTTTCTTCCTTAGCAGGAGCTTTGGCTTCTGCTGTGTTTTCCGTCTCTTTTTTAGCGGTTTCCTTCTTGCTTGCGGTCTTGCGGGGAGCGCGTGCCGGTTTAGCCTTTGGCTTTTCCTCTTTCTCACGCAGTTTCTCGTTGGCAGCCTCAAGTTTCTCGAGTTTAGCCTGTAGTCTTGCGATCTCCTTGTCTTTCATCTCGATCTCGTCGCCTTCGTTCTTGATGGTAGTGAGCAGCGAGTTGAGCTGATCGTTGTCGATCTCAGGCGGATAGAGGCTGTTGACGCGGTTGATGAAGTCGCCGAGGATGTTCATGTAGTTGGTGAAAGCATCGAAGGGACTGGAATAGATACCGCGGTCGAGTCCCACGCTGCTGGGCTTTGTGGTCATGAAGCGGAAGTTGTTGCTGGCCTGCAGATAGTCCCAGTCTTGGTTGATACGCGGGTCGTTGGCGATGCGAACACGCTCCGCCACGCTATAGAGCTTGTCGAAAGCCTCGCGCTGCATGGGGTTGCCGAGCCAAGAGCTGACGTCTCGCTCCTCGTCGACCCACGACAGTGTGTCGGGCACTTCGAGGTTTCCTACGCTGTTGAGCGTATTGCAGATCTCGGAAGGTGTGGAGAAGGAGATGCCGGCACCTTTGGCGAATTTCGGCAGGGCAGCCATGAAGTCGAGGATGTTTGACGACAGCGGCTGTGCGATGCCGAGGGCAGAGAGCTCCATGAAGATGTTGAAGACTTGCTCCTCCTGCGGTGCTTTGGCGATGCGGTCGATATACTGATCGGCGAAGAGCGGGTAGCCTTCCCAGTCTTTGTTGTTGAATCTGAGACTGATGTCGTCGCTCATGACAACGTCGCGGAGCAGCAGCTTCAGCTCAGGAGCCATCGAACAGTTGTAGACATAGTGGGGTGATTTCCATCCGAGCACGTGTTTGGCGCCTTCGGTGAGCATACCCTTGAAGCCGAGCTGAGCGGCCTGCAGTCCGATGTCGTCGCTGTAGATGAGCGAAGAGTTGCGGAGCACGGTAGGCTTGCGACCGAAGTAGTCGACCATCTTTTTGCACTGCTTGCGCACATCGGCAGCGAAGCACTCACTGTCCTTGAGCGAAGACAGACCGTGGGAATAAGGCTCGGCGAGAAACTCCACGCATCCCGTCTTGTTGAGTTCTTGCAGTTTGTCGAGTACCTGCGGTGCGTGCACTTCGAGCTGTTCCATGCCGACGCCAGAGATAGAGAACGCGCATTTGAAGTATCCGTTGCTGTCCTCAATCATCTTTTGCAGCGTGTTGAGGGCAGGCATATAGGAGCATTCGGCGATGTGGTTGATGGAGCGCTCGTTCTCGTAGTCGTCGTAATAGTAATGATCGGTACCGATGTCGAAGAAGCGGTAGCGCTTCAAGTGTACGATCTGGTGTATTTCGAAATATAAACAAATGGTTTTCATAATGTTGAATGTTGAATGGTAAGTGATGAATGATGAGTGTTGAATGATGAATTGAGAAGGGAGAAGGAGTGCGAGGGGAGGAGAAGGAAGGGGGACGGTGCACAGCACCGTCTTACAGAACCAAGCGCACCTCTAAAGTGTTGCAGCCCTCCCTTTAAGTGTTGCAGCGCACCTTTTAAGTGTTGCAACCCTCCCTTGTTCTTTCTCTTGAAGCATTTTACTCCCCTCCCCTTCGGGGAGGGGCAAGGGGGTGAGGCTGTTATTACCACTTGAGCGTTCTGATGTATAGCTCTCTGATCCATCGTCCTACTTTCTCCCAAGTGATCTGGTCCACCTCACGTTTTCCTTCCTCTTGCAGATAGTGGAAGAGGCTTGGGTTGTGGCAGATGCTGTAGATGGAGTCAGCTAAGGCGTGGATGTCCCAGTAGTCGACCTTGATGCAGTTGTGCAGGATTTCGGCGCATCCACTCTGCTTGGAGATGATTGTCGGCGTGCCACACTGCATGGCTTCGAGTGGCGAGATGCCAAAGGGCTCGCTGACCGATGGCATGACATAGACGTCGGAGTCTTTCAGGCATTCATAGACCTGCTTGCCGCGCATGAAGCCCGGGAAGTGGAAGCGGTCGGCGATGCCCCGCTCAGCAGCCAGGTAGATCATCTGGTCCATCATGTCGCCGGAGCCTGCCATACAGAAGCGGACGTGGCGTGTGCGGTGGAGCACCATGTTGGCTGCTTCGACGAAATATTCCGGTCCTTTCTGCATGGTGATACGTCCGAGGAAGGTGACGATCTTGTCGCGGTTGGTGTGGTCGGGACGCGGAATCATCTCGTTCTCGGGAGAAAGCGGGTAGACGGCATTGTGCACGGTGAATACTTTACGTGGATCCTGATGGTATTGGTTGATGACCGTGTTGCGAGTCAGTTCACTGACGCACATGATGCAGTCGGCATGATCCATACCGTCTTTCTCGATGCCGTAGACAGTGGGATTGACATGTCCGCGTGAGCGGTCATAGTCAGTAGCGTGTACGTGGATGCACAGCGGTTTGCCGCTGACCTGCTTGGCAAAGATGCCGGCGGGATAGGTCAGCCAGTCGTGGGCGTGGATGATGTCGAACTCTTCCGAGCGCGCCACCACGCCGGCGATGATCGAGTAGTTGTTGATCTCGTCGTGGAGATTGGCGGGATAGCCACCCGCAAAGTCCATGCATCCCAGGTCGTTGACGTTCATATAGTTGAAGTCAGCGTAGATATGATCACGGAAGTGGTAGTATTCCTCGGGGCTCATCAGATTGCCGATGCGCTGCTTGACGTAGTCGTAGTTGACATCGCGCCAGGCGATAGGCACGCAGTTCATGGCCACGATATGCGCGAAGGTGTGATCCTCGTCGCCCCAGGGCTTAGGCAGGCAGAGCGTGATGTCGACATCGCCCTGTGCGTGCAGTCCTTCCGAGATACCGAAGTTGGCAGTTGCCAGACCGCCGTAGACATGAGGAGGATACTCCCATCCAAACATTAAGACTTTCATATTGGTTCCTCCTATTTATTAGTATTTGTATTTTTCCAGTTGTTCCAGTGCTCTGAGTATCTCGGCGACGTTGGCGGCGAACGAGATGGCGCCTCTTCCGTGGAAGGGCGGGTTGCCGTCGAAGAGCTCAGGAAGCGTACCGATGCAGTGATAGAACATCTCGTCTTCGTATCCGACCATCTGTCGCTCGATGAAGCTCAGGCGCGTGCGCTTATAGAGTTTCAGGCAGGCCTCGACATAGAAACCGAAGAGCCACGGCCATGCCGTACCCTGATGGTAGGCGTAGTCGCGCTGTGCCTGAGGTCCGACATACATCGGGTTGTATCCGCCGCTCTTTGGCGAGAGAGAGCGTAGCCCTTTCGGTGTGAGCAGTTCCTTGGTGCAGATGTCGATGACGTTCTTTTTCTGTTCCTGCGAGAGCGGTGAGTAGTCAAAGGCTGCGGGGAAGATCATGTTGGGTCTGACGCTCCAGTCCTGGCTCTCACCGTCGACATAGTCGAAGAGATATCCGAATTTGTTGACGAAGGTAGCAAGGAAAGCGTCTTTGGCCTTGTCGGCTTTTTGGTTCAGGCTGGCGGCGAGGTCGTCTTTATGAGCCTCTTGTGCGAGTTTGGCACCGAAGCAGAGAGCGTTGTACCACAGTGCGTTGAACTCCACGATAAATCCAGTGCGCGGCACCACGGGGCGCCCGTTGGCGGTAGAGTTCATCCAGGTGACAGCACGCTCAGAGCCGTCGGTTTTCACGAGACCGTTGTCGGCAACGAGCAGGTTAGGATGTTTGCCATCGGAGATATAGGAGAGGATGTCCCAGACCAGCTGTCCGTATTTCTTAGCGCAACGCTCCTCGCCTTCCTCCTTAGCGTATTGCTGGATGCACCAGATGGCCCACAGGGGCACGTCGGGCTGGCTGAGCTCATAGAGTTTGACGGTGAGCGGCTTCTCCTCCATGAATTCGCGGAGTCCTTTCTCTGCCGTCTTCATTGCAGCCTCGAAGAATTCTGTTTCCTCGATGCTCAGCGTCAGACCGGGCAAAGCGATGAAGGTGTCGCGGGCACGCGCCTTGAACCAGGGGTATCCGGCGAGGATATATTTCTCACCATTCTTGTCTTCGACGTGGAACTGATGGGCGGCGTTGACCAGGCAGTGGAAGAAATTGTCGCGTGGCGCGCGCTCGTCGGCTTCTTCCTGGAAGAGCGGTTTCAGTGTGCGCACCTTATTCTCTGTGGTGGATGCGGCAAAGACGATGCTCTCGCCCTTGCGGATGGGCACCTCGAAATAGCCGGGCACATAGAGATCCTCGTTGCTGGCGTATCCACGCTCTTGCTCTTTGGGATACTCGATGCCGCGGTACCAGTCGGGCTGGAAGACGAACTTCACCTTGCGCGAGAACTGCATGTAGAGGTCGGGATAGCCCGGGTACATGCAGGTTCTGATGCCGTTTTCCACCTCTGTATAGTCTCTGTTGGCCACACTGTTCTCATGTGTGAACTGCCTGACGCTTCGGAAGGCGAGGAAGGGACGGAATTGCAGGGTTGTAGGCGAGTGAGCGTCGTCGAGGGTGTAGCGGATGAGGAGTCGGTTTTCATAATGCTGAAAGACGACTTCTTTCCTGAGGATCACGCCACCAACGCGGTAGGTGGTGGTGGGCACCTTGTCGCAATCAAACGATTGGATATACTTGTGGCCCATGGGGCTGTAGTTGTTGCCTTGATACTTGTGCAGACCGAGGTTGAAAGCGGCCCCATGCTGGATGACGCTACAGTCGAGAGAAGAGAGCAACACGTGGTTTTCGTCGTCGAGTTCCGGCACGGGAACCACAAACAGGCCGTGGTACTTACGTGTGTTGCAGTCTACTATCGTCGAGCATGAGTAAGCTCCCGAGCGGTTGGTTCGCAGGATCTCCTTGGGCAGGCTATCCTGTAAATTGGTCATCAGGGCTTTTTCAAATTTTAGATAGCTCATAGTTCGCAATTAAGGTTGTATAATATTATTGATGATTGTTCAAATGGTTAACTCCGAGTGCGGGCTCTTCGTTGGCACCCCAAAATTAGTAAATTATTGGCAATAAAGCAAATATTGTAATCATTATTTTGGTAAGATGACGAAAAAATGTAATATTGTAGGTCGTCTTTAACGAAGAAGCTGGTCAGAGTCCCGCATTTTCTTCGTTAAACATAGATTTTTGACGACCAAGCGCAAAGCGGTGTTTAACGGCTAAATTACTTGACAAAGTACCATCATCCTGAGCTTTCAATCTAGAACGCGAAATCGAGATGAAAATCACGAAAAAGAAGCGTGTCTCTATCAGAAAGGCTTTCTGATACTGTCAGAAACCGTTTCTGATCTCCTCAGAAACGGTTTTTCACCGGGTCAGAAACGTTAGATGACAACATCAGAAACGGTTTCTGATGGAAGGAAAAAGCCACTTATTAAGCATTAAAAACCTAATGTTTTTATAATCTATTGATAATCAGACGGATATAAAATCGCTCATTTTTCGCAAAATTTCGGGCAGATGGGTGCTTGATCGAAAAGAATCGATTCTCAGAGGCCGTTTTTTGTCAGTTTAGCGGACATTAGGTTCTATTGTTCCGCTCGGTTTTGTTTTGCTGATCTTTAATGGAGATGCTTGTGGTCTTTCTCATTTGCTCATACCGTTCTCTTTGTCTTCTCTCATGTTTATTCTTTCTTCACGACTATACAAGAGTGTATAAAATGTAAACGTTTGCATGGAAATTTATAAGGAAAAATGCATCTTTAGGAATAATAGTTCATCACAATCTCTTATTTTTGCCACCGAAAACACATCAAGACGAGTATAAACCTAATATCCCTGCCAAAGGGGTGGAAGACGACGAAAAGAAGTTATTACTATATATTACATAAACCTAAAAATTAACCATCACATGGGCAAAACAATCTTGAAAAGAGCCGCGCTGCTAAGCGCAGGTGTCTTATGCACAATGACCAGCCTGGCACAATCTGTGGTGCAGGGCACAGTGAAGGACAAATCGGGTGAGCCGCTTATCGGTGCCACCATTCAAGTCAAGGGACAGCAAGGAGGTACCGTCACCGACCTCGACGGCGACTGGAAACTCAGCAATGCCAAGCCCGGACAGGTACTCGTCATCTCTTATGTGGGCTATGCCAACAAGGAAATTACCTTGGGCGCACAGAAGAGTCTCAACATCATTTTGGAACCCGACAAGCAGGATCTCGATGAGGTCGTCGTCGTCGGTTACGCCATTGGCTCGAAGCGCACCGTCTCCGGTGCCGTGGAGCGCGTGGGACGCAAGGACATGAACAAGGGCGTGGTCACCAGTGCCGCCGATGCCCTCAAAGGCAAGGTCAGCGGCGTGGTCATCTCGCAGAGCGGTGGCGACCCGATGGGTACGACCAACATCCGCGTGCGCGGAACCTCTTCGCTCTCCGGTGGCAACGACCCACTCGTGATCATCGACGGCGTGTATGGCGACATGACCATGTTCAACGCCCTGCAGCCTGGTGACATCGAGAGCATGACCATCCTTAAGGACGCTTCCGAGACCGCACAGTACGGTTCACGCGGTGCCGCCGGCGTCATCGTCGTGACCACCACCAAAGGTAAGAACGGCATGAGCTCGATCACCTATAACGGTACCATCGGTATGAACAAGGTGTTTAAGAACATCAAGATGCTCAGTGCCGACGCCTACCGCGCCA
The DNA here is from genome assembly GCA_945873145.1 of uncultured Prevotella sp. Lineage (GTDB taxonomy): Bacteria > Bacteroidota > Bacteroidia > Bacteroidales > Bacteroidaceae > Prevotella. The sequence goes on from CAMCBZ010000001.1 coordinate 44,516, forward strand.
CCGCCAAGCAGATGGGACTGACACCCACCGACCTCGGCGGCAACACCAACTGGCTCGACGAAATCGAGCGCTCCACAGGTATCACACAGAATCACAATGTAGCCTTCTCTGGTGGCAATGATACGGGCAACTATCGTGCTTCCTTAGGATTCGTGCAGAAGCAGGGTGCCCTCCGCAATTCCGACATGCGCAACTACACTGCCAAGATCGACGCCCAACAGCTCGCCTTCAACAAGAAACTCAAGCTTGAGCTCGGCGTCATGGGTTCCGAGCACGACGGAAAACGGCAGTACGACATGCAGAAGATGTTCTACTCCGCTGCTGCCTACAACCCCACCTATCCCAACCATAAGAATGCCACTACCGGCAAATGGGACGAGGATATGCTGGCCAACGAGATCTATAATCCATTAGGGCAGCTCGAAATCGACAACCGATATAATGTAGGTACGCTCATCACTCACGGAAAGGCCACTTGGACCATCATCGACGGCCTCTTCCTCTCGGCCTTCGGCTCCTATACCAAGACCAACATCGAGTTGAAGCGCTACGTACCCAACGACATCCGCCAGGGTGAGCTCAACGGCAACGGATGGGCTTTCATCCAGAACTGGCAGCGCCAGGACTATATGGGCAACATCCAGCTGACCTATACCAAGGACTTTGGCAAGCATCACATCGACGCTCTCGCCGTCATGGAGGGGCAGAAATACAAGACCTTCACCCACTCTGAGCAGGCCAAGGGCTTTGAGACCAACTACTTTAAATACAACAATCTCAAAGCCGGCGCCAACGTCTCCTGGGGTGACGTGCAGTCCGACTCAAAGGAGTACACGCTGAGTTCCTACATGGCCCGCGTCAACTATATGTTTGCCGACAAATATATCCTCACCGCCAACCTCCGTGCCGACGGCTCGTCGAAGCTCGGCAGCGGCCATAAGTGGGGCTGGTTCCCGTCGGCCTCAGCCGCCTGGGTGCTCTCGCAGGAAGGCTTCATGAAGAATGTCAAGTGGATCGACAACCTCAAGCTCCGCGCCGGATACGGTGTCACCGGTAACCAGGATGCCATCGACCCCTACACCTCGCTGGCCCTCTACGGCCCTAACGGCGTGACACCTGTCAATGGCACCAACACCACTACCTTTGCCATTCAGAGCAACGACAACCCCGACCTGAAGTGGGAGACGAAGCACACCTTTGACGTGGGACTGGACTTCTCGGCCTTCAACAGCCGGCTCAACATCACCCTTGACTGGTACACCTCCAAGACCAAGGACCTGCTCTACACCTACACCGTGCCTGTGCCGCCGTTTACCTACGAGAATCTGTTGGCCAACATGGGCGAGATGACCAACCACGGCTTTGAGATTGGTATTCGAGGCGACATCATCCGCACCAAGGACTTCACCTTCAATTCCGGCCTCAACCTCAGTTTCCAGAGCAACAAGCTCAACTCGCTCTCCGGTACCTATAAAGGTCAGCAGCTTACCACCTCGGAGCATATCATGGTGGCACGCATCAATGCCGCAGGTCTGACACAGAACTATGGTGTCACCTACCTCATGGAGGGACAGCCCATCGGCGTGTTCTATCTGCCTCACTGCGAAGGTATCGACAAGGACGGAAAGTATATCATCGCTGACCTCGACGGCAATAAGACGATCGACACCGGCGACTCCGGCGACCGGCAGGTCTGTGGACAGGCCATCCCGAAGGCTTATCTCGGATGGGATTTCAACTTCACTTATAAGAACTGGAACCTCGCCATGCAGTTCAACGGTGCCTTTGGTCACAAGATCTATAATGGTACCTCGATGACCTACAGCGACCTCTCCAACTTCCCAACCTACAACGTTCTTGAGGACGCGCCCGCCAAAGGCATCAAGGACAAGGTCATCTCTGACTACTGGCTTGAGAAGGGCGACTATGTCAACTTCGAGTATGTGCAACTCAGCTACAATCTCACGCAGAAGCAGCTCAAGACCAAGTACATCCAGAACATCAAACTTGGCCTCGCCGTTAACAACGTCTGCACGATCACCGGCTACAATGGTCTTACTCCTATGATCAACTCCGCCTCACTCATCCAGCAGGCTGAGGGTACCACACAGTATGGCACGCTCGGTGTCGACGATAAGCGCATCTACCCGCTCACACGCACCTTCTCGTTCAATGTGGGCATCACTTTCTAAACCTTTAAAGACTATATTACCATGAAAAAATATATTTTCGGTGTCGCGCTGCTCTCCGCAGCCCTGCTGTCAGGATGCTCGCTCGACGAGAATCCCAAGAGCCAGTTCAGCGAGGAAGAAGCCTTCAAGAACTCCACCCTAACTTATGTCAACTCTGTGGCCAACGTCTACTCAGCCATCGGCGACGGCCTCTACGGCGGTACCGATTGTGTCCACACCTTGCAGGAGTTTATGTCCGACGCTACCATGCTGCCCGGACGACAGGGCGACTGGGTCGACGGCGGCAAGTGGCAGAATATGTTTCTCCACAACTTCGAGTCGTCAGTCGACACCTACGCTACCGTGTGGAACCATCTCTTCAAGATCATCGGTCTGTGCAACTCCAGCATTGACAAGCTCACGCCGTTCCTTGAGGAGCATCCCGACTACAAGGCCTATGTTGCTGAGCTTCGTGCCCTGCGCGCCATCTACTACTACAATGCCATGGACCTCTTTGCCCAGGTGCCTATCGTGACCAGCTCCAAGCAGTCGACCAGCGACGTGACGCAGAGCAACCGCAGCGATGTCTTTAAGTTCGTCACCACCGAGTTGGAGGCTGCCCTGCCCGACCTCGGCGACGGACACTGCCAGAATACGGGCGAATACTATGGCCGCGTGACCAAGGCGGTGGCCTATATGTGCCTCGCCAAGTGCGCCATCAACGCACCCGTCTACACCATCGACGACACCTCGGCATCGAGCTACCAGGCCTTTGTGGGCACTGACCTCAGCAAGCAGGCTACGGCCAATGAGACCCTCGGACAGGCTGTCTCGGACAAGGGCAAGACCATCATGATGACTGTCGACGGCACTCAGCGCAACTGCTGGGAGACGGTGAAATACTGTGTCGACAAGATTCAGGCCGCTGGATACAGCCTCACGGCCAACTACGCCGACAACTTTGTCAAGGCCAATGAGAGTTCTACCGAGAACATCTTTGTGCGCCCCAACGACGACAAGACTTATAAGATTACCGACTATAACCTCATGCGCTCACTCCACTACAACCATGCGTCGGCTATTGGATACTCAGGATGGAACGGTGCCTGCGCCACGGTGCGCGCCATGCAGGTCATGGGGTATGGCACTGCCAACGAGGACCCGCGTCTGAGACTCAACTACTGGTGCGACCGCGACTTCGAGAAGGAGCAGCACACCGGTGCACTCAAGGATGGTGCCACCGACAAGCCCTTGGAATATGAGCCGCTCAAAGCTGTGGTCAACTTTGGCAATGATGCCGACCCGCACGACGTGAAGTGTGCCGGTGCCCGCTTTAAGAAATATGAGTATGACGGCACGGCCTCCACACAAGGACAGAACAACAACGACCTCGTCATCTGGCGCTATGGCGACGCTCTCCTGCTCAAGGCCGAGGCAGAATACCGTTTGGGTGACAAGGCCGGAGCGCTCTCTCTCGTCAACGAGATACGCACACGTGCCAAGGCAACGCCACGTACGTCGCTCACCCTGAACGATATTCTCGATGAGCGCATGATCGAGCTTGCATGGGAAGGCACGCGACGCCAGGACCAGATACGTTTCTGTACCTTCACCGAGCCTACCGTGGACCGCTATCCCGGCGTGGCACACAGTTCACTGGCCGGCGACTACAACGACGACAAGACAGGTTACACCGTCGTCTATCCTATCCCCTACTCTGTGCTCAACCTCAACAAGAACCTGAAACAGAATCCGGGATATAAAAAGTAAGTAAGAGAGTCAGTTCAGATACGAAATCCACCTGCTGTTTCGTTATCTATCCGTCCCCCTCCCCGCTGCCGCAGGGTGTGGGGACGGAACTGTTTCATCACGATCGTCCCAATCATTAATACATACACTATGAACAAACTATTACTTTCAACGGTCATGGCACTATCGCTCACAACGGCTTCGGCACAGACCACCGACGCGCGTGGACCCCAATGGCTCCACGACGCTGTGTTCTACCAGATTTATCCTTCGTCGTATATGGATACCGATGGCAATGGTATCGGCGATCTGCCTGGCATCACCTCCAAGCTCGACTACATCAAGAGCCTTGGTGTCAACGCACTGTGGATCAATCCCTGCTTTGAGTCAGGATGGTTCGACGGCGGCTATGATGTTATCGACTTCTACAAGATCGACCCGCGCTTTGGTACCAACACCGATCTGGTCACACTCGTCAACGAAGCCCACAAACGCGGCATCAAAGTGTGTCTTGATCTCGTGGCCGGGCACTCCAGCGTGAAGAGCCAGTGGTTCCAGGAGAGTGCAAATGGTGACCGCAACGGACGCTATGCCGACTATTATATCTGGACCGACACCATCAGCGATCAGGACAAGGCCGACATCATTGCACGGCACAAAGAGCCAAATCCTGAGTCGTCTACGCTTGGCCGTTATGTGGAAATCAACGCTCCGCGCGGAAAATACTACGAGAAGAACTTCTTTGAGTGCCAGCCGGCACTCAACTATGGCTTTGCCCATCCTGATCCTAACCACAAATGGGAGCAGCCTGTCACCGCGCCGGGCCCGCAGGCTTTGCGTCGTGAACTGAGAAACATCATGGCGTTCTGGTTCGACAAGGGCGTTGATGGCTTCCGTGTGGATATGGCGGCATCGCTCGTCAAAAACGATCCCGGTAAGGTCGAGACGTCGAAACTGTGGAACGAGATGCGTGCCTGGAAGGATAAGAACTATCCGCAGTGTGTGCTCATCTCGGAATGGGCTGATCCTACCGTGGCGATACCGGCCGGATTCAACATCGATTTCATGATTCACTTCGGCGTGCCCGGCTACAACTCGCTCTTCTTTGCCCGCAACACACCGTGGGGAAAGCTGCAGCCGTGGGACAATAAGCAGACTGCATATAAGTATTGTTATTTCGACAAAGAAGGGAAGGGTACGCTTGACGAATTCGTCAAGAACTACATGCACTCCTACCTCGGCAGGCGCGACAAAGGCTATATTGCCATTCCCTCGGCCAACCACGACTATCAGCGTCCCAACATCGGTACGCGCAACACGCCCGATCAGCTCAAGGTGGCGATGACCTTCTTCCTTACCATGCCTGGTGTGCCATTTATATATTATGGTGATGAGATTGGCATGAAGTATGAGATGAATCTGCCAAGCAAGGAGGGCTCCAACGAGCGTGCCGGTACGCGCACGCCGATGCAGTGGGCTCCGGGTGTCACCGCAGGCTTCTCTACCTGTGCGCCCGACAAACTCTATCTGCCCGTAGCCACTGATGGCGGTAAGATCACTGTGGCCGCTGAGGAGAAAGACCCCAACTCCCTGCTCAACTATACGCGCCGTCTCGTGAAGCTGCGCCACGCCACGCCGGCACTCGGCAATCTTGCCGACTGGAAGCTCGTCAGCAATCTGAAGCAACCCTACCCGATGGTCTATCAACGGACGATGGGCGGACAGACCTGCATCGTCGCGCTCAACCCCAGTGGCAAGGCTGTGAAGGCTTCTCTGCCGCGGCTCGGACAGGAAGCTCCAACAGACAACAGATCGCTGGAGCAGGGCTCGGTGAGGACCGGTGGCTATAAGCCACAGACACTGATCGCTACGGGAAAGGCTGCTTACAAGGCTGGTAAGAACGCTGATGTCGTCTCACTCGGTCCCGTCTCTGCTGCTGTGTTCCTGCTCAAGTAGTTATGTAAGATGCTTCGGTAGCTATATATAATAAGGCGTGAAAAAGATAATCGACGGATATCAGCATTCTTTGTGCTTTGATATTCGCCGATTGTCTTGTTATTCGTTTATATTCTTTATGCCATCGGAGATCGGGCGCTGAAAGTGCAAGCGATGATTGTATCGGCATTTTGCGGATGAACCTTATTTCTTCTCTTGCACCATGGTGGTAGCGGCCTGATAGATCTCCTCTACCCTCTTCACCTTTTCCTCCATTGGCAGCATGGCATCAACCCAATGGATGAGGGTGCCGCGGCGCTCCATGCCGCGGAACCACGTCATCTGGCGCTTGGCAAACTGGTGGATGGCGATCTCCAGCTGGCGCACCATCTCGTCGTAGCTGAGCTGTCCGATGACATACTCTGTGACGTATTTATATTCCAAACCATAATAGGTGAGGTCCTCAGCCTTGATGCCGCTGTCGAGCAGACGGCGCATCTCCTCCACCATGCCATGTTCGAGACGCTGATGCAGACGGGCGGTGATGCGGCGGCGACGCTCGTCACGGTCAATGGCAACGCCGATGACGACGCTGTCGATGGACGGCATCTGACGCAGACCGGTGGGGTGTTCGAGGTTGTAGGTCTCTATCTCTATGGCACGGATGGCCCGCTGGCACGAGTCTACGTCGGTTTTGTTGTGCATCGTGGAGCTCGTCTGCTGCTTCAAGTTGACGAGCATGTCGGTCAGTTCGTCGAGCGTTTTATTCTCTAAACTCTGTCGCAGCTCCGGGTTCTGCGGTACGGGCGATAGCGCATAACCCTTGAGCACCGCCTCGATATACAGGCCAGTGCCACCGCAGAGGATAGGCAGCGCACCCCGCCGCTGGATGTCGTCGTAGGCGCGGTGGAAGTCTTGCTGGTACTGAAACAGGTTGTATTTCGTTCCCGGTTCCGCGATGTCGATGAGATGATAGGGCACCGGCTGACCATCGATGACATAGTCTTCGAGGTCCTTGCCCGTGCCGATGTCCATGCCGCGGTATACCTGGCGAGAGTCACCGGAGAGAATTTCGCCTCCGAGCGCGTGTGCTACGTGTGCGGCGAGGTCGGTTTTGCCCGTTGCTGTGGGGCCGAGGATAGTCAAGAGTTTCTTCATAGTTCCACAATTTTCCAGTCGCTAATAGTGCGCTCCTCTGACGAGAAGTTGATGCCCACCTTCACCACCTTGCGTCCGTCGGCCTCGTAAGGGATGGCATAGCCGCGGTCGTCTATCTGCCGGAGTGCGTCGTCGACGTTGCCGTCCATCTTCAGCTCCATGACATAGACGCAACTGTCGGTCTTGAGCAGGATATCCATGCGGCCTTTCGCTGTGCGCACCTGGGCATAGACATAGAGGTTGAGGAAGGAGAACATCACGTAGAGCATGGCGGTGAAGTGGCCCTCCCGTGCGGGTGCGTCCTTGAGCGTGCCCTCCTCGTAGGGGATGCCGGCAAGGAAGGAGCGGGCGATGCGCAGGGCCTCGCCGATGTCGTTCTTGCGCAAGGCCAGGTACATCTTGCCCACGGTGATAGTCGTGAGGTTGGTGTCGCGGCATAGATAATAGGGTACGAGCGTGCGCATCATGCCCACCTTCACCTCCTCGTTGGGATAGCCCAGGGTGTAGAGGTTGAGGATCGGGTCATAGGCCTTGATGGTGAGATATCCACTCTGGTAGAACAGCGGCAGCACGGAATGCATGTCCTCCGTGGGAGCGTCAAACTCTTCCGCTATCGCCTCGCTGCCCTCCAACTGCGTGATGTCGGTGTGGAACTTCTTTAACATGTTTATCAGGAAGGTCGGTGTGCCGGTGCCAAACCAGTAGTTGTCGATTTTGTCCATTGTGATGGCATATAGCAAACTGAATGGATTGTAGACACCTTCACTGTTTTCTGCGAAGTGGTAACCGTCGTAGCGTCGTTTCATCTCAGCAAATATCTTCTCGTCCGTCGTCTTGTAGGTAAGACAGAGCTGATGGATGCCTTCCGCGAAATTGTCTCTGAGCTCCTGTTCGGTAATGCCGCAGATGGTGGCATAGTGGGGAGCCATGGAGATGTTCACCAAATTGTTGAGTTGCGAGAAGATGCTCAGTTGCGAGAACTTGCTGATACCCGTGATGAAGACAAAACGGAGATAAGGGTCGAGGTCTTTCAGAGGAGAATAGAACGACTGTAGTTCAGTGCGCATGACTTCGAGCCGCTCTTTGTCGTGGAGAACAGTGAGCAAAGGCGCGTCGTACTCGTCGATGAGAATGACGACCTTTGTGCCAGTCTTGTCATAGATGTTTTTCACCAAGGCCGTCATCCTCGTTGTGATGTTGGTCTTATCGGTTGAAACATCATTTTCCTTCTCTGCCCAGTCCAACTGCATCGAAATGATGGCATCTAAGTCCTCTATCGTCCCCCTCTTTGCTGAGGCCAGACTGAAGTGGAGTACGGGATATTGTTTCCATTCCGTTTCCAGTTGCTCCACCTCCAGTCCCTTGAAGAGCTCCTTCTGTCCACTGAAATAAGCCTTGAAGGTGCTGGTAAGAAGTGATTTGCCAAAGCGGCGTGGACGCGAGAGAAACACAAAGTTGTTCTGCGCAGCATCGTACATCAGCCGCGTCTTGTCGACATAGAGAAAGCCACCGGTGCGCAGCTTCTCAAAACTCTGTATGCCTACTGGATACTTTACCATCGTTGATTCGTTTTTTATTCTATTTGCAAACTTACATAAAAAACGGGAGACCCGCAAGTCGGATCTCCCGTTTTTTATGTAAGCGGATTCATAATTTATGTTTTATAAAGCAGCTGTACAGGTAATATGTACCAATAACTCCTGCCATCAATTACAAAACCCGTCGGACGGTTATTTGCCGTTGCAGACAAGGCGGAGAATCGTCTTGTTGCGTTGTTCCCGCTTGGCATCCTGCTCCACGAAGCTGTTGACATCGAGTTGCAGGATGGGCTCCACCTCCTTGCCATTGGTCGCAGGCCAACTGACGAGACCCAACCCATTAGGATTATCCGTCTTGATGAAGTTGGCGTAGTAGTTGCTGAACTGATCCGACACCCAGTAGTCATCGGGTTGCCAGTCGTAGACGCGGTTGGTGGGCAGCGTGCCCATGGCGTACTCGATGTCGGCAGAGTGTACGGCACCCTTGGCTTGCGGCATAGCCGGCTGACCGTCTTTGGCATCCTGCACACCACCTGCAAGTCCGGCCACCTTACCTTTCAGAGCCATTGCCGGACGTGGATGGCAATAGCGATAGCGGTAGACAGGTTGTCCGCCCGTCTGTGCATGGACATAGCCCCACTGCCATGTAGAGAAGTCGAGGAAGAGATCTGAGGCCAAGTCGATGCCGGGACGTCCCTTTAAGTCGGCTTGCGTCTCTATGCCATAGAGCGGAAAGATGGAGTCGGTGGCTGCGCCATATACTTGCTGTGCCATCGCCTTGGCCTGGTCTACGGTGGCGGCAAAGAGTGTCATCTCCTGATTGTTACCACCCAAGAGCAATGGCACGTGAGCCTGGCGGCCCTCACGGAATGTGACGGAAGGCTGCTCGGTGAAGAAGCGTCCGTCGATGCACGGCGTAGGCATACTGCGGTAGTTAACTTTCTTCATCAATTCCTCAGCAGGCATGGCGCGCAGTGCCTTAAGGTTGCGGCATCCAGCTTTTGCCATCATCTTTTTTCCCTCAGCCTCAGCCTCTTTCAGTGTGGGCAGTGGGCGGAAGCCTAAGATGGAACCGCTGGAGCCAATAGCTTGGGCAAAGAGGTCTTTACTCATCGGTGAAGCCATCAGCGCGCTCACCGAGACAGAGCCCGCTGACTCTCCCGCAATGGTGATGCGATTGGGATCACCGCCAAAGGCTGCAATATTGTTTTTCACCCACTGGATGGCAGCCGCCTGGTCCATGAGACCATAGTTGCCGCTGCCTTTACCGCCGCTCTCCTTGGAGAGTTCGGGCAGGCTGAGGAAGCCGAAGATGCCCTCTCGGTAGTTGGCCGTGACGGCGATAACGCCCTTGCGTGCCATCGCTTGCCCGGCATAGCGCGGCTCACTGCCACTTCCGGCCAGCAGTCCGCCGCCATTGAAGTAGATCAGTACGGGTAGTTTCTCCTTCATCGTTTTGGCCGGTGTCCAGATATTCAGGTAGAGGCAGTCCTCGCTCATCTCCTTAGTGCCGAAGTTCATATCGCCAAAGAGAGGCTCCTGCATGGGATTAGGACCGAACTGCGTCGCCTTTTTCACACCCTGCCAGGCTACTGCCGGTTGTGGCTCACGCCAGCGGAGGTTGCCGACAGGCGGTGCGGCAAAGGGCACGCCCTTGAAAATCTTCACGCCCGAGGAGTCGGTACCGGCAAGAGTTCCCTCGGCAACGCGCACATTGACCAAGTTTTGGCTGCTCAGGCCTAAAGCCAGGAACAGCGAGGCAAGCGAGAAAAAGATTCTTTTATTCATGATATAAACGACTTAGGTTTGTTTCTACAAAATTACGAAATAGTTTTGGCTTCTCCAACAGATAGGAGAAAAATAGTGGTGAAGACTCTTTAAGCGATAAAAAGCAAGGAAAGATTACGAGTATTATTTCCCGTTTTCTTCAACGTGCCATCATTGAGGTCATAGCTACACCTATTTATTATAGCGGCGACGGAATAGAAACTGAAGTTTCCTTCCGTGCTACATAATATTGCTAAAAATATATGCAGCGTCCAAGTAATTGTCCACTGAATAACTACTCGCTATGGGCAATCTTATCGAGGCACCAAATAGAAAAGGTGAAAATAGCAAGACTAAGCACTATGGTAAGAGCCAGTGGAAAGTGTATCATTCTACATAATTCTGAAGTCGTAGCACTTCCATCCCCCCATCTATCCAACATTGCACAATATATATTGTTTAACGCATGCAGGCAAAAGGTCAGCGTGACACTTCTGAACTTATAGTATAGCCACCCTAACAATAGGCCAAACGTAAATGCGCTTGCGACCTGTGAGGGGTTGATGTGCATGAGGCCAAAAAATAAAGAGGAGACAATAATGGCAAACCATGGACTTCTTCTCAGTTTTAATAACATCTCTTCGATATACTCTCTGAAGACGAGTTCTTCGGCAAGTGGGGCGAGCAAGCATGTCGACAAGAGCCCAAGTTTACTATAATCCAATACATAAAATACGTCGCGGTTTAAATCCACAAGATTTAAGAGATCGTTGATATAACTGTCAATGAACGTATAAGCAAAAGAAAGGGCAAGCATAGGGAGAATCAGGTTGAGCCGAAGCCTACGTTCTGCGCATTTCGCGACAAGAGTGTGCTTACCATATTTGTGAAAGAATATAACCAACATAACTGTCTCTGTAAAAAAACACTGAAATGGGAGCATTTGACTTCTATAGTTATCCCATACATTTAAGTCTGTATCAGAAAAAAGAAGCGACACCGAACTGATGAGGACACAAAGTAGTGGCGAAAGAAATTGAACCCAGACTAAGAATCCTATAAATACAAGACTGACCTTCTTTATAATGCGTCCTTCGAATCGATTTAATATTGGTCTTGCCATATTGCCTGTTTCCTAAAAGCTCCTTCTATATTTCATGTAGAAAATGAAATATAGAAGGAGGCATTATCTATCCTTTTACCATTCTTAGTCCTTGGGCTGCATAATACAAAATGGTCAATGCAAGATAAGTGGCATCGTATGCAAAAGACGTTTTAGCATTCGGTCTACCACCTTCGCATTCCTGCATTTCCTCATAAGAGAGGTCTTCTATGATTTTCATACATTCTCTTATTTAATGTTCTTTGACGAAGTCGCGAGCAGCGGTCTTAATATCTGACCAATTGTCAATGATGTAGCCCACCACGGCTGACCATCCAATTCTACGAAGCAGCCCACCTCCAGAATAGCTTTGCAGCTCTTTCTCAGTGAGTGGACAGAAAAATTCTCTGTTATTCATTTTACACTTAGATATGTTTATATGAAACAATGTTATATAAGTTGTCGACTTCTTGTGGTGCAAAGGTAAGAAGACATAAAATAAGTAGAGAATAATAGCACTAAAAATGTATGCTGCGTTCAAGAAATTCGGACGGAAGCACACTACTTACTTCAAAATAGCAATAACAGCACCTATAGCTCCACTACAGACACCGGTCCAAAAAGCACACTTAAAAGCAATAGTAAATCGCTGCCAAAAGATATTGTTCCTATTCATCCGTTGTCTTGTTGTTATTATTTGTTTTCTTTATTCATTTATATTTGGTTTCGCTTCACGTTCCGCAATCGCAAGTAAGGGGACGAACTCCGTTGCGATAGAACTTATTATTTTATGCTGTGGTTTGATTGTGGCGTTTTTGCTTTAGCTTTAGCGTATAGTATAGGGAGATGGCCACACCTATTAATATAGCGATGACGGAAGCTTCGGGGCCAAAGGAACCGCCTGTCAGCCATGTCGGACCGACGAGACGTGACATGATAATAGGATGCTGGATAAACACCCCGGAAACCGGACAGCCGAAAACGTATCCTTCAAGATAGTTCCAGGCCCAGTGCATCCCTATCGGTGCCCATAGCGATTGATGATAGACATAAGCTACTCCCAACAGCCATCCCGACGTGACAGCTATGGCTAAGGCTGACCAGACGGTGGCCCCGTCATTGAAGATATGAACAAAGCCAAAGATCACGGCAGAAAGGACCAAAGCCCAAGTCAATCCCATCATGTCATAGAGTAGTCTGAAGGCGATTCCTCGGCAGATGATTTCCTCACCAATGCCGACGACGGCAAACAGCAGCCACCCGTAAAGCAGGTTCTGTATGTCGCAGTTGATCTTCTGCGGCTGATAGACATGCAGGCAGTATAAGCTCGCCATGATGGTTCCAAAGAACAGAACAGACACTCCCCATCCTGTCAACAGTATCTTGACATCATGTTGCGGTGTGGTAAATATCTTGGCTTTGACTCTGGTATACAGCACGAGAAACTTCCTGAACGAAAGCAGCAGTACCCAGCAAGCAACCAACGCAATTGGAATCTTTGCATAGATGGTGTAATCCATCATCAAGATGGCTTCGAAGAAGCCCATGATGAACAGAAAGCAGACGATACCTATGAAGAAAAAACATATCCATTCATAGAAGTCCATCTTGTTTCTTTTGTTGTTCATATACAGATGTTAAATCTCGATCTTAATGATTACCATTGTCCATTCAATATGTAACCGCTTACAGTGATAAAGTTAACGAGGATGTGGAGCAGGTAGCCATAAAAGAAACCAAGGTGGCGCCTGAAATAGGTGGCGGTGATGCCTAACAGAAGCTGAGGGGTGCACATGATGACGGCAAGAGGTAAGAGGGGCAAGGAAAGATCATAGTTGGTGACATGCAGGAGCATAAAGAGAAGCACAGAGGCCGCTGCCGCTACGTCTTTGACCTTGGGAGTAATGCGAGACTGCAACTTCGTAAAGATAGCAACTGTCAGGCCGCTTGCCAAAAGTGACCAAAGGAGCTTAGAGCCGACGGCTGTCAAGAACGCGGAATCGGTAAAACCATGCAAGCCATACGTTATCAACTTTGGATAGACGAGCGTTCCTTGGAAGAAGGTCAGTGCCAGGTAGCATAGGCAAAACGAACTGACAGCAATGTCCTTCTTGGAGAAGGACAGCCACAAACGAAAGACGATCTCCTCTAACAGAGGTGCAAACAAGGCAATGACAATGATGGCATTCATTGGATGCCCCATGATGGCCTCACGAAATACTCCATTGACGATATGATTGCTGATGTCCCATTTCAATAGATGAGCCAAAATAGCCAATGTGGCGAGGATAGGATAAGTGATGGCAAAGTATTTTGCGTAGAACACTATGCCCTTTACAGCAATGGTCTTCTTCTGAAGGCTTTTGCCGTCAGAGAAGATCATTGCCTTAAAACCATTATAGATATTCATGCTTTTACTCTATTCATTTATTTTTCAGGGAGGACTTTGCCTTCCGCTTTCTTAGCATAGGCAAATGTAGCGTATTCCGTTGTAATTTTCTGTTTACGTTGCAAAGGTAGTTATAATAAATGAAATAGTATTGCATTATACATAATTTCTTGCAATAAGACAAGAGATGGCAAAGAGAGAAATGAAATCAACGACCCTTTTGCCTATGAAGACAAAAGGGGCGTTGGATATAAGGGCTTGCAGTCCCAAACAGAGCGTGCACTGTTTGGGACCAATGCCCTTGTGAATATAAATGCTTTCGTTTCAGATGAGACAGGCAGCCTTATTTAGGCAAATGGAAGGCTTGGGTCATCTCCTTCATCTGTTCGTCGCTCATGCCCTCGGGCTCATAGCCCATTGCGCGGCTGTCGATGTAGATCTTTGCACTCTTCGACAGCACGTCGACCTGATCGAAGGCGCCCATGATGTCCTTGCCTTTGGCAAAGACACCGTGCTTTTCCCACAGCACGACATCGTAGTCGGCGAGCTCGTTCAGCGTGGCCTCGGCCAGTTTCACGCTGCCCGGAAGTTCATAAGGTACAACTCCCAAGCCGAGCGGACAGAACGCTTTGGTCTCAGGAATCATACTCCACAACAGTCGGGTGAGCACATCCTTCTCCAAGAACGGGCGGTGATGGCTCATTGCCACTAACTCTATCGGATGGGTGTGCAGCGTAGCCTTGTAACCACTGCCCGTCTCCACTTGCTTGTCGTGGACAAGAAGGTGCGAGGGCAACTCGCTGGTAGGCATGACAGGGTTGTCGGCAATGATTTCATAGTGCTCGCAGTCATCGAGGATGCGGATGATGCTGCCGTTGTCCATCGGACGGCGTGCGAGGTCGCGCATACGCTTGCCGGTGCCCTTGCAGAAGAAATAGTTGCCGCGCAGATGTGACAGTTTCTCACCGATGGCAATCGGCTCGGTGATGGCAGGCATTTGGCGTATGTTGTCGTCAACGAGATCTGTGATGTTCACCGTGATGTTACCGCCGTTGCGCTCGGCCCACCCGTTTGTCCACAGGTAACCGGCCACTTCGGCAATCTTCTCGACCTCCTCTTTCAAGGCTGGTCGGTTTTCCAATATACTCTTCATAAGTGATGATGATTTGATTCAAATGATTTGCGGAAGGAAACAGGAGATGAGCAGCACGACGATACCCGTGACGAGGATGGCTATCGTGGTGCGGTCGCAGCCTTTCCATTCCTTAAGGATGATGCCCCACACATTGCTGAAGACCACGTTCAGCGCCATGAGAATGCAGAACGAGAGCGTGGTGAGCACAGGCGAATCGGTGAGGAAGCCCTTGCCTAAGGAGAGTCCGAAGAACTGGCTGTACCACAGTGCGCCGGCGAGGAAGCAGAAGAAGAGGTTGTTGGCCCAAACCTTGCCCTTGCCATAGTCGGCCCATGTGTGGTTGTGCTGGTTCTGCCACAAGCAATAGACGGCGTTGGTCACGAAGCCACCAAGTGTGACAAGCAGTGTGGCGGGCAGCGTGCGGTACATGGCCGGCGTCAGTTCACCGAAGTTGATGTCCTTGCCGAACTCCAGTCCTACGTTGAAACAACCGCTCATGAAACCGGCGAGTAGTGCGATGGTGATGCCCTTCGGGAAGTTGAAGTCCTTGACGGCTTTGCGCTTTTCTTCTTCCGAGAGTGTGGCCGTCTTGCGCTTTCCGGCCCATCCGATGATGGCAATGCCGAGAAGGGTGACAGCGACACCAATGAGCACAGAGGCGGTAAGCTGGCTGAGGGCGTGCTCTTCGGGAAAGAACGCGTTGATGAGTACCGGTCCCATGATCGTGCCCAGCCCCGCACAGGTACCCAAGGCGATGGACTGTCCGAGGGCAACACCGAGGTAGCGCATCGACAGACCAAAGGTCAGTCCACCTACGCCCCAAAGCACCCCAAAGAACACTGTCATGGCCACATGGAAGCGGTTGGCACCTGCCAATAGCTCTATGAGACCATGACCAGACGGCACTGCTAACTCAGCTCCCAACAGTGGCAGGAGCAGCCAGGCAAAGACACCTTGTACGAGCCAGTAGCTCTCCCAACTCCAATCCTTGACTTTGTTGATGGGCACGTAGCAACTCGACTGGCAGAAGGCGCCGGCAGCGATAATCAATAATCCTATCAATATCTCCATAGTCGGTAGACAGCGGGTGGAGGACAGTCCCCCACCCTGCTGCAGCTAATTGTTTAGTCCCTATATATATAATAAGGTGTCAACTAATAAATAATAGACAGGTGTCAGCGTTTGCTGAGCACTTCTTTCTCGTATTGCTCCACGTCGGCGAGATAGTCTTCGGCCACGGGCACATTGTTCTTCAAGTTGAAGTAGTCGTAGACAGCACCGAGCGGTAGTGTCTTCTCTTCCTCCAGCAGGGCCAGCCGCTCGAAGAAGCGGCCTTCATCCTCGTACTTGCGCAGCGTGGGCAGCGGTTCAAGGAGGGCCTGGAGCAAGCTCTTCTGTGCGGCGCGCACGCCGATGATATAAGCGCCGATGCGGTTGATGCTGGCGTCGAAATAGTCGAGACCGATATGCGCACGGTCGAGGGCGTTGGCACGCACCAGTTCGGCGAAGAGGTTGCGCGTGTTGTCGTCGAAGAGCGTCACATGGTCGCTGTCCCAGTGCATCGGTCGGCTGACGTGAAGCATCAGCTCAGGCACGAAGAGCAACAGGGAAGAGACAGCATTGGAGACGTTCTCCGTGGGCTCATAGTGGCCCGTGTCGAGCGTGTAGATGACATTGTTCTTGGAGCAGTAGCCGGCATAGAAGTCATGCGAGCCGACGGTGTAAGCCTCCAGTCCGATGCCGAAGAGCTTGGCTTCGAGGCAGTCCTTCATATTTGGAAGTTTCTCAGCGAGGATGTCGTCGAGGCTGTTCTTGAGGATTTCGCGATAGCGGTATTTCTCTACGGTGAGGTCTTTGCTGCCGTCATGGATCCAGATGTTCATGATACAGGGATCGCCCTGTGCCTTACCCATGGCGTCGGCGATGCGGCGGCAGCGCTTGGTATGCTCGATCCAGAAGTCGCGGATGTCCTTGTCAGGATTGGCCAGTGTCAGTGAGCCGCTCTTGGGATGAGAGAACGATGTGGAGTTGAAGTCGAGGCTCATCTTGCGCTCTTTGGCCCACTGCATCCAGCCTTCGAAGTATTTCGGCTCTACCTGGTCGCGGTCTACGAACTTTCCGCCAAACTCGCCGTAGGTCTCGTGGAGATTGAAACGGAAGGTACCGCCGAGCAAAGAGAGCACTTTGTCGACATCCTGGCGCAGCTCCTCGATGTTGCGGGCGCGTCCCGGATAGTTGCCCGTAGCCTGAATGCCGCCGGAAGCAGCCTCTCCGCGTTCAAAGCCGACGACATCGTCGGCCTGCCAGCAATGGAGGCTGATGGGTGTATGCTGGAGCGTTTCCAGTGCTTTGTCAGTGTCCACACCGAGAGCAGCATAGCGCTCGCGGGCGATCTCATAGTTCTGTTGGATTTGTTTCGTTGTCATATTGGTCTTTATTTATTTGGTTGATATTCTTTTAGTGTGATGCTTTGTGCGATGACGTGTCGCATGTCCCAGATGTCCCCTACTCCACCGTTGGCCTTAGCCTGAAGCATGATGTTGCCGAGAGCAGTGCCTTCCTGCGGTCCGGCAAGCACGGTCACGCCGAGTGCGTCAGCGGTCATCTGGTTGAGATAAGCATTGAGGCTGCCCCCGCCGATGATGTGCAGCGTGTCGATGGCGAACGGCGCGAAGTCCTGCAGCCAGCCAAAGACAGTCTTGTAGCGGTTGACGAGCGAGTCGAAAAGGCATCGGCACACCTGAGCCCGTGTCTCGGGAATGGGCTGATTGTGAGCCTCGCAGTAGTTGTGTATGGCCTGCAGCATAGAGTCCGGAGCAGCGAACATTGGGTCGTCGGGGTTGACAAGTGTGCGGTTTGGGGCCTCTTTCATGGCATCGTCCTGCAGGCGGATGTGTGCGAGTTCTGTAGTGATGCGCTGCTGTGCTTTCGCTTCATCATGTTCCTCAGCGAGAATCTGTTTCTTCCATTCACGTCGGCAGCACTCATACATCCACATGCCGCAGATATTCTTCAGGAAGCGTGTGGTGCCGTCTATGCCGCCCTCGTTGGTGAAGTTGCGTTTTTGGCTTTCAGTGTTGATGATAGCCTGAGGTGTCTCTATGCCCATGAGACTCCACGTGCCGCTGCTGAGATAGGCGAAATGCTCGTCCTTTGCAGGTACGGCAGCTACGGCGCTGGCAGTGTCGTGGCCGGCAACAGTGATCACGGGTACGTCTCCGAGTCCTGTGAGCTTCTGCACTTCCGGCGTGAGCGTGCCGAGAACGGTGCCGGGCATAGCCATGGGGCCAAAGACGTTGCGGGGCAGTCCGAGTGCGCGGAGCAGTTCCTCGTCGAGGTCGCTGGTGGCGGGATTGAGCAACTGAGACGTTGAGGCCACGGTGTACTCGCAGACGGCTTTACCGGTGAGCATGTATCCGAGGGCGTCAGGAATGAAGAGAATCTTCTTGGCAACCTTTAGTGCACTGCTATGGTGCTGTTCCATGGCATAGAGCTGGAAGAGGCTGTTGAAGTTCATAAACTGTATGCCAGTGCGCCGGTAGACTTCATCCTTGGGCATGCGGTCGTGGAAGAAGTGCTCCATCATGCCGTTGGTGTGTGGGTCGCGATAGGCGATGGGGTTGCCGAGCAGCGCGCCGTCGTCGCCGAAGAGCGCGAAGTCGCAGCCCCAGGTGTCGATGCCGATGCTCTGAATGTCGATGCCACGTTGTGCAGCGAGCTGCAGTCCGCGTATGATTTCGTTGTAGAGAGCGTAGAGATCCCAATAGAGATGTCCGCCCAAAGCGATGAGCGGATTGTCGAAACGGGTGAGTTCCTCAAGGGCGACACGGCCTTTGTCGAGTGTGCCGACGATGGTGCGTCCGGAGGTAGCTCCCAAGTCAATGGCTAAATAGTGTTTCATCTTTTCTTTCGGAAATTGGCTGGTGTAATATGGTTTTTCTTTTTGAATGCAGCAGAGAAGTAGTCGGCATTGTCATAACCTACGCGGTCGGCAATCTCGGTGAGGCTGAGATCAGTGCCGACGAGCAGTTGTTTGCTGCGCTGAAGGCGGAGCTCCTGCAAGTACTGCAAAGGCGCATAGCCCGTGTATTCCTTGAAGAGTCGTCGGAACTTGGAGTATCCCATGTTGATGGCGTCAGCGACATCTGTGGGTCCGATCTTCTGGCTGAACTTCTCGGTCATGATGATTTTTGCCTTATGGATGGCTTCCGCGGCCTGCTGATCCTCGAAGGTGTTGTGGCGGTTGAGGGCGAAGGCATAGCCTTGCAGCATGTTCGCCACGCCGCCGAGCATCTGTTGGAAACCTATGCCCTGCTCGCTTGCGATGGTGATGGCGTTGCGGTAGAGACGTACGATGTCCTCGTTGAGCCCCACATGAAAGATCGGTTCACGTGGCAGGAAGAAGCTATTGCTCACGCGGCTGTCGATGTTCAGTCCCTTGAATCCTATCCAGTATTCGTCCCATCCGGTGGCTTCGTCGGGCTGGTAGCTGTGCCACTCCCCGGGGAAGAGCAGAAACATGTCGCCCTCCCCTACCGTTGTCTGTCCGAAGCTCTTTGACTCGAAGACGCCCTGTCCGTGGGAGATGTAGACAAACTGATACTCGTCGAGCACGCGTCCCCTACCCGCTTGGAACGAATAAGCCTGCGGATGTCCCTTGGGAGGATAGGCTTCTCCGGGTGCGATATGCTGATAACCCACGGTGCTGACGGTCAGTCCCCAGTGGATATCCTGGTCATTGCTGAGCAGGTAGATGGATGTCATCTGATTGGTCATCATGTTTTTAGTTATCGGGAAATCCTTGTTTATTGATTGTAGTACGGTTGCAAAGATAGCGTGTTTTTCTTATTGCTTAGGGTTATAATTGATAAAAAACACGTGAATTTTGATATAGTGTACTATTCTTATAGCAGGGTGAACGATTATACAAAACAAGGCGAACACAGGTATATAATAAGGAGAGCTATTATATATAATCACGAGATCACCTATATATAATAAGGAGTACGTCTTTATATATAATAATGAGTGCGCCCTCACGGCGTCTTTTTGGTATGAAAACAAAAAAGGCCCGCAGCACGAAACTGCGGACCTTGTTATTTCAGCGTTGTTACCTTCTCGGGTATTACTTCAGCTCAGCGAAGTACTTGATGGTGCGAACCATCTGAGAAGTGTAAGAGTTCTCGTTGTCGTACCAAGAAACAACCTGCACCTCATAGGTGTCGTCGTCGAGCTTCACAACCATAGTCTGTGTAGCGTCGAAGAGAGAACCGTAGCGCATGCCGAGGATATCAGAAGAAACGATCTCCTCCTCGTTGTAACCGAAGCTCTCGTTAGCCTCAGCCTTCATAGCAGCGTTGACGCTCTCAACAGTGACGTCCTTGCCCTTAACGACAGCGTAGAGCAGAGTAGTAGAGCCATCGGGCACAGGTACACGCTGTGCAGCACCGATCAGCTTGCCGTTCAGCTCAGGCAGAACCAGGCCGATAGCCTTAGCAGCGCCAGAGGAAGCAGGAGTGATGTTGCAAGCACCAGCACGGCTACGACGCAGGTTACCCTTGCGCTGAGGACCGTCGAGGATCATCTGATCGCCAGTGTAGGCGTGGATGGTCTGCATGATACCAGCCTGGATAGGATACTTGTCGTTCAGAGCCTTAGCCATAGGAGCCAAGCAGTTGGTTGTGCAAGAAGCTGCGCTGATGATCTGGTCGTCCTTGGTCAGAGTCTTGTTGTTCACGTTGAAGACGATGGTCTTCAGATCGTTGCCTGCAGGAGCAGAGATAACGACCTTCTTAGCGCCGGCCTTAACGTGAGCCATGCTCTTGTCCTTAGAAGTATAGAAGCCAGTGCACTCCAGGACAACGTCGATGTCCAGAGCACCCCAAGGCAGGTTAGCTGCGTCCTTCTCCTTGTAGATAGTGATCTTCTTGCCATCTACCTCGATGTAACCAGCTGCTTCCTTGCCATTCTCTGTGAAAGGCTCGTCGCTGTAAGAAACGGTATGCTCGGGCTTCTCGCCGATAATGCCCTGATAACCACCGTGAGTGGTATCATACTTCAGGAGCTGAGCCAGCATCTTCGGGCTGGTCAGGTCGTTGATAGCAACAACATCATAGCCAGGAGCTGCGAACATCTGGCGGAATGCGAGACGGCCGATACGACCGAAACCATTGATAGCTACTTTAACATTTGCCATTTTACTTTCTATTATTTATAAAGGGTTATAAAATGTGTTCTCTTCGTCGAATATGTTTTTTTTGTTGTCTCGCAAGAGACTTTTCTTGCTTATCGATTGCAAAGATACAAATTATTTTCTAATTTTGCACAAGCAATAAGTATTAAATAATATAAACGTTTATCAGAGTGTTAAGTCCAGTTGTCAAAATGGACTCTTCACTTTCACAGTTCTGTTATTATGGGTAAATTTATTCAAGAGTTCAAGGATTTTGCCGTCAGAGGCAATGCAGTGGACATGGCTGTCGGTGTGATCATCGGCGGTGCGTTTGGTAAGATTGTGAGCAGTATTGTCGACGACATCATCATGCCGCCCATCGGATGGCTGATCGGCGGTGTGAACTTCTCCGACCTGAAAGTCACACTGCCCAGGGTGATCATCCCCGGCGTGGAGCAGATGAATCCTGCCACTATCAACTATGGCAACTTCATCCAGACACTCATCGACTTTGTCATCATTGCTTTCTGTGTTTTCCTCCTGGTCAAAGGCATCAACGTGCTCATGCGTAAAAAGAAGGAGGAGCCCGCTCCGACTCTGCAGCCCAGCAATGAAGAAAAGCTGCTCACCGAAATCAGAGACCTGCTCAAGGAGAAAAAGTAGTGGAAGTAAAGGTGGGAGACTGATTCATGCGACGGATCACGGAAGAGGCTTCGCTCTATGACGATTTGGAGCAGAAGCCGGTAGCCGAACTGCTGCGCGACATCAACCGCGAGGACCATCGCGTGGCGGATGCCGTGGAGCAGGCGTTGCCTCAGATCACACGGCTCACGGAGGCTATTGTGGAGCGCATGCGGCAAGGCGGGCGTCTGTTCTACATTGGAGCGGGCACCAGCGGGCGCCTCGGTGTGCTCGACGCCTCGGAGCTGCCACCGACCTACGGCACTGATCCCCGGCTGGTCGTAGGCCTGATTGCCGGTGGCGACACCGCGCTTCGCCATGCTGTGGAGCATGCCGAAGACGATGAGCAGCAGGGCTGGAACGATCTGATGGGGCAGGGGATAGCCTCCGGCGACACCGTCATCGGCATAGCAGCCTCGGGCACTACACCCTACGTGGTGGGTGCCCTGCGTGAGGCGCGCCGCCACGGCGTGGTCACAGGATGCATCACCAGCAATCCCGGCACGCCGTTGGAGACCGAGAGCGACTATCCCGTGGTGATCATCGTCGGTCCGGAGTTTGTCACCGGCTCGTCGCGCATGAAGTCGGGAACGGCACAGAAGATGGTGCTCAACATGATTTCCACCACGGTGATGATACGTCTCGGACGGGTCAAGGGCAACAAGATGGTCGACATGGAGCTGACCAACGAGAAGCTCATCGACCGCGCTGTGCGCATGGTGATGGACCACGACCACCTCAGCTATGACGCAGCCAAGAAAGAGCTGATGCGGAAATCACTGGATGCTATCATGCGAGAACCGGAAGCAGCGGAGTAGGGGACAGGGCTCGCAACGTCTGCCGGAAGCCTTATCGGATATAGTCTTTGGACACAAGATCGTAGTAGAGTGCCTCAAGCTCAGCGAGCGTGAGGTGCTCTACGCTGTGCTCAATGGTGCGGATAAGCTCGTCGCGCCGGCTGTCGGCGTCGGATGAGAAATGGGTGAAGACTTTGGTCATAACCTGTTGATAATTGTTTTGTTGATGGAGTGCAAAGGTAGGAAAATTAGCTGAAAGGGGATTATCCTCATTTATTAGGATAATTTGTTGCCGAAATATTTGCTTTTCTCAAATATTCCGCCTATATTTGCAAACGAAAGAAGCTATTACTTAATAATATAACAACCTATGGATCTTGGCAAACTCAAAAAGTGGAGGTTTACCCTCTCTTACCGTCAAAAGGTCGTTGGTCTTGTCCTGTGTGGAGTCATCGTAGGTTTAGGCGGACTCTTTGCCTACTTGCTTCGCATGCATACCTATATAATAGGTGATGATCCGGCAGCGTGTGTCAACTGCCATATCATGTCGCCTTGGTATGCCACATGGTCACATTCCTCCCATGGACGCGATGCCACGTGCAACGACTGCCATGTTCCTCACACCTCGCTGGCGGCGAAATATTTCTTCAAAGGCCTTGACGGCATGAAGCACGTTGCCTATTTTGTCACCAACAGCGAGCATCAGGCAATCATGGCAGAAAACGCCAGCGCGGAGGTCATCATGGACAACTGCATCCGTTGCCACACTGAGCTTAACACGCGCATGGTGCGCACGGGCAAGATCGACTACATGCTCGCCAAGCGCGGCGAAGGCTTTGCCTGCTGGGACTGCCACCGCAACGTGCCGCACGGAGGCATGAACACTCTCTCTTCTACGCCTGGCGCTGAGACCCAGGCTCCCATTCCACCCAGCCCTGTACCCGAATGGCTGCAGAAAGCATTGGGACATTAACACACAGAAAAACTAAAAACTTACCGATATGTCACGACAACTGAAAAAATGGCAAGGATGGCTGCTCTTCCTCGGAGCTATGGTCATCGTTTTCGTTCTTGGGCTTCTCTGCTCGTCGCTCCTGGAGCGCCGCGCCGAAGTCGTATCTGTGTTTAACAATCGCCGTACGCCAATGACCGACTCCATCGTGGCGCAAAACGAGAAGTTCGCGGAAGACTTCCCACACGAGTACGAGACGTGGGCGATGACGGAGGACACATCTTTCGTGAGCAAATACAACTCCTCGCAGGAGCAGGATGCCCTCGCGCAGCATCCGCTGATGGTCATTCTGTGGGACGGCTATGCTTTCAGCCGCGACTACAACACGCCGCGCGGGCACCGTCACTGCATCGAAGACCTGCGCAAGATCCTGCGCACGGGTGCACCGGGGGTGGACGGACAGAAGGACATGCAACCGGGTACGTGCTGGACGTGCAAGGGACCTGACGTGCCACGACTGATGCGCGAGAAAGGCAAGAATGCCTTCTATGCCGCCAAGTGGAGCGACTGGGGCAGCGAGGTGATGAACACTATCGGATGCTCTGACTGCCACGATGCCCGCACGATGGACTTGAAGCCTGCCCGTCCGGCCCTCTACGAGGCGTGGGCACGCGCCGGCAAAGACGTCAGAAAGGCCAGCCACCAGGAGATGCGCTCACTCGTGTGCGCACAATGCCACACGGAGTACTACTTCGAGAAAGGTACCAACTACCTCAAATTCCCGCAGGACAAGGGCTTGACCTGCGAGGATGCCGAGGCTTACTACGACAGTATCGGCTTCTACGACTATATCCATCCGCTGTCCCATGCCAAGATTCTGAAGGCTCAGCATCCTGGTTACGAGATCTTCAAGCAGGGCATTCATGGTCAGCGGGGCCTTTCTTGTGCCGACTGCCACATGCCTTACATCCAGGAGGGTGGCGTGAAATACACCGACCATCACATCATGTCGCCGCTCGCACATATCGACCGCACGTGCCAGACCTGCCACCGTCAGGATGCCGAGACACTGCGCAAGAATGTCTATGAGCGTCAGGAGAAGGTGCTTGAGGTGCGCGCCAAGGTGGAGAAGGAACTCTCTACAGCCCATATCGAGGCTGCTTTCGCCTGGAAGAAAGGCGCCAACGAGAAGGAGATGGCCGCCGCTTTGGAGGACATCCGCAAGAGCCAGTGGCGTTGGGACTACGCCGTGGCCAGCCACGGAGCCAGCTTCCATGCCCCGCAGGAAGTCACCCGACTGCTCAGCGACGCGCTCTACTATGCCGGACAGGCCCGTCTGAGCATTGCCAAGGTGCTGGCCCGTCACGGCTACAGCGGCGAGGTGCCTATCCCGGACCTCTCTACCAAGGAGAAGGCTCAGAAATATATCGGTCTCGACATGGGTAAGCTCCGTCAGCAAAAGAAGGACTTCCTCGACACCATCGTGCCGAAGTGGATCGAGACAGCAAGAAAGAACAAGCGGTTCATCACCCAGCCGATCTAACCCCGCGGCTGTAGAACGATTGATAAAAATATGTGGAAACAACCCTATACCTATAAAGAAGGCTCCGCCATCAGCATTGGGCTCCTCGTCACCGGGGGCCTGCTGCAGGCGGCGGTGGGGCCTCTTGACTGGATCGTGTTTATGTGGCCGGGCAATATTCTTGCCCTGGCCTTTTTGTTGCTACTGCTGGCTGTCTTCTATGCCTTGCGGTCACGTGTCTATTTCTTCCGGTTTATGACGACCGTCCAGGCTGCCGTGCCTGCACTGGCCGCCGCCGCCGTTCTCACCATTGTCATGGGACTCACGCGGCAAGCGCCTGAGGGAAAGCCTGCCGCCGATGTGCTCGGACTGACGAAGATGCTCAATTTCTGGCCGTTTATCCTCGTCTATCTGTGGAATACGATGATCGTCGGTGAGGTGGCCATCCTGCAGATCTGTCACTTCCGCCGGCAGGTGATCCCCTCGCTGGTGTGCCATATAGGACTGTTCATCTTCATCCTCTGCGGCACGCTTGGCAGTGCTGACATGCAGAAGCTGAAGATGTATTGTGAGGAAGGAAAGCCCGAATGGCGCGCGCTCGACGCCTACAACAATGTCATAGAACTGCCCCTTGCCATTCAGCTCAACCGCTTCACCATCGACGAGTATCCGCCAAAGCTGATGGTGGTGAGCATGAAGACGGGACTGCCACAGCCGCAGAAGAAGCCTCAGACGCTTGTCATCGACGACAGCTACACGCCGACGGAACTCTTAGGCTGGAAGATTCAAGTTTTAAAGAGAATCGACAATGCCATGCCGAAGGCGATGGCGAAGATGATGAAAGGGATGCCTGAGGGAATGGCTACACGCATGAAGATGGACCAACTCGGTATGCGGCTCAACGAGGGCGGCTTCGTCGCTTACCAGGGCAAGGGAGCCGCTACGGCGCTCTACATCTCTGCTACCAAGGGAAAGCAGCGGAAGACAGGATGGGTCTCCAGCGGCAGCTATCTCTTTCCCATCAGTGGCGTCAGCTTAGGCAACAACCTTGAGGTGGTCATGCCGACGCGCGAACCGATGCGCTACGCCTCCAACGTGAATATCTATACCCAAGAGGATGAGCTGAACATACCGACGACGATAGAAGTCAACAAGCCTTTCAGCCTCGGTGCCTGGAAGATCTATCAGCTCAGCTACAACGAGCAGATGGGCAAGTGGAGCAATGTCAGCGTCTTTGAACTGGTCAAGGATCCCTGGCTGCCCTATACTTATGTGGGACTGTATCTGCTGATTCTCGGTGCCATACTGATATTCATACAAAAACGTTAACCATGCAAATCTGGAATTTCTTTCTGTTTTTCGCCCTTGCCGCCATCCTCTTCTGGGCGCTCGGCGCCTTCTTTTCCTGGAAGGGAAAGAAAGCCTTGGCTGTCGGGGCCACCGTGGCGGGCCTGGTTGTCTTCCTTTCCTATATCATCGTGCTGTGGACCGCTCTCGACCGTCCGCCGATGCGCACGATGGGCGAGACGCGTCTGTGGTACTCGCTCTTCCTGCCGTTGATGGGGCTGATTGTCTACAGCCGGTGGAACTATAAGTGGTTGCTGTCGTTCTCTACCGTGTTGGCTGCTGTGTTTATCACCATCAACCTCTTCAAGCCAGAGATACACAGCAAGACAATGATGCCCGCACTGCAAAGCCCGTGGTTCGCTCCGCATGTCATCATCTACATGATGGCTTACGCGCTGCTTGGCGCCGCCTTTGTCATGGCTGTCTACCTGCTCTTCTTCCATCACCATGAGGCACCGTCGGACAAGGAGTGGACGGTCACCGACAACCTCGTCTATGTCGGTTGGGCTTTTCTCACCCTCGGCATGCTCTCCGGTGCCTTGTGGGCCAAGATGGCGTGGGGCAACTACTGGGCATGGGATCCTAAGGAGACGTGGGCGGCGGCTACGTGGCTCGCCTATCTGGTTTATATCCATTATCGGCTGCGGCGGCAGAGCAACATGCGCTTTGCCCTGTGGGTGCTCATCGTCAACTTCGCCTTGTTGCAAATGTGCTGGTGGGGCATTAACTACCTGCCGTCAGCACAAGGAACCAGTGTGCACACGTATTACATGAACTGAGATCTTAGTGTTTTTACGCGCATTTGTTCATGGTCAAACGTTCGTTGGATGATTGGTCAAACGTTCGTTAGCCAATTGGACGACGTTCGTTTGACTATTGGTCAAACGAATGTTTGACCATCAATAAACAACGCTTTTAACGATTTCATAACGATTGAAATGAAATGATTATTAGCCAGTTGCATGTTCAGACTGCTTGCTTGGCTAAAAAAATCCCGATACAGAATCATCTGTACCGGGATTTTTTTAGTTTGAATATCCTTTTGTGAGAGTTTGTATATCTCTCTGTGAGAGCTGCGCAAGCGCCATTTGCTCATGCACAGCGCTTGCTGTCATTCCTTACTCCCACTCGATTGTCGAAGGCGGTTTTGAGGAGATGTCATAGCAAACGCGGTTGACACCCTTGACCTTGCGGATGATCTCGTTGCTCACGTCGGCCATGAAGTCATAGGGCAGACGGGCCCAGTCGGCTGTCATAGCGTCCATAGAGGTCACGGCGCGCAGGGCTACGGGATGCTCATAGGTGCGCTCGTCGCCCATCACTCCTACGGAGCGGATGGTGGAGAGCAGCACGGTACCGGCCTGCCAGACGTGGTCGTAGAGGCTCGTGCCGTCCGACATCTTGTAGTCGTGCATCTTCTCGATGTAGATATCATCGGCATCTTGCAGGATGCGCACCTTCTCGCGGGTGATGTCGCCAAGGATACGCACGGCGAGACCTGGGCCCGGGAAGGGATGACGCTTGATGAGACGCTCAGGCATCTGCAGCTGATAGCCCACGCGGCGCACCTCGTCCTTGAACAGCCATTTCAGCGGTTCGCAGAGCTGAAGCTTCATGTCCTTGGGCAGCCCGCCCACGTTGTGGTGGCTCTTGATGGTCATGCCGGTGATGCTCAGGCTCTCGATGCGGTCGGGATAGATGGTGCCCTGAGCGAGCCATTTGGCGTCGGTGATCTTCTTAGCCTCGGCGTTGAAGACCTCCACGAAGTCGCGGCCGATGATCTTGCGCTTCTTCTCCGGGTCAGTGACGCCTTCGAGGTCCTTGAAGAACTTCTCGCTGGCATCCACGCCGATGACGTTCAGTCCCAGACCGTTGTAGGCTTCCATGACCTTTTGGAACTCATTCTTGCGCAGCATGCCGTGGTCGACGAAGATACACGTGAGGTTCTTGCCGATGGCACGGTGGAGCAGGGTAGCGCAGACACTGGAGTCCACACCGCCGGAAAGACCGAGGATGACGCGGTCGTTGCCGAGCTGCTCTTTCAGCTCCTTGACGGTGGAGTCGACAAACGAGGCCGGACTCCACTCCTGACGGCTGCCGCAGATGTCGACGACAAAGTTGCGGAGCAGCTGAGTGCCCTGTGTGGTGTGGTACACCTCGGGGTGGAACTGCACGCACCACACGGGGTTGGTGTCGCTGGCAAAGGCGGCGTACTTCACGTCGGCGGTGGAGCCGATGACATGATAGTCGCTCGGGATGGCGGTGATCGTGTCGCCGTGGCTCATCCACACCTGTGAGTTGGGCTCAAAGCCTTTGAAGAGCGGATTGCTGGCATCGAACTGCTGGAGATTGGCGCGACCGTACTCACGGGTGCCGGTCTGCTCTACCTTACCGCCACCGGAGTAGCTGATGAACTGCGCACCGTAGCAGATGCCCAGCACCGGATACTTACCGATGAACTGGCTGAGGTCTACCTTGAAGGCTTCCTTGTCGTGGACAGAGTAAGGACTGCCGCTGAGGATGACACCGATGACGCCCGTGTCGTCCTTGGGAAACTTGTTGTAGGGCAGAATCTCGCAGAAGGTGTCCAGCTCGCGAACACGGCGGCCGATGAGCTGCGTGGTCTGCGATCCGAAATCAAGAATGATAATCTTCTGTTGCATAAACGATATGTTAATGTTGAATGATCAATGTTGAATATTGAATGCTACAGCGTTTTGAGGAACTGCTCCGCCTCGGCCAGCGTGTCCTGCTTGCCTACGTCGAGGAGCCGGAGGTCGTTTTTGACATATCCCTTGATGGGCACGTCGCGGCACGTCTTGAGATAGAAGTCCATGATTGGGAACTTTGCCGGCCAGCCAACCATCTTGGGGAATAGAGTGGGGGAGAAGGTGTGGATGCCGCTGAAGGCATACATGTGGTAGCGGCCGGCGAGAAGCGGCGGTTGCTCTGCGTCGACGGTGAGCGGAAACTCCACCTCTGAGAGTGCCTCGCGCACGTCGGGCCACGGCGTTTTCACCTCGCCCGTCTCGATATTCACCCATCCGACGAGGAGCATCTGGTCGTTGAAGAGCAGATAGCGGCGCGTCTTGCGCCAGCTGACGAGCAGTTGCGCGCCTGCCATGACATGCGGCACGCCGCACTCCGGGCACATCACCTTCGGGTCATGCCGATAGAACTTGCCGAGGTCGACATTGCTCAGAATGTCCACATTATGAATAAGGATAGGGTAGTGAGGGTCGAAGAGAGGGGCAGCGTGGCGTATGCCGCCACCGGTGTCAAGGAGTTGCTCGCTCTCATCGCTGACGCGGATGTCGAGTCCAAAGTTGTTGTTGGCATTGAGATAGTCAACGATCTGTCCGGAAAAATGGTGGACGTTGACCACAAAGCGCGTGACACCGGCATCGCGCAATTTGAAGATTACGCGCTTGAGCAGGGGCTCACCGCCAACCTCCACCATAGCTTTTGGCATGTGGTCGGTGAGGGGCTTGAGGCGTGTGCCCAAGCCTGCTGCGAAAATCATTGCTTGCATCATCTCTTAAAAGCTCTTCGCTGTGTTGGTGCAAAGATACCAATAATTTATGTTTCTGACAAATTTCGTGGCATCTTTCATGGCTTCATGTCTAAATAAACGACAGATGCTGACGGTCAGTCCGCCAGCATCGTCGTTGTGGAGTCCTTGTGTCGGTCAGAGCTTGTCGCCGTAGCAGAGGTCGCCGGCGTCGCCAAATCCCGGCACGATGTATTTGTGCTCGTTCATTCCCGGGTCGATGGCGGCGCACCAGATGGTGGTCTTGTCGTCGGGGAATACCGACTTGATGTGGTCGATGCCCTCTTCCGTGGCGATGACGCAGCAGACGTGGATGCGCTTGGGCGTGCCTTTGGAGAGGAAAGCCTTGTAGCCCAGCTCCATGCTGCCGCCGGTGGCGAGCATTGGGTCGGCGATGATGAGCGTCTTGGCGTCGATGCTTGGCGTGGCGAGATACTCCACGTGTATGCCTACCTTGTGGTGCTCCTTGTCGGTATATTCGCGGTAGGCCGAGACGAAGGCGTTGCCCGCATGGTCGAAGATGTTGAGAAAGCCCTGATGAAAAGGCAGTCCGGCACGGAAGATCGTAGCCAGCACAAGCTTGTCTGTCGGTACGTTGACACGTGCGATGCCTAAGGGCGTGGCTACGTCGCGCTGCTCATAGTTGAGCCGTTTTGAGATCTCGAAGGCCTCGTATTCACCTACCCGCATGATGTTGTTGCGGAAGAGCAGCCGGTTTTTCTGGTATTCAGCGTCGCGCATCTCGGCCATGTACTGTCCGATGATACTGTTTTCTTTTGATAAGTTGATAACTTCCATCTTGTTGATATAGTGTTTTTGAGTTTAGTATGAATTGTAAAAGGGGTGATACAAAGGTAGTTAGTTTTTGCAAAGTGCAAATGTCAAAACTTAGAAGAAGTGATAGTTTTTAATATCTTTAACCTAAAAACAATTGTTGGGGAGGGAAATTTAAGTTGCAAACTTTTGGGAGTTATTATCTTTTTGCTACCTTTGCATTCGAATTAAATCAAGGTAGAATACCATTCACAACTTAAATACATTTTATAAAATGGCAAAGTTTGATAAATCAGTTTTAGCAAGCTACGGAATCCAGACAGGTACTGCAGAGGTTCTGTACAATCCTTCTTACGAGGTGCTGTTCAACGAGGAGACCAAGGAAGGTCTTGAGGGCTACGAGGTTGGTCACGAGACAGAGTTAGGTGCTGTTGACGTGTTCACCGGTATCTACACAGGTCGTTCTCCTAAGGATAAGTTCATCGTTGACGATGAGACTTCTCATGACACTGTATGGTGGGACTCTGAGGAGTATCACAACGACAACCACCGTGCTACCAAGGAGGCTTGGAATGCTGTGAAGGAGATTGCCAAGAAGGAGCTCTCCAACAAGAAGCTGTATGTCGTTGATGGCTTCTGCGGCACACACCGCGACACACGTATGAAGGTTCGCTTCATCGTGGAGGTTGCTTGGCAGGCTCACTTCGTGACAAATATGTTCATCCGTCCAAAGACAACTGCTGACTTCGAGCAGGAGCCGGACTTCATCGTCTACAATGCTTCTAAGGCTAAGGTTGAGAACTGGAAAGAGCTTGGCCTGCACTCTGAGACTTGTGTGATGTTCAACGTCACCAGCAAGGAGCAGGTGATCATCAATACATGGTATGGTGGTGAGATGAAGAAGGGTATGTTCTCTATGCAGAACTACTTCTTGCCTCTGAAGGGCATCGCTTCCATGCACTGCTCTGCCAACACAGACAAGAACGGTGAGAACACCGCTATCTTCTTCGGTCTGTCTGGTACAGGTAAGACCACGCTGTCTACCGATCCTAAGCGTCTGCTTATCGGTGATGACGAGCACGGATGGGACGACAAGGGCGTGTTCAACCTCGAAGGCGGTTGCTACGCTAAGGTCATCAACCTCGACAAGGAGGCTGAGCCTGACATCTACGGCGCTATCACACGCGATGCTCTGCTGGAGAACGTTACCGTTGACAAGGACGGCAAGATCGACTTCGCAGACAAGAGCGTCACCGAGAACACGCGTGTCAGCTATCCTATCTACCACATCAAGAACATCCAGCGTCCTGAGAGCGAGGGTCCCGCTGCTAAGCAGGTGATCTTCCTGAGCGCTGACGCCTTCGGTGTGTTGCCTCCAGTATCTATCCTGAACGCTGAGCAGACGAAGTACTACTTCCTCTCTGGCTTCACAGCTAAGCTGGCTGGTACAGAGCGCGGTATCACAGAGCCGACTCCTACCTTCTCTGCTTGCTTCGGCCAGGCTTTCCTGGAGCTGCATCCTACAAAGTATGCTGAGGAGCTCGTTCGCCACATGGAGAAGAGCGGTGCTAAGGCTTACCTGGTCAACACTGGCTGGAACGGTACTGGCAAGCGTATCTCTATCCGCGATACACGTGGTATCATCGACCGCATCCTCGATCACGAGATCGACAAGGCTCCTACGAAGACCATTCCTTACTTCAACTTCGTTGTTCCTACAGAGCTCGAGGGTGTGAACAAGGACATCCTGGATCCTCGTGATACATACAAGGACGCTTCTGAGTGGGACGCTAAGGCCAAGGATCTGGCTCAGCGCTTCATCAAGAACTTCAAGAAGTACGAAGGCAACGAGGCTGGTAAGGCTCTCGTCGCTGCTGGTCCTCAGCTCTAATCGTCTTGAAGAAAGTCGAGACAGTAAGACACTCTCTCCTATATATAATAAGGAGTATGAACTCCGTATGTAGATAGCGGGAGACAGTCTTCAACATACACCTCCCCGGTACCTCGGTACTGGGGAGGTTTTTTAGTGCCCCTACGTCTGTTATTTCTTGCACAATACGGGGTTTTTGTGCCGTTCCCGGGCTTGTTTTTTGCAGCAGCAGACTTTTTTTGTCATTGGAATGAAAATAAAGTGAATAATATTTGGAGGATTCTCAACTATTGCTTATCTTTGCAGTGTCTTCGTGAGAAGATATACATAAAGTTTCATTAGGTTAGTAGTTTGATAGATTTTTTAAGGTAAAGTTAGGATGATGTTATTAGATTTAGAATCTATATCAATGGTGGTTTTGGTCATATTGATGACCGCGCTAAGCGTTTTTTTCTTGGTGAACAACCACGTTGAGTAACATCATTCTACGAAGAAGACAGTGCAAGTGATTGTATTGTCTTTTTTTTGTGCCCTATCGACAATAAGCACTAAACAACCTTAAAAACCCTTTGCAAAAGCGACTTTTTACATAATATTCGGGAAAAACCGCTTTATTTACGAGAATTCTAAGTAAATTTGCAACTAAAATAATATATCGCGCGAAATGATAAAGAAGTTCTTGGCATTTGCCTGCATGGCGTTGGCTATGTTTGCATTTTCTTCATGCCTCAACTCCGATGAAGATGAAATAACCTACTATGACGATACTGCAGTGACAGCATTCTCGCTCAGTGCCGCCAATAGATACATCCACACCACCGCTTCTGATGGCGTGACGGACAGCGTGTATAAGACTTCGCTGACCGTGTCGGGCTATGCCTTCTCCATCGATCAGCAACAAAGACTGATTTATAATCCCGATTCCTTGCCCGTAGGAACCGATGTCGCTCACGTCCTGGCGACCATCTCAAGTAAGAATAGTGGCACTATCGTGCTCAACCTGAAGAGTAAGGCTGGGCAGGACTCATTGGCCTACTACTCTTCAACAGACTCTATCGACTTCACAAATCCCGTACGCGTACGCGTCTATAACACCCAGGGTACGGCCTATCGCGAGTATACCGTGAAGGTCAACGTGCACCAGCAGGAGGGCGATGTCTTTAAGTGGAACTCCACAGAAGCGCCGGCTCTCCAGACTGTCACCGACCGCCGGATGGTCGTCAATGGCGATGAGCTCTATCTCTTCGGCTTAAAAGACGGTGCTACCGTGGGCTTTGTCTACAGCAATCAGACTTGGAAACAGCTGAGCCGCTCCTTTGGTGGCGACGCCTATAAGAATGTTGTCGTGCAGCAGGGCAGTGTCTATGTCCTTGACGGCAATGCGCTTCTTCGCAGCAGCGACGGTGAGCAGTGGCAGAATGTAGCCACGCTGAGTGGCGTCAAACAGCTGTTGGGTGCTACCCCCGCACGGCTCTATGCGCTGACAGATGCGGGTCTCAGCTATTCGCCGGACCAGGGCGCTACGTGGACTGCGGATGTTTTGGACGACGCATCCGACAATCTGCCGGAGACAGACTTGAACTTTGTCTGCTCGGCTGCGGTCACCAACGACAATACTTACAACCTGCTGTTGATCGGAAACCGCAACGGAAAGACCGTGACGTGGGCGAAGGTGGAGGAAAACGGCAACGGCGCGCAGAGCCAGCCGTGGTATCTCTTCACCGACGACGAATATAATCTGAAGACACTGCCCAGCCTGAGCAACCTGCAAGTGGTGAACTGTGAGGGTAAGCTCTTGGCTATTGGTGGTGATCTGAAGACGATCTACAGCAGTCTCGACCAAGGACTCACATGGTCGGCAGAGACTACCTATACGCTTCCAGCCGCTCTCGTGGGCGCGGCAGTGCCGGCAGCGATGACAGTGGGACAGAAGGGAATGATCTATCTCTCCGCGTCTGCCTCACCGGCTGTCTACTATGGTCGTCTGACCCGCTACGGGTGGGCTGAGAAATAGTCGGGGGTTGAAAACCACGCGCGTATGAAGTTGCGGCAGTTTGCTTCCCTTGTCTTCCTGGTCTTGATGGCGGTTCCATCCATGGCGCAGGACGACAGCGAATACCGGCTTGAGGTCGGTGTCGGCGCGGGTGCGGTGGGCTATCTCGGCGACTTCAACGGCAACCTGACGAAAGATCTCCAGCCTGCCGTGTCGCTGATGGGAAGATATGTCTTCAACCCTTATATGGCGTTGCGGCTCAACGTGGCCAAAGGCACGATGAAAGGCTCGTCGGCTGATGTGGAGACCTACTATCCCGACTATGCCGACCAGGTCTATACCTTTAAGAACTCGCTCTATGATGTCTCTGTGCTCTATGAGTTGAATTTCTGGCCTTACGGCACGGGTAGGGACTACAGAGGCGCCAAACGGCTCACGCCCTTCGTCTTTGCAGGACTGGGTATGACCTACGCCAACGTGAAACAGACCGACGGTGGCAAGAAAGGCAAGGTGGCCTTTAACCTGCCCTTAGGCTTGGGATTGAAATACAAAATCGGTGAACGGGTGAACGTGGGATTGGAATGGGCCATACATTTCGCGCAGAATGATGAGCTCGACGGGGTGAAAGATCCCTATTACATCAAAAGCAGCGGACTGTTTAAAAACACTGATTGCTACTCGCTGCTGCAAGCAACACTCACCTATAGCTTCTCACCCAAATGTACAACGTGCAATAAAGAATTTTAGATATGGCAGAACTCGATATGACAAGGATTCCTCAACACATCGCCATCATCATGGACGGTAATGGTCGTTGGGCTACTGAGCGCGGTAAAGACCGCTCTTACGGTCATCAGGCCGGCGTGGACACGGTGCGCAGAATCACTTCCGAGTGTGTACGGCTCGGCGTGAAATATCTCACGCTCTACACCTTCTCCACAGAGAACTGGAACCGTCCTGCCACTGAGATCCATGCGCTGATGGGACTCGTGCTGACGTCGCTTGAGGATGAAATCTTCATGAAGAACAACGTCAGATTCCGTGTCATCGGCGACGTGAAGCGCTTGCCCGATGAGGTGCAGCAGAAGCTCAAGGAGACCGAAGAGCATACCAAGAACAACAAGGCCATGACGATGGTCGTGGCACTGAGCTATTCTTCGCGTTGGGAAATCACGCAGGCTGTGAAAGACATCATCGAAGAGCGCACACGCCCTGAGCGTCTCGGACGGCAGCATGTCGAAAGCTTCGATATCACGGAAGACCTCATCAGCCAGCACATGCAGACGAACTTCATGCCCGATCCCGACCTGCTGATCCGTACCGGTGGCGAGTTGCGCATCAGCAACTTCCTGCTGTGGCAGATCGCTTACAGTGAGCTCTACTTCTGCGACACCTATTGGCCTGACTTCTCTGAGGAAGACTTGCACAAAGCCATCCTCAGCTATCAGTCGCGTCAGCGCCGCTTTGGCAAGACCGAACAGCAGGTGGAAGAGAATACCGAGGATAACATATAATCATAAACGACAATTCTTTGAAGATGCATCATAATAAGAAAAAAGTCCTGGCAGCTTGTCTTGCTATGGCCATCGTGGCCAGCGTGCAGGCGCAGGAGCAAATCGTACACCCCGACATCAACTATGCCGGCACGCCGCGTGACCTTGTCATTGGTGGCTTCAACGTCTCCGGCATTGACGGTTATGAGGATTATATGCTTACCGGCATCTCAGGTCTCTCTGTCGGACAGCATATTTCGGTGCCCGGCACCGAAATCACGGAGGCCGTCAAACGCTATTGGAAGCATGGGCTCTTCTCCGATGTGAAGATCTCAGCCGACTCTATCGTGGGTGATAAAATCTATCTGCATATCTCTTTGAAGGCGCGCCCGCGTGTCTCCACCATCAACTACGTGGGACTGAAGAAGAGCGAGAAAGAGGATATGGAGAAGAAACTCGGTATCCTGCAAGGCGGACAGATCACGCCAAACATGATCGACCGTGCAAAGATCCTGGCTAAGAAATACTTCGACGACAAGGGTTACAAGAATGCAGACATCGAGATTCAGCAGCGTCCCGACGTCACCGGTAAGAACCAGGTCATCCTCGACGTCATCATCGACAAGAAGGATAAGATCAAAGTACGGCATATCTATATTGAGGGAAACAAGTATCTGAGCAACCTCAGAATCAAGGGCGGACTCTTCCACAAGGGCGCCTTTGCCAAGACACATGAGGCCGGTAAGCTCTCTACCTTCCTGAAATCAAAGAAGTTCACCCCTGAGCGCTGGAAGGCTGACAAGGAGAAGCTCATCGAGAAATACTATGAGCTGGGCTACCGCGACGCCGCAATCCTGAAGGACAGCGTGTGGAACAATGACCCCAAACATGTCAATGTCTACGTCAAAGTAGACGAGGGCAAGAAGTACTATATCCGTAATATCCACTGGGTGGGCAATACGGTCTACAACTCAGCTTACCTCTCCAATCTGTTGGGAATGCGGAAAGGTGACGTCTACAATCAGAAGTTGCTCAACAAGCGACTCCGTGAGGACGACGACGCCGTGTCGAACCTCTACTACAACAATGGTTACGTCTTCTCGTCCATCGACCCCGCTGAGCAGAATATCGTCGGCGACTCTATCGACCTGGAGATGCGTGTGTTGGAAGGACCACAGGCTCATCTGAGCCATGTTCGCATCAATGGTAACGACCGCCTCTATGAGAATGTGGTGCGCCGTGAGCTTCGTACCAAGCCGGGAGACCTCTTCTCTAAGGAAGCCCTCATGCGTTCTGCACGTGAGTTGGCCTCTATGGGATTCTTCGATCCCGAGAAGGTGACACCGGATGTCAAGCCTAATGCAGAGGACGGAACGGTGGATATCAACTGGAATCTGACGCAGAAGTCCAACGACCAAATCGAGTTCTCACTTGGATGGGGCCAGACGGGTATCATCGGACGCGTGGGATTGACGCTCAACAACTTCTCTATGGCCAACCTATTCAACAAAAACAAGGAGCACCGCGGCATTATGCCTATCGGTGACGGTGAGAAGCTGTCCATCGGTGTACAGACCAATGGCTCTTACTATCAGAGCTACAACACCAGCTACTCTACCAACTGGTTTGGCGGAAAGCGGCCTATTCAGTTCTCCGTCGGCGCGTTCTACTCCAAGCAAACCGATGTGTCGAGCAACTACTATAACTCGGCTTGGCAGAACAGCTACTATCAGAGTCTGTACGGCTACAATAGTTATTCTTATAACTACAGCAATTACGAGAACTACTACGACCCCGACAAGTATGTCAAACTCCTCGGAGCGAGCATCGGCTGGGGCAAGCGCCTGCGGTGGCCTGACGACTACTTCAACCTCTCGCTGGAGCTCTCGTTCACCCGCTACATGCTGAAGAACTGGCGTTATTTCTCTTATTTGATGACCACAGGTAACAGCAATAACCTCAACCTGAGCATTGCCGTCAACCGTTCGTCAACCGACAACCAGCTCTTCCCACGCCGCGGTTCTGAGTTCACGGCCAGTGTCACGCTCACTCCGCCATGGAGTATGTGGGATGGCAAAGACTATAAGAATCTGGCCACAAACCCATACTCTGCCAACTATGTCAGAGAGCAGCAGGAGAAATACCGCTGGATAGAATACAACAAGTGGAAGTTCAAGGCTCGTACCTTCACCGCTCTGACAAGTGCTCAGAAGTGCTTCGTGCTCATGACGCGCGTGGAGCTGGGTATCCTCGGCAGTTACAACAAGTACAAGAAGAGCCCGTTTGAGACGTTCTACGTCGGTGGTGACGGTATGAGTGGCTATTCCAGCACCTATGGAGAGGAAACGATCGGACTGCGTGGTTACGAGAATGGTTCTCTCACACCTTATGGTTCAGAGGGCTATGCCTACGACCGCATGTCGCTGGAATTGCGCTATCCGTTCCTGCTGGGCAATACTACGATCTACGGACTGACCTTCGTGGAAGGTGGTAATGCCTGGACAGAGACGAGCAAGTTCAATCCTTTCCAGATGAAACGCTCGGCCGGTGTTGGTGTGCGTATCTATCTGCCTATGGTCGGCTTGATGGGTATTGACTGGGCTTACGGCTTCGACAAGGACAACAACGGCAGCAAGGGCGGCAGCCAGTTCCACTTCGTCCTCGGTCAGGAGTTCTAAAACGAAGCAAGGAAAACATGAGAAGCGTATGACGGAAAGGCGCCGGGACACTATGTCGAAGCGCCGCTCGTCAACGCAGAAACATTTTTCCGGCAATATCGGAACGTACTTCCGTCAACAAAACTGCTGAAAAGCAAAAAAACACTAAAGGATAAGTACTTCCCTGTAACATTTAGTTCAGATAAGCGTCGCAGGGATAGTCAACTGATCAATAAAAGGAAATTGAATATGAAGCAGATGATTGTAAAAAACAATTGGAGCAGACTGGGTGGCATCCTTCTACTCTGTCTCTTCGCCTTCATGCCATTCTCAAAGGCCAATGCGCAGAAGTTCGCGTTGGTGGACATGGATTATGTGCTGAAAAACATACCGGCCTACGAGCGTGCCAACGAGCAGCTCAATCAGGTTTCTAAGAAGTGGCAGGCTGAGGTAGAGGCACTGAACACCGAGGCGGCGACTATGTATAAGAACTATCAGAATGAGATGGTATTCCTCTCGCAGGAGCAGAAAAAGGCCAAACAGGAGCAGATCATGCAGAAGGAAAAGGAGGCTGCTGACCTCAAACAGAAATATTTCGGTCCCGAAGGCGAGCTCTTCAAGAAGCGCGAGAGTCTGATGACTCCTATTCAGGAAGAGATCTACAATGCGGTGAAGGACATCTCTGAGCTCCGCGGCTACAGCCTCGTACTCGACCGCGCCTCTGATACCGCCATCATCTTTGGCTCACCGAAGATCGACATCTCTGATGAGGTGCTCCAGAAACTGGGATATGGAAAGTAAAAGACTATAAAAACAATAAAAACAAGCAATCATGAAAAAGTTACTTTTAATGTTAATGCTGATGGCTCCTCTGGCTACCTTCGCTCAGAAATTCGGCAAAGTCAACACACAGACCATCATGCAGAATCTGCCTGAAATCGCTAAGATCAATGGAGAACTCCAAGCTACTGCCAAGCAGTATGAGAATGATCTGAAAGGCATGCAGGACGAGCTGAAGCGTCAGAGCGACGCTTATGATAAAGCAAAGAGCACGATGAATCCTACTGCTCAGAAGCAGAAAGAGGAAGAGCTCAACACGCTCTATCAGAAGATCCAGCAGACCTATAGCGACAATCAGCAGGCTTTGCAGAAAGCACAGCAGGACAAGATGCAGCCTGTCGTGGAGAAAGTGCGCAAAGCCATTGAGAATGTCGGCAAAGCTGGTGGCTTTACCTACATCTTCGAAGAGGGCGCTGCTGTCTACACAGGCACCAATGTAGAGGATGTCACTGCCAAGGTGCAGGCCGAAATCAACAAGATGAAGTAAAAGGCATTGCTCTTTCCTCGGCATGACGAGGAGCTGGGGTGAGGGTGCGCTACGTGGCATACCCTCACCTCTTGTTGTCTTTTTAGGACTGTGCTTCCGTTTCCAGTGATCATCCGACACGGTTTCGTTGGTGCAATCCTTATTCATTATCCTTCTCCGTATTGTCAACAATAATCTTTCCAACCATGAGGCATTTGTTTGTTAGTGCTTTTTTCCTGTTTCTCGGCAGCCCGCTTTATGCGCAGGGTACCGTGCCGTCTACCATGTCATCCACAGGTACAGCGCCGTCCCAGCAGGCCATTCCGTCGTTTCATTATGGTTTTCTTAGCTGTCAGAGTGCTTTAGAGGCGATGCCGGGCTATGCAGAGGCCAGACGCTCTATTGCTGATCTGAAGGCAAAATACGACGCTGAGATGAAACGCGTGGAGGATGAGTTCAATGCCAAATACGAGGCTTTTCTCGATGGTCAGAGCACTTTCGCACCGTCGATCCGCGAGAAGCGGCAGGCCGAACTGCAGGAACTGATGGAGAAAAACCAGACGTTTAAGGATCAGGCCAAGCAATATCTCAAGAACGCAGAGCAAGACGCTTACCAGCCTTTGCGTGAGAAGCTCGCGGCAGCCATCCAGCGTGTAGGCCATGCCAAGGGTTTGGCTTTCGTGCTCAACACCGACAACGGTGCACTGCCCTTCGTCAATCCGGAGATGGGAATAGACATCACGGCCGATGTACTGTCGGCTGTCAAATAGCAAGAGGGCTGTTCTGTCATATAGAACAAGTCGTCCGCTATCATATAAATAAGGAGTTGTGAGATGAATACAAGCATTGATGATCTGGTCAAAGTGTCTGCGGCAGCTAATGAGAAAGCGTCTGTGTCCGCTAAGGAGTCCTTTCCTGTAGCACCCGGACCTATAGGTATTTTCGATTCCGGCTATGGTGGATTGACCATCCTGCACGGCATCCGACAGTTGTTGCCGCAGTACGATTATATCTATCTTGGAGACAACGCCCGCGCTCCTTATGGCCCGCGCTCGTTTGATGTCGTCTATGAGTTCACGCGTCAGGCCGTACAGAAGCTCTTCGAGATGGGCTGTCAGCTTGTGATTCTTGGCTGCAACACCGCATCGGCAAAGGCGTTGCGCTCGATCCAGCAGCACGATCTGCCACAGTGGGATCCCAAACGGCGTGTGCTCGGTGTCATCAGGCCTACGGCAGAGATCATCGGAAAACTCACGCGCAACGGCCATGTGGGACTGCTCGCCACAGAAGGTACGGTGAAGAGTCACAGCTACGACATGGAGATCGCTAAGCTTTGGCCCAACATCAAGGTGACGGGACAGGCCTGTCCGTTTTGGGTGCCCTTGGTGGAATATAACGAGGCTGACTCTCCCGGTGCTGACTATTTCGTCAAGAAGCGCATCGACCAGCTCATGCAACTCGACCCAGATATCGACACGATCATCCTTGGCTGTACCCATTTCCCGCTGTTGATGCCAAAGATCCTGAAGTATGTGCAGCCCGGCGTGCGCATAGTTCCTCAGGGAGAGTACGTCGCCGGCAGTCTGAAAGACTACCTTCATCGCCACACCGATATGGCCTCACGGCTGACCACAGGGGCTTCGGTCAAGTACTACACGACCGAGAATCCCGATAAGTTCAAGGAGAGTGCTTCCATCTTTCTCCATGAGCGGGTGCACGTAGAACATATAGAATTAGGATAAAAACTTCAAATATTCATTTATGCAAGAAACAAGACAGAACCGAATCGCCCGGCTACTTCAGAAGGAGCTGGCTGAGATATTCCAGAGTCAGACACGAGCTATGCACGGTGTCCTCGTCAGCGTCACCCGTGTGCGCATCAGTCCTGACCTGAGCATTTGTACGGCTTATCTGAGCATCTTCCCTTCTGCAAAGTCGGAAGAGCTGCTCAACAACATCAAGGCCAATGAGAAGAGCATCCGCTATGAGCTCGGACGTCGTGTCCACAACCAGCTGCGCATCATTCCGGAGCTGCGCTTCTTCATCGACGACAGCCTGGATTATATCGACC
The DNA here is from genome assembly GCA_945873145.1 of uncultured Prevotella sp. Taxonomy (GTDB): domain Bacteria; phylum Bacteroidota; class Bacteroidia; order Bacteroidales; family Bacteroidaceae; genus Prevotella. The sequence continues at coordinate 86,645 of CAMCBZ010000001.1, forward strand.
ACATCGACGAGTTGCTCAATAAGAAGTAATAGAGTCTTTCAATGAATTTTCCATTCTTTGTGGCGCGGCGTTATCTCTTCTCCAAGAAGAAAACGCACGCCATCAATGTGATTTCCCTGATCTCTGTCATCGGTGTGGCTGTGGCTACGATGGCCCTCGTCATCGTTTTGTCGGTGTTCAACGGCTTCCATGACCTGGTAGCCAGCTTTTTCACGAACTTCGACCCGCAGTTGAAGGTGGTGCCCGTGGAAGGCAAGACCGTTCCAGCCGATGATCCGATCCTCACAAAGATCAGTCATTTCCCAGAGGTAGACGTGGCTACGGGTACTGTGGAGGACATGGCGCTGGCCATCTACAACGGTAAGCAGGCTATGGTGACGATAAAAGGTGTGGACGACAACTTCCCGCAGCTGACGCATATCACCGAGATTCTCTATGGCGACGGGCAATTCCAGCTCCATACGGCCAACTTGCAGTATGGTACACCGGGCATCCGCTTGGCTCAGACCTTAGGCTTGGGAGCCAATTGGAAAGGCTATCTCAAGATCTATGCGCCACAGCGTGAGGGACAGCTCGACATGACCGATCCGCAGTCGGGCTTTGTCGTCGACTCACTAATCTCCCCCGGTGTGGTCTTCTCCGTCAATCAGGGTAAGTACGACAAGAGCTATATTGTCACCAGTCTGGGCTTTGCTCAGAACTTGTTCAACCAGCAGGGCATGGTGTCTGCTTTGGAGTTGAGACTGAAACCGAGCTCGAATTTCGAAAGTGTGAAGGCCCGGATGCAGCAAGTCGCCGGTAAGAAGTATCAGGTTCTTGACCGTTTTGAGCAGCAGAGCGACACGTTCAAGATCATGAAGGTGGAAAAGCTCATGGCCTACATCTTCCTGACGTTTATCCTCATCGTGGCCTGCTTCAACATCATCGGTTCGCTTTCGATGCTGATCATCGACAAGAAAGACGATGTCGTCACGCTGCGCAACTTGGGAGCTTCGGACAAGCAGATCCGTCGCATCTTCCTCTTCGAGGGTCGTCTGATCAGTTTCTTCGGAGCCATCTTAGGCATACTGTTGGGCTTGTTGCTCTGTTGGTTGCAACAGCAGTACGGCTTTGTGAAGATGGGCAGCAGCGACGGTACGTTTGTCGTCAATGCCTATCCCGTGAGTGTCCACTATAGCGACGTGCTTTTGATCTTCCTCACGGTCATTGCCGCAGGCTGGCTTGCTGTGTGGTATCCTGTAAGGAGGACCCTTGAAAAGTAGGAGACAAAGAGAATAAAGTAGGAGACAAAGAGAATAAAAAGCAGTTGTCAGTCACCTCGCCGACGGTTCTGACACCTGCAAAGAGAGCATCAGTGCAATGAAACGCCGTGTGCCGTTTCATTGCACTTTTTGTTTGGACATAATCGAAAAGACATAATTCCAAAGGAAATAGAACATTACCGCTGCAACAAGCCCGCCCAGTACGTCGATAGCGTAGTGTGCGCGGATATACACCGTGGCAAAGCAGATGAGCACCACAAAGGGCAGTAGCGTGAAGAAGAGCCCTTTACTGCGTGAGCGTCCGGCCAGCAGCAGTGCGATCACCGAGATGCCTACATGCGAGCTGGGAAACGCCGCTGTGGGGTGCTCGCCCGCGTTGTGTACGTCAGTGATGAGGTGATAGAAGATGCCGTCACTGTATCCGGGGCTCTTCATCATCTCGGTGTGGGTGCTGAAATAGTCTGCCACGTTGGGAAAGACGCCGGCCGCTATCTTCTGGATGCCCACCGCATGGTAGTAATACATCGGTCCGGCCACGGGCAGCAGGTCGTAGATGGCGTAGAAACTAAAGAAAGATGCCAGGATGATAAACGCGCAGCGCTCGAAGTCGTCGTAGCGCTTGAAGAAATAATAGAGTATTGTGCCCACAAAGAGCAGGAAGTAACTCGCGTAGGCCATATCGAGAATTTCGCTGATCCAGTGCTGTGGGAAGTGCTCACAAAACACCAGTGCGGGTTGAAAACCAAAGAGCTGTTGCTCAAGCGAGGCGAAGATGTGGTCGAGATTGGGCAACATGCGGTTGATTTGGTAAGTATCGCCGTACCACCAGCTCAGCATCACGAGTTGCATCAGCACCCTCAGCAGTCGTGTCACCCGGCAAGGAATGAGGCGGTAGACCACCCACATGGCCATCGTGATAGCGCCCAGCCTTACTCTGTCCCAAATCATTGCTTCGGGATGCTCCACCTTGGTGAAGCAAAAGAGAATGATGAGCAGGGTGAAGACCATGTAGCCAATGACCACCCATTCCAGGAGCATAGGGCCCTTGTGGGGATGCTTTTCTATTTCAAACCATTTCTTGAGTTGCATTATAGCCAATTGTTTTCTTGATACCATTTCACGGTGATCTGTACGCCGCGATGGAGTTGATATTGTGGATGGAAGCCGAGTTCGTCACATGCGGGCTCTATGTCGCATCGCCAGTTGCGCTGCCGCAGGATGTTGTATTTGTCGTTGTTCAGGGCTGTGATATGCCCCGTGAGCCTGCCATAGTACTCTCCGCACCAGGTGATAAGCCTTAGCACAGCGATCGGTGCCTTGATGCGTATCCACCACGGACGCCCCATGGCCTGACGAAGCTCGTCGCTGAATGTAGAGCTCTGATAGACCTCACCGTCAGAGAGAAAGTATTTCCGTCCCGACATGCCGTGGTCGAGCGCCAGGAAGACAGCCTGCACCACGTCTTTGACATACACGAAGGTGATGTCCTGGCGCTTGAAGCCTACCGCAAAGTCGACGTGCTGTTTGATGCTCTTGGCCATGAGATAATAGTCTTTCTCCCTTGGACCATACACGCCGGTGGGTCGGAGAACGATATAGTTGAACTCGTTGCCCACGCTGTCGAGGAATTTCTCGGCCATGAGCTTACTGCGTCCGTAGGCAGTGTTGGGCCGTGGCGTATCGTGCTCAGTGATATTGTGGTAGGGCTGTTGCTCTCGGATGGCACCGAAGATGCTCAGACTGCTCATGTAGATGAAGCGTCGCATAGGCATGTGCAGTTCCAAGATGGCCTCTACCAGATTGCGAGTTCCCTCGTAGTTCACGCGGAAAAAGTCGTCGGGATGCAGGCATTTGGTCACGCCGGCGGCATGGACGACATAGTCGAAATCATGTCCCCGGAGCTGCTCCACCAACTTGTCCTTGGAGTTGAAGTCCAGTTCGATGAAGTGGATCCGCGGGTCTTGCAGATAGGCCCGTGAGCTGCTCTTGCGTACGGCGGCCCACGTCTCGAAGCCTCGTCGGAGTGCTTCCTCTACGATAAAACTGCCAATGAAGCCACTGGCACCGGTGATGAGAATGTTCATAGTTTCTATTTGCTTACAAAGATACTACATATTTCAGATTTTAAGCAAAATAATCCAAACGATATTAGGATTATTCAATTCTTTTTCGTTAATTTGCATATCAAATTCATCTTTTAGATCATTAGCCTATGGGAAAAGGTAAGAAAGCGGGTAAGCGCATCTCGAAGAAGCAACTTGCCCAACAGTTGGAACAATTCTTCTCATCGCAACCTGGTAAGAAACTAACACTGAAAGACATATTCCGTGCGCTTCATCTCGACACGCACCCGTTGAAGATGCTTGCCATGGACATTATGGAAGAGATGGCGTGGGACGACTTCATCACCAAGAAAGGTGAGAACGCTTATCAGCTCAACACCAAAGGACAGGTGCAGGAGGGTACTTTCGTGCGCAAGGCCAACGGCAAGAACTCGTTCCTCGCCGACGGCAGCGACAAGCCGATCTTTGTGGCTGAGCGCAACTCCATGTCGGCACTCACGGGCGACCGTGTAAGGGTCTCGTTCATGGCACGCCGCCAGAAGCATATTAAGGAAGCACAGGTCATAGAGATTCTCAGCCGTGCCAAGGACACCTTTGTCGGCCGGTTGCGTGTGGACCGCGACATTGCCTTCTGTGTCACGCAAAACAGTACCTTCGTGCAGGACATCCTTATTCCCAAGAAGAAACTCAAGGGCGGAAAGAGCGACGACAAGGTGCTCGTGAAGATCGTCCAGTGGCCTGACGAGAATCATAAGAATCCGATTGGCGAAGTCGTCGACGTGCTGGGCAAGACAGGAGAGAACAATGCCGAGATGTGCTCCATTCTCGCACAGTACGGTCTGCCTTATAAGTATCCTAAGAACGTGGAAGATGCCGCGGAGAAGATCACGGGTGAGATCACGCCTGAGGACGTTGCCGAGCGTGAGGACTTCCGCGATACATGGACTTGTACCATTGACCCGGCCGATGCCAAGGACTTCGATGATGCCCTCTCCATCAAGAAACTCGACGAAGGACTTTATCAGGTGGGTGTGCATATTGCCGATGTCTCGCACTATGTCACCGAGGGGAGTATCATCGACCGTGAGGCCGTGAAGCGTGCTACGTCGGTCTATCTCGTCGACCGCACGATACCGATGTTGCCGGAGCGCCTTTGCAACTTCGTCTGTTCGTTGCGTCCCAATGAAGACAAGCTGACGTTTAGCGTCATCTTTGATCTCGACGAGGATGCCAATGTCAAGCGTTCGCGTATCGTCCACACGATCATCCGCTCCAATCGTCGCTATGCTTATGGGGAGGCACAGCAGGTGCTGGAGGACAACGGAGTCGTGGACGGACAGGGACAGCCGGCTCCCGACCCGGGGGCAGCAGGCTATAAGGATGAGTACGGATGGGAACTCTGTACCCTTGACCGACTGGCTAAGAAGCTGCGTGAAAAGAGATTTAAAGAAGGCTCGGTGAAGTTCGACACCGAGGAGCTCCATTTCGACGTTGACGAGAAAGGCCATCCTACCCATTGCTACTTCAAGCGGTCAAAGGATGCCAACAAGCTCATCGAGGAGTTTATGTTGCTGGCTAACCGCACGGTGGCCGAGCATGTGGGTCGCGTGCCGAAGGGCAAGAAGGCTAAAGTCTTCCCTTATCGTATCCACGACAACCCGGATCCGGAGAAGATGGAAACGCTCCGGCAGTTCATCGTCAAGTTTGGATATAAGGTCAAGACCGACGGGACACGGGGTGCCATGGCCAAGAGCATCAACAAGCTCATGGACGATTGTGAGGGCAAGCGCGAGCAGAAGCTCATCCAAAGCGTGGCTCTGCGTGCGATGATGAAGGCTAAGTACAGCGTGCACAACATCGGTCACTTTGGACTGGGATTTGAGTATTACACTCACTTCACGTCGCCGATCCGCCGCTATCCCGACACGATGGTGCACAGATTGCTGACGAAATACCAGCAGGGTGGGCGCTCGGCCAACGAAAAACACTATGAGGAGCTCTGCGAGCACTGCTCCGACATGGAACAGATCGCACAGAACGCTGAGCGTGACTCCATCAAGTACAAGATGGTGGAGTTCATGGGTGACCATATCGGCGAGGTCTATGACGCTCACATCAGCGGTATCACCAGCTATGGCATCTACGCCGAGATCGACTCCAACCACTGCGAGGGCATGGTGCCCATGCGTGATCTGGATGATGACTACTACGACTTTGACGAGAAGAACTTCCTGCTTCGTGGCCGTCGCCACCATCATAAGTATCAGCTTGGCGACCCGATCCGCATCCGTGTGGACCGTGCCAACATGGAGCGGCGTCAGCTCGACTTTGTCATCGCCAAGGACGGCGATGACGCCAAAACAGGCGCACACGCGGCTTCAGATCAGCATGGCGACACGCGTGCAGCCATATCCGATATGGGCGACATTGCCGCTGAGGCTGCCAAGAGCAAGGGCCGCCATCAAGGCAAAGGCCATCGCGGTTCTGGCAAGAAGAAAAAGTAACACCATGAAGGGACGGGTCTTTCGGGGCCTGCCCCTTTTTTGATTGCCGTTAAGCAAGCGTTGTCTCTTTTGCAACTCTATCCTTTTTTATCTTAAATGCTTGCATATATTGAGGAAATGGCGTATATTTGCAGAAAAGACAAGTGTAAGTACAAGAAGACGATGAGCAACGATTTCAAGAAAATACCCTATGGCATTGCTGACTTCAAGCAGGTGCGGAAGGAAGGACTTTATTTGGTAGATAAGAGCATGTTCTTCGAGCGGATGGAGCAGGCTGGACACTTTCTGTTCCTCGTCCGCCCGCGCCGCTTTGGCAAGAGTCTGTTCCTCAACATGCTCGAAGCCTACTACGACATCAACGAGAAGGACAACTTCCAAGAGTTGTTCAAGGGAATGTATGTCGCTGACCATCCGACGGAAAACCACAATAATTTTCTTGTGATGCACCTTGACTTCTCGAAAGTGCAAGGCGACCTTGAACATATAGGCGACTGCCTGGACGATTACATAGCTATTCAGTGCAAGCTCTTCGCCATTAAATACAAAAGGTTCTATCCCGAAGAACTCATGCAATTGATGCAAGAATGCAAGACGGGAGGTAACAAACTGAATCTTCTTGGCGACATGGGTAGAATGGTGGGATTGAAACTCTATTTGATTGTTGATGAGTACGACAATTTCACCAATGATGTTCTCAATATCAAAGGACAGCAGGCTTATCACGAGCTGACGCATGGCACAGGTGTCTATCGTGAACTCTTCAAGAAATTTAAGCCAATGTTTGACCGCATCATCATGCTCGGTGTTTCGCCCATTACCCTCGATGACCTGACGAGTGGCTACAACATCGCGCTGAACATGACCATTGACTCGCGCTTCAACCAGATGCTCGGCTTCTCGGAAGAAGACGTGCGACAGATGATCCGCTACTATAAAGAGGTAGGTGCCATCAAGCCGGAAGTCACTGAGGACAGCATCATCGACGACATCAAACCGTGGTACGACAACTATTGCTTTGCTAAAGACAGTTTTGGTACCGAGCCCAGCATGTTCAACAGTGACATGGTGTGCTATTATATGTCCACACTCGTGGATACGGGACGTAAGCCGGAAGAACTTATCGATCCTAACACGATGACAGACTATGGCAAACTGAAACGTCTCATCAGAATAGACAAGACAGAAGGCAAGCGCACTGAGATCATTCATGATATAGTGGAAAAAGGCTTTATCAAGGCCCGCTTGGTCTCTCATTTCCCAGCCGAGCGGATGATGGAGTTTGGCAATTTCGTCAGTTTGCTCTATTATTATGGCATGCTCACGATTGGTGGAACCATTGGAGAGCGGCTCAAGTTGATCATCCCCAACAACAATGTACGTCTGCAATACTATCAGTATCTCTTGGATGAATATAGTGCCATCCATTTCATCGATATTTCTGGATTAGATGATTACTTTGATCAGGCAGCACTCGACGGCGACTGGCAGCCGCTTCTCTCGTTCATCTGCAAGGCCTACCACGACACCACCGCTGTGCGACAGCTCATCGAGGGCGAACGCAACCTGCAAGGCTTCATGAATGCTTACCTCACGCTGACCAACTATTATCTTGTCGCCCCCGAGATGGAGTTCTCTCACGGCTACTGTGACTTCTTCCTGCTGCCCAACAATACGGTCTACCCGATGGTTGCGCACAGCTATATCCTGGAGCTGAAGTATCTCAAGACCGACGCTTCCGACGCTGAGGCCGCGCAGCAGTGGACCGAGGCCGTCGCTCAGATCAAGACCTACGCCGCCGACCGCAAGCTGCAAACGATGCTTCACGGCACAAAGCTCCACCTCATCGTCGTGCAGATCAAGGGCTATGATGTGGTGAAGATGGAAGAAATAAGATAAAGGTAGAAAAGTGAAAAAGGTAGAAAAGTAAAAAAAGACATAAGAGTCTCAACGATAAGCAACAAGACGATGAGCAACGATTTCAAGAAAATACCCTATGGCATTGCTGACTTCAAGCAGGTGCGGAAGGAAGGACTTTATTTGGTAGATAAGAGCATGTTCTTCGAGCGGATGGAGCAGGCTGGGCACTTTCTGTTCCTCGTACGCCCGCGCCGCTTTGGTAAGAGTCTGTTCCTGAATATGCTTGAAGCCTACTACGACATCAACGAGAAGGACAACTTCCAGGAGTTGTTCAAGGGAATGTATGTTGCAGACCATCCAACGAAGTATCGCAACTACTTCCAGGTGCTGCATCTCGACTTCTCGCGTGTGGGTAGTGATGTGGATCGTTTGCGAGAGAACTTCGATCTTTACATGGAGGTGCGCTGTGACAGTTTCGCAAAGGCCTACGCACGATTCTATCCTGATACCTTCGCTGATGAGTTGAAACAGATAAAGAGTGGGGAGCAAAAGCTTAACTTTATCAGTGATGCCGCCCATGCAGCAGGGTATCCACTATACCTTATTGTTGACGAATACGACAACTTTACCAACAATGTATTGAATGTAAAGGGTCAGAAAGCTTACCATGACCTTACCCACGGCACGGGCTTCTACCGCGACGTGTTTAAGATCTTCAAACCGATGTTCCACCGCATCATCATGCTCGGCGTCGCCCCCATCACGCTCGATGACCTGACAAGTGGTTACAACATCGCGCTGAACATGACCATCGACTCGCGCTTCAATCAGATGCTCGGCTTCTCAGAAGATGACGTGCGACAGATGATTCGCTATTATAAAGACGCAGGTGCTATCAAGCCGGAAGTCACAGAGGACGACATCATTGCCGACATCAAACCGTGGTACGACAACTATTGCTTTGCTGAGGACAGCTTTGGTAACGAGCCCAGCATGTTCAACAGTGACATGGTCTGCTACTACATGAGTACGCTTATCGATACAGGACACAAGCCGAAAGAGATGGTTGACCCGAACACAAAGACCGACTACAAGAAGTTGCGCAACCTTATTGAGATCGGCAACATGACGGAGGAGCGCCGGCAGACCATTTACGACATCGTGCACACGGGCTACACCTACGCGATGATCAACAGCTACTTCCCCGCAGAGAGCATTACCGATGAGGACAACTTCGTCAGTCTGCTCTTCTATTACGGCATGCTCACTATTCGCGGAACCTTAGGCGCTATGCTGAAGTTGGGCATTCCGAACAACAACGTGCGCATACAGTACTACAACTACCTCATGCAGGCTTTCCAGCAGATTCATCCCACAGCAGTCTCGCAGCTAAACGTTCCGTTCTATCAGGCTGCTTTGGAGGGCAACTGGCGCCCGATGATGGACTATATACTCAAGGCTTACCATGACACTACCGCCGTACGCCAGCTCATCGAGGGCGAGCGTAACTTGCAAGGTTTCATGAATGCTTTCCTCTCGCTCGACCCTTATTACCTTGTAGCTCCCGAGATGGAGTTCTCTCACGGCTATTGCGACTTCTTCCTGCTGCCCAACTATACGGTCTATCCGATGGTTGCGCACAGCTATATCCTGGAGTTGAAATATCTCAAGACCGACGCTGCCGACGCTGAGGCTGCCCAGCAGTGGACCGATGCCGTCGCTCAGATCAAGACCTACGCTGCCGACCGCAAGTTGCAGAGTATGCTCCACGGTACACAGCTCCACCTGATTGTTGTGCAGATCAAGGGCTACGATGTGGTGAAGATGGAGGAAATAAGATAAAGGGGGGAAGAGTAAAAAGGTAAAAGAGTAATAAGGAACAGTAGAGGTAAGGAAGTAACAAAGAGATGTGTAGCCTTGTGAGGGCTACATTTCTTATTGTTGTGTTTTCTGACAAAAAACGGGCTCTGAGAATCGATTCTTTTGAACGAAGACCTCCTTTGAGCTGATTTTTGCGAAAAATGGCGTGTTTTTGTATTTGTCAGATAATCAGCGTGTTATGAGTAACTGCCTTTTTTGAGGAAATCAGAAAGGCTTTTTCTCGCAAAATTCTCTAGAGAATTTTTGGTCATCACGGCGTGATGACCTGGTCATCTCACTGTTTTGGTAGAGTTTTAGTGCGGAGATGACACCACCAAAGTACCTTTTTGAGCCTAAGAAAAGCCAAAAGTCATGCGTAGATGCCTGCTTTTTGCGATTTAGAGGAGCGATGCATGAGATTTCGCTCTCTATTTTGCAAGAAAATGTTGAAGGTGTTTTGTAAAATAATAACAGCGCGATACTCTTGATGCACATGCTTGCTTCCTATGTGCGGAAAGTGGCATCTAATGATGGGGGGTGTTTTTTTAGTGCTGGATTGAATTTGAACCAATTTGAACCAGGCTGTTTCCATTTAGATTTTGTAAGTTTGCAAACGGAAACGGATGGTTTCCATAAAAAAGCAGTTGATTATATATTCATCACGAAAGGGGCGGCTCAGTGAGCTATAGCCCCTTCATTTATTGTGTTTTGGCGGTCGTGTACCTGGCAGGAAGTGCGGCGCCGGTGCGTGACAGTTTTCAAGCTGCTGGCCTTGTAGTGCTAATCTTCTTTGCCTTTATTGTCTATTTCGAAATAAATCATTAACTTTGCATCTATAATATAATCAACAACGTTTGGGATTATGGAACAGAATTTATTGATTTATAATACGCTCACCCGCAGCAAGGAGCTCTTCAAGCCTTTGAACGCTCCCCACGTGGGTATGTATGTCTGCGGCCCTACTGTCTATGGTGATCCGCACTTGGGTCATGCCCGTCCGGCTATTACTTTCGACGTGCTCTTCCGCTATCTGAAGCATTTAGGCTATAAGGTTCGCTACGTGCGCAACATCACCGATGTGGGCCATCTTGAGCACGACGCCGACGAAGGCGACGACAAGATCGAGAAGAAAGCACGCCTGGAGCAACTCGAGCCCATGGAGATCGCACAGTACTATACCAACCGCTATCACAAGGCCATGGACATGCTCAACGTGCTGCCGCCGTCGATAGAGCCCCACGCAACGGGACATATCATCGAGCAGGAAGAGCTTGTCAAGGAGATCATGAACAATGGCTTTGCCTACGAGAGCAATGGCTCTATCTACTTCGACGTGGAGAAATACGACCAGAAATACCACTACGGCATCCTTTCCGGCCGCAATCTCACCGACATCAAGGACAACAGCCGCGAGCTCAACGGAGTGGGGGAGAAGAAGCATCAGTACGACTTCGCCCTGTGGAAAAAGGCTACACCGGAGCACATCATGCGCTGGCCCAGTCCCTGGAGCCAAGGCTATCCCGGTTGGCACTGCGAGTGCACGGCTATGGGACGCAAGTATCTCGGCAACCACTTCGACATTCATGGCGGTGGCATGGACTTGATTTTCCCGCATCACGAGTGCGAGATCGCGCAGGCAGTAGCCTCTCAGGGTGATCAGATGGTGCACTACTGGATGCACAACAACATGATTACCATCAACGGACAGAAGATGGGTAAGAGTCTTGGAAACTTCATCACGCTCGAACAGTTCTTCACCGGCAATCATCCCACACTGGATCAGGCCTATTCGCCCATGACGATCCGCTTCTTCATCCTCTCGGCTCACTATCGTGGCACGGTGGACTTCTCCAACGACGCGCTCAAGGCCGCACAGAAAGGCTACGACCGTCTGATGAAGGGCATCAAGGATTTGGCCCGTGTGCAGGCCGCCAAAGGATCACAACCCGAGGTGCAGAAGTTTGTCAAGGAACTGCGCCAGCGCTGCTACGACGCTATGAACGACGACTTGCAGACGCCGTTGGTCATCAGTGCGCTCTTTGAGGCTTGCCATCTCGTCAACCAGCTTGTCGACCACAAGGCCAAGATCTCTGCCGACGATCTCAAGGAGCTCGGCGATACCATGCGCCTGTTCACCTTCGACCTGCTGGGCTTGAAAGACGATGCCGCTGAGGGTAACGCCAGCCGCGAGAAGGCGTTTGGCAAGGTCATGGAGATGGTGCTCCGTCTGCGCCAGCAGGCCAAGGAGGCCAAAGACTGGGCTACCAGCGATCAGATTCGTGACGCGCTCAACGATGCCGGCTTCGTCATCAACGACACCAAGGACGGTACTACTTGGTCGCTGTAAAAGACAGAGTAAACATATTATAGACATAGTAACATAGTAAACACATGTCACACTATATGTTTACTATGTTACTATGTCTTTTTTATTTATGTTACTCTGTCTGAAAGAAAACCATTATCTTTGCATCACAAAATCTACGGTATATGAAGAAAATAGCAGTTTTTACTTTGGCTCTGCTCGCCGCTCTGCCGCTTGCAGCACAGAAGCGGGCGTTCACCATTGAGGATATCTATCGGTTGCAATACGCTTCCGGTCCGACCGTGTCGGCCACCGGAGCACTTGCCTACGGCACCAGCCGCTCTGACCTGAAGGCTCAGAAGAGCTACAGCAACATTGTCGTGAACGGCAAGACCATCACCACAGACAACAAAAGCTTCTCGCCGTTCTGGTCTGCCGACGGTCGCACGCTCTACTATGTCTCTATGGCCAGCGGCTCATCTCAGCTTTATGCCTGGCACGACGGCAAGGCTACACAGCTCACCGACTATGCGCTGGGCATCGATGGCGCCATCGTGTCGCCCGACGGCAACCTCATTGCATTTGCCGCAGAGGTCTATCCAGAGATCGGCGGCGCTGACGGTAAGGCCAACAAAGCAGCCATCGAGCGCAAGGCAAAGAATCCTATCCAGGCACATATCGCCGATCATCTGCTCTATCGCCATTGGACGGAATACAGCGACGGGAAGTATTGGCACATCATCGTCTATAATCTCAAGAACAAAACCTACACCGATGTCACTCCGGGACGTTTCCACTCACCGGTGTTCTCGCCAAATGGTCCTTCGGGCTTTGTGTTCTCACCCGACTCTAAGGAGCTCTGCTATCTGAGCAACCACGACGAGCATCCAGAGGCCACGACAAATTGCGACCTGTGGGTCGTGCCTGTGACCGGCGGCGAGGCAAAGAACATCACGGCAGAAAACAAGGCGTGGGACGGCTCGCCGCAGTATTCGCCCGACGGACGCTATATCGCCTATCGCTTCCAGCGCACGCCCGGCTATGAGAGTGACCGTTTCATCCTCGGACTCTACGACCGCAAGACGGGACAGAAACGTGTGCTCACCGAGAAATTCGACAATTGGGTCGACGACTATAAATGGACGCCAGACTCCAAAGCCATCTATTTCTTAGGTGAGGAGCGCGGCTATGAACCCCTCTATCGTGTCGACTTGAAAAACGACCGCATCACCAAGGTCATCGCAAATCGCGCTATCGGCAGCTTCGACTTCGACGGTAAGGGCGGATTCTACTATACTTATTCACGCACCGGCAAGCCCTCGGCTATCTATCACGCCACCGCCAAGGCTATCGCGGCTGCCAAGGGACGCGCTGAGCTGAAGGAAACACAGGTGACACATCTCAACGACAGTCTGGAGGCCACGGTGGACATACGGCCCTCTGAGACTATGTGGATCAAAGGAGCTAAAGGCGACTCTGTCGAGGTGTTCATCGTGAAACCGCACGGCTTCGACCCCAATAAGAAGTATCCATTGGTCATCAATGTACATGGTGGACCTCAGATGCAGTGGATGGATTCTTTCCGTCCCGACTGGCAAGTCTACCCCGGTGCAGGCTATGTAGTGGCTTATCCTAACATCCACGGCTCCACGGGCTACGGACAGCAGTTCTGTCGTGACATCAGCGGACACTGGGGCAGCTATCCCTTCGAAGACTTCATGAAGGCCACCGACAAGCTCGCGCAACTCGCCTATGTCGATTCTACGCGCATGGGAGCGATGGGATGGAGCTATGGCGGCTACTTTATGAACTGGGTGCAAGGGCAGACCAAGCGCTTCAAGTGCCTGGCCTCGATGATGGGACTCTTTGACCTGCGCTCGATGTGGGGTGCTACAGAGGAACTCTGGTTCCCTAACTTCGACCTCGAAGGCCAGCCCTGGAACTCAGAACTCTACACACGGTGGAGTCCGTCGAGCTATGTCAAGAACTTCGCCACGCCTACGCTGATCATCACCGGAGAGAAAGACTATCGTGTCAGCTACACGCAGAGCCTGCAATATTTCTCCACGTTGCAGTCGCTCGGCATCCCTTCGCGTCTGATCGTCTTCAAGAACGACGGCCACTGGCCCAGCACGCTGAAGTCCATGCCGCTCTACTATAATGCCCACCTGGAGTGGTTCCACAAGTATCTCGGCGGTGCCCCCGCTCCTTGGGACAGCGAGAAGATGGTGCAGCAAGGAGAATGGTAAAAAACAAATGATAGAGAGGTCTCAGAAGGATCTCTCTATTGTTTTAGGGCCATGTATTGCTCTTATCTTAAAAAAAGAGTGAGGAAAAGGTGCAACCAAACAGAAAAAGACGTATCTTTGTAGACAGAACGAAGAAATGATGTCAACAGCACCTAAATCCTAAGATTATGGCAAGACTTTGGCAAGACGATTACTGGTTGCTGCTCCTGCAACTCTATCTCAAGGCTCCACAAGGCGTGAAGCCCCTTTATAGCCGCGCCCTCATCGACGTGGCGTTGCGCACACACCTCAAGCCGCAGTATATCTATCGCAAGCTCTTCCGCCTGCGTCGCATCGACACGCCACTGCTCCAGGAGCTGTGGAACCGCTATGCCGAGAAGCCGGCGCGCCTGAAAGCTGTGGTGAAAAAACTGCAGATGATGGACGGCTTCGGCAATGCCGAGGAGTTCTACGACGGTGTGGAGGCTACCAGAGAGTGGGAGCGTGACTTCAAGCCCGTCAGCGCCGAGGAGGCTGCGAAAGGCAAGAATGCTGTCACACCGGTGAAGCTAATTGCCATTCTCAACCTCTATTATCAGTTGGTGCCGGCGACGATGGTGCCCGATACACCAGAAGTGGCCGCACTGGCCAGGCAGTTGCGCATGAGCGCAAAGGAGGTTGCTGACATCATGACCGTCTATCAGGCCTGCGATCCTTTCCTCAGTGAGGACGAGGGACGCAAGAGTCCGCTCTATGAGCCTTGCCGAAACATTTGGCGACGCTTTGGCAATGACGATCCCGAAAAGCTGGCCGCCCTGGCCGCACAACTGACAGATTACTGGAAATAGACCCACTCCCCTACATAGCATGTTATGGCACAAAAGTTAATACAGACTGAAACGCAACAACAACTCCAGCAGCAAAGACTCTCACAACAGCAGATGCTGCAGGTGAAACTACTGGAGATGCCCTTGGCTGAGCTTGAGCAGAACGTCAATGCTGAGCTTGATGACAACCCGGCACTGGAACAAGAAGACCATGAGCCTGACGAGTTTGGGGGGAGTGACGGCCACGATGACCGCCTGCCCGACGCTGACGGCGATGGCGAACAAGAAGATTACGAGGAGAAATCTGAGCGGGAAGAGCGCGAGGATGCCTTGGACAATGCACTTGAGGATCTGGGACGCGACGACGCAATGCCCTCTGCTGAGTCCTCTTACTACGGAGGATCCGGCACTGACGACGCTGACCGGGAAGAGATGGTCTGGGGCGACACAACGTCGTTCTACGATAAGCTGAAGGAGCAGATGGGTGAGCTGGAACTCACCGAACAGCAGCAGACGATCATGGAATACCTGATCGGGTCGCTCGACAGTGACGGACTGCTGAGAAAGAGCCTCGACGACATCTCGGACGAGCTGGCTATCTATCACAACATCGACGTGTCCACGGCTGAGATAGAAAAGCTGCTTAAACTTCTCCAGACCTTTGATCCTGCCGGCATCGGAGCCCGAAACCTGCAGGAATGTCTGTTGTTGCAGATCCAACGGAAGCCGAAAGGCAAGGTGCGCGAACTGATGGAGAGCGTCATCAAAGACCATTTCGAGGATTTCACGCATAAGCGCTGGGACAGAATCTCTCAGGCCTTGCAGCTCACCGACGAGCAGGCGACAGCACTGCGCAACGAGCTGCACCGGCTCAACCCGAAGCCCGGAGCCTCGCTCGGCGAGGCGATGGGACGCAACCTGCAGCAGATCACACCCGACTTTATCGTGGACACTGACGACGAAGGCAATGTGACGTTCACACTCAACAATGGCCGCATTCCCGACCTGAAAGTGTCACAGACCTTCTCTGATCTTGTCGACACCTATAAAAACAACAAGGCGAAGATGAACCGACAGGATAAGGAGGCTCTGCTCTATGCCAAGGAGAAACTCGACAAGGCACAGGGATATATCGATGCCGTCAAGCAGCGGCGGCACACACTCTACGTCACGATGAAGGCCATCATCGACTGGCAAAAGAAATATTTCCAGGACGGCGACGAGGCAGACTTGCGCCCGATGATCCTCAAAGACATCGCGGAGAAGACAGGTCTCGACATCTCTACCATCTCGCGTGTGTGCAATGTGAAGTACGCCCAGACGCGCTGGGGTACGTTCCCCCTGCGTTTCTTCTTCTCCGACAGCTACGTCACCAAGGACGGAGAAGAGATGTCGACGAGAAAGATCAAGGTGGCGCTTCGCGACATCCTGGAGCAGGAAGATAAGCACAAACCACTCAGCGACGATGCTCTCGCCGCCATGATGAAGGAGAAAGGATTCCCCATCGCAAGGCGCACAGTGGCCAAATATCGTGAGCAACTGGGTGTGCCCGTAGCACGCCTGAGAAAGATATGATGATGAAAGAAAAGAATATAATATTGACAGCAAGGCTGATGAGCCTGATCTTCACGCCGTTCTATCTGCCGATCGTCGGCCTCATCGCTCTGTTCACCTTCAGCTATCTGAGCATCATGCCGTGGCAATACAAGCTCAGCGTGGTGTTTATGGTGTATCTCTTCACCATTCTCTTCCCCACGTTGCTGATCCATGTCTATCGCCGCTACCAAGGCTGGACACCATTGGAGATGGGCAAGAAGGAGCGGCGCATGGTTCCTTACATCATCGCCATCCTTTGCTACTTCTGTTGCTACTACATCATGAGCCTGCTGCGCATTCCGCAGTTCATGGCCAACATCCTTGTGGCGGCGCTGATGATACAGATTGTCTGTGCCCTCATCAACGTTTGGTGGAAGATCTCCACCCACACGGCAGCCATAGGCGGCTTCGCCGGGGCACTGGTAGCGTTCTCCATTCTCTTTGCCTTCAACCCGATCTGGTGGTTCTGCCTCGTCATTCTCATTGCGGGACTGGTGGGCACCAGCCGCATGATCCTTCGCCAGCATACGCTCACGCAGGTGGTTGTCGGCTTCCTCGTAGGCGTTGTCCTGGGCTTCTGGACGATTCTGTAAGCAGCTAAAAACGTTGAGGCTGCGTGAAAACAAATAAAGACATCAATTAGATACCATAGATTTAAAAGACATAAGTATGAAACCATTAGTAAGTATCATCATGGGTTCGACAAGTGATCTGCCCATCATGGAAAAAGCATGTAAGTGGCTCGACGACCAGCAGATCCCCTTTGAGGTCAATGCATTGTCGGCTCATCGCACGCCCGACGCTGTTGAGGCTTTCGCCAAGGGAGCCAAGGAGCGCGGTATCAAAGTCATCATTGCCGGTGCCGGCATGGCTGCCGCTCTGCCCGGCGTCATCGCTGCGTCTACACCGCTGCCCGTCATCGGTGTGCCCATCAAAGGCATGCTCGACGGTCTCGATGCCATGCTGAGCATCATACAGATGCCACCGGGGATCCCCGTAGCCACTGTTGGCGTCAACGGCGCACAGAATGCTGCCATCCTCGCCGCTGAGATGATCGCCCTGGGTGACGAGGATGTCGCCAAGAAGGTGGAGGCCTGGAAGGCTGGACTCGGCAAGAAGATCGAGAAAGCCAATGCTGACCTCAAAGAGGTGAAATATACCTATAAGTGCAACTAAGCGACGGAGTCCGCCCCAGGACTCCATTCGCTCATCAACATACCAACTCATCAATAGATATGGTCGATTTGTTTAACTATCATCGGCGCGAGACTTCGGTGGTGCATATCGGCAGACTGGACATGGGAGGAGACAATCCGATTCGCATCCAGTCCATGACCACTACCAACACCGATGATACGCAGGCTTGCGTGGAGCAGGCTGAACGCATTATCAAAGCAGGAGGAGAACTCGTCAGACTGACCACGCAGGGAGTGCGGGAAGCTGAGAATCTCAAGAACATTCACGATGGAATACGCCGCGACGGCTTCGCTACGCCGCTTGTCGCCGACGTGCATTTCAATCCTTGTGTGGCTGATGTGGCAGCGCTCTATGCCGAGAAGGTGCGTGTCAATCCGGGTAACTATGTCGACCCGGCACGTAAGTTCATCAAGAAAGAATATACCGATGAGGAATATGCCGAGGAACTGAAGAAGATAGAGGACCGCTTTGTGCCCTTCCTGAATATCTGCAAGGAGCATCACACTGCCATTCGCATTGGCGTGAACCACGGTTCGCTCTCGGACCGTATCCGCAACCGCTATGGCGACACGCCGGAAGGTATTGTGGAGAGCTGCATGGAGTTTCTGCGTATCTGCAAGAAAGAGCATTTCGACGATGTGGTGATCTCTATCAAGGCTTCCAACACGGTGGTCATGGTGCGGTCGGTGAGATTGCTCGTCGACCAAATGGATAAGGAAGACATGCACTACCCGCTTCACCTCGGCGTGACGGAAGCCGGTGAGGGCGAGGACGGCCGTATCAAGAGTGCTGTCGGCATTGGTGCCCTGCTGGCCGACGGCATTGGCGACACCGTGCGCGTGTCGTTGTCCGAGGAACCTGAGGCTGAGATACCTGTTGCCCGCCATTTGGTAGACTACATCGGCCGCAAGGCTGGCAGTCTGATGGTCCCCGGCGAGGCCTATGAAGGCTTTGACTGGCTCCGCCCCACACGTCGCGAGACACAGCCGGTCGGCAATGTGGGAGGCACACACGTGCCTGTGGTCATCGTCTCGGCTGAGCAGGCCGACTATGCCGGTAAGGCTGACTACATCTATGTAGGGCAGCAGGTGCCGGAGCATCCACAGCCTGGCAGGCATTATATCCTCGACTATGATGTCTACGCACGCCTGCAGGGTGAGAACCATCTCGCTAAGGCGCAGGGCAAGGCAACGTTCTATCCGATCTTCCCCGTGATGGCCATGCCGCTGGTGGCTATGGTGCAGAGCGACGTGAAATTCCTCGTACTCCAGTTCGGCACGCCGAGTGCTGAGTATCTGGCTTGTCTGAAGGCACATCCAGAAGTGGTCGTTGTCTGCACGAGCAACCAGCAGAACAGACTCGGTAATCAGCGTGCGCTCGTTCATGAGATGATGACCGCTGAGGTCAGCAATCCCGTCGTCTTCGCGCAGATGTACCAGCTTGGTGACAAGGAAGAGTTCCAGTTGGAGGCTGCCGCCGACATGGGCGCGCTGATGATGGACGGACTCACTGATGGCATCTGGCTGATGAACAAGGGCAACATCAGTGTCGGCGACATTGAGAATACGGCTTTTGGCATCTTGCAGGCTGCCCGTCTGCGCACCTCGCGCACGGAGTATATCAGTTGTCCGGGCTGTGGGCGTACGCTCTACGACCTGCGCACGACGATCGCCCGCATCAAGGAGGCCACCAAAGACATGCACGGACTGAAGATCGGCATCATGGGGTGTATCGTCAACGGACCGGGAGAGATGGCCGACGCCGACTATGGTTATGTGGGCGCAGGACCAGGAAAGGTCTCACTCTACCGTGGACAGGAATGTGTGGAAAAGAACATTCCAGAGGATGAAGCCGTGGATCGTCTGCTGCAACTCATCAAGTCCGACCGGCAAGGGTAGAACTCTCTTTGCCTCACGGCACTGTCCTGAATGGAGCCGTGGGGCAATATAGTCACCAAAATCCTCTACTTTAAAGACAAAGCAATGAATATCAACACGAAGAGCAGAACGCTGAGCGAGATGGAGCTGAGGAAGCCTTATATCGCCGCGGACAGCCGTTATGACCAAAGCCACAGCCTTTACCGCCGTTGTGGACGGTCAGGCGTGTTGCTGCCAAAAGTGAGTTTGGGCTTTTGGCACAACTTTGGCGGCAATGACAGCTATGAGCGTGCGCGTGACATCACGCACTATGCTTTCGATCACGGCATCACTCACTTCGATCTGGCTAACAATTATGGGCCTCCCTACGGCTCGGCGGAAGAGACAATGGGCAGGCTTCTCAGTGATGATTTCGCCCGTTATCGCGATGAACTCTTCATTTCCACAAAGGCCGGTTACGACATGTGGCCGGGACCTTATGGCAATTGGGGCTCGCGCAAATACCTTATGGCAAGCATCGACCAAAGCCTCCGGCGAATGGGACTGGACTATGTCGACCTCTTCTACAGCCATCGCTATGACCCGCAGACGCCATTGGAGGAGACGCTGCAAGCTTTGGTGGATGTTGTCAGAGCAGGCAAGACGCTCTATGTGGGCATCTCGCGCTGGCCACTGGAAGCCTTGAAGGTTGCTGACAAGTACCTTCGCGACCACGATGTGCCTTTGCTGATTTATCAGGGACGGGTCAACATGATCGACCACGAACCGATTGACGAGGGCATCCTGGACTATTGCTGCGAGCATGGCATTGGCTTCATCAGCTTCTCGCCGTTGGCGCAGGGACTGCTCACCGACCGCTATCTCAATGGCATTCCGCAGGACTCCCGTATGGCGCAGGGCGGTTCCTTGACCGCAGACAAGCTGACGCCGGAGCTGTTAGCGCACTTGCGTCAGCTCAACAGCGAGGCGCAGGCTCAGGGCCATACGCTTGCTGAGAATGCGCTGTCGTGGATCCTTCATCAGAAGGGAATCACGAGTGTGCTCGTAGGGGCCAGCAGTGTTGGACAGCTGGAAAGGAATATGAAGTGTATCTTTGACTGACGGGCTTGACTTCTCTGCACGTTGGGCTTGCCTTTCTGTACTGATAGTAAGACCTCCTGAGTCCTTTTGGCTTGTTTCTTAGCCGGGAAACATGAATATTACATTAGGCTTTAGTATAAGCAAAACAAAAAAGTCCCTCACAGCCATTTCTTTGGCCTGTGAGGGACTTTCTCGGTTATTATAATAATGGTATCAGCTAACTGAAAACAAGCTGTCAGCGCTCATTATTCGCGACCAAATAGCTTGTTGCTTGCCGACCTGATGTCTATAAGGGACGCCCATCCATGGCTGTTGGGTCAGCTTCCATGTCTGTTGGGTCACGCTTTCATACCTGTTGGGTCACGTTTTCATGCCTGTTGGGGCACGCTTTCATGCCTGTTGGGGGCATGGCCTTACTTCACGCGTGATTTGATTTCGCCTTTCACGCCCTTGTATCCTACCAGGAAGGCCTTGGCAGAGCCGAAGCGGAGGTGGAGATCCAAGCGCACGGGAATGTGGTTGGCATCGTCGCTGACAAAGAAATCCACGATCTTTTTATAGGGCTTTCCGTCTTCGCTTTCGAGATAAGCCAGTTTCAGGCAGCGGTAGGTGTGGCCGTCGTCGGCTTTGACATTGACTTTTCCTTCATAGTGCAGACGGGCGGGATCACGGCTGTCACCGTCGACCATAGGAAAGTCGACATTGTGTCCTTTCTTCCATGACTCTGGATTGAAGGAGCGGGCACGGAGGAAGATGCTCATCATGTCATAAACACAGTCGTTGTAGGTGTGCTTTTCCCATTCGTTCTTTCCATCGTGCTTCTTGCGGTGCTGCACGACGTGGCACTTACCATCGGGGTAGGTGTAGAATACCTCGTCGACCGTGTATCGGCTGCCTTCGCGTGCGCCTTTGCGGTAATAGAGCGGTGCCATGTCCAAGCTGTTGTAGCACAGCAGGGTGTCGCGAAGCACAAAGAAGTCATCAACGCGGTGGTTGCCACGTGTGATGAGGCTGCCGCGCCATGCCGGCGTGCCTTTGTAGACACTCTTTACCGTAGAGAACGAGGCGGAACCAGCCTTGACCCATACGAACTTCCAATTATAATAGAGGTTGTAGGAGAGAAACTCTCCCGACTTAAACGCAGTGTTTCGGAAGGTGCACTGCGCTCCGGCCTGTGTGGCAATCAGGGCCAACACAAGACTGACAAACCAGATTTTCAGTGTTTTCATCATTTCTTGATTTTGTTATTCTGTCTTGATACTTATATAGAACAAACTGAATGCTTATGAAAGAGCAAGTAGTCAGGGAAGGCATGAAGCCGTCCTCTGACTATCCTGGCTTAGGGTTGAGGGATGTATTGAATGCCGAGTTTCTTGGCTCTTTCGGCATTTCTATGCTGCACCTGCTTTTGCTTATCAGCCTTCTGCTTGGTGATGGCCGACGGCTTTTGGCGATAGAGTGGTGTGGCAGTGGGATCCCATGAGCGTGTGGCGTCCCATTTGGCGCGACATTCTATTACTTCGGGATAGTAATAGACAGGTTCCGGCTCTATGTCCTTGCCGAAATCGCCTGTATCCCAAAGCCTGTTGTTGTTGGTATCCTCGATCATCCTCAGGTAGTACTTACCTTCCTTGAGGTAGTAGAACTCCGCCTGTCCGTTGTCTGTGAAGGCTTGCTTGACGACCTTATCGCTCTCGTCCATGAGTTGTGCGATGACGTGCTTGCCTTGCATGCCGTTGATGGTGACGACCAACGAGGCATAGGTGTCGTTACTGCGCACTTTCAGACCGGTCTTGATCTTGGCAGACAGATCGCCGTAGATGGACTGGAAAGCGGTACTGTCAATCTCTAAGCTATATTGATGATCGGGCTTCCACGATGCCTTGAGCAGGTAGGAAAGGGCATTGATACGCTTCATCTCAAAGGGCTCACGGTACCATAGCGAGTCGCTGGGCGGTTGGGAATAGAGATGTACCATCTTTTCGATGTCTACATCCTTGACAGGTACCTGTGACGTCATGGTGACGTTTTGGTCCGGATCCATTTCGCTGCTGGGCATAATGGCTATATCTAATGGCTTCACGGCCATGACCGAGTCGTAGGGTTCTCCCTTTTTCTTTTTCTTCTCCTGCTCTTTTGCCCATTTGTCGTAGGCTTTCTTTTGCTCTTTCAGCCGTTTGGCGTAAGGTTGCTTGGAGAGGATAGTGAGCGTGTCGGTACGCAGACGGAGCACACCGAGCGAGTCGGTGATATGGTGCTGTAGCTCCACTTCGAGCGTGTCCTGGTTGATCAGTGCCGTGTCGCGTAGCCAGTAGGTGATGGTATCACGCTTAGCTGACGGGTCGATAATGAAGGCGTTGTCGGCATTGAAGTTCAGTCCGCGGAGCTTGGGAAGGTCTTCGTCACCATAGGTATAGAAGAGTGTGAAGTGATTGGCTTCCTTTCGCTCAGCCTTCACAAAGTACCGGTCGGTGTTGATGCCGGTGAAGGCACGCAGACAGATGTCGTCCGGGAGGTAATGAGTGTAGTGCACATCAGTGATGCTGGCGATGTGGAGCGTGTCGAGCCACGTCGTGTCCTGCCTGACATCAGGCTTGAATGTCGGTGTGATCGTTTGATGATTGAAGGCAATCATCTCGCTTTTCTGCGCATAGCGATAGTCACCGTCAGCGTCTTTGAGGGCGTAGATGCGGTAGGAGCCGGGGGCTACGCCACGTATGATGAAGTGTCCGCGGGAGTCAGTGCGCGACACGCGCATCATAGGAGTCTTCTGAAATGCGCTGTCCTCCATGTTGTTGTAAAGACCCACAAGAATGCCTTTGACCGGCTCCAAATTGTCGGCTTCGAGCACGTAACCGGCCACTTCGAGCGTATCAATATGGTCACCGGTGGAGAAACTATAGGTGTAGTTACCCAGCGGATTGCCCTCGTTGTTGTCAGAGATGGCGTTGGAGAAGTCAATCGTATAGGTAGTGTTGGGCTTCAGAGAGTCCATGAGCTCCACGCTGATGCGCTTGCCTTGTCCCTTGATCTCGGGCGCCTCGAGTTGTGGCGGCGAAACGACGACATTCTCAGTAGGGTTGTCGATGGTGATGAACTCATCAAAGTTGATGTATATGTGCTTGCGGTGCACATTGGTGGCATGGTCAGCAGGATTGGCACCGACCACTTTAGGCGGTGTCTCATCGTACCAGCCACCGTCGGGCTGTCCCATGCGGGCACACGAGTGGAGCAGAAGCAGGAAAAGGAAAGAGAGGGTGAAGAGCAGCGAGCGGCTGACGGTCTCTTTCCATTTGATATGCTTGTTATGCTTGTCCATGGTTTATACTCGTTTATGCTCTGCACTTCTGTGATCCCCTGCAGGCGGTGAGAGAAGCCAGTGAGGTATGTGGCAGAGTGACAGAACTATTCGTTTTCTTTATGGTTCATCTCCAGCAATTCATCCATATTCTTTCTGGAGTTGCTCAGTCGCGGCACCTTATGCTGTCCGCCGAGCTTGCCTTTTGATTTGAGCCAGTCGTTGAAGAGGTTGGGCCTTGCCTTGACGACTTCGAGGTGCTGGAGCGTGACGTTGTGTGAGCGCTTGGCCTCATAGTCGGAGTTGATCTCTTGCAGTTTCTTGTCAAGAAGGTCGGCGAAACGGTCCAGACTGTCGGGCTCTACAGAGAACTCAATGAGCCACTGATGGCGGCACTTGGCGTTTTCGTCCATGTAGACAGGTGCGGCCGTGTATTCCTTGACTTGTGCGCCAGTCTTCTCGCAGGCGTATGCAAGTCCCTTCTCGGCGTTGTCCATGATCAGTTCCTCGCCGAAGGCGTTGATGAAGTACTTGGTGCGTCCGGTGATGACGAACTTATACGGTCGCTTGGATGTGAAGCTGATGGTGTCACCTATCATGTAGCGCCACAATCCGCACGATGTGGTGATGACAATGGCATAGTTGCGTCCGAGTTCCACACCTTCGAGCGGTACGATGTTCGGGTTGTCTTTTCCTACGTCCTCCAAGGGGATGAACTCATAAAACACGCCATAGTCGAGCATCAGGAGCATGCTTTTGTCGGTCGGATCGTCCTGCAATCCGAAGAAGCCCTCAGAGGCGTTGTAGGTCTCCATATAGTGCATCTTCGGTGAGGTGATGATCTGTTCATACTGTTTGCGGTAGGGCGTGAAGGCAATACCGCCGTGGAAGAACACCTCCAAGTTGGGCCACACATCTTCTATATGCTCTTTTCCGGAGATCTCCAGCACACGCACGAGCACGCTGAGCATCCACGATGGCACACCGGAAATGTTGGTCACATTGCATTTCAGACATTCGTGGGCAATGCGGTCGCGCTTGACTTCAAAGTCGGAAAGCAGGGCCGTCTGCTTCTTCGGCACGCGGAAGAGGTTGACGATCGGGTTGATGTTCTCGATGAGGATGGCGCTGAGGTCACCGACGAGGGAGCCTTCCACGTTGTAGTTGGGCGAGTGGCTGCCCCCGAGGATGAGCGACTTGCCGTCGAAGAGACGGCTGCCGGGATTGTTGCGAAGATAGACAGCGACCACGTCAGCGCCACCTTTATAGTGGATGTTGTGCAGTCCGTCGGAAGAAACAGGGATGAACTTCGACTTGTCGTTGGTGGTTCCAGAGGATTTGGCATACCATTTCACTACGCCGGGCCACAATATATTGGCTTCGCCGTGGCGCATACGATCGATGTCGCTTTTCAGTTCTTCGTATGTATTAATGGGCACGTTGTTGACGAAATCGTCGTAGCTGTGCGTACTTGCCAGCATGTGGTTGCGTCCATATTCGGTATATTTACCCTTCTCAAGCAGGTAGTGCAGGACACGGCGTTGCAGAGCCTCGGGCTGAGTGTAGTGCTTCTCGAGCTCATATTGTCGTGGCTTAAACAGCTTACTTGCAATTTTTGTCAAACTCATAATTTGCGCAATATATCAATCTAAGGTGCAAAATTAGCCTAAAACTTTGACATCCTCTACTAATTTAGCTTTTTTTATATGTGTAGATGGCTTTTGTAGCAACTGTGGAGAAGAAAAGAAAAACCTCCAGCAAAGGCTTTTGGGTTTAGCCTTGGCTGGAGGTGGTTATGTGTGGATGAGCAGATGATGGCTCAATCTTGCTTTACAGGTTTGAACTTCTTGGCGTGGAGGATGCACAGGATGCCGATGATGATAAATGGAATCGACAGCAACTGTCCCATATCCAGCGGCAGATTAGCCTCGAAAGCTTCCTGGATGTCCTTGGTGTACTCGATGAGGAAGCGGGCGACAAACACCAGCGTGAGGCACAGTCCGAGGTAGAGTCCGCTGCCCACCATGTCGCGATGCTTGCGATAGACGAGGTAGATGATCACGAAGAAGCAGGCGTAGGACAGAGCCTCATAGAGCTGACCGGGATGGCGTGGGTACTGGTCTACACGCTCGAAGATGAAAGCCCAGGGCACATCAGTCACTTTGCCGATGATCTCACTGTTCATCAGATTGCCCAAGCGGATGAAGGTGGCTGTGACACAGGAGCAGATGCCCATGTTGTCAAACACCACCCAGGGCGAGAGCTTGTTGCGGTGGGAGTAGATGAAGATGGCGATGATCATACCGATCACGCCGCCATGTGAGGCCAAGCCTTCATAGCCGGTAAATACCCATGTGCCGCTGGGCAGGCGGTGGAAAGGTATGAGCATCTCTATGAAATGATCCCAGGACGAGAGGAAATAGTCGGGCTGATAGAACAGACAGTGGCCCAGTCGTGCACCCACAAGCACAGAAACGAAGATGTAGATAAACAGCGGCTCGAACTTCTCGTCGGGGATATGTTGCTGCTTATAGAGCCGCTGCATGAGCAGATAGCCCAACAGCAGACCCATGAGCCAGCACATCGAATACCAGCGAAGGCCAAAATGTCCCACGTGGAACATGACTTGGTCGGGGTCCCAAACGATATATGAAAGCAATGTTGACATGATATGTGCCTTTTTAGCTTATAATATATGTGTAACAGGGTAGGGCGCCCGTGGCTTAGACGTTGAAGCGGAAGTGCATGATGTCGCCGTCCTGCACCTCATAGTCCTTGCCCTCGATGCCGAGCTTACCGGCCTCGCGCACAGCGGCCTCAGAGCCGTACTTGATATAATCCTCGTATTTGATGACCTCGGCGCGAATGAATCCCTTCTCGAAGTCGGTGTGGATGACACCGGCGCACTGTGGTGCTTTCCAGCCCTTATGGAAAGTCCAGGCCTTCACCTCCATTTCGCCGGCGGTGATGAACGTTTGCAGGTTGAGCAGGTGGTAGGCCTTTTTGATGAGTCGGTTGACGCCGCTCTCCTCCAATCCGAGTTCGTCGAGGAAGAGCTTCTTATCTTCATAGGTATCGAGGGAGGCGATGTCTTCCTCAGTCTTAGCAGCGATGACCATAGCCTCGGCGCCTTCCTTGGCAGCGATCTCCTCTATCTTCTTGGAGTAGTCGTTGCCCGTTTTGGCACTCTGCTCGTCGACATTGCAGACATAGAGCACCGGTTTGGTGGTGAGCAGGAAGAGGTCGTGGGCGGCCTGCTGCTCTTCCTTGGTGTCGAAAGTCACCGAGCGGGCGTTTTCTCCACGGTCAAGGACCTCTTTATAAGCCTTGAGGACAGACACTAAGATCTTAGCGTCTTTGTTGCCGGTAGCGGCTATTTTCTCCTGCTTGGCCAGCTGTCCTTCGATCGTCTCCAAGTCTTTGAGCTGCAACTCTGTATCGATTGTCTCCTTGTCAGCGATAGGATCTACGGGCGCACCGCCCTCGCGCACCACGTTGTCGTCGTCGAAGCAGCGGATGACATGAATGATGGCATCGCACTCGCGGATGTTTCCGAGGAACTTATTGCCGAGTCCTTCACCTTTGGAAGCGCCTTTGACCAGTCCTGCAATGTCCACGATCTCGCAGGTAGCGGGCACGATACGTCCCGGGTGCACGATTTCGGCAAGCTTAGTGAGCCGCTCGTCGGGCACGGTAATCACGCCCAGGTTGGGTTCTATCGTACAGAAAGGGAAGTTAGCGGCCTGTGCCTTAGCACTGGACAGGCAATTGAACAAAGTAGACTTTCCCACGTTTGGTAAGCCTACAATACCACATTTTAATGACATGTCTTTATATAAACGTTTATATCTTTTCCGTTTGCAAAAGTAAGAAAAATATCTGAGGTGGGCAAAGGTAACTGTTAAAATCCAAATATCTTATAAGATTTTTGGAATCGATTCCCAAAATCTTATAAGAAATTTGGAATTGTCTTGCTTCTTTACTTTAGTGCGCTTCCAGCCAGTTCTTTCCCCAACCGGCGTCAGCAATCAGTGGAACGCTGAGCCTGCAAGCGTTTTGCATCTCCGTGAGGACGATGTTCTCGACCTTGTCTTTCTCTTCGGGATAGACACTGAAGTTGAGTTCGTCGTGTACCTGCAGGATCATTTTTGATCGGATGCCTTCCTCTTTGAAGCGTCGCCAGATGCGTATCATGGCTATCTTGATGATGTCGGCTTCCGATCCCTGAATGGGCGCGTTGATGGCATTGCGCTCTGCGAAGCCGCGCACGGTGCCGTTCTTGGAGTCGATGTCAGGCAGATAGCGTCGCCGGCCAAACATCGTCTCAGCGTATTTCTTCTCGCGTGCTGTCGCGATGGCGCTTTCCATAAACGCATGGACTTTAGGGAAGGTAGCGAAATAATCCTGGATGAGCTGCCGGGCTTCACCGTTGGTAATGCCCATGCGCTGTGCCAGGCCAAAGGCAGTGATGCCGTAGATGATGCCGAAGTTGGCTTGCTTGGCCTTTTTGCGTTGTGCGTCGGTGACCTCATCAAGGGGTTCTTTCCATATCTTGGCGGCTGTGGCGCGGTGGATGTCCAGTCCCTCTCGGAACGCCTCTATCATGTTCTCGTCGCCACTGAGGTGAGCCATAATGCGCAACTCTATTTGGCTGTAGTCAGCGGAGAAGAAGAGACAGCCCGGCTCAGGCACGAAGCACTTGCGGATCTCCTTGCCGTCGTCGTCACGCACGGGGATGTTTTGCAGGTTGGGGTCGGACGACGAGAGGCGGCCCGTGGCGGTAACAGCTTGATTGAAAGATGTATGGATGTGTCCGGTACGCTTGTTGATCAGTTGGGGGAGCGCCTCGACATAGGTGCCGAGAAGTTTTTTAAGACCACGGTAGTTGAGGATGTCGTCGACAATAGGCGCCTTGTCGCGCAGCTGTAGCAGCACTTCCTCAGAGGTGACATACTGACCTGTGCGTGTCTTCTTGGGCTTGTCAAGGAGTTGCATCTTGCCGAAGAGAATGTCGCCCACCTGTTTGGGACTGCTGATGTTGAAGGTTTCTCCTGCGAGCTCATAGGCGTGTTGTTCATAGTGTGCCATGCGCTCCTTGAAGATGCGCTCCGTCTCTTTGAGCGAGTCGGTGTCGAGGCAGACGCCGTTGAGCTCCATGTCGGCAAGCACCTTGACGAGTGGCATCTCTATGTCCCAGAACAAACGTTCCATACCCGCCTCCTTGAGTTTAGGTTCAAGTACATTCTTCAGTTTCAACGTGACGTCAGCGTCCTCAGCCGCATACTCATAGACATCATGTGGATCCAAGTCGCGCATGTTCTTCTGATGTTTTCCTTTGGGGCCGATGAGCTCTTCGATGTGCACGGTACGGTAGTGTAGGAGTGTCTCTGCCATGAAGTCCATGTTGTGATGCAGTTCGGGCTGAAGCACATAATGGGCGAGCATGGTGTCGAACATCGGTCCCTGTATGTCCACGCCATAGTTTCGGAGCACTTCATAGTCGTACTTGATATTTTGCCCGACCTTGAGTGTTTCCGTGTTCTCGTAGAGAGTTTTGAATATGTTAACATATTGCAAGGCTTCTTCACGGTTAGCTGGTATCGCCACATAATAAGCCTTGTTCTCCTCTACAGCGAAGCTCAAACCGACCAATTCGGCGTCGATTGGGTTGGTGGAAGTGGTCTCTGTGTCTAGACTGACAATTTCTTTTGTCATCAAAAAGTCACAAAGTTGAGACGCATCATCCTTATTATCAACGAGTTGATATTTATGATCGATGGTTTTAAGGCTTGCGAGAATCGAATTTTCAGCGGCAACTTGCCTGTCGGTCGGAATTTCTTCAAAAAGAGAAGGCTGTTTTGGAGTGTTTTTCTTGGTGTTTTCTGCTTTATGGAGAAATTTCTCGGCAAGTCGCTTAAACTCGAGTTGTGCGAAGATCTCGCTGAGTTGCTTCTCGTCGGGCTCGGTCATCTTCAGCTCATCGAGGTTGAGGTCGATGGGCACATCGGTGCGGATGGTGGCGAGGAACTTCGACATCTTGATGTCTTCTTTGGCGTTTTCCACCTTCTCCCGCATTTTTCCTTTGAGCTGGTCGGCATGGGCGAGGAGCTCCTCACACGATCCGAACTCATTGATCAACTTCACGGCAGTCTTCTCTCCCACGCCGGGGCACCCCGGATAGTTGTCGGCAGAGTCACCCATGAGGGCCAGCAGGTCGATGACCTTGTGCGCCGAGTCGATGCCGTACTTCTCTTTGATCTCACTCTCGCCGATTTTGTCATAGCCACCGCCATGGCGTGGCTTGAACATAAAGACGTTTGGCGCGATGAGCTGTCCATAGTCTTTGTCGGGTGTGAGCATATAGGTCTCCACGCCGGCCTGCCCCGCTTTGGTGGCGAGGGTGCCGATGACGTCGTCGGCCTCAAAGCCGTCGGCCTGCAAGACGGGGATGTGCATGGCCTGCAGGATCTCCTTGATATAAGGCACGCTGAGCTTGATGTCTTCCGGTGTCTCCTCGCGCTGCGCCTTATAGGGTGGGTAAGCCTCGTGGCGGAACGTCTTGCCGTGGTCGAAAGCCACGCCGAGATGGGTGGGATGCTCTTTGTCGATGATCTCCTTCAACGTGTTGCAAAAGCCTAAGATAGCAGAGGTGTTCAGGCCTTTGGAGTTGATGGTCGGCCGGTTGATAAAGGCATAGTACGCCCGGAAAATGATGGCGTAAGCGTCGAGTAAGAAGAGCTTGTTCATTTGATATTTCGTTTTTATTTGTAAAATTACGAAATTATTGCCACATTATCCAATTAAAATAACTAATTTTGTATCAAAGATTACTATAGCATGGATTATTTGTCGATCATCAAGCAACCGATCAGTTCAGAATTGTGCGATTTCATCGATCTGTTCAACAAGTCGTTGTCGCATACCGACGGACTCTTGTCGCAGGCATTGGAGCACATCCGCAACCGCGCAGGCAAGCGTATGCGTCCTATCCTCATACTTCTCATGGCCAAGAACTTCGGCGAGATCTCTGATGTCACGCAGCATGCCGCAGTGGGATTGGAACTGCTGCACACGGCCTCTCTCGTACACGATGACGTTGTGGACGAGAGTGGAGAGCGGCGTGGACAGAAGAGCGTCAATGCGATGTTCGACAACAAGGTGGCCGTGCTTGTGGGCGATTATATCCTCTCTACAGCCTTGCTGCACGTTAGCTATACCCATTCAGAGATCATCGTACGCTATCTTGCGGAGCTCGGACGCACGCTGTCCAATGGTGAGATCCTGCAGTTGTCCAATATCCAGAACCAGGACATCTCGGAAGAAGTCTACTATCAGGTGATCAAGCAAAAGACTGCCGCGCTCTTTGAGGCTTGCGCCGCCATCGGTGCGCTGTCGGCAGGTGCGGCAGAGGAAGAGATTCAGGAAGCCAAGAAGTTCGGTCAGAACCTGGGCATTATCTTCCAGATCCGTGATGACATCTTTGACTATTACGATCAGGCCAACGTCGGAAAGCCTACCGGCAATGACATGGCTGAGGGTAAGCTCACGCTGCCCGTCATCTATGCGCTGCGCTCCACCGGCAACCAAGATATGCTCGCTCTGGCAAAGAAGGTGAAAGCGGGAACCGTGACCAAGGATGAGATTGCAGATCTCGTCAAGTTTACCAAGGAGAACGGAGGTATAGAATATGCCGACCAGCGCATGTGGGAGCTTCATGCCGAGAGCGTTTATTTCCTTGAGCATGAGGTGCATGACGAAGATGTGCGCAAGAGTCTGAGAGCTTATCTCGACTATGTCATTGAGCGCAATATCTAATCATCGTTTTTTCATTCACCAACTATCATAAAAGGGAGCAGCCTCACAGAGACTGCTCCCTTTCGCATTCATATCGTATATAAACTGATGCTGTATTTATCTGTAAATCATAACTTTCCCAAGATTTACAGTCTTAGTACCATTTGGTCTCCTTGCCGAGCACGTCGCTGAGCAGCAGGTTAGTCAGGCGGCTTGTGCCTAAGCGGAAGAGCTCATTGGTGAGCCATTGCTCGCCGAGCACCTCCTTCACGATAGTATAATAGGTGACAGCATCCTTTACCGTGTTGATACCACCGGCGGGCTTCAGTCCGACGACGCGGCCTGTCTGCTCGTAGTATTCCTTGATGGCCTGTGCCATGACATAGACGCCCTCGGGAGTGGCACCCTGCTTCTCCTTTCCTGTGGATGTCTTGATGTAGTCAGCACCCGAGTACATCGCCAACAGAGCTGCTTTCTTCACGTTGCTGAGGCTGCCCAGGTCGCAGGTTTCGAGGATCACCTTCATGGGCACCTCGCCGCAAGTCTGCTTCAGTTCATCGATGTCGTCGGCCAGTCCCTCGTAGTCGCCGCTGAGGAACTTGCCCACCGGCAGCACGATATCCACGTTGGTAGCGCCGTCTTTGATAGCCAGCGCTGTCTCGGCCACCTTCACCTCGATAAACGTCTGTGAGGAAGGGAAAGAGCCTGAGACGACCGCTACCTCCACACCGTCTACTTCGAGGCTCTGGCTGACGATATGCGCGAAATTGGGATAGACGCAGATCGTGGCTACATGAGGCAGATCGGGGTAGGCCTCGTCGAACTTATTGACCTTTTCGGTCATGGCCAGGATGCTCTCCTCTGTGTCGGTGGTATGGAGGCTGGTGAACTCCACACTGCCAAGCAGGAACTTCTTTACCTCCTCATTGTTGTTCTCAGGCACCTTTTCAGCGATGATCTTCTCGACGGCGACTTTCACCTCTGCCTCGTCGACGTCGCAGTTGTATTTGTGCAGTGCCTGCTCGTATTTGTCTTCTTTCGGCTCGTTGCTTTTACGGCCGTTCTCTACTTTCGCCTTCAGGCTGCCCGGCTGTATTGTGGGCTCGATGTCTTTTGTGTATGCCATGTGAGTATGATTGATGTGTTATGTCTGAATGATAATGGGCCGCTGTCAGAGTGCGGCTATTGTTTGGATGGTTCCTTGAGCTTAGGATTGCTTTTGTGCCTTGCCGCGTCGCGTTTCGTCTTCTTCTCCATGCTCTTTCTGAACTCCTCTGTGAGGTCCACGCCAGTCTGATTGGCCAGGCAGCAGAGCACCCAGAAGATGTCGGCCATTTCCTCTCCGAGGTTGTCCTTCTCGCCGGCTTTGAAGCTCTGGTCGCCGTATTTGCGGGCCATCACGCGGGCGAGTTCACCGACTTCCTCAGTGAGGACGGTCATATTGGTCAGCTCGCTGAAATAGCGCACGCCATAGGTCTTAATCCAGCTGTCCACCTGCTGTTGTGCCTCTTCAAGGGTAATCGTTTTGTTCTCCATATTCTATCGTCTTATCACCGCCCTGATATCTTGCAAAGGTAGCGGCTTTTTAGGGTCTTATTCCTTGTTTTTAGTGTCCATGCAGATCGTCACGGGGCCGTCGTTGAGCAGTTCCACCTTCATGTCAGCTCCGAACTCTCCGGTACCTATTGGCTTGCCGAAAGCCTCTTGCAACTCCTTGCAGAAGCGCACATAGAGGGGAATGGAGATGGAGTGGGGCGCGGCCTTGATCCAACTGGGACGGTTGCCTTTCTTGGTGCTGGCCATGAGCGTGAACTGGCTCACGACGATGATGTCACCGCCTACGTCGCCTATGCTGAGGTTCATCACGCCATTGGCATCGTCGAAGACGCGCAGGCCGATGATCTTCTTCACCAGCCACTGGATGTCCTCCTCGCCGTCGTCGCTGCCGATACCCAAGAGGATGAGGTAGCCGCGGCCAATGCTGGACTTTACCTTGCCCTCTATCGTCACCGAGGCATGACTGACACGCTGTATTACGATTCTCATGATTGTTTTCTTTTCTTTGTTTTGTAACCTACAAATTTAAGCAATTTATTCCATATCACGATGGTTTTCCCCGAAAATCTACTCAGTGAGCACGCAATCTGCTGAACGCTTGTTCATTATCTGATGGAGTTGCTCGTCACAGTCTCTACGATTCTTAAGGCTTATCTTCCTTGCTTTTTCATTCCTTGCCGGAATGTCTTGGAAACTGACAATTTTGCGCCTCAGAGAATCGATTCTTTTCCACGAAACTCTATTTTCGTGCGATTTTGAGCAAAATGATCGGTTTTTGTAAAATGCTGAATCTGTGGACTTTATGAAATAGCCTCTTTTCGGGTCAAACACAGAAAGGCGTTTTGATGAAAAATTCTCTAGAGAATTTTTCATCAGAAACGCTTACTGACCACATCAGAAACGCTTTCTGATAGCTAAAAACAGCCAAGATGACATTGAAAAGAGGCTTTTTGGGTGTTTTGAACTCGCTTTTCTGCTCTCTTCAACTCGCCAAAGTCCCTTTTTTACGAAAAGTTTCTCTCTAGAATGAAACCTTTCGCTGACATGCTTTTGTCAATAAAAACACAAAATAAAACGCTGAATCCCGGTCTGCAACTAAAGGGAAGCGCCCTATAGCGCTCGCCCATCGGTAGGGGAGAAAAGGCCGCTCTGATTTGAGGGGAAATCAATCAACTATTTGATAATCAACGTTTTATAAATTCATCTTTTTGTCGCAGTTTGCTGATGGAAAGCCAGCATCGTCTTTCTGCTCTTCTTCCCTTGCATCGTCCGCTCTTCGTCCTTGGAGTTCTGTTCTCTTGCTTACAAGCAAGAGCGAGCCCTTGTTGGTAACTAAGCCCGGGGCGGAGGCAACCTGGCGCGGGGGACGTTAGCAACCGGCAGCGGGCTCCTCCGCAGACCCGCAGCGCCCCTTCGTCTAGCCTCCTCTCTCCCTTCCGCAGCCTTGCGTATCCCCTTCTCTTTGTTCCTCTCTACGCCTCTTCTCCTTGCTGTCCTTCCTGAAAGTGATCATAAACCAGCTGGGCTTTAGCAGGCCCGATGGCGGTGGCAAGTTGCTCAAGTGTTGCTCCCTTGATGCTCTTTACCGTCTTAAAGGCCTTGAGCAGCGTCTCGGCGGTCTTGCTGCCAATGCCTTTGATGTCGTCAAGCTCAGAGTGCAGGGCATGCTTGGAGCGCTTGTCACGGTGGAAGGTGATAGCGAAGCGGTGCACCTCGTCCTGTATCTGCGTGAGCACACGGAAGAGCTCAGAGTCTGTCCTCAGGCCGATCACCTGTGGCGGGAAGCCGTAGAGCAGCTCGTTGGTGCGGTGTCGGTCGTCCTTGGCAAGGCCCGCGATGGGTATCTGCAGGTGGAGTTCATCCTCCACAACTTCCCTGACGACATCCATCTGGCCCTTTCCGCCATCGGTGATGATGAGGTCGGGAAGGGGCGTACCTTCCTCTTTCATGCGACCATAGCGGCGACGTACCACCTCCTGCATGGAAGCATAGTCGTCGGGACCCACCACCGTCTTGATGTTATACTTACGGTAGTCTTTCTTTGAAGGCTTCATGCCTTTGTAGACGATGCAAGCCGCAACGGCATCCGTACCGGAGATGTTGGAGTTGTCGAAGCATTCTATCTGGTAGGGAAGCTTGGGTAGTTGCAACCGGTCTTGCAGTTCCTTCATCAGCCGCGTCTGTTTCTGTTCGGGATTGAGCTTGTCGCTCTGCTTCAGACGGTCGAATTTATACTGCTTGCCGTTCATCTCCGAGAGCTCCAAAAGGTGGTGTTTGTCACCCCGTTGCGGCACGGTGAAGGTTGCATCTTGCAGTGTCCAGTCCATCTCAAAGGGCACGATGATCTCCTTTGCCTTGCTTTTGAAACGCTCACGAATCTCTGGGATTGCCTGCAGTAGCAGATCCTGGTCGGTCTCCTCCAACTTGCGCTTATACTCATAGGTGAAGCTTTGGTTGATCGTACCATTGGTGACGTGGATATAGTTGATGAAGGCGTTCTTCTGCTGATCGTCGTCTGTGATCGTGAACACGTCGACATCGTTGATCGTGTGGCTGACGACCTCACTCTTGGATACGAACTCTTGCAGGAGCAGATAGCGCTGCTTGAGACGCTCTGCTTCTTCAAATTTGAGCAGTTGTGCGTTGGCCATCATGCGCTTGTACACCCATTCGCTGAGCGCGCGCGTGTTGCCTTT
Organism: uncultured Prevotella sp.; assembly: GCA_945873145.1. GTDB lineage: Bacteria > Bacteroidota > Bacteroidia > Bacteroidales > Bacteroidaceae > Prevotella. The sequence continues at coordinate 122,646 of CAMCBZ010000001.1, forward strand.
GAGCACTTCTCGCGCCTGTCGCATGTTCTCCTGGTAGTCCTCGTAGCTCTGTTTGCCGATGCAGCACCCCTCACAGTTGTGGATATGATATTCCAGGCAAGGCTTGTATTTGTGCAGTTCCACGCCCTCGCGTGAGATCGGCTGACGGCAGGAACGTGGCTTAAACACCTTTTTGATGAGTTCCAGCACGTTGTACATAGCCGAGATATGGGGGAATGGGCCGAAGTAAGTGCCGTAGCGTTTGTTGATGTGCCGTGTCTTGAAGATACGAGGAAAGTATTCGTTGGTCATGCAAATGCTGGGATAGGTCTTACCGTCCTTGAGCAGCACGTTGTAGCGAGGGTTGTATTTCTTGATGAGTGCGTTTTCGAGCAGCAGCGCATCTTCCTCGCTGTTGACGACCGAATAGCTGATGTCTTCTATCTTGCTCACCAGTACCTTGGTCTTAAATCGGTCTACTTCTTTATGGAAATAGGTGGAGACACGACTCTTGAGCTTCTTTGCCTTACCTACATATATGATGACATGATCCTTGTCATAGAACTGATAGGAGCCTGGCTTCTCGGGCATGTTGAGTACAATGTTCTTGAGTCTTGCCAGTCTCTTGTCGTTTTCTTCTCTTGTCATAGTCGTCTTTACCTTTATCTACTATATATAAGCATGTTGTCGGTTTCACGTGAAACGAATACTGTAAGCCTGTGCTTCTCGTCTGCGTCTGTCGTGTTGCAGAGCATAAACAGCCGTGCTTTTCCCTTCTTTTGGGCTAAGGATGGTGCGTAGCATTTGTTTCTGCCAGTTTCACGACGATTATAGGCTAAAAAGCCAAGACCGTTTTGGTGGCCTTGGCTTTGTGATTTTGAAGTCTGTCAGAACTTCAGAAGACTCGTGACCTCAATATCCTTGTCGAAGATGTCGCGTGCGTGGGGAAATTCAGATTGTAATTCTATGATGAAGTTGCAGTAAATCTTCTTGGGATGAAACTTCTTCACGAGGTCGCAAGCAGCCTTCATGGTGCCACCCGTAGCAAGGAGATCGTCGTGGAGTAGCACCACGTCGTCGGGCGTAATAGCGTCTTTGTGGATTTCGATCGTGTCGGCGCCGTACTCTTTGGCGTAGCTTTGCTGGATCGTCTCGCAGGGGAGTTTGCCTGGCTTGCGGCAAAGCACGATGCCAGCGTGAAGGAGATAGGCAGCAGCAGAACTGAGGACGAAGCCTCTGCTCTCGATGCCCACGATCTTAGTAATGCCTTTGTCCTTGTATAGATCATACATGGCATTACTCAGTTCTTGAATGCATTCGGGGCTCTTAAACATCGTTGTTACATCCCTGAAATGAACTCCTTTAATCGGCCAGTCCGGTATGACTCGCAGATTATCTAAGAGGACTTGCTTGTTCATCTTTTACGTTTTACTTTAATGATTAAGTGGTTTTATTTCAATATCTTACCTGTTTCACGGTTTCACGTGGAACTTTTGTAATTTCCGTCCAATTGATCTCGCAATACGAGAAAGGTAGCAGCCCGTGCTTACCTTCCCATCATCACGAGCAGCACATTGATGTCGCTGGGTGATACACCTGGTATTCGGCTGGCCTGAGCAAGCGTTTCCGGATCGATGTGCTCAAGTTTCTGACGGCCCTCGGTGCTGATTTCCTGGATCTCGCTATACTTGAAATGTCCGCGAATCTTGATGCCCTCTAAGCGGTGCATCTTGTCTGCGACGATTTTCTCACGTTCGATATATCCCTTATATTTCATCTTGATCTCGGCAGCCTCCGCGATTTCTTCCTTTCTGTTCTCGGACGATTCGAGCATGGCTTTCAGCTCAGGCAATACTTCAGCGAGTTTTTTCAACGATAACTGCGGGCGGGCGACAAGCTCAGAAATCTTGCAGCCGAAGTGGAGTGGGGTGGAACCGAGTGCTTCCAGCGCGCCATTGATGTCGCGCGGTTTCACGTTTGTGGTGGTGCAATAGTCTATCAAACGGATGATACCCTCTTTTTTCTGCAACCACCAATCCAGGCGATCGCGCTTCGCAAGACCTAAATGATAGGATTTCTCCGTCAGTCGGGCATCGGCATCGTCCTGTCTGAGGAGGATGCGGTACTCGGCTCTTGAGGTGAACATGCGGTAAGGCTCGTCGACACCCTTCGTCGTCAGGTCGTCGATTAGCACGCCGATGTAGCTCTCGTCCCTGCCCATCACGAAGGGTTCGCCGCCTCCGCAGTGGATGGCAGCATTGATTCCTGCTACGGTACCTTGGCCCCCGGCTTCCTCGTATCCCGTCGTGCCGTTGACCTGTCCGGCGAAGAACAGTCCTTTGATCACCTTTGACTCCAATGAGTGCTCAAGTTGAGTCGGGTCGAAATAATCGTATTCTATGGCATAGCCGGGGCGGTAGGCCTTAGCGTCGCGCAATGCCGGAATCTTTCGCAGCGCACGCAGCTGCGTCTCCATCGGCATGGAGGATGAGAAACCGTTGAGGTACATCTCGTTGGTATCCTCGCCTTCCGGCTCGATGAACAGCGGGTGTTGGTCCTTGTCGGGGAACGTGACGAGCTTCGTCTCTATGCTTGGACAGTAGCGCGGCCCTGTGGACTGTATCTGACCATTGAACAGCGGCGAATTGTCGAGATCGGCTTTCAGTATGTCGTGCACGCTCTTGTTGGTGTAGCAAGTCCAGCAGGGCAACTGTTTCAGAATGCGGTGCGGGGCCATGTAGCTGAACTGATGAAAGTCAGCCTCGCCGTCTTGCCGCTCGGTATCTTCGAAGTGTATCGTGCGCTTGTCAAGTCTTACGGGTGTGCCCGTCTTCATTCTTGCGGAACGAATGCCCCATCGTGTGATGGACTCGGTGAGGTGTGCAACGGCCGGTTCGGCGCAGCGTCCGCCTGGAACCTTATGCCGTCCGATGTGCATCAAACCGTTGAGAAAGGTGCCAGCCGTGATGATGACACTCTTTGCGCGTATCTCTACGCCCCATATCGTGCGCACGCCGACGGCCTCTCCGTTGGCTACAAGCAGTTCGTCGGCCTGGTCTTGCCAGATGTCGAGATTAGGGGTGCAGTCGAGTGTGGACCGCCACCTCCAGATAAACTTTCCTCTGTCGCACTGCGCGCGTGGTGACCATACGGCAGGACCTTTGCCGCGGTTGAGCATACGGAACTGTATGGCGGTGGCGTCAGTGACCTTTGCCATCTGTCCGCCGAGGGCGTCGATTTCGCGTACGATTTGTCCTTTCGCAATACCACCGACGGCGGGATTGCAACTCATCTGTCCAATCTTGTTCATGTCCATCGTCACCAGCAAGGTCTTGGCACCCATGTTGGCTGCTGCCGTGGCGGCCTCGCATCCGGCATGACCTCCGCCAATGACGATGACATCATAGTTAAATTCCATGTTTTTGTCTTTTTTGGCAAAAGTAAGAAATTAAATTCAATTTTTATCGCTTTTGCTTTGAATTATCGCCAAAATATAGTATTTTTGCATACTGAAAACGGCTGCGTCTACTATATATAAGGTATAGGAGGGCGTATTGTCGTGCTCACGAAGATGCTTCAAAGTGTTTATATCGGATTTATCTAACAGTTAAATAATTAAAAGTCAATCATTTATGTGGTTAATCAATTCTCCGATTGGTAGAAAAGTTGTGATGTCGGTGACCGGCATCTGCCTTATTCTATTCTTGACTTTCCACTGCTGCATGAATGTTGCCGCATTCTTCTCTGGGGATGCGTACAACACGATCTGCGGTCTTTTGGGAAGCAACTGGTATGCAGTGGCTGGTACTTTGGGCCTGGCTTTCTTGGCCGTGTGTCACATCGTCTATGCCTTCATCCTGACAGCACAGAACCGTCGTGCACGTGGTGAGCAGCGCTATGCAGTGACAAGCCGCCGTCCTGAGGTGAGCTGGGCTTCGCAAAACATGCTCGTGCTCGGTCTGATCATCCTCATCGGCCTGCTTCTTCACCTCTACAACTTCTGGGGACACATGATGTTCGCAGAGCTCGCCGGTGTTGAGGTCGCACACGATCCTGCTGACGGCTTCGCCTGGATTCAGGACACATTCTCCAATCCTGTATTCTCTATCCTGTATCTGATCTGGATCTGCGCTATCTGGTTCCACCTCTCTCACGGCTTCTGGAGCGCTATGCAGACACTGGGATGGAGCGGCAAGATCTGGTTGAAGCGCTGGCAGTGCATCGGCATCGTGTATGTCACCATCCTGATGGCTGTCTTTGCCTTCTTGATTCTGTCCTTCTGGCTCGGCTTTGCCCCCAGCATGTGCAATGCTTAAATCCGATTCCTTACATCATTTATCATTAGCATCAACTAATTATGTCACAAATAGATTCTAAGATTCCTGAAGGCCCTTTGGCTGAAAAATGGACCAACTATAAAGCACACCAGAAACTGGTCAACCCCGCCAACAAGCGTAAGCTGAGCATCATCGTAGTGGGTACTGGTTTGGCTGGTGCCAGTGCTGCTGCCTCTCTGGGTGAGATGGGCTTCCATGTGATTAACTTCTGTATCCAGGATTCACCCCGCCGCGCTCACTCTATCGCTGCTCAGGGTGGTATCAATGCTGCTAAGAACTACCAAAACGATGGTGACTGCGTTTACCGTCTGTTCTATGATACGATCAAGGGTGGTGACTACCGCGCACGTGAGGCCAACGTCTATCGTTTGGCTGAGGTCAGCGCAAACATCATCGACCAGTGTGTCGCTCAGGGCGTGCCTTTCGCACGTGAGTATGGTGGCATGCTCGCCAACCGCTCTTTCGGTGGTGTGCAGGTAAGCCGTACCTTCTATGCCAAGGGTCAGACCGGTCAGCAGCTGTTGCTCGGTGCTTACTCTTCTCTGATGAAAGAGGTCAACCGCGGCAGCGTGGAGCTCCACACACGTACCGAGATGGAGGATGTCGTCATTATCGACGGTCGCGCACGCGGTATCATTGCCAAGAACCTGGTAACCGGTAAGCTCGAGCGCTACTCTGCTCATGCTGTCTGCCTCGCTACCGGTGGATACGGCAATACTTACTTCCTCTCCACCAACGCCATGGGCTGCAACTGCACCGCTGCACTGCAGGCTTATCGCAAGGGTGCTTACTTCGCTAACCCCTGCTTCGTTCAGATTCACCCGACTTGTATTCCTGTACACGGTGACAAGCAGAGTAAGCTGACGCTGATGTCTGAGTCGTTGCGTAACGATGGCCGTATCTGGGTGCCGAAGAAACTTGAGGACGCCAAGAAACTCCAGCGTGGTGAGATCAAGGGTCGTGACATTCCTGAGGAAGACCGCGACTATTACTTGGAGCGCCGCTATCCTGCCTTCGGTAACCTCGTGCCCCGTGACGTGGCTTCCCGTGCCGCTAAGGAGCGTACTGACAAAGGCTATGGCGTGAACAACACCGGTCTGGCTGTGTTCCTCGATTTCTCTGAGGCTTTCCAGCGCCTGGGCCGCGACGTGGTAGACCAGCGTTATGGCAACCTCTTCGATATGTATCAGGAGATCACCGACGTGGATCCGCACGACAACCCGATGATGATCTTCCCCGCTATCCACTATACCATGGGTGGTCTGTGGGTAGACTATGAGTTGCAGACTTCCATCAAGGGTCTCTTCGCTCTGGGTGAGTGCAACTTCTCTGACCACGGTGCTAACCGTCTGGGTGCTTCTGCTCTGATGCAGGGCTTGAGCGATGGTTACTTCGTGATTCCTTATACCATGCAGAACTATCTGTCTGACCAGATCACTGTGCCTTTGTACAGCACCGACCGTCCTGAGTTCGAGGAGGCTGAGAAAGGCGTGGAGGCTGAGATGCAGCGCTTGATGAACACCAAGTATCACGACCAGAGTGTCGACTCCATCCACAAGAAGCTCTACGGTATCATGTGGAACTACGTCGGCATGGCTCGTAACAAGGAGGGACTCGAAAAGGCTCTGAAGATGCTCAAGGACATTCGCGTAGAATTCGACGAGCACGTGCGCATCCCTGGCACTCGCGAGGGTCTGAACGTGGAGCTTGACAAGGCTATCCACCTGCGTGACTTCATCACCATGGGCGAGCTGATCGCTTACGATGCCCTGAACCGTAACGAGAGCTGCGGTGGACACTTCCGTGAGGAGAGCCAGACCGAGGACGGTGAGGCTAAGCGTGATGACGAGCACTACATGTATGTGGCTTGCTGGAAGTACAACGGCTCTGACGAGACGGCTCCTGAGCTGCTCAAGGAAGACCTGAACTACCAGTACATCAAGGTTCAGACGAGAAACTATAAATCTTAATTAAGGAATCAAGACAATGGATACAAATATTTCATTCACACTGAAAGTATGGCGTCAGAATGGCCCCACGGCTGAGGGTCACTTTGATACCTTTGAGATGAAGGATATCCCTGGCGACACCTCTTTCCTGGAGATGCTGGACATCCTCAACGAGCAGCTCATCGAGGCCAACAAGGAGCCGTTCGTCTTTGACCACGACTGCCGCGAGGGTATCTGCGGTATGTGCTCGCTCTACATCAACGGACATCCTCATGGACCTGCTCAGGGAGCTACTACTTGCCAGCTCTATATGCGTCGTTTCCACGACGGTGACGTGATCACTGTGGAGCCTTGGCGCTCTGCTGCCTTCCCTGTCATTAAGGACTGCATGGTAGACCGCTCTGCTTTTGACAAGATCATCGCCGCTGGTGGTTACACCTCTGTGCGCACGGGTCAGGCTCAGGATGCCAATGCCATCCTCATTCCTAAGCAGGATGCCGACGAGGCTATGGACTGCGCTACCTGCATCGGCTGCGGTGCTTGCGTAGCAGCCTGCAAGAATGGCTCTGCCATGCTCTTCGTCAGCTCTAAAGTGAGCCAGTTCGCTCTGCTGCCACAAGGTCGTCCTGAGGCTGCTAAGCGTGCTAAGGCCATGGTCGCTAAGATGGAGGAGCTCGGCTTCGGTAACTGCACCAACACCCGCGCTTGCGAGGCTGAGTGCCCGAAGAACGAGTCTATCGCTAACATCGCACGCCTCAACCGCGAGTTCATAAAGGCTAAGCTGGCTGACTAAGTCTTGCTTTAATAGCTGACTGAGTCATGCCTATATATAAATAAGGAGTCCATGCGTATGCAGGACTCCTTATTTTATATGCATAAGACACCTTATTATATTGTGCAGCACTCCTTATTGTATATAGGACGGCGCTTTAGTAGCGTAGGGCAGGGGGCGCGTAGGCTCCTGCTAAAGGGCCATGGGCACCGCGTCGGCTTGTAAGCCGACGAACAGAACACAAGGGGAATAGCCATCGGACGCTTAGCTCTCTCATAAAACAACGAGGGTCGATCCTCGTCGGATCGGCCCTCGTTCTGTTTCTTCAATAGGATTGAATTAATACTTACTGATACCATACCTCTCCACCGAGCTTTTGGCAGAGACTTTCTTCTTCATTCTTTTTCCTTTGGATGTCTTCCTCTTGGAAGATACCAGCTAGGGTTTTACTACTTGTTTTCATGGTCTTTATTTAATGATTGGATATAAAGTTTCACAATGCAAAAATAGAAAATATATTTGAGAAAACCAAATATATTGCAGTATTTTTGCGTTATATGATGATAATTGTAGCATTTTTGAATATTTTATGTGTAATATTGTAATAACTGACTTTGTATTGCAACATCGTGAGGACGATGTGAGACAACTTGCTCTTCAAGCCAGCAGGTATCCCGAAGTGGACATGCCCTATGTGCTGGACCAGATTGCAGGGTGGAAAAAAGCCAAAGAGAAGGTGCCACGATGGGCTGCTTGCAAAGATATCGTCTACCCTCCTCATCTCAATATGGAGCAGTGCAGCTCGCAGGCAACAGCGGAATATAAGCAGCAACTCGTTGCGACGATACTTGGAGAACAGCGTAAGATGATGACCCTCGTGGATCTCACGGGTGGTTGGGGCGTTGATTTCTCGTTTCTGGCGCAGGAATTTGGTAAAGCCGTATATGTGGAGCGTGACGAGCATTTGTGCCGTTTGGCGCGTCATAATATGCCTTGCTTGGGCTTGTCCGATGCTGTTGTTGTCAACGACGACAGCACAAAGTATCTTGCAGGCTTACAGGGTGACGCGCAGCGCTTCTTCTTCATAGATCCGGCCCGGCGCGACGTGCAGGGCAGAAAGGTCGCCGGATTGGAGGCCTGTACGCCGGATGTGTTGCAACTCTTCGACAGGATGATGCTGTTGTCTACAGGCGTGATGATGAAACTCTCACCGATGCTTGACTGGCACGAGGCAATTAGACAACTGAGAGAAGCCACTTCGCAAGCTGTGTCCTTTGACGTACATATACTCTCTGTACATAATGAGTGCAAAGAGTTGCTGGTGGTGTCCACGCATCATCTCCATCCCTTGACAGTAACCTGCGTCAACGATGGCGATACATTTACGTATCATGCGGAGGAAGAAAGACAGTCTGCCGTCCGATATTGCAGTGCTGAGCAACTGCAAGGCTACCGTTTTCTATATGCTCCCAATGCCAGTCTGATGAAGGCAGGATGCTTCCCGGAACTGTGTGCGAAGTATGATTTGGATATGGCAGATACCAATTCTCATCTGTTTCTTTCACACGAGATGATTTCTGCTTTTCCCGGCCGTCAGTTTGAGATATTGGCCATTTCATCGCTCAATAAGCGCGAGGTGAAACAAACGCTCAAAGACGTTGACCAGGCCAACGTGGCTGTGCGCAACTTCCCCATGACCGCCGTGGAGCTTCGCAAGCGGCTCCGTCTGCGCGATGGGGGCAATAGCTATATATTTGCTACCACCATCCAGCGCAAACATCTCTTGTTTTTGTGTAGGCCTGCCTCGTGATGCTGCAATAGTGGCTCTTGTTTCCTGCTTCAGCGCGATGTGGCTTCTCGATGCTCTATAGACGTGGTTTCCTGACGGCAGAAAGCAGAGGTTAGCCTGTTGAATAGAAATTGTTAATTTGGTCAATACCTTTTGCTATTTGACTTAAAATCACTAACTTTGCAGGTCTTTAATCGTTAAATATAAGAGATTCATTCATGTCCGTAGAAATTAAGAAGGTAGAGACACGCAAAGAGCTCGCCACATTTATAGACTTCCACTATGACCTTTATGCAGGTTGTCCGTACGATGTGCCCAATCTGTTCATTGATGAGATGGCAACACTGCGCAAAGACAAGAATGTGGCTTTCGACTTCTGTGAGGCAGAATATTACCTTGCTTACAAGAATGGTAAGTTGGCTGGTCGCGTAGCAGCCATTATCAACCATCGCGCCAATGAGCGATGGAACGTCAAAGACGTGCGTTTTGGATGGATCGACTTCATTGACGACGTCGAGGTGAGCAAGGCCTTGCTCGACGCTGTGGCTGAATACGGTCGCAAGAAAGGTATGAACTCTGTTGTCGGACCGCTTGGATTTACCGACCTCGACCCTGAAGGCATGCTCACCTGGGGCTTTGACAAGCTCGGTACTATGCCTACCATCTACAACTATGCTTACTATCCCGAGCACATGGAAAAGCTGGGAGGTTGGCAGAAAGACAACGACTATGTAGAGTATTACATGCCCGTGCCCGACAAGGTGCCCGAGAAATATGAGAAGGTTGCCGCGATTGTGGAGAAGAGATACAACCTGCACGTAAAGAAGATCACCAAGGCTGACATCCGCAACGGCTATGCCCATGAGGTATTCCGCGTCATCAACGAGACCTATAAAGACCTTTATGGTTTCGTGGAGCTTACTGAGCGGCAGATCGACCAATACGTCAAGTCGTATATGCCCGCCTTGGATCTCAATCTCGTAACCGTGATTGTCGACGGCAATAACAATGACCGCATCGCCGGAGTAGGCATCACCATGCCATCGATGTCGCACGCCATGCAGAAGTGCCATCGTGGACGCTTGCTGCCTTTTGGCTGGTGGCATGTGCTCAGAGCGGCTAAATTCCACAAGACCGACGGCGTGGACTTGTTGCTCATCGGCTTCCGTCCCGAATACCGCGCCAAAGGAGCCAACGCACTGCTCTTCGCTGATCTGATCCCAAGATACATCAACTATGGTATCAAGTGGGGAGAGTCGCAGGTAGAGATGGAAAGCAACAGTGGCGTGCAAAGCCAGTGGAGTGCGCTGGAACATATCAATCATAAGCGTCGCCGTTGCTATCGCAAGGCTATCGACTGACGCAATCATATTGTAAACCCCTCATCCTATCATAACTAAATGTCTGAAAATAAAAATAATAACAACAAATCGCAGGAACAGCCCACGGTGGCTTACACAGATGACAACATACGCCATCTCAGTGACATGGAGCACGTGCGTACGCGTCCCGGTATGTATATCGGACGCTTGGGCGACGGTTCGCTGCCTGAAGATGGCGTATATGTGTTGTTGAAGGAGGTCATCGACAACTCTATCGATGAGTTTAAGATGCACGCCGGAGACCGCATTGAGGTGGACATCATCGACAATCTGAGCGTGTCTGTCCGCGACTATGGACGTGGCATTCCTCAGGGTAAGCTTGTAGAGGCTGTCTCTGTGCTCAATACAGGAGGTAAATACGATTCCAAGGCTTTTAAGAAAAGTGTGGGACTGAATGGCGTCGGCGTCAAGGCTGTCAACGCTTTGAGTTCCCGTTTTGAGGTGAAGAGCTATCGTGACGGTACGGTGCGCTGCCTGGTCTTTGAGAAAGGTGTGCTGAAGGAAGACCATACCGAAGACACGCAGGACGAGAATGGTACCTATATCTTTTTCCGCCCTGACGATACGCTGTTTAAGAACTATTCGTTCCATGACGAGTTTGTGGAGACCATGCTCCGCAACTATACCTACCTCAACTCCGGTCTGACGATCATGTACAACGGGCGGCGCATCAAGAGCCGCAACGGTTTGCAGGACCTGCTGATTGACAATATGACCGTAGATCCGCTCTATCCTATTGTGCATATCAAGGGCGAGGACATCGAGATAGCCTTTACCCATACCAATCAGTATGGCGAGGAGTATCATAGCTTCGTCAACGGACAGCATACCACACAAGGCGGTACGCATCAGAGTGCCTTCAAAGAGCATATTGCCAAAACGATTAAAGAGTTCTTTGATAAAAACTACGAGTACACCGATATCCGCAATGGTATTGTTGCCGCTATCGCCATCAATGTGGAAGAGCCTGTGTTTGAGAGTCAGACAAAGATCAAGCTTGGCTCTACACTCATGGAACCCGGTGGCGAGACAATCAACAAGTATGTCGGTGACTTCATCAAGCGTGAGGTCGACAACTACCTGCATATCCATAAAGAGGATGTCGCCGACGTGCTTGAAAACAAGATCAAGGAGAGTGAGCGTGAGCGTAAGGCAATGGCCGGTGTCACCAAGTTGGCACGTGAGCGCGCCAAGAAAGCCAATCTTCACAACCGCAAACTTCGTGACTGCCGCATCCATTTCTGTGATGTCCGTGACGATCGCAAGGAGGAATCTTCCATCTTTATCACTGAGGGAGACTCCGCAAGTGGTAGTATCACCAAGAGTCGCGATGTCAACACGCAGGCTGTGTTCTCACTTCGTGGTAAGCCACTCAACTGCTTCGGCCTGTCTAAAAAGGTGGTCTATGAGAATGAGGAGTTCAACCTCCTTCAGGCTGCCTTGGACATCGAGGACGGCCTCGACGACCTAAGATACAACAAGGTGATCGTGGCCACCGATGCCGATGTAGACGGTATGCACATCCGTCTGCTGGTCATCACATTCTTCTTGCAGTTCTATCCCGAGCTGATCAAGAAGGGGCATGTCTATGTCTTGCAGACGCCACTCTTCCGTGTTCGCAACCGCCGCTCTAAGATCAAGAACAAGCAAGTCATCGCTAACGCAGACGCCAAACTGCTGAAGAATGAGAAGAAGAGCGACTTCATCACCCGCTATTGCTATACTGAGCAAGAGCGGCTTGACGCAATTCGTGACCTCGGACCGGACCCGGAGATCACACGATTCAAAGGTTTGGGAGAGATCTCGCCCGATGAGTTCGCGCACTTCATAGGCCCGGATATACGTCTCGAACAGGTCACCTTGCACAAAAACGACCAGGTGCAGAAGCTTCTGGAATACTATATGGGCAAGAATACCATGGAGCGTCAGAACTTCATCATCGACAATCTGGTGATCGAAGAGGACAAGCCCGAAGGCGAAGAAGAGGAGAATGTCGACGATGGAGAATAAGCGTCTCCATGATAGACAAGGATGACGTTTCTTATCAACCGGGGCAAAGAAAAGTATATCATACCACAAAAGAAAGGAGGACATGACGGTTTATGAATCAAGATCAGAAACAACGTATAGGTCTGTTTGTAGGTTCCTTTGATCCGTTTACGATAGGTCACGACGAGATCGTGCGCCGGGCGTTGCCACTATTCGACAAACTGGTCATTGGAGTAGGGGACAATCCCCACAAGCAGCACGCCTACTCGATAGAAGAGCGCGTAAACGCCATTCAGAGGCTCTACAGCGGCGAGAAACGCATCGAGGTGATACCTTATAACGATTTAGCCGTAGACCTCGCTCAGCGCGTCGGAGCGCATTATGTCGTCAAAGGCGTGCGGTCGATACAAGACTTCGAATATGAGCGTGTGCAGGCTGACTACAATCGCAAGCTGGGCGGTTTGGAGACTCTGCTGATCTACGCCAGTCCGGAGATGACAAGCATCTCGTCTACCGCCTATCGTGAGCTCGTCCACTTCCATAAAGACGCTTCCTGGATGTTGCCGGGAGGAAAGAGACGGGAATAAAGCGCTTAGAAAGTTCCTATACGCTTGGGGCCTGGGCTCTATATATAATAGGTATTCTTAGAATAAATAATAAGAGTTCTTAGAATAAATCACGAGTGTTCTTAGGTTATTTAGACTTTTAATCCACAACAATATGATTAGTTATCAGTCAGACGGCGTAAAGATGCCGGAGTTCAATCACCGTTCTACCACGGCTTGGATCAAGGCTGTAGCGGCCACCTACGGCCGTCGGGTAGGAGAGATAGGCTATATGTTTGTCAGCGACGAGAAGATTCTTGAGGTCAACAACCAGTATCTTGGGCATGACTATTACACCGACATCATCACGTTTGACTATGACGAGGGTGATGTGATCAATGGTGACATCGTCATCTCGCTGGACACGGTGCGCACCAATGCCGAGCAGTTTGGCAAGGCCTACGATGATGAGTTGCACCGCGTCATCATTCATGGCATCCTGCATCTCTGCGGCATCAATGACAAAGGGCCCGGTGAGCGTGAGATCATGGAAGCCAACGAGGACAAGGCTTTGGCCATGCTTCCCACATATTTGAGCTGAGAAGGAGCCTGTACGCATAGTTTGCCTCTCGCTTGCTGTTTTCATGCAAGTGGGGTTGTAGGCTGTTGCGCTCCCTTCAAAGCCATACAGCGCATCTGTAACGGCTTTGCAGCGTATCTATCATGACCTTATAGAACATACATGATAGCTGTTTCTGAGTTCTGTCATTACGCAAAACGCCCCACCTTCTTGCTTGGAAGGTGGGGCGTTTTTATTATTTCTTTCTGTATTCAGTGGGTGTCATGCCGTATTTCTTCACGAAGATCCTATAGAACGTCTGCGGTGCTGGAATGCCGCATTCGCGTGCTACGGCTTCAACAGAGTATTCTTGATGCTCTTTGAGCAACTTCACGGCATAGTCCAGCCGGAGGTTGTTAACGTAGTTGACAAAGTTGGTGCCTGCAAAGCGGACGAAGAGCTGACCAAACTTGTTTCTGGGCACATACACCCGATCCGTCACATCTTCACGCGAGAGGCGTGGTTGGAGGAACATCTTCTCATGGACAATATAATATTCAATGCGCTGGAAGAGAGCCTCGTCAAGGTCAATCGGGTTTGGCATAATCGTTGTTTTATATAGTTATTTAATGAAGCAAATTTAATCATTAAATAATTATCCACCAACGATTTTGCACCTGTTGTTCTCTCAAAACAGCACATGATGTTTAAATTGTGAATGATTGAGACACTGTTTTAAGCATTGTTTACAGTATATTACTGCTCTTTGCTAATTATTTGCAGTGCTTTGGTGATAATTTTGTTTTTTTCGTTGATAATTTGAAAGTATTCGTTCATATCCCAAATATCCCTTGCGACGAGTGCCTTTAGCTGAGTTTTGAGATAGGGAAGCGTTTGCTGAAGCTCCTTTTCATCCTTCGGCTCAATCTTCAGCTTCTTTCCGTCAGCCAGGATACTGTCGACGAGCTCCTGCGGCACCGTGTAGTGCTGTTGGAAATCGCTGAAAGACTTATATTGGCTCTTCAGCTCTTTGCGGTTATCGTCAACGTATTTCAGATTGTGCTTGATGACGATACCTTTCGCCATCAGCTGTCGATGAAGGCGCGTGAACAGCGTGGTGTCCAGCGGTACGAAGTAGTCTGGCATGATGCCACCGCCGCCGTACACCGTGCGGTGCTTGCGGAGCGTGTAGTATTTCAGCGAGTCTGCAAAATGAATGCTGTCTGCTGAGTAGAGTTCACCGTGCTTGTAGCGGTCGTCCAGTTCCATTTCATAGTCTTTCAAGTCCCCTTTTTTATAAGGCTTCTGGATGCAACGGCCGGAGGGCGTGTAGTAGTGGGCGATGGTCAGACGCATCATGCTGCCGTCAGCAAAGGGTATCGGACGCTGTACAAGGCCTTTGCCGAAGCTGCGGCGGCCGACGACCATACCACGGTCCTGGTCTTGTATGGCACCGGTGACGATCTCTGCTGCTGAGGCCGTGAACTCGTTGACGAGTACGATCACCTTTCCGTCCAGTAGATGTCCGTTGCCTTTGGCCCTGTATTCCTCTCTCGGCACCCGTCGGCCTATCGTGTAGACGATCAGATCGTTCTTCTTCAAGAACTCGTTGGCGATGTCCACAGCGGCATTCAGATAGCCTCCACCGTTCTCTTCCAAGTCCAGTATCAGGTCTTTCATGCCTTGCCCTTTCAGCGTGTTCACCGCCGCCATAAACTCATCGTAGGTTGTTGCTCCGAAGCTGCCGATGCGGATATATCCCACGTGCGGCTTGATCATATAATAGGCATCGAGTGTCTTCACCGGGATCTTGTCTCTGACAACATCGAAAAACAGTGTGCCGGCAATGCCGCGACGCACGATTCCGAGCTTCACATGCGTGCCCTTAGGACCACGCAGACGCTTCATAATCTCTTCCTGCGGCATCTTCACGCCTGCAATAGCTGTGTCGTTGACGCTGACGATGCGGTCACCGGCCATGATGCCCACCTTTTCCGACGGACCTTTCGACACGGGTTGTATGACCAGCAGCGTGTCGGACTGGATGTTGAACTGCACGCCGATGCCCTCAAACGAGCCGTTGAGCGACTCAGAGAGCGCTTTGGCTTCCTTGGCTGACGAGTAAGAGGAGTGCGGGTCGAGCTTTTCCAGCATACCGCGGATGCCGTCCTCAACGAGTTTCTGTTCGTTGACAGAGTCGACATAGAGATTGTTGATCGCCATCTCCGCTATTTGCAGTTTGCGCAAAGGACTGTTGGGTCCAAAGTTGATCTGCATGCGTTGTGCCTGCACTGCCGTGGGACAGAGCGCCGAGAGGCCTAAGGCCAGGGTCATAAAGTATTTCTTGATTCTCATCATTCTGCTTTTTTCTAAGTCTAAACAATCTTTCTTTAAATTATTTTTCTTGCAATAATACGGGTTGTCACTTAGCTTTTCCAAGTGACAATCTCGTATTTTGTTCACTCACTCCTTATATATAATAGGTCAAATCCTTTATATATAATATGTCATATTCCATGTTTGCTTTCAGAACAGTTCAGGCTGCATAGGGTTAGCCGTGCGGATGTTCCGCCCTAAGTGCTCATAGGCCAATGCTGTCGCCATGCGTCCGCGTGGTGTGCGCTTGATAAATCCCTCCATGATCAGGAAGGGCTCATAGACCTCCTCCACCGTGTCGGCATCCTCACCGATGGCTGTGGCAATGGTAGAGACACCGACGGGACCGCCCCGGAACTTGTCGATGATCGTCAGCAGAATTTTGTTGTCGATTTCGTCGAGACCGTAGGAGTCGATGTTCAGAGCGCCTAAGGACAATTGTGCGATGGCAGAGGTGATGGTGCCGTTGCCTTTCACTTGCGCGAAGTCACGTACGCGGCGGAGTAGTCCGTTGGCAATACGTGGCGTGCCACGGCTGCGCCGTGCGATCTCCATGGCTGCGTCGTCTTCGATAGGCACTTTGAGGAGCATGGCCGACCGCTTGATGATTTTCTTCAGCGTCTCCGGGTCGTAGTACTCCAAGTGCATGTTGATGCCAAAGCGTGCCCGCAACGGTGCTGTGAGCATACCGGAGCGTGTGGTGGCACCAATGAGTGTGAAGGGATTCAGATCGATCTGTATGCTTCTTGCCGACGGGCCTTTGTCGATCATGATGTCGATGCGGTAGTCCTCCATGGCGGAGTAGAGATACTCCTCCACGACGGGTTGCAGGCGGTGGATCTCGTCGATGAAGAGCACGTCGTTGGGCTCCAGTGAGGTGAGGATGCCGGCCAAGTCGCCCGGTTTGTCCAGTACGGGACCGGACGTAATCTTGAAGCCTACGCCGAGCTCGTTGGCGATGATATTGCTCAACGTCGTCTTTCCCAGACCCGGAGGACCGTAGAGAAGCGTGTGGTCGAGGGGTTCGCCACGGTATTTGGCTGCCTCGACGAAGATGCGCAGGTTGTCCACTACCTTCTGCTGACCGTTGAAGTCGTCGAAGCGCAGAGGACGCAGCGCGTTCTCGAATTCTTTCTCTGTAGAGGAGAGCTTTTCCTCATGTATGTCAAAGTCTTCTGCCATTGTTTGTTGATGATTGCTTGTTTGTTAAAGGGGGAGAGGAAGAGCGGGAAAGCGGGGGAGCGGGAGAGCGGGGGAGCGGCTGCATAGCAGCCACATACAGAACACAGCGATAGTGAGGGGCAAACGATGTTGCAGGGCTTTGCGCGCCGCTTTTAGGCTTGCGCGCCGCTTTTTAGGCTTGCGCGCCGTTTTTTAGGCTTGCGCGCGCCGCTCTAAGCCTGTGTTTCCCCGTCCTTTTCCTGTGTTTTCCCGTCCTTTGCCTGTGTTTCTCCGTCCTTTGCCTGTGTTTCTTCGCTCTTTAAGTAGGCGCGGCACTGCTCAAGGATGGCGGTGAGGTCCTCGACCGTCTCTGCTCTGAGCATGGCGATGCGCGTCTGTCGGAAGTTGGGAATGCCTTTGAAGATCGGAGAGGCGGCCAGATGGCGGCGTGTGTGAAGGATGCCGCGGTACTCGTCAATACGTTCTACATTGATGCGCAGCTGTTCTTCCAGTATGTCGATCTTGTCGTCTATGGTCAAGGGAGTGGGCGCTACGGGTGTTCTGCCCTCTCTGCGGGTCTTTTCCGCGTCGATATATTGCCGCATCTCTTGGAATATCCAGGGATGACCAAAGGTTGCCCGGCCCACCATCACGGCGTCTACACCATAGTTGTCAAAGGCATCCTCGGCCTCCTGCGGCGTGGTGATGTCACCATTGCCGATGATTGGGATGTGGATACGCGGGTTGTCTTTCACTGCTTTTATCAGTGTCCAGTCAGCATCACCGGTGTACATCTGGCTGCGCGTGCGTCCGTGAATCGTCAGCGCTTGTATGCCGCAGTCCTGCAACTGCTCCGCCAAGTCAGTGATGATCAGGTTTTCTTTGTCCCATCCCAGTCTTGTCTTTACCGTTACCGGTGTTTTCACGGCTTTGACGACCTCCCTTGTGATGTCGAGCAAGAGTGGGATGTTCTTGAGCATACCCGCTCCGGCGCCTTTTCCGGCCACCTTTTTCACCGGGCATCCAAAGTTGATGTCGATGATGTCGGGGTGCACCGATTCCACGATTTTAGCCGCTTCGACCATCGAGTCCACGTCTTTGCCATAGATCTGAATGCCTACCGGTCGCTCCTCATCGTTGATGTGCATCTTGTCAAGTGTGGACTTGATGCTGCGGATGATCGCGTCGGCAGAGACGAACTCAGTATATACCATAGCCGCTCCAAACCGTTTGCAGAGCATGCGGAAGCCTACGTCCGTCACGTCTTCCATGGGAGCGAGGAAGAGCGGACGTTCACCGAAGTCAATGTTTCCTATCTTCATATATGAGTGCAAAGGTAGCGAAAAAAAGTGGGAAAACCTATTTCAGCAAGTGATAGAATCCTCCTGCATACGGCTTGACGACTCCTTTCATCTCCAAAGAGAACAGTTTTGCCTGTATCGTACCGATGTTCAGTGCTGTTTTTACGGCAATGATGTTGGCGGGCAGGTCGTTTTGTGCTTGCAGCAGCGTGGTGATTTTTTGCTCTTCTTCGTCGAGTTCCGGGAACATCTGTCGCTCTATTCCCGCCTTTCTCATCTGGTTGATTTGCAGTTCGTCTTGCCATCCCATGGCTTTGACGAAGTCCACTGCCGAGGTAATAAGTGCGGCTCCGTTGTCGCGGATCAGGTGGTTGCAACCTTCACTATAGGGTGCGCCTACCGGTCCCGGGAAAGCAAAGACGTCGCGGTTATACTCTCTTGAGATGCGTGCCGTGATGAGTCCGCCCCCTTTCTCCGCGCTCTCCACGACGATGGTGGCGTCGCTGAGGCCTGCCGTGATGCGGTTTCGGCGCACGAAGTTGAGCTTGTCGATCTTTGTGTGCGTCATATACTCCGTGAGCAGTCCGCCGTGGAAAACCATCTCGTTGGCTGTGTCGCGGTGCCGCGGCGGGTAGAGGTCATCGAGGCCATGGGCGAGTACAGCCACCGTGTCCATGTTGTTGTCCAGTGCATCTCGGTGTGCATGAATATCAACCCCATAGGCCAGCCCACTGACGATCAGCGTGTCGGGGCACAGACGGCTCAGATCTGCGAGGAAGCTACGGATGAGATCTTGTCCATAGGTGGTGCAATGACGTGTGCCGACTACCGCGATGACATGTTGCCGGTTGAGGTCTGCCTGTCCCTTGTAGAAGAGCATGAGTGGCGGATCCGTGCATTCTGTGAGCCGTTTAGGGTATTTGTCGTCGTTCATGCACAGCATCTGTATTTCGTGCTCCCTGCAATAGGTCAGTTCCTCCACGGCTCTGGGCCTCATAGCTTCGGCGTCCATCAGGTCGTCAGCAATGCGCTGAGGCAGACCGGGAAAGGTCGTCTTGAGATGATCGCGTTGCCGGATGATCTCAGTGGCGGAGCCCAGCTGCTTATAGAGCTCCACCATCGTGTTGAGATGGAAGTAGCTGAGGCGTGTGAGGATGATGGTGTTGATGATTTCCTCGTCAGTGATCATGCTTAGAGAATAGCGTCTATTTAGAAATATTGTTGTCAGCAGCAGTGATGGGCGTGCCGTCCTTTTCGAATCGGTCAATGACGGGCAGGAAGGCATCGTCGTAGTCTTTGCTCACACCGAGCCGTCCGTTGATGAGCGTGACCAGTTCAGTGTCGGCATGAAAACAGAGCGCATTGTCGGAAGCGCGGTAGATGTCGTGCTCAAAGACATAGCGTATGCCCTCTTTGTGAAGGTTGAGGCACGAGCGAAACTCATCGTCGCATTTCAGTGGTCGCTTGAATTGCAGTTGCATCCGGGCCACGACAGCGTCCACGCCCTTTTCGTGCAGGTCGGCAAAGCTCACGCCGAGGGCACGGAGAAAGCGGTGACGTGTATGTTCGGTATAGTGGAGATAGTTGGCGTTGTTGACGATGCCTTCGATGTCGCATTCGTAATCGCGCACCTCCATACGGGTTTCAAAGAGATAAGACTTCATGAATGTTGAGTGTTGAATGATGAATTATTTCAGTATTATTTATTCATTATAATTTATACATTATACATTATCCATTCCTCAGGTATTCATATCCGAATCGGCAGCGGAGGCAGTCTTTGCGGTCGCAGTATTCGTTTTTCAGTTGGATGAGCGCCTGAGAGTCGCCGGCGTTTTCTACGTCGAGGCCGCATTCTTTCCACATTCTGACGATATGGTTATCCTCTGCTTTGAGCTCCTCCAGGAAGTCGAAGGCGCGGTCACAGAGTCTGTCATCCTCTTTGTGTCGGCCATAAGCGAAGAGCATCGGCACCACCGTGTTGATAGTCAGCACCGTGATGGAGTCTTTCGACAGTCGTTTTTCCGCCTTCTTGCTTTCTGCTCCGAAGGTATAGTGCGTCTCCCAGTAAGGTGTCGCCTCCGTGTCGAAGAGCTGTTGCACCTCTTTCAGCGTCTTGCAGTCAACGAGTTGGCTCAGTCCCGTCCGGCGATGATAATAGAGGTTGGCCAGTTGCGAGATACGTATCGTAGGGAAGTTTTGTGGTCTCAGCCTTAGGAAACGCCACCGTTGTCCGCTGATCGGTTCCAACGAGAACTTATGAGCGAGATAGAGGTACTCATGTCTCAGCCGTTGGAAGTACTCGTCTTTCTCAGCTTGTTCTCTGCGCCGTTGCGGCATCTCGTCGGCGTTGAGCATTCCCGCCTGCCCCATGAAGATTGCCTCAATCTGAAAGAGATCGTCGCGGTGATGGTCTACGTCATGCAGCGGCACGTGTAGTGCCCACTGCTCAAACGCCTCGCTGTTGATGCTGAAACCAAAGCTGCGCGCCAGCGTCACGAAGTAAGCCTGCTCCCACGAGCCGTTGGCGATGGCCACGCGCTGGCGTATCTTCTCCGTTTTCTGCTCAAGTCGCTCGGTCTGCAACGCGCTCATCCACGAGTGAACGGTCAGTCGCGATAGTTGTGGAATGATGCGATAGCAGGGTGGGTATTGGTCTTCCTGCAACAGCTCATGGTAGTGTCTCTCCACCGTCTCGGGCACTTCCATCTCTAATTGCGGCAGCACGTCGCCGTTGGCCGTCTCTACCTCAGTGTCAGCTTTGCCCGTGACATGTAGCACCACATTATTATAATGGTCGTCCTTCTCATGGCCGTGGAGATACCAGTCCGACGACTTGTCGTGTATCTCGACGTTTCCCACCCACAGCGTGCCGTCGATCTTCACCTTGGCATTGAAGAAGTCGGGTCCTGCATTGCGGTTGTGCAGTCCCGGATCAATGACCTCCACGTCTTGTCCGCTGGTGGTCTTGAGTTGTTGTAGTGGGAAGAGCTTGTGCTTCCAGCAGTAATGCAATAGCTGTTCCATCTGATGGCTTTAATAGTATTTTGGTTAGGAGCATCTTTGCTGACGCAAGGAGACTCATTTGCAAAGATAAGAAAAAATCCCGTATCTGTATGCTACAGACACGGGATTTTTCTTTGGCGACAAAAAGATGTAAAGTTTTCTCTTCTTGTCTCTTTGTTGATATACAGGCAGTTGCTTGCGCTTTTGATCTGTCTGAAAGCTTATTTCAGCACTTTCTTACCATTGAAGATGTAGACATTGCCGTGGCGCATGGTCTTCACCTCACGTCCATTCAGGTCATAGACCTTGCTCTCCTTGTTGGTAGCAGTTTCGATCTGACTGATACCAGTCTCTGTGCCCTTGTTGATAACGAGGGTATAAGTCTTGATGGTCTGCAGGTCGTCAGAGCAATAGAGCAGCTCTACCTTGCGCTGTGTGTCGGTATTGCTGAGCTCGCGAATAGCGCCAAAAGCGCCTTTGTTGGCGGTTGTGGCAACGATTGTAGCCTTGGCAGGGTCAGCGGCATTGGCGCTCACCTCCTCTTTGTCCAGCGTGACGATTTGTCCATTGACGGTTACTGCGGGCTTGTCTACATTGTAGATGAGGCTGATGTCGTCGACGTAGAGTCTGTCAGTAGCAGAGCCTTGGCCTGCATCAGCATTTGTTGAGATGGTCACGAGCATGGCTTTGGCTTTCACATCATTGTCGTTATAGTTAAATGGTACGACAATGCGCTGCCAGGCAAAGTCGTTGGAGGCAATCTTAGCATCCTTGGCTGTGGCTACCACATTGGCGTAGACCTTGTCCTGCGGATCCTGATAGTATGTGCCATCGGTGATGGCTGCGCTGATCGTAGCGTAAGGATGTTCTTCGGAAGGTGTGCCTTGCTTGAACTTCACCCAAACGGCGATGGAGTCCGGCGTGCCGTCCATGAGTGCATAGAACGGGTCTCCGTGGCTGTCGGTAGAAGTATTGTCAGTGGAAAGAAAAGCGCAGTTCTTCGTGCTTGCGGCATCATAGTCTCCGGCCTGCATACGGCCTGTGGTGATGGTGCCGTTGGCCGTGATGCCAAAGACAGAAGCCGAGGTGAGCAGGAGGCTCTTCTTTCCTGTGCTGTTAGGGCGAACCTCGGTAGAAGAATAGGTATGTGCATCAGAGAGAGCGTTGGCGGCTTGAGCGTAATCACCTGTTGCAGAGGCAAAAGAATGCCAGTTTAGTGGCTCCTCTACATTAACCGTTACTTGCTGATATTCGTCGTTCAGTTTGCTTATCTGCTCAGTGCGATAGTCCTCAAACCCGCTGTTGGGCAGCTGATAGTTATCGCCGAAGGTTACTAAGATCTTTTGATTAAGCATTTTCATGTCGATACCAATGAGCGTATAGAGTTTCTCATCATTGACAAGCAGTTTCAGATCCAAAGGAATAGTGCCGAGCATCGGTCCCATCCATTTGCCAACATTGGGATCATCGCCGGCTGTGATGTTGATATTCTGGCTGGTAGTCACCACGTCGCCCTTGCTGCTTGTAGCAGCCTTCAGGTTATTGAGTGTGATGTTTCCGATGCCCATAGTCTGTCCGCCCATTTTCAGCATGAAGTTTTTCAAGTTGAAGTTATAGGTGCCATCGCTGTTTTTGTCCACGCTGATGGTGGCTGTCTGACCCGAGGCCGTGCCGTTGACGGTCACGACGAGCGTGTCGGTGTAGTCCTTGGCGCTCATGCTCAATGAGGAGAGCAAGGCCAGGGCTAACGAGAGTAATGTTTTCTTCATAATTTAAACCTTTTACTTTAGAAAGAACTAACAATAATATATG
The DNA here is from genome assembly GCA_945873145.1 of uncultured Prevotella sp. Taxonomy (GTDB): domain Bacteria; phylum Bacteroidota; class Bacteroidia; order Bacteroidales; family Bacteroidaceae; genus Prevotella. Next base: position 145,603 of record CAMCBZ010000001.1, read on the forward strand.
TTTCTGATTTCAATGCTTTACCTGTGTTTGAGCCGATAGCTTACGCCCACAGAGGCAAAGATCGGGTAGAGCGTCTGCTCTACGGCTGTGAAACCGCTGTGGTGGATGCCGCTGAGTCCCCAGCTGAGGTTGGCAAAGATCGCCGTACGCTGCCAGATGCGGTATTCTCCTCCGACATCCACGCCCCATTGCAGGTGTCGCATGTCGTCGCTGAAGTCGTAGTCGCCGCGTGTGCTCTCGTCGCCTCCAAGAATCACCTTGGCACCCGTAGGATCGCCTACGCGCAGATAGCCGTCGTGGGCATAGCCCGTGAACTTGCGTTGGGTCAATATAGAGAGATAAGGGCCGGCATGGAGCGAAAAACGGTTCGTGGCCTGCCAGCGGGCGTGCAGAGGGATCGTGAGCATCCACTCCGTCACCTCTGTCGTGACGTCGCCGGTGAACATACCAGCGAGTTTCTCGCCCCCGCGCACCACTTCCTCGTGGTAGTTCTTCACGCGTGCGTCCTCTTTCATACCTTTGTTTTCTATTTGCAGGCCGAGTGTCAGTCCCCAATGTTCGTCGAGCGCTTTGTCAGCCTCCACGCCGAGCACGAGGTTGGGTTGCAGCGTGTAGCTGTTGAGACGGCGTATCGATGCCGGCATGCCCACGGGCGCCGTTCCGCCGATATTGTAGCCGATATGCAGTTTCAGTTCCGTGTTGTCGGTCAGTCCTTTGGCCTGTGCGTGAGCGGCAAGGGCGAGCAGGAGCGTGAAGGACAGTACTTTTATTTTGTTCATCGTCATGGTGTCTAAGAGATTATTGTTCTTTCTTACATGTCAGTCTCACTTTGTCGACGCAGAGCGTGGAGCCGACAGCACCCTCAAACTGGTCACCGTCGGCACTCGACGAGAAGACGATGGTGAGGCTGTAGCCGCGCTGCTTGAGCAGGTCGAGGTCGATGTCACTGAGATATTTAAAGTCGATGGAGAACGGCGTCCATTCCTTGGTGGGTTTCACCATGCCCATGTCAGCGATGGCGACGATCTGCGGACTTGTCTTCACATTGTCGCCGTAGAGCGTGACAGCGTTGCCCTGGTCGTCGTGGTTGCGGTAGAGCACGGCGTAGATGGCGGCCTGGTCGGTGCGGTCAGCCACGGCGTTGCCCTTGGGATCCTGGAAGGTTGCTCCCGGCTGATAGGTATAGTATCCTGTGAGCGTCATCGGCTGTCGGTCGAAGACCTGTCCGAAGTGTGTAGCCTTCATGGCGTCGGTGAGTGCGCTGGCCATGTCGAAGGTGCCGATGAAGAGGTTTCCGGCCGCGATGCGCTTGTTGACCATTGCCCCGAAGGGTCCCGTGCTGCGTGTGGTGAGCTTCACGGCGGCACCGTCGTAGCCGTTGACCAGCGGTGCTGTCGGGTATTCGTCGGGTTTGGCAGAGCCCATGCTGAGGCTGAAGCCTGGGTTGCCGTTGGCCCAGTCGCCGGCGCTGGTGCCGTCGTTGCGCAGGATATGCCAGACATAATAATGTCCTTTCGGCTCCAGCTCATAGTTCTCGAAGTCAAACTTCACCGTGTCGTTGGTCATACGTGTCGTCGGCCTTACCTCCACCGTGTAGTTGCGGTGCCAGTGCCCGTCCTCCGAGACCACCTGATAGTGCCACTTTCCGCCGTTCTTCTTGTCGACCTCGCTGCCGGTCATCACCGCTTTGGCACCCGGCGTGAGCCGCAATGTCGGTGTGAGCAGGCTGAGGTCAGCATCGTGTTCGCGTCTTACCTCAAAGGAGATGAGGCTGTCGGTGGACAGCACATCCTTTGCGGTGTCGGACAGCTGATAGAAAGTAGCCAAGGGGTTGTCGGTGTGCAGACTCACGTGCGTGATGTCGCACTCGCTGTTGAGCGGCTCCTCTTTGAAGCAGGACCCCATCAGCAGCGTTGCAGCCAGTAAGGGCAGTGTGTAGAAGTATCTTTTCATTCCTTGAAAGTGTTATGTAAAGGGATGTATAGTCCGAAAACATCTACAAAGTTACACGTTTTTTCTTTAAAAGGATGTTACTAAGGGCAGTATTGCGGTTAAAAGTATCTAATGCGGCTCATTTTGAATAATTTAAGCGACAAAAACGACGGCTTTTGCCATAAAATCGCTAATTTTGCAGAAACGTTTAATTCCGGAAATACATGAAAATAGCTTTGATTGGCTACGGCAAGATGGGACACATGATCGAGCAGATCGCCCTGGAGCGTGGTCACGAGATTGTTTGTAAGATTGATGTCAACAACCAGGACGACTTCGACAGCCCCGCCTTTGCGTCGGCCGACGTCGCCATAGAATTTACCAACCCCACGGCTGCTTACGGCAACTACCTGCGCGCCTTTGCCCACAATGTTAAGGTGGTGAGCGGCTCCACGGGCTGGATGAAAGATCACAAAGCTGATGTGGAAGCTCTCTGCAAGGACGGCAAGCAGACGCTCTTCTGGGCCAGTAACTTCTCCATTGGCGTAGCGATCTTCTCAGCTGTCAACAAGTATCTGGCTAAAATCATGAACCAGTTCCCACAGTACGACGTGAAGATGACCGAGACACACCATATCCACAAACTTGACGCACCGTCGGGCACTGCTATCACCTTGGCTGAGGGCATCATCGACAACCTCGACCGCAAGAAGTCGTGGAAGGCCGGTACCACCGTATGGGACGACGGCCATGTCGACGGTAGCGAGGATCACAAGTCCGACGAACTGCTCATCGACAGCATCCGCCACGATGAGGTGCCCGGCATCCACTCCATCGCCTACGACTCTGAGGCCGACTGCATCACCATCACCCACGACGCCCACAGCCGCAAAGGCTTTGCCCTCGGTGCTGTCCTCGCCGCTGAGTTCACCAAAGACCATAAGGGCCTGCTCACCACGAGCGATCTGTTTAAGTTTTAGTCCACCCTTTGTAATTCGTAATTAGTATATGATCGATAAGGAAAAAGCCCAGATGAACATGAAGAAGCAGTGGATCAAGTTTGGTGTGGTCACTGCGCTCTATCTGCTCTTCCTCCTGTGGGTGAAGAGTTGGTTGGGACTGATCATCGTCCCGTTCATCTTCGATAACTATATCACCAAGAAGATTCGTTGGACCTGGTGGAAGGACGCTGAGGGTCCCGTGCGCTTCATCATGAGCTGGGTCGACGCGCTGGTCTTCGCTCTGGTAGCCGTGTACTTCATCAACCTCTTCGCTTTCCAGAACTACGTCATCCCGTCGAGTTCCTTGGAGAAGAGTTTGCTCACAGGCGACTACCTCTTTGTTTCCAAGCTCAGCTACGGTCCCCGCATCCCGGAGACGCCGCTCACCATGCCGCTCACGCAGCACACGCTGCCCATCATCCACACCAAGAGCTACGTCGAGTGGCCGCATTGGGACTACCGCCGCGTGAAGGGTTTTGGCCATGTGAAGCTCAACGACATCGTGGTCTTCAACTATCCTGCCGGTGACACGATCCTCACCGAGGACCAGTACGCCAACAGCTACTACACGATGTGCTACGACTTTGGTACGGAGCTCTACCAAGCCCAGAACCCCAATGCCGTCAATCCGGCCACGCTCAACCGCCAGGGACAGCTCGACTATTTCAATATGATCTATAACCTGGGTCGCGAATATATCGTGCAGAACCCAGTGAAGTATGGCATGATCGACCACCGTCCCACCGACCGCCGCGAGAACTATGTCAAGCGCTGCGTCGGTTTGCCGGGTCAGACCCTGCAGATCAAAAACCGTATCGTCTACCTCGATGGCAAGCCCAACAAGGAGCCCGACAACGTACAGTACTTCTATTATGTCAAGCTCAAGCGTGACCTGCCCGACGACGTGCTGAAAGATTTGGGCATCTCCATGGAAGACCTGGGATATCTCAACCAGGGCGGTGCCATGCCGCTGACCAAGCGCGCTGTGAACTATCTCTCCCACCGCAAGGATCTCGTAGCCAGCATCCACATCGTCAACGACGCAGTCACCGGTGATCTCTACCCGATGAACATGGTCACAGGATGGACACGCGACAACTACGGACCGATCTGGATTCCGAAGAAAGGCGCTACGGTCAAGCTCACCATGGACAATATTGCCATCTACGAGCGCCCCATCCGTGTCTATGAGCACAACAACCTGGTGGTGAAAAACAGCCGCATCTATATCAACGGCAAGCCTGCCAACAGCTATAAGTTCAAGATGGACTACTACTGGATGATGGGTGACAACCGCCACAACTCCGAGGACTCACGCTACTGGGGCTTCGTGCCTGAAGACCATATCGTGGGCAAGCCCATCTTCATCTGGTGGAGTTCCGATCCCGACCGCCACGGTTTCAGTGGCATCCGATGGAACCGGCTCTTCCGCTGGGTAGACAACATCAAGTAATATCGGTCAGCCATGACACGCCCATCGCGGCGTGCCGTGGCTCTTCCGTTTTTGTTCACTCCTTATTATATATATAGATCTTGCTGAAGCAAACGCTGAAATTTGTCATTGCGCTGTGTGTCGCCACCGCTTTGGTGGTGGCCGTGCATACATTTGCCTTCGCCGTCTGCACACTTCCTTCCGGGTTTGGTAACGAGTACCATAAGGGCGATCGTGTGGTGGTGAACAAGCTGGCGCATGACAATTTCCGTCGTGGCGACCTGGTGCTGTACTATCCCGACTGGCACGTTACCAGCCGCTATGCCGACAGCCCGATGAATATCGGACGCATAGTAGCCCTTCCCGGTGACACCATCCGGCTGGGCAACGACCGTTTCCGCATCCCGCTGCGCTGCTGCCATAAGTGCCGTTGCATGGACTGCAAGATCTATCTCGTCAACACCGGGCAGGGACAGACCCTCGTGCATCTCCATCAGATCGTGGGAAAAGCCTACCGCCTTGCGCTCTAAAAAAGCCTCACCCCCATGCCCCTCTCCAAAGGAGAGGGGAGTAATTACAAGGATAAACAGTAAGTGGTGGGGCGGACACGGAGATGAATCCATTTATCATTGATCATTCATCATTGGTCTAATTTATCATTCAACATTCAACATTGCGTACTCTCCTTTCCGCCACCTATTTCGGCCCTATACAATGGTATCAGAAGCTCAACAGATCCGGGCTCTGCTATATCGAACAGCATGACAACTTCATCAAGCAGACCTATCGCAACCGCTGCGTCATCGCCACCACGCAGGGCACACAAGCCCTTACCGTGCCCATCGAGCGCTACGACGGCCTGAAATGCGAGATGCGCGACATACGCATCAGCGACCACGGTGCCTGGCGCCATCTCCACTGGAATGCCCTTGTCTCAGCCTACGGCGAGAGTCCCTTCTTTGAGTTCTATGCCGACGATCTACGGCCCTTCTTCGAGAAGAGGTGGCAGTTTCTCTACGACTACGACCTTGCCATCACGGAGAAGATGTGCGAGCTGCTGGACATCCATCCCACGTTGAGGCGGACAGAAGAATACATCAAATTACCCGATTCCGCTGCTGCTGACAACACTGAAGCCACTATGATTTCTACCGATGGAATCGCTGATAATTGCAATCAGTGGGCTGACTACCGTGAAGTCATCCGTCCGAAGCATCCATTGCCCGATGCTGACTTTCAGCCCAAGCCTTACTACCAGGTCTACAAGCATAAGTTTGGCTTCCTGCCTAACCTTAGTATTCTCGACCTGCTGTTTAATGAAGGCAACGAGGCCTTGCTTTTCCTTTGATGTTTTTTCTGACAAAAGTAGTGCTCTGCGGACTTTCAATCTAGAGAAAGCGGCGAGGGCGAAAAACGAAAAAACGGGAGTGAAATCAGCAAAATTGCTCGATGAAGAGATGAAAACGGCGTGTTGATGCCATCATCTCGGTTGTTTGATAGGGTCAAAGTGCCTTTCTGATGTGGTCAGAAAGGCGAGATGACACGATGAAAAAGGCTTTCTGAGCAAAAATTCTCTAGAGAATTTTTGCTCAGAAAGCCTTTTTGTGTTTGCTATAAAAGTGTGATTTTTATAACCCACTCTGTTTCAGTGTCTTATAAAAAGTCGCTGAAATCCGCATCTTTTGGGCCAAGGAGGGTCTTGCTTCAGAAAATCGTCTGTATTTGGCCGGAAAATTGTCACTTTATCCAACAAAAGATGCTGTTTGTAATGTGGGCGCATGGTCGTCTTCTGCCGGGCTCCGTTTAGTTATAGTTTGTGCCATCCGGGGGGTAGGGCGGCCACGGAGGGCCGCCCCTACACCAAAACCGCTAAGGCTCACCCTTTACCGGTTTTGCCATTCCCTCCCCTTGGGGAGGGCTAGGGAAGGGCTTCTTATTTATATATCAGCGTGGTCCATCTCTCCGGTGCCATGATGTCTTGTGCCGTCTGCTGGATCTGTTCCGCTGTCACGGCGTCGATTTTCTCATAGAGTGCTGTGACGTCTTTCTCCCAACCATAGTGGAGGAAGCTCTTGCCAAAGTCCAGGGCAAAGTTCTCACGATTGTCGCACGCCACACCGATCTGCCCTTTGATCTGCTTCTTCGCGGCATGGAGCTGTCGATCAGTCAACGGTTGATCGATGAACTTCTCCACCACGCCACGCGTGAGTCTCAAGCACCGTTTGATGTCGTGCTCATCACATCCGAAGTATACGCTCCATATTCCTGTGTCGCCATAGCTGACCATTGAGCTCTCCACGGTGTAGACGAGTCCGTTGCGCTCCCGCAGTGCGAGGTTGAGCTTAGCGTTCATGCCGGGTCCGCCAATGATGTTGTTGAGCAGATAGAGCGCGATTCTGCGGTTGTCATGCACGTCGTAGGCTTTGTTTCCGACCATCACGTGGGCCTGATGTGTCTGTTTATCAATGATATACGTGTTGCCAGACAACAATTCATCTTTTTGTCGCAGTTTGCTTTCTGAGACGTTTCCTGCCTTTTCATCTTTTTGTCGCTGAAGGTCGCTGGCGTCGCTTTTCTCTCCTTCCGCTTTTTGTCGCAGTGCCTCAGATGAGGTTGTTGACGTGGTGGATGAGGAAGAAGCTGCAGAAAGTAGCAGCCGGTCTTGATCTGCACCCTCCTGAGTGCTCAGGTCCTTCGTTGCCTTGTCGAGCAGACGCACGAGGCGGTGGAAATCCACATCGCCGTAGGCGAAGAAAATCGCGTTGTCGGGACGGTAGTAACGGTGCGTAAAGCGCAGTGCGTCAGCTGTGGTATAGCCGCGCACTTGGTCAGCGGTGCCGAGGATGTTGTGCCCTAAGGGATGGCCGCGAAAGACGAGGTTTTCAAACTCGTCGTAGATGAGTTCGGCGGGCGAGTCGTTGTAGCTCTCGATCTCATCACAGATCACCTCCACCTCCTTGTCGATTTCCTGCTGGGGATAAGTCGAGTGGAAGACGATGTCGGTGAGCAAGTCCACGGCCCGTGGCATGTGGTCCTTGAGGATAGCGGCATAGTAGGTGGTGTCCTCCTTGTTGGTAAATGCGTTGAGGTCCCCGCCGACACTCTCCAGACAGTTCAGTATCTCGAGAGCGTGTCGTCGCTGAGTGCCCTTGAAGGTCGTGTGCTCGCAGAAGTGTGCAAGCCCCTCCTCGCCGGCGTCTTCGTTGCGCGAGCCGGCGTTGACCTGATAGCCGCAGTAGACCACGGGCGCGGTGGAGGGCAGATGGATGATGCGCAGTCCGTTGGACAGCGTAAAGGTGTTATATTTCATTTCGCCTGCAAAAATACGCAAAATCCCTTTGATTTATGCTATATTTTTCGGATATTTGCACTTTGAAAATCACCCCAAGGAAAATATATACTAAGTATGCGAAAAGTAATAGGAATAGGAGAGACGGTGCTTGACATCATCTTCAAGCATGAGCAGCCCATCGGTGCTTACCCCGGCGGCTCGTCGTTTAATGCCATCATCTCGCTGGCGCGTGCGGGCGTGAACACCACTTTCATCAGTGAAACCGGCAATGACCGCGTGGGACAGAATATCGTTCGTTTTCTCAAGGACAATGGTGTGGACACTACCAACGTCAATGTCTTCCCCGAGTCGAAGTCGCCTGTATCACTCGCCTTCCTCGATGACAACAACGACGCACAGTACATCTTCTATAAAGACCACCCTCACGACCAGCTCGACTTTGTCTATCCCGACATCCAGCCCGACGACATCGTCATCTTCGGCTCGTTCTTTGCCGTCAACCCCGTCATCCGTCCGCAGATTGTAGGACTGCTGGACTATGCGCGCAATCACGGTGCCATCATCTACTACGACGTCAACTTCCGGTCGTCCCACCGCAACGAGGTGATGAAGATCACGCCCAACTACCTCGAAAACCTCGAATATGCCGACATCGTGCGCGGCAGTCACGAGGATTTTGAAGTACTTTACAAGCTCAGCGATCCCGACAAGGTCTACAACTCCGAGATCTCGTTCTACTGCAAGAAGTTCATCTACACCCAGGGTGCCCGCCCTGTAGAGCTGCGCGCCGACGGCGGTTTCCGCAAGAGCTATCCTGCCATCGAGACGCCGACGGTCAGCACGGTGGGTGCCGGCGACAACTTCAATGCCGGACTCATCTATGGCATGGTGAAGTATGGTATCACGCGCGAAGACATCGAGCGCGGGCTCACCGAGGAGCAGTGGGACAGCATCATCGCCTGTGCCCAGGAGTTCTCCGCCGCCGCCTGCCAGAGTATCTACAACTACATCTCCAAGGAGTTTGGTGAGGAGAAGTGCCAACAGCTCGGTCAGAGAGCATAGAGCGGGTTGGTGAAACATCCTACAGCCTTCTCCTTTTATCATCCCCCGGCGAGTGTCTTGCCACTATAGTGAGGCAGTGTCAAAACCCAGCATGATGCACCGCAAGGTTTGTTGCGGTGCATCATGCTTTTTTCTTCTTACTATTGCGACAATTCCACCAAAGTGAGGAATACATTAATAAAAAAGAATAAATTTCCGCGCTGTGATTTGCTTATGTCCTATAAAAGAGGTATATTTGCACGATTTATTTTGATGTTTGTACAAAAACGAAGTTTTTTAGATTTTAGATGAACGTAATTACAAAAACCGTTCAATTGCCAGATGGAAGAACCATCTCAATTGAAACCGGAAAGGTTGCGAAGCAAGCCGATGGCGCTGCTGTCCTGCGTATGGGCAACACCGTGCTGCTTGCTACCGTTTGCGCAGCCAAAGAGGCAGTTCCGGGAACAGATTTCATGCCTTTGCAAGTAGACTATCGTGAGCAGTACAGTGCTGCAGGCCGTTTCCCGGGCGGATTCACTAAGCGTGAGGGCAAAGCCAGCGATGAGGAGATCCTCGTCTCCCGTCTGGTAGACCGTGCCCTGCGCCCTCTCTTCCCTTCTGACTATCACTGCGAGGTGTATGTGCAGGTGATGTTGCTCTCCGCCGATGGCGTGGATCAGCCCGATGCACTGGCAGGTTTTGCCGCCTCCGCAGCTATGGCTTGCTCTGACATTCCTTTTGACTATACAATCTCTGAGGTTCGCGTGGCCCGCATCAATGGCGAGTTTGTCATCAACCCCACCTTCCAGCAGATGGCCGACGCCGACATGGACTTGATGGTCGGTGCTACCAAGGACAACATCATGATGGTGGAAGGCGAGATGAAAGAGGTACAGGAGAAAGACCTCATCGACGCCCTCAAGGCTGCTCACGCCGCTATCAAGCCGATGTGCGAGCTCCAGGACGAGCTGGCAAAAGAACTCGGTACTGACAAGAAGCGCGAGTACGACGATGAGATCAACGACGAAGACCTGCGCCAGCAGATCAAGGACGAACTCTATAAGCCCTGCTACGAGATCAACCATAAGGCACTGCCTAAGCAGGAGCGCAACGACGCCTATGACAAGGTGCTCGCTGACTTCCTGGAGAAGTACGATGCCGCTCACACTGATCTGTCCGAGGAAGACCTCGAGGAGAAGCATGCTGAGGCTACCCGCTACTATGCCGACGTGATGCGTGACGCTATGCGCCGTTGCATCCTCGACGAGGGCCTGCGTATGGATGGCCGTGGCACTACCGACATCCGTCCTATCTGGTGCGAGGTGTCTCCGCTGCCCATGCCTCACGGATCAGCTATCTTCCAGCGTGGCGAGACGATGTCGCTCACTACCTGTACACTCGGTACCAAGCTCGACGAGAAGATGGTCGACGGTGTGCTCAACCGCGGCTATCAGCGTTTCCTGCTCCACTATAACTTCCCACCGTTCTGCACCGGCGAGGCTAAGGCACAGCGCGGCGTAGGCCGTCGTGAGATTGGCCACGGCCACTTGGCATGGCGTGCACTGAAGGGTCAGATCCCTGAGGACTTCCCTTACACCGTGCGTCTGGTGAGCCAGGTGCTCGAGTCCAACGGTTCTTCCTCTATGGCTACCACCTGTGCCGGTACGCTGGCACTGATGGATGCCGGTGTTCCTATGAAGAAGCCGGTGGCCGGTATTGCCATGGGTCTTATCCACAACCCTGGTGAGGAAGGCTATGCGATCCTGAGCGATATCCTCGGTGATGAGGACCACCTCGGCGATATGGACTTCAAGACAACAGGTACACGTGACGGTCTGACCGCTACTCAGATGGATATCAAGTGCGACGGTCTGCCCTTCGAGATTCTTGAGAAAGCCCTCATGCAGGCTAAGGCTGGTCGTGAGCATATCATGAACGAGATGATGAAGACCATCTCAGAGCCCCGCAAGGAGCTGAAGCCTCAGGTGCCCCGCATCGTTGCCCTTACGATTCCTAAGGAGTTCATCGGTGCTGTCATTGGCCCCGGTGGAAAGATCATCCAGCAGATGCAGGAAGACACCGGTGCTACCATCACCATCGACGAGGCCGACGGCGTGGGCAAGGTGCAGGTTTCTGCTCCTAATAAGGACAGCATCGACGCTGCCTTGGCCAAGATCAAGGCTATCGTGGCTGTTCCTGAGGTCGGCGAGGTCTATGAGGGCACCGTGAAGAGCATCATGCCTTACGGTTGCTTCGTAGAGATCCTGCCGGGCAAGGAAGGCCTGCTCCACATCTCCGAGATTGCCTGGAAGCGCCTGGAGACCGTTGAGGAGGCTGGTATCAAGGAAGGTGACAAGATCAAGGTGAAGCTGCTCGAGATCGATCCTAAGACCGGTAAGTACAAGCTCTCACACCGTGTGCTCATCGACAAGCCCGAGGGCTATGTCGAGCGTGAGCGTCGTCCACGTGGCGAGCGTGGCGATCGTCGTCCGCGTCGCGATGGCGGCAACAACGGCGGTGAGCGTCGCCCCCGTCGCTTCGAGCATCACGACAATGCTGAGGCTCCTAAGGACTTCAGCGACAAGCTCGATCACAACAACGATGTAGAGTAATCTACACCTTATTATATATAAGCGCCCCCATATCGCTTCAGGCTGATATGGGGGCGCGTTGTGTTCCAAGAAAACGCTTGGTATTTATCTCTCACACAGAGCCACAGAGATACGGAGAAGACTTCACCTTGTGGAAAGCACAGAGGAGAGAGGGCTGTAAGAGTAGGGCTGTATGAGCTGCATTTTGTCTATTTCACCAGATAGGCGCAGTATTTGTTTAAGAGAAGAGACGCCGGTAGCTCTCCTTTCTCATAGCGCTCAGCATCCAATGCTTGTATCGGCATGTCGACATGCGTGCCGTCTTGAAAAGTGGTGAGCAGACGGCTTGCATCTCCTTTTCCAGTGATTTGTATCTGAGAGAAGAGCGGCGAGATGTCGCTGTCGATGTACACGATGGCATAGCTTGGACGTTTGGCCCCCGGCATCTCCTCTTTTAGTACATGTTTGTGAACCAAATCTTGGATGTCGCGGTTGGCTGTATCCTTGGAGCATTTGTTGAGTGCGGCCCATTGCTTTGTCGTTATCTTCGACTCATATCCGTCAAGGAATAGGTTGATGGTGCGTTTCTGCCTTTCCGTCATGGACAAGGTGTGAGCGCGATTCCAAAAGACAGCTTTGTTCAGAACCGAGTTGAGCATCCCTGCCGACGTATCGAGGGCACGTATCAGCGTGGTGATATACCACTGTATCCATTCCGTCAGGTCACCATTGCCTTTCTGTGCCCGCTCCAGTATCTCGTAATAGTGCTTCTTGTCGCTATTGATAGCGGAGGATATATTGTAAAACCGGAATTTACTCTTTTCGCCGCGGGCGAGCATCATGTCGGACAGAATCCTTGCCAGCCGCCCGTTTCCATCCTCAAAGGGATGGATGGAGACAAACAAAAAATGGGCAATGGCAGAGCGAATCAGATAGGAGTCTTGTGCCTCGCTGTTAAACCAGTTGATGAATCGGTCCATCTCAGTTTCTATTCTGTCGGGCTTGGGAGCCACATAGTGCACCCTTTCGCGCCCGAGATACCCTGAGACGATATGCTCGTCATGGCTTCTGTATCTGCCCGTCTCTATCTGTTCGCCTGCACTGAATCCTGTCGGGAAGAAAGCCGTCTGCCAGCCACATAGTATCTGTTTGGTGATAGGACGGTCGTAGTGCTCAACGGCGTCGAGCATCACAGCGACCACGGCGTCGACATAGTGCGAGGGAGCAACAAACTTCGTGCTCTCTATTCCTAACCTGAGTGCGATGGACGACCGCACCTGATCGGCATTGAGATTGATGCCTTCGATTTCTGAGGAGTAGACAATATCGTGGGTGAGATTCTCGGCCATGGCACCGAGACGGCTGTCAAAGCCCAGTTGTCCTAATTGCCCATAAAGCGATCCCAGCTTATGAGAAGCCTGTTCCAATGGTGGCAAAATGGCATTGGCATCCCATCGGAAATCTGTCCAGTTGTCTCTTTCGTGTATATACATGGTGCTGTTTTTGGTGAGTTTGCGGCATTATCTTTCAAATAACGCCGCATGATCTGCGGCAAAATTAAGAAAAAAATGCCGCATCGGCAAATTTCCGTGAGGGAAATCTTTGCCAATGCGGCGATCAGGTGTGAATCAATTCTCTATGTATAGTCAGCTATGTGAGGCTTGCGGGCTGTTGCCTTTTCGTCATTTAGCGCATTTGGGTGAGTTGAAGGCTACGAGCATCCAAACACTCTTCTCCTGCTCCTTGAGGTAGTCGCTCATCTGTGCCACGGTGACCTCGTCGCCGGCGTCGGCAGCTAAGCGGAGCACTTCGCGCTCTTGTGCGATGAGCGTCTTCATGGTGTCGAGGACATACTCCACTGCGTTGCAGCCTGTCTCGGGCACTTCGAGTTCCTGTACCTTAGCCACTTTGAGGTAAGCCGAGAAGCGGCTCTCAGGCGTACCGTTGAGTTGGAGAATGCGCTCAGCGATCTCGTCGATCTTAGCGGCAGCGTCATCGTAGAGCTCCTCATATTTCTCGTGCATGATGAAGAAGCCGTGGCCGCGTACGTTCCAGTGGAGGTTGCGCAGGTTGGTGTAGTGAATCTGGAAGTCTGCCAGCAGTTGAGACAGAGCGTTAACGACGTTGAGAGTGAGCTCGCTGTTGAGTCCGGTGAAATTCAGAGTCTTCATAATGTTATGTGTTTTTGTGGTTGATAATCTTGTTTTCTTTTCTCAGGTGCAAAGATAGGAGTTTATTTCCACGCTTGCAACAGCCTTTTTCTATGAGGCGATAGACAGAATGAATGATAAAAAGAAAAGCACTGTATGTCAGTGTGTTAGGCTGACAAACAGTGCTTTTCTCTTTTTCTGTGATAATGAACATTTTCAGATGATGATCCTCACCTTCTTGTATTGTTCGCGGAACTCGCTGGGCGTGCACCCTTTCTTGCGCTTGAAGATGCGGTTGAAGTTGCTCATGTTGTTGTATCCGCACTTGAAGCAGATCTCCCCAACGCTCTCGTTGGTGTCGATGAGCATGCGTGTGGCGTTGCCCATGCGTATGTCGATGATGTAATCACTTAGCGTGCGTCCCGTGTGCTGCTTGAAGAAACGGCTGAACGAGCTTTTGCTCATGTTGGCAATCCCAGAGAGATCTTCGAGCATGAGGTCGTTCATGTAGTTCTCAGCGATGTAGTTCTTCACCTTGAGAATGCGTCGGCTGTCGTCCTCGATGTCCACTTTGGCGTAGCTGGTCGTGGCCAGCGTCCTCATGCCCTCACTGGTTGCAAGGGTGTTGAGAATCTCAAGGAACTGTATCGTAGCCATGAACTTATCGCCCTGGTGCCCGAGGTTTTCCAGCTTCTCGTAGATCTTGATGATCGTGCTGATGGGAAAGGCGATGCCTTTCTGCGCCTCTGTGAGCATCTTGCGGATATTGTCGAAGGGTGCTTTGGCGAGCAGTCCTTCGTTGAGATCGCCGAGATCGAACTGTACGGTAATCTCCCGGATGTCGTCGCTATGGCAGTCGCCTTGCTCCCAAACGTGCTCAAGCTCGTTGCTGCTGATGAGCACGAGGTCATAGTCGCCTATGACCTCACTGCTGTCGCCCACGATTCGCCTGACACCTCTGGCGTTCTCAACGAAGTTCAGTTCACAGACCTCATGACAGTGGATGGGATAGGTGAACTCTTTCTTGTGTCGCTCCACGATATAGAGGATGTCCTTGTCCATCAGTGGAGTGATCTCATGCAAAACGTGACTGTTCATAGTTGTAGGGCTTTAGACTTGTCGTTCAATGATTTCCAAACACATGCGGCTGTTGTGGTAAGGGCATTTCCAGAAGCCTGCCTTGTCGTCGTCGAGGTTGATCTGACCGTCGTCGCTGATTGCCCAGTGCCATTCTCCGTTGACGTGGTCCACGAGATGCTTGTCGATGTAAGTCCAGCAGTCCTTAGCCACCTTCAGTGCGTCTTTGTCGTTGAAGTACTGATAGAGGTTGACGTGGCCGATGACATTCTCGCAGAGCACCCACCATTGGCGCTGTCGGTCGGTCTTTCCGGTGTCCTTCCAGTGCTCATAGATCATGGATCCGTCGGGTTGCAGGCCTTCGTCAGCGGCTTTTGCCAGGTCCACGACGATGGGTCCGAGCTTTGCCTTCACGTCATCCTCACCGAGCACGAGCGCTGTTTCCCACAGCAGCCAGGTAGCCTCGATGTCGTGGCCATAGCTCTCGATGTTGCGGCGGCCGTGCCACGCATTGTCGAAGAAGAGGTCGAGGTGATGAGTCTCCTTATTATATAGCTTGTCGGTGAAGACGTCGAGCAACCGATGGATGCTCTCGTGCAGCTCCTTGGAAGGCCATACACGGTAGAGGTTGGTATAAGGTTCGATGACATGCAGATGGGTGTTCATCGTTTTGGCGCCGTTCTCGTCCTTGTCGGAGAGACGCATGTCGGCGATAGGATTCCACTCGCGTGTGAGAGCCTCTACGTATCCTCCGTTGACGGCATCGTAGGCGTGGGCCTCTATGTCGTGGTAGAGTTTGATGGCAGCGTCGAGCGCCTGCTTGTCGCCCGTGGCGCGTGCATACTCGCTGAGGCCGTAGATGACGAAGCCGATGGCGTAGGTCTGCTTCTTGGTGTCGAGCGGCTTGCCCTCACAGTCGAGGCTCCAGTACACGCCACCGTACTCTTTGTCGATGAAGTGATCGAGGATATAGTCCTTGGCACGTGTGGCGGCATCGAGATATTCCTTGTTTTTCATCACACGGTAGGCGGCGGAGAAGGCCCACAGGATACGTCCGTTGAGGATCGCGCCCTTCTCTGCTTCGGGGTGCACATGGTCGTGGCCGTCGACACGGCCGTAGTATCCGCCGTGCTCTTTGTCCGTGACCTTATCGATCCAGTACCGGAGGATGTTGTTCTCCAAGCACTGTTTCATTTCTTTTTTGAGCGTTTCCATAGTCATTATTTCTTAATAGGATAGAGGTATGACAGCAGCATCATGATCAGAGCGAAGGCTGCCGGGAACAGGGAGAACAAGGCCCAGACCATCGTCAGCACGGAGTCGGTGATGGACTGCGGGTCGATGGTGGGGTTGCCAAACTGGTCGGTGATCATGTGTGCACCGGCCAAGCCGAGGAACATAGCGATGAGTGAGCCTGAGATGGCCGTGCCGAACTTCTGTGCCATGGTACCGGAAGAGAAGATAAGGCCTGTAGAGGAGGTGCCGTTCTTCTTCGTCGCGTAGTCAGCCACGTCGGCATACATCGACCACAACAGCGGAGAGTAGATGCCCACACCGGCCGAGGTGAGGATGGTCACACCGATCATCACCCAGATATATGCCGGTTTCATCGGGATGAAGAAGAAAAGGATGGAGGTCACAAAGCAGATGAAAGCTGAGAAGATAAACGTCTTGCGCTTCGAGCCCAGCCACTTCGTGCAGACCGGAGACAGGCCGCCGAAGATCATGCAGGTCACCTCGCCGAAGGCCATAAACACCGTGTAGTTGATGATGAGGCTGCCCACAGTGATGTCACCGCCCATGCAGTAGGAGAACATATATCCGGCCACGGCATAGCGGAAACCATTGAAGAAGTTGGTGCAGACGGCTGTCAGCGTCATGAAGATCCAGGGTTTGTTCTTCACCAGGTCCACGAACTGCTTGCCCGAGAACTTCTCGGCGCGCACCGGTTTCAGCCGTTCCTTGGTGAGCAGACCGCAGGCCAGCGTACCCGCAGCAGCGAGGGCACCGAAGAAACAACCGAGCACGGCATACTGATGCTGGTCCGTGCCGCCGACAAACTTCTGAAGATAGGGGAAGGAGAGCAGGGTGACGAAGCCCATGGCATAGGCACCCACCATGCGGAAAGCGGAGAACTGGTTCTTCTCGTTGTCGTCGTCGGTCATCACGCCAAGCAAAGAGCCGAACGGCACATTGACGAGTGAATAGACCAGCATCATCAGTATATAGAAGAAGTAAGCGTAGATGCGCTTGCCCACGGGGCCGAGATCAGGCGTATAGAGCAGCAGGGCGAAGATGACGCCCAAGGGGATGGAACCGAAGATCACCCAAGGACGGTAGGTGCCCCAGCGGCTTTGCGTGCGGTCGGCGATGACGCCGATGACCGGATCGATGAAGACATCGATGAGACGCGCCACCAGCATCAGCACGGCAGCATCGTAGAAGGTCAGGCCGAAGACATTGGTGAAGAATAACGGGAAGGCGATGGACATGATCTTCCAAGTGATGCCGCCTGCTGCAGCGTCACCGAGTGCATAGCCTATTTTCTCTGATAGTTTAATTTTAGCCATTGGTAAGGTTTCATTGACGAAGCCTTTGTCAGCACTTCAGGGTTCTGACAAAGGCTTGTGTCGCTTATTGTTTATTTCAGATTTTCTTTGTTTTTGGCGATGAGCTTTTTGATGGTTTCCACGCTCTTGCCGGTGGAGAAGCCGTCAGCGGGCGTGTGCATGCAGTAGTCAACGAGCTTGTCGATGGTCGAGGTGGCTACGTGCATACGGGTGTCGGAAGAGGCGTAGTAGATAAACACCTTGCCGTCCTCGTCAGCAATCCAACCGTTGGAGAACACCACGTTCATCACGTCGCCGATATACTCTTCGCCCTGAGGAACGAGGAAATAGCCGCCCGGCTGTGCTATGACGCGTGTGGGATCGTCGAGTGCTGTCATGTACATGTAGAGCACATAGCGCAGACCACTGGCGCAGCCGCGTACGCCGTGGGCGAGGTGGAGCCAGCCTTGTGGTGTCTTGATGGGGTGAGGACCCTCACCGTTCTTCACTTCCATGATCGTATGATAGTGACGCAGGTTGATGATCTTCTCTTCCTTCACCTCAGCGTGCTCGATGTCGTCGACAAGTGCCCAGCCGATGCCGCCGCCGGAACCGGCGTCGATAAATCCGTCCTGTGGACGTGTGTAGAAAGCATACTTGCCGTTGACAAACTCAGGATGCAGCACGACGTTGCGCTGCTGGCTCTTGGATTTCAGGTCCGGCAGACGCTCCCAGTTGATGAGATCCTTGGTGCGGGCGATACCGGCTGTGGCTGTTGCGGCACTCAGATCGCCGGGCTGGCTGTCGTCGTGACGCTCAGCGCAGAACACCCCATAGATCCAGCCGTCTTCGTGGGCGGTGAGACGCATGTCATAGACATTGGTGGCGGGAATCACATCCTCGGGCATGGTGATCGGTTCGGGCCAGAAACGGAAGTTGTCTACGCCGTTGGGACTCTCGGCAACAGCGAAGAAGCTCTTGCGGTCTGCGCCCTCCACACGCACGACGAGCAGGTATTTGCCATGCCACTTGATGGCTCCGCTGTTGAGTGTGGCGTTCATCATGATGCGCTGCATGAGGTAGGGATTATCCTTCTCATTGAAGTCGTAGCGCCATTCCAGCGGCGTGTGCTCGGCAGTGAGGATAGGATATTTATAACGTGTGTAGATGCCGTTGCCCCATTCCAGCGGCACGTTCTTGCGAGTAAGCAATTCTTCGTGGTGTGTGCGCAACTTAGCGACGCGTTCTTTGAAATCTGTCATTTGTGAATGGTTTTTATCAGTTGATATTATGTTTTGCTTGATGTGAGGTCTTGCCAAGGCAAAATGATGAGGAAGTTTCCTGAACGATGATGCCGGCAAGTCGGTGAGTGCTATTTGGTCTTGGCGATGTCCTTGACGGTCAGCACGCGGGGATCTTCGACCCAAGTCTTAAAGTCGTTGGTCTCGGGATGCCCGGCGTAAGGGACATAGAGCTCTTGGTGCTTGTCCCAGGCGTTGCGCCAGAAGAGTACGTAGCAGATGGGATAGGGCTTGATGGCCGGCCAGAGCACCGTGGTGAACCAGTTTTTGACAGGCAGCTTCTGTGAGCCTGTCTCTGTCAGGGCGATGAGTTTTTGATGCTTCTTGCCCATCTCGGTCAGCCGGCTCAGCTCGCGTCCGATGTTCTTCGTGTAGTTTTCAGCACTGCCGTCGAAGTCGTAGAGGTCTACGCCTATCAGATCCACGTATTTGTCTCCCGGATAATAGATGTCCAGACTTGCGTCGCCCGTGTTTGGGGAGAAGGCCCACACGAGGTTGTTGAGGCCTTGGCGCTTCATAAACTGATAGGTATAGACATAGAGTTGCTTGTATTGCTCAGTGGTGCAGCTGTTTTTTCCCCACCAGAACCATCCGCCGCCCATCTCGTGCCAAGGGCGGAAGATGACCGGGATTGGCTGTCCCTTGTCGTCGCGCAAGGAAGCCAGGAAGAGAGCCACACGCTTCATGCGCTTGGCAAACTCCTTGCAGCTCTTGCCGCCGGGCAGGATTTCTCCTACCGGTTTGCCTTCGGGATCCCAGGCATTCTTGCCAGTGACAGGGTTGTTGGGGTGCCAGCTGATCTCTACGATACCTCCGCGACGGTTCTGTGCTTTGATTTCCTGACGCATACGGTCAAAGGGCACGCCATCGAGATTCTTGGCTTTTCCCATCTCCAGGTCACCGAGCTCAAAGCCCATCACGGCGGGATAGTCACCGCACGTCTCTTTCACGTCGCTGCGTCCCTGTTCCCATTTCCAGTCGTGGCCATAGACAGGATCGTCCTGATGACCTACCATCACTCCGCTTTTCTGCAACTTTGCCATGCGGCGGATGAGCTGGGTGGCAGGTGAGGCGGCGCAGGTGAGGCCGAAAGCCAGCAATAATGTCGTAATGATCGATGTCTTCATGATGTATGGTTTTTATGTTTTGATTGCGATGTCTATGCTATTTGATGTCCATCATCTTCAGCAGCCATGCTTCCCATTCGTCCCACTGCTCCTGGAACCAATAGTGGCCAGTGAGCTGATAGACGCTGAGGTGCTTGGGCGCCTTCACGATGTTGTAGGTGCCGTAGGACGATGTGGGTGGCACCACCTCGTCGTTGTATCCGAAAGAGAACCAACAGGGGCAGGTCACGCGGCGGGCGAAGTTGACGCCGTCGTAGTAGCGGGCTCCCTTGATGCGGGCCTCGTTAGGGTTCTTGGCCTGATAGAAGTAGTGGGGCCATCCGCCGGCGACGCCCTTCAATTCGCTTTCGTAGTCGCACATAGCGTCGTGGACGGCACCCATGAAACTCACGCGCTTGTCGAGAGCGGCTGTGGCGAGCGAGAGGAAACCGCCCTGGCTCGAGCCTGTCACGCCGAGGTGCTGGCCGTCCCATTGCGGCAGTGAGGCGATGTAATCGACGCAGCGCACGGCACCGACGACCACGCGCTTGTAGTAGTTCTTATCTGGGTTGTCGAGATTGGTGTCCCAGTAGTTGTCGAGTCCGCCACGGAAAATCTCGTCATAGACATGTTGCGGCAGGGTCACGGGCATGCCGTGGATACCGATCTCCAAGGTGATGGCACCGCGCGAGGCAGTGTAGACGTCACCACTATAGGGGCGCACACCGGCACCGGGCACGCGGAGCAAAGCGGGATATTTGCCCGGCTTGACCGGTACACAGAGGATGCCGAAGATGCGGCCGCCGGGGCGGTCGTTGACAAAGCTCACCTCATAGACATTGACATCCTTGGTCGAACGGTCGGGCAGGGGAGTGAGATGCGGGTCGAGATCGTATTGACGGGCCTGCTTCAAAGCCTTGCTCCAAAAATCGTCGAAGTCATCGGGACATTGTGTGGCGGGCACGATCTTCTCGGGATCGAAGGCTGCCGTGCACAGCCCTTCGTAGTCCTTGCCGCCGACGTGTGCCGTGACCTTGAGGCGATAGAAGCCGGGCTTGGTCAGCTTACCGCTGAGCTGAATGGCCCCGTCTTTGAGTGTGACACCTTTTTTATATATAGAGGGATACATCACCGGACCGGCTTCATAGTCGATCTGAGCGTTGGGCAGCGGTGTGCCAGACTTGAGAACGGAGACTGTGAATCGTGCAGTCTGACCCACGTGATAGTTCCAGTCGTTGTGATCGGGCTGTACCGTCACAGTAATGTTGTTGCCTCTGATCTGCGCGCCAATGGTCATGCTGATCAGCAGAATCATCAACGAAAGAAAGGATAATCGCTTCATTCTCGATCTTGTTTTTATGTTATTAGGTGGATGGAACGAGACGATACGAAAGTGTCATTCCCGCCCACGTGCTATTCAACGGTTTTAATCGTGTGGTTGAAATCTGCTGCAAAGATAAGGGTTTCATTTCAAACTGAATAATACAATTTTGACATAAACACGTACTTTCGTATTTTTTTTATCACTTTGGTCGGAATCTGTTAAGATTCAAACGCTAACAAATAGAAATTGCCATAGTAGTGAGTGCCAATTGTAGTATCTTTTGTATAATAGTATTATTTTCTGTAAATATAGTATTACAAAGTTCTTCATATATTCTTTACCTTTGCATTTGAAAAAAAGACATGTGTAATAATAGTAAGTAATAAGATAGGATTGATCAATATATCACTTGCCCTAAAAGGCAAAATATGTATAGTAATAATATATAGGTAGTTTTTTGTAGGAAGGGAGGAGTCGTGAGATTGCTCTCTTTTTTAGTTAGCTTTTTCGGCTCCATCGAAAAATGCGATGCAAGCATTTGTTCGATAGCGAAGTCTTTATTAGGTAGGTATTCTTCCTTGTTTTTAGGATGGCCACGGATAGCATGACGCTTACCGTGGTTTTTTGTATGTGATGGCAATAATATATAAGGAGGAGAGTTATAGCATAAGGAAATCAACTTAAATACAGTATTAATGACGACTAAACAATTCTTTGTTTCGCTGGCTGCCCTTGCGTTGCCATTGGTGAGCCAGGCGAAAGTGAGATTACCCCATTTGGTTTCAGATGGCATGGTATTGCAGCAGCAGAGCGAGGCCCGCCTGTGGGGATGGGACCAGCCCGGCAAGACGGTGCGCGTCAGCGTGTCGTGGAGCAATGAGGCCTACACCGCCCGTGCCGACCGCGACGGGAAGTGGCTCGTCAAAGTGAAGACACCTAAGGCCAGCTACACTCTGCTGTCGGTGACCTTCGACGACGGTGAGAAAACCACCATCAAGAATCTGCTCAGTGGCGAGGTATGGGTCTGCGCCGGGCAGAGCAACATGGAGATGCCCGTTGGCGGCTTCTACAACTGTCCGGTGAAGGACTATAATAATGTGGTGGCTGAGGCTGCGCAAAACAAAGGCATACGGTTTGTGAAGGTGCCGAGCGTGATGCGGACCACACCGCAGGACGACGCGCAGTGCGAGTGGAAGGCTGCCGATGCCAACAATGTGGCAGACTGCAGCGCCGTGGGCTACTTCTTTGCCCGCATGGTCAACCGCGTGGCCGACGTACCCGTGGGACTCATCCTTGCCAACAAGGGCGGCTCGCGCGTGGAGAGCTGGCTCGACGAGGCCAATCTGAAGAAATATACCAACGAGGAGCTCGACTCCGCCAAGATGGTGAAGAAGTTCCCTTATGACTATCTGCGCCCGCTGTTGTGGGGCAACGGCACATTCCATCCCATCCTCAACTACACCGTCAAGGGCATTCTCTTCTATCAGGGTTGCTCCAATGTAGGTGCGCCGGGCAATGAGTATTCCGACCGGCTGAAGCTCCTCGTGGAGCAGTGGCGTCGCGATTTCGGTCAGAGCGAGCTACCTTTCTACTTTGTGCAGATTGCTCCTTATATATATGGTGACGGTGCTGACGGCACCTCGGGCGCCTTGCTGCGTGAACAGCAGGAGCGTGCGGCAAGCATCATCCCCAACAGTGCGCTGGTCTGCACCAACGATCTTGTTGAGCCTTGGGAGGGCACTCAGATTCATCCCCATCAGAAGCAACCTGTGGGAGAGCGCCTGGCGTTTCTGGCATTGAACCGCGATTACGGTTTCACAGGGCTCCGGTGCGAGAGTCCGGTCTATAAGAGCATGTTCATCGAGGGCGATACCTGCTATGTCAGCCTTGATAAGACCTATGGCGGTGTATCACGCTACGAGGGCATCCAGGGCTTTGAGGTGGCCGGAGCCGACAAGGTCTTCCATCGTGCTGTGGCCGGACATTTCTGGGTGTCGGGACAAGACCGCCGCAACGAGACGATTTACGTCACGTCGCCAGAAGTGAAGCAGCCGAAGTACGTGCGCTACTGCTTCCGCAATTTCGAGTTGGGCAACCTGAAGAACTGTGCAAATCTGCCGTTGATGCCGTTCCGCACAGACAAGGATGAATAGCAGAAGATGATTGTTGCAAATATAAACAGCGAGCGCCCTTGGAGCCATCTTTCTTTATGATGGATAACTCCAAGGGCGCTGTTGTTAGCGATGAGCGGCGCTGTTGTTGAGGATAGACGGAACTTAGTAGGCGTGTTCGTCGTGGACGAAGAAGGAGCGGACGGTCATGGCCATGATCTTCAAGTCCAGCCCTATGTTCCAGTGCTCCATATACCAGATGTCTCGCTGAATGCGCTCCTCCATCTGCCAGAGCTCTTTTGTCTCACCACGGCATCCGGTGACCTGTGCCCATCCGGTGATGCCGGGCTTGCAGAAGTGACGCACCATGTACTTGTCGATCAGCTTGCCATACATCTCGGTATGGGCGAGCATGTGCGGACGCGGCCCCACGAGGCTCATGTTGCCAATGAGCACATTGAAGAACTGCGGCAGCTCGTCGATGTTGTATTTCCGAATAAAGTTGCCGAAGGGGAACTTGCGGGGATCGTTCTCGGTGGCCTGTTTGCTGTCGGCATCCTTGTTGACGTGCATCGAGCGGAACTTATAGCACCAGAACGTTTTGCCGTTGAGCCCCGTGCGCTGCTGCTTGAAGAAGATGGGTCCAGGGCTCTGTATCTTGATGATCGTACCGACAATCAGGGTCAGCGGGACAATGAACACACAGGCGATCAGACTCACAACAATGTCGAACGCACGCTTGATGAAACGGTTGTGGGGCAGTATGAGAGCACTGCGGTGGTTGGTGAAGAAGATGTGCTCACCCATGCGGATCGGGCGGAGTCGTACTTTGGAATTGACGAATGTACGCGGCACGTAGTAGAAATAAGCCACATTCTTGTCGCAGGAGCGCATGACGCGTTCAACCTCTGCGCCCATCTCGTGCGGCAGGCTGCAAAACACGATGTCGACACCCGACTGAGTCAGTGGTGAACGGTCATTCTCGTTCATCATCTTGTTCATTTGAGCCAGCGTGCCCAGATAGTGCATCGTTCCCGGACAATCGGTAATTGCTGTGTCGCTGTAGTAGCCCAGTGGGCGATAGCCCAGCTCTGGATTGTTCATCATCTCGTTGTGCAGTTCTACCAGTGCCGGATCGTCGCCGACAAAGAGCACGCGGCGTACGTTGTAGCCGTGACTGCGCAGGTGGTTCAGCACGGCACGCTCGCCGATGCGTGAAAGCATCAGCAGCAGGTAGGCGCTGAAGAAAAAGATGATGGAAAAGAGGGTGGGGACATCATTGAAGATAAGCTTCATCAGCACGGCAAAGATGGCTGTGAAAGTCAGTGTCAGGCGGAAAACGTTGAGGGACACGTCGACCAGACGCAGCAGTCGG
This sequence comes from uncultured Prevotella sp., assembly GCA_945873145.1. Taxonomy (GTDB): domain Bacteria; phylum Bacteroidota; class Bacteroidia; order Bacteroidales; family Bacteroidaceae; genus Prevotella. The sequence goes on from CAMCBZ010000001.1 coordinate 169,888, forward strand.
AAGTGGATGATGCTGTGGAAAAAGACTTCGCTGATCAATACCGACACATTCATGAGTACAACCACTATGCGGGTGTAGGTATGAAAATAGGCCGGTATGTCGTTGCCCATGTCTAAAAAAAGCAGCCAGGCCACTAAGTTGACAATGATAAAGTCACAGAGTGTAATGGTTGCTAAAAGCGTCCTGCGTCTGTCAATGTTGATGTTGCTCACAAGAAAAATGTTCGTTAAATGTTTATATTCCTCTCCAAAAGGGATACCAAAATCCGTTTATAAGTATGGTGTTCTCTTTGGCAAAATTACAACTTTATTTTAGATTAGACAAATAATAATAGCTAAAAAAGGCCATGTAGCTTTTTTTTATTAACTTTGCAAATCAAAAGGAACATAGTAAGACATAGCATGGTACTCAATTATATTTGGATTGGATTTTTTGTCGTTGCCTTTGTTTTTGGCGGCGTACAATTGCTTATGGGTGATACCACAATCTTTCAGAAGATGGTGGACTCCACGTTCGACACGTCTAAGACAGCCTTCGAGACCTCGTTGGGACTGACAGGCGTGCTGGCCTTATGGTTGGGAATCATGAAGATAGGCGAGAAGGCTGGGGCCGTCAACGCGCTGGCACGGCTGCTCAGTCCGGTGTTTACCAAGCTCTTTCCCGACATTCCCAAGAACCATCCTGTGATGGGGTCTATCTTCATGAACATCGCTGCCAACATGCTTGGTCTCGACAATGCCGCCACGCCGACGGGCTTGAAAGCCATGGCCGGCATGCAGGAGCTGAACACCAGGAAGGACACGGCCACCAACCCGATGATCATGTTTCTGGTGCTCAACACGTCGGGACTGACCATCATCCCAACGACGATTCTCGCTTTCCGCGCCAGTTATGGTGCCGCACAGCCCACCGATGTGTTCATCCCCATCCTTTTGGCGACGAGCGTGGCCACGTTGGCGGGTATCATCATCACGGCGATGTGGCAGCGCATCAACCTCCTGCAACCAGTACTGTTAGCGACCTTGAGCGGACTCATCGCCTTTGTCGCTTTGGTCATCTGGGGCTTCGGACAGATGGACAAGGACACGATGGGCACAGTGACAGCCGTGGCCGGAAACCTGATACTGATGACGGTGATTGTGCTGTTTATCCTTGCGGGTGTGAGAAAGCGCATCAATGTCTATGATGCCTTTATCGAGGGAGCCAAAGAGGGCTTCCAGACTGCCGTGCGCATCATCCCTTATCTTGTCGCCATCCTGGTGGCAGTGGGCGTGTTCCGCGCCTCGGGCGCGATGGACATGCTCATCGATGGCATTGCCTGGGTGGTGAAGCAGTGCGGACTGAACACCGACTTCGTGGGTGCATTGCCCACTGCTTTTATGAAGCCGCTATCGGGCAGTGGCGCCCGCGGACTGATGTTGGAGGCGATGAAGAACTATGGTCCCGACTCGTTTGTGGGTCGTCTGAGCTGTATCTTCCAAGGTTCCACGGATACCACCTTCTATATCCTTGCCGTCTACTTCGGCTCTGTAAATATCAAGTACACACGTCACGCTGTGGCTTGCGGCCTGTTGGCTGATCTTGCAGGCGTCATTGCAGCCATAGCAATTGCATACATATTTTTTTAAAAGTAATGGCAAATCTCAAATCTTTAGCAAAAGACACGGCCATCTACGGCCTGAGCAGTATTGCAGCCCGTTTCATCGGCTATCTGCTTGTACCTATTGAGACGGCGAAGTTCAACGCTGCCGGAGGACAGTATGGCATCATCACCAATATCTATGCCTACATTGCCCTGCTCATCATCATCCTGACCTACGGTATGGAGACCACCTTCTTCCGGTTTATGAACCGTCCGGGCGAGGATCCGAAAAAGGTCTATCCTACCACGCTCCACACTGTAGGCTTCACCTCACTGCTCTTCGTGGTGCTGCTGGCGCTGTTCATCCATCCCGTAGCCAGCGCCATCGGCTATCCCGATCATCCCGAATATCTGATGATCATGGGCGTGTGCGTGGCCATCGACGCCTTCACGGCGATTCCCTTTGCCTATCTGCGTTATGCTCATAGACCTATCAAGTTCGCATTGCTGAAGATGGTAAGTATTGCCGTGAACATCGTGGGCGTGTCGCTCTATCTCATTGTGCTGCCCGCCATGCACGTCAATCTCTTCGGCATCTACGACGCCAACTTCGACTTGGAAGTGGTGTGGGTGTTCTGGATAGAGCTCTCCGGTTCCGTGCTCACGTTGCTCTTGCTGGGCAAGGAACTCAAGGCGATGGGCAATCCTTTCGACAAGGCAACCTGCAAGCGCATGCTTCGCTACACCTGGCCGCTGCTCGTCATGGGACTGGCCGGACAGCTCAACCAGTGTGCCTCACAGATCATCTTCCCCTATGTTTTCGATGGCAACGCCCATGACGCGCGTGTTCAGCTCGGTATCTATGGCGCCTGCATCAAGATAGCCACCATCATGGTGATGATCACCCAGGCCTTCCGCTATGCTTACGAGCCGTTTGTCTTCGGACAGTCCAAAGAGAAAAACAACAAGGAGACCTACGCCCGCGTGATGAAGTTCTACATCATCTTCACCCTTCTCGCCTTCCTCTGCGTGGTGGCCTACATGGACATCATCCGCTACATCATCGGTCGCAGCTACTGGGAGGGCTTGGAGATTGTGCCGATCGTGATGGCCGCTGAGATCATGTTTGGCGTGTTCTTCAACCTCAGCTTCTGGTATAAGCTCATCGACAAGACCATTTGGGGAGCCTGGTTCTCAGGTATCGGCGCGGTCGTATTGATCGCTTTCGACATCATCTTCATCCCGCGTTTCAGCTACTGGGCTTGCGCGTGGGCCGGCTTTGCGTCGTATGCGGTGAGCATGGTGCTGAGCTATTTCTTCGGTCAGAAATACTATCCGATCGCCTATCCGCTGAAGTCTATCTCCACCTACACACTGCTTGCCGTAGTGCTCTTTGTGGGTATGACGGCTTCCAACCGCTATCTGCCGATGCTGCCGGCCTTGCTTGTCAACACGCTGTTGCTGATTGCGGACGTAGCTTTCATCGTGAAGAAAGACTTGCCGCTGAGTTCTCTGCCCGTCATCGGGAAGAAGTTCCGGAAATAACGGCCAAAAACTCCTATATATAATAAGGTGTAAGCGCGGACGAATCGTACAGTCGCTTATATATAATAAGGTGTAGGCAATGACAAACCGCAAAGAGACAACAGAAGTAAAGTACGGTCCTGCCGCTGTGATCATGGGCGCCTCGTCGGGCATTGGCCTTGAGGTGGCCCGGTTGTTGCTCCGTCGTGGCTGGCGTTTGGGGCTGGCCGCACGGCGCACCGATCCTTTGGCAGCGTTGAGCCGGGAATATCCCGGTCAGGTGAAATACGCCTCCATCGACATCACGGAGGCCGGAAGCGAAGCACTATTGAGCCGTTTGATCGATGAAATGGGAGAAATCAGCCTCTATCTTCACGTCTCCGGCGTGGGGTGGCAAAACATGGCACTCGATGCCGACAAAGAGTTGACGACGGTGCAGACAAATGCTTTGGGCTTTGCACGTATGGTCGGTGAGGCTTATCGCTACTTCGTTGCTCGTGGTGAGGGACACATTGCCGTGGTGTCATCGATCGCCGGTACCAAGGGCTTGGGGGCGGCTCCGGCCTATAGTGCTACCAAGGCCTTTGACGCAAGCTACATCGAGGCACTGGAGCAGCAAGCCCACATGCGAGGCAAAAACGTCCATTTCACCGACATCCGTCCGGGCTTTGTTCGTACTGCTCTGCTTGGCGACGGCCGCCGCTATCCCTTGTTGATGAGTCCGGAGGCCGTGGCGCGTGCCATCGTCAAGGCCATCCTTCACCATCGTCATGTCGTGGTCATCGACTGGCGTTACCGTTTGCTCACTGCTCTCTGGCGTTGCGTGCCCCGTTGGATATGGCGAAGAATGAAAGTCAGCAATGGGTGAGACGGATGCTTATTGAAGCAGGAGAAATGGCAGGTCTCTTATCTCAACTTCGTCCTGCTCAGCCCGTATGATTTGATACTACCTTTTATCAGCTTCTTCTTTAGTGTCTCGCGTCCCCATTTACCTTCTATAGATTTGCGCATATAGCATATAGCTTCATCTTCATCCTTGCTTTTGACCATGGCAATATGCTGCCCCCATGTCAAGAGTCCAAAGGGTACACAGATAGGGCGTATATTGTATGAGTCGTGATACAAGAGGTTTTTCAAAGGAGGCTAAACGTGATAATAAACCCTAAAAGAAACCAAGAAATGACGGCTAAGTGCTGCTTTTTTCGTAACTTTGCACCGTTTTTACACGAATGGAGGAAGAGCGCCCGATAATTTTCAATGGCTGGGAGGGCGATTGATTCCTCATGCGTCATTGAAAATTTAAAGGTTTAAAGATTGAAGACATTTGAAGAATTGGGTGTCAGCGAAGAGATTCGCCGCGCCATCGAAGAGCTGGGCTTTGAGCAGCCCATGCCCGTACAGGAAGAAGTAATCCCTTATTTATTAGGTCACGGCAACGATGTCATTGCATTGGCACAGACAGGAACTGGAAAGACCGCCGCTTACGGCATCCCCGTGTTGCAGAAGACCGACCCCACCAACAAAGCGACCCAGGCTCTCATCCTCAGCCCCACACGTGAGCTGTGCTTGCAGATTGCCGACGACCTCAACGCTTTTGCCAAGTATATCGACGGCATGCACATCGTGCCCGTCTACGGCGGAGCGTCTATCGAGACCCAGATCCATGCCCTGCGCCACGGCGTGCAGATCATCGTGGCAACGCCCGGACGTCTCATCGATTTGATGAAACGTGGCGTGGCTCAGCTCGACCAGGTCAACAACGTCGTGCTCGATGAGGCCGACGAGATGCTCAACATGGGCTTCTCGGAAAGCATCAACGAGATCTTTGAGGGCGTGCCCGCTGACCGCAACACCTTGCTTTTCTCAGCCACGATGAGCAAGGAGATTGAGGCCATCGCCAAGAACTATCTCCACGACTACAAGGAGATCGTCGTCGGATCACGCAACGAAGGTGCCGAAAATGTCAACCACATCTATTATATGGTCAACGCGCGTGACAAGTATCTTGCGCTGAAACGTATCGTAGACTTCTACCCCCGCATCTACGCCATCATCTTCTGTCGTACGAAGATCGAGACGCAGGAGGTGGCTGACAAGCTCATCAAGGACGGCTACAATGCCGAGGCGCTCCATGGCGACCTGAGTCAGCAACAGCGCGATCTGACCATGCAGAAGTTCCGTAACCACCTGACCCAGCTGCTCGTAGCCACTGATGTGGCTGCCCGCGGACTGGACGTTGACGACCTGACCCACGTGATCAACTATGGTCTGCCCGACGATGTGGAGAACTATACCCACCGCTCAGGCCGTACCGGACGTGCCGGAAAGAAGGGAACGAGCATCTCCATCATCCACTCGCGCGAGAAGTTCAAGGTGCGCAACATCGAGAAGATCATCGGCAAAGAGTTTGTCGACGGCACGCTGCCCACGCCAGAGGAGATTTGCAAAAAGCAACTCTTCAAGACTATGGACGACATTATGAAGGCTGATGTCGACGAGGAGCTCATCGCACCGTACATGCCTGAGATCAACCGCCAGTTTGACTATGTCGACAAGGAGGACATCATCAAGAAGATGGTGAGCATCACCTTTGGCAAGTTCCTGGACTACTACAAGAATGCCCCCGAGATTGTCAAGCCTACGACGAAGGGCCGTGACAAGTCGGAACAGGGCGACCGCAACGGACGTGGCGGCAAGGGCTCGCGCGACCGCAAGCGCGGACCGCGTCAGGCAGAGGCAGGCTATCGCCGTCTGTTCATCAACTTGGGCAAGCAAGACGGCTTCTATCCCGGTGAGGTCATGCAGTTTATCAACAAGCATATCCACGGCCATCAGGAGGTGGGACATATCGACTTGTTGCAGAAGTTCAGCTATATCGAGGTACCTGAAGGCGATGCCCAGCGTGTGATGCGCGCTTTGGACGGCACAGCCTACAAAGGCCGTGAGGTGCGCTGCAACGATGCCGACGAGAGTGGACACGGACGCTCGGCACGCGGCAGCCGTGGTGCCGCCGACAAAGGCGACAACAGCTATGGCAAGAGTGGACGTGGCAAAGGCCGCCAAAGCAGCAGAGCACACGACGATGACAGCCGTCGTGGACGTGACGACTGGAAGCAGCTGATGGCCGACAGCCGCAATATCAAGTTGCGCGGCGAGGTTCCTGACTTCAGCGAAGAAGGCTGGGCACGCCGTCGGCCGAAGAAGAAATAAGGCTTTTTTAACGGGCTGGAGGTAACCCTTTTGCCCGTTATTGCGTCTTTATAAAGTAAATCGTTACTTTTAGATCATTAAGAAGCGTATTATTCACAACTTGAAAATAAATATGATGAAAAGCATTTTGTGCAGCCTGGCCTTGATGGCCATGGCCTGCGTGCCCGCTATGGCACAGAAGAAAACCGCAAGTGATGCCGTTCACTTCAAAGGCGACGTCAAGGGAGTCAAGGACACACTGTTGGTGATCGTGCCACAGAGTGACCATAAGGCTAAGACCGACACGGTGCTGGTAAAGAATGGTAAGTTCGACTTCACGGTTCATGTGAGTGAGCCGACCGACATCCGTGCCTATACCCCCGGCAGTATGCGTGGTACAGAGCGCGTCGGTTTCCAGGTGATCGCCGTTCCGGGCGAGAGTGCTGTGATGAGTGGCGACCTGACATCCAACTATTATCTCACCGGTTCTAAGTTCTATCAGCAGTTCAACCAGGTGGACCGTATGATGGAGGCAGCCCAGAAGCCTATGCAGCAGTTGGTCGACAGCCTTCAGAACCGCATGAAAGCCGGCGAGAGCCAGGAATCCGTCATGAAGGTCTACCAGGAAAAGGGTGGAAAGCTGCGCCAGGAGCTGCGCGACAAGATGATGAACTTCATCAAGCAGCATCCCGACGATGAGGCTTGTGCCTATCTGATTCCGCAGATGGACGACCTGGAGACGATGAAAGAAGCCGTGAAACTCCTTTCGCCTGCCGTGCGCGACGGTCGCATGAAGAACTATTACACCCGCGTTATCAGCAGCATGGAAGCTGAGGAAAAGGCCGAGGCAGAGGCTGCTAAGAAACAGGCAGCAGGCATCACTGCTCCCGATTTCACTCTCAACGACATCAACGGCAAGCCGCTGAGTCTCTCCAGTCTGCGTGGTCAATATGTGATCCTCGACTTCTGGGGCTCTTGGTGCATTTGGTGCATCAAGGGATTCCCCGAGATGAAGGAGTACTACAATAAGTATAAGGGCAAGTTCCAGATCCTCGGTGTCGACTGCAATGACACGCAGGAAAAGTGGAAGGCTGCCGTGCAGAAGCATGAGCTGCCTTGGCTCCACGTCTATTGCCCACGCGACAACCGCCAGCTCCTGGACGCTTACGGCATTCAGGGCTTCCCCACAAAGATCCTCATTGATCCGCAGGGCAAGATTGTCAAGACCGTAGTCGGCGAGGATCCCGCCTTCTATACCTTGCTCGATGAGACCTTCAGCAAGAAGTAATGAGATTCTCGATACAAATTAATTGATGACCTCTGTCATCACTCGGAAGCCGCCGGAGAAGGAGATTCTCCGGCGGCTTCTTCGCTTTTCTTGAGCGCGGCAAGGCTTTCTGTAGACGGCAGTATTGTTTTCATTGTGCTGCATATTGCCATTTTCTTCCGTAAATAGACGTGAAATACAAAAAAAATATGTAAGTTTGCAAGTTGAAAACCAAGCTAACACGTTATCGCATTATACAATGAAGACAAACAAAGTACTCTCGGCGGTGCTGATCGTTCTTACCGCTTTGGCGCTCGCCTCTTGCACGGGAAAGAAATTCCACGTCTCTGGTGTCATCACTGACGCTAAAGACTCGTTGCTCTATTTCGAGAATATGAGCCTCAATGGACCGGTGACCGTAGACTCCGTGAAACTCGACAAGGATGGATCATTCTCCTTTGACGGCGAGGCACCGGACGCGCCGGAGTACTATCGGTTGCGTATCGCACGCCAGATCATCAACCTTGCTGTCGACTCCACAGAGAACATCACGGTGAAAGCTGCTTACCCGACGATGTCGGCACAGTACGAGGTGAAAGGTTCCGATGACTGCTCGAAGATGAAGGAACTGGCGCAGATGCAGTTGGGATTGCAGGCTTCGATCAACGCCATCCAACAAAACCCCAACCTGTCTTACGATCAGGTCGACGCTGCCATCCAGCAGACGATGGCCAGCTATAAAGATAAGGTGAAGCGACAGTATATCTTCACTGCGCCGATGAAAGCCTACGCTTATTTCGCACTCTTCCAAACGGTGAACATTGGCAATCAGACGGTGCTCATCTTCGATCCGCGCAGCAAGAAGGAAGATGTGCAGGTCTTTGCCGCTGTAGCAACGAGTTGGGATACCTATTATCCTAAGTCCGAGCGTGGTGCCAACCTTCATAACATTGCCCTCCAAGGCATGAAGAACGTGCGTATCATCCAGGCCGAGCGGGCCCAGGGACAGATCGACGCCAGCAAAGTGCAGACCACTGGTGTGCTGGAGATAGCCCTTCCTGACCGAGAGGGCAACATCCGCCGACTCACGCAGCTCAAGGGCAAGGTGGTGATGCTCGACTTCCACATGTTTGCCGCCAAGGGCAGCACCGAGCGGATCATGCATCTCCGCGACCTCTACAACAAATATCACGCTCAGGGCTTTGAGATCTATCAGGTGAGTCTCGACACCGACGAGCACTTCTGGAAAGAGAGTGTGGCTGCCCTGCCATGGGTTTGTGTACACGACGGCGACGGTCCTAACTCGCAGTTCGCCTCACAGTACAATGTGCAGACCGTGCCGACCTTCTTCCTCATCGACCGCAACAACGTGTTGCAGAAGCGTGACGTACAGGTCAAGGACCTCGACGCTGAGATCAAGAGCCTGTTGGCGAAGTAAGCGCTATGCACGTTCTTGACAAATTTCGCTATTGTCCCGTCTGCGGCTCAGCCGAGTTTGAGCCCAGCACGGTGAAGAGCAAGCGTTGCCGGCACTGTGGTTTTGAGTATTTCCTCAATCCCAGTGCCGCCAACGCTGCGCTGATTATGAACAGCCATGACGAGTTGCTTGTCATCACCCGCAAGAACGATCCCGCCAAGGGAACGCTCGACTTGCCCGGTGGCTTCTATGATTTGAACGAGACGGCAGCCCAGGGACTTGCGCGCGAAGTGATGGAAGAGACCGGGCTCACCGTCGTTTCCTCACGTCTGCTCTTCAGTTATCCCAACACCTATCTCTATTCCGGCTTCACCGTTCACACGCTCGACTTCTTCTTTCTCTGCCGTGTGGAAGACTTCACTGTTTTGTCGGCACACGACGATGCGGCCAGTTACGAGTGGGTTGCCGTCAGAGATCTGCGTCCCGAAAGCTTTGGTTTGGACTCCATCCGTCGTGCCGTGGCTCGTTTCCAGCAGGACTTTGTGGCAGGCAAACTCGGTTTTTAATAAAAAAGTTACATGGATGTAACTTACATTTATGTAACTTTTTGTATCGGCGTCTCTTAAAAATTCTAAAATCATACATATATAATAAGGTGTAAGACAAAGTTATTATTACTTTTGTCCCCGACATTATATAACTACACGCAAGCATGCAAGATAACTTAGTCATTGTAGAGAGCCCTGCCAAGGCCAAGACCATTGAGAAGTTCCTCGGCAAGGATTATAAAGTGATGTCTTCCTACGGACACATCAGAGACCTGAAGAAGAGTGGACTCAGTATCAACGAAAAGACGTTTGAACCAGACTATGAGATACCAGAGGATAAGAAGAAGGTTGTAGCAGAACTCAAGAAAGATGCCAAAGCTGCCAAGAAAGTGTGGCTCGCATCCGATGAGGATCGCGAGGGAGAAGCCATCAGCTGGCACCTCTGTGAGGTGCTCGGACTCGATGAGGAAAAGACTTCGCGTATCGTCTTCCACGAGATTACCAAGCCCGCCATCCTCTACGCTATCGAGCATCCCCGCCATCTCGACATGAACCTCGTCAATGCGCAGCAGGCCCGGCGCGTGCTGGACCGCATCGTCGGCTTTAAGCTCTCACCGGTATTGTGGCGTAAGGTAAAGCCCTCGCTTTCTGCCGGACGTGTACAGAGCGTAGCCGTCAGACTCGTCGTGGAGCGTGAGCGTGAGATCCAAGCATTCAAGAGTGAGCCTTACTACCGTGTCACGGCTGTCTTCACGCCCGTCAATGGCGACAACATCGGTGTGGAGGTCAAGGCAGAACTCGACAAGCGCTTCGCCACACACGAGGAGGCACTCGACTTCCTCAACCGTTGCAAAGACGCTGTCTTCACCGTAGGCAATGTGTCGAAAAAACCGTTGAAGCGCTCGCCCGCGCCTCCTTTCACCACTTCCACCTTGCAGCAGGAAGCTGCCAGGAAGCTCGGATTCACCGTGTCGCAGACCATGCGCATCGCGCAACAGCTCTATGAGAACGGACGCATCACCTACATGCGTACCGATAGCGTCAACCTTTCGGCACTCGCCATCAACAGCAGTAAAGAAGCCATCACCAAGCTCTATGGTGATCAATATAGTTCTCCCCGCAACTTCCACACGCAGTCCAAAGGTGCGCAGGAAGCCCACGAGGCTATCCGACCGACGCACATGGAGAACGCGACGATCGACGGCACTGCACAGGAAAAGCGTCTCTACGACCTGATCTGGAAGCGCTCTATCGCCTCGCAGATGGCTGAGGCTCAGATCGAGAAGACCACGGTCAACATCAATATCGGCGGTCAGCCCGAGAAGTTCGTGGCCCGTGGCGAGGTCATCGTCTTCGACGGATTCCTGAAAGTCTATAAGGAATCGACTGACGACGACGAACAGTCAGAGGAGTTCGCTTCCCTGCCCGCACTGCAAGTGGGCGAGCAGCTCTCCCGAGAAAGCATTTCGTCTACGGAACGTTACTCCCAGGGACCGGCACGATATACCGAGGCCAGCCTCGTGCACAAACTGGAGGAGCTCGGCATCGGACGCCCATCTACCTATGCGCCGACGATTTCCACAATCCAGCAGCGCGACTATGTGGAGAAAGGCGACAAGGGCGGAAAAGAGACCAAGTTCACCGTTGACACCTTAAAGGGTAACCAGGTGGAGTCGTCAACAAAGACGGAATTCACCGGCTCAGAGAAAGGAAAGCTTATCCCCACCGACATCGGCATCGTGGTCAACGACTTCCTTTTGCAGAACTTCCCCGAGATCATGGACTACAACTTCACGGCGAAGGTCGAGAACCAGTTCGATAAGATCGCTGAGGGAAAAGAAGAGTGGAAGGACATGATGAGCAAGTTTGACAAGCCTTTTGAGAAGACTGTCGATCAGGTCATGAAGTCGCGTTCTGAGCATAAGGCCGGCGAGCGCATCCTCGGAAAGGATCCTAAGACTGGCAGAACCGTGCTGGTGAAGATTGGAAAGTTCGGTCCGCTGGCTCAGATCGGCACTGCCGACGACGATGAGAAGCCGCGTTTCGCCCAGATTCCTAAAGATAAGAGCATCGAGACCATTACACTTGAAGAGGCACTGGAACTGTTTAAGTTGCCACGTGAGCTTGGAGAGTTCGAGGGCATGCCCGTCACCATTGGTGCCGGACGCTTTGGCCCTTATGTTCAGCACAACAAGAAATACGTGTCACTGCCCAAGGAAGACGATCCGATGACGGTCACACTCGACCATGCCATCTCGCTGATTCTCGCCAAGCGGCTGAAAGACCGTGAGCGTGAAATCAAGATTTTCGAGGAAGACGACCGGTTGCAACTGCTCAAGGGACGCTTTGGCCCTTACCTCGCTTTCGACGGAAACAACTACCGCATCGACAAGAGTCTTCACGACCGCGCGCTGGCCGGAGACCTGAGCTACGACGAGTGTATGGAGATCATCAATAACGCGCCGGAGCCAAAGGCCAAGGCCAGAAGAAGAAAATAAACGTTTAAGCTGATGGAAACACCTGTTCGCATCATCCTCGTGGGCTACATGGGCTCAGGAAAAACAACGGTCGGCAAGGCCCTCGCCAAAGTCTTGGGCCTGCCCTTCTACGACCTCGACTGGTACATAGAAAGCCGTATGCGCAAGACCGTCAAGCAGCTCTTTGACGAGCGCGGCGAGGACGGCTTCCGCAAAGTAGAGCGCAATATGCTCCACGAGGTGGCTGAGTTTGAGAATATCGTGCTGAGTTGTGGCGGAGGCACGCCGTGCTTCTTCGACAATATGGACTATATCAACCAGCAGGGAGAGTCGGTCTATCTCAAGTGTACCACCGATGTGCTTGTGCAGCATTTGAAGATGGGCAAGACTGTACGCCCGCTGTTGCTCAACAAGACACCCGAGGAGGTTGTCACGTTCATAGAGCAACAGCTCCATCAGCGTGAGCCTTTCTACACCAAGGCTAAGCACACGCTCGACGTGAGCTTGATGGATAATTTCGACAAAATACAGATTACAGTAAAGCAACTGAAACAACAACTCGGCTTGCCATGAGCCGGCTATAAAATTAACTACGCTGATTAGATGAAAAAATGGACCATCGACGACTCCAAGGAGTTGTACAATATTAATGGTTGGGGTACTTCTTATTTCGGAATAAACGAGAAGGGTGATGTCTATGTCACGCCTTGCAAGGACAACACGCAGATCGATTTGCGTGATGTCATGGACGAGCTCGCTTTGCGCGATGTCACTCCGCCGGTGCTGCTCCGCTTCCCCGATATTCTCGACAATCGCATTGAGAAGATGGCGGAATGCTACGAGAAGGCAAAGAAAGAGTACGACTTCAAGGGCCAGAGCTATATCATTTATCCCGTCAAAGTCAACCAGATGCAACCTGTCGTCGACGAGATCATCTCTCACGGACGCAAGTTCAATCTCGGTCTTGAAGCCGGTTCCAAGCCGGAGCTCCACGCCGTCATCGCCGTGCAGTGCAAGAGTGACTCGCTCATCATCTGCAACGGATATAAGGACGAAAGCTACATCGAGCTCGCCATGCTGGCTCAAAAGCTCGGTAAGCACATCTTCATCGTGGTAGAGAAACTTAATGAAATTGATATCATCGCTAAGACGGCTAAGCGACTGGACGTCAAGCCCAACATCGGTATCCGCATTAAGCTCGCATCCTCAGGATCGGGTAAATGGGCGGAGAGCGGCGGCGACGCGTCGAAGTTCGGACTGACGCCAATGGAGCTCTTACAGGCTTTGAAGAAACTCGACGAGGTTGGACTGCACGACAGCGTACGTTTGATTCACTTCCATATCGGCAGCCAGATCACCAAGATACGCCGTATACAGAACGCACTCACCGAGGCCGCTCAGTACTACAGCAACCTGCGCCGTATGGGCTACAACATCGAGTATGTCGACTGTGGTGGTGGACTTGGCGTGGACTATGACGGTACCCGTTCGAGCAACTCCGAGAGTTCGGTCAACTATTCCATCCAGGAGTATATCAACGACTGCGTCTACGCTTTCGCTGACATCGCCAACCGCAACAACATCCCGCACCCAAATATCATCACTGAGAGCGGTCGTTCGTTGGCTGCACACCACTCGGTGCTCATCCTCGACGTGCTGGGTGCTGCCTCGCTGCCCGAGATGCCGGAGGAGTTCGAGGCCAAGGAGTCCGACCACCAACTCGTGCGTGATCTCTATGATATATGGTGCAACCTCAATCCCAAGTCGATGCTTGAGGACTGGCACGACGCTGATCAGATCCGTGAGGACTGTCTCGACATGTTTGCCCACGGCATGGTTGACCTCAAGACGCGCGCCGAGGTGGAGTCGATGTATTGGAGCGTATGTCATGAGATCAACTCCATCGCCAAGACGCTCAAGCATGTGCCCGATGAGCTGCGCGGCCTCGACAAGCTCCTGGCCGATAAATATTTCTGCAATTTCTCGCTGTTCCAGAGTCTGCCCGACTGCTGGGGCATCGACCAGCTCTTCCCCATCATGCCGATCGAACGGCTCAATGAACGGCCCACACGCAACTGCACGTTGCAGGATATTACCTGCGACAGCGACGGCAAGGTGGCCAACTTTGCTGTTAACGGCACGCAGTCGAATGTGCTTCCCGTGCACGCGCTCAAGAAGGATGAGCCTTATTATATAGGTGTGTTCCTTGTAGGTGCTTATCAGGAAATCCTCGGCGACATGCACAACCTCTTCGGTGACACCAACGCCGCGCATATCTCGGTGAAGAACGGTACCTACAACATCGATCAGATCATCGACGGTGAGACCGTCGAGGAAGTGCTGGAGTATGTGCAGTACAACCCGAAGAAGCTCGTCCGTCAGTTGGAGCAGTGGGTCACCAAGAGCGTCAAGCAGGGTAAGCTCTCGCTTGAGGAGGGTAAGGAATTCCTCAGCAACTACCGCTCGGGACTCTACGGCTACACCTATCTGGAGTAAGATTTGAGATTCCGTCCCCGGGTCTCTGTGTCAGACAGAGGCGTGGGGACGGCTGATAAATACGTTGATTGATTATTGTATAGAGAATGGAACAAGTGACAGTCATAAAAGTGGGCGGTGCTATCGTGGAAGACGCTGAGCGCCTGGCCCAGTTGCTCGACCGCTTTGCAGCGCTGCCGGGACAGAAGGTACTCGTGCACGGTGGAGGCCGCCGTGCCACGAAGGTGGCATCAGCCTTGGGCATAGAGAGCAAGATGGTGGAAGGCCGGCGCATCACCGACGCCGATATGCTCGAAGTGGTGACCATGGTCTATGGTGGTCTGGTCAACAAGAACATCGTGGCGCAGTTGCAGTCGCGTGGCGTGAATGCCGTGGGATTGACCGGAGCCGACATGAATGTGATCCACAGCCATAAGCGTCCGAAGAAAGACGGGGTGGACTATGGCTTCGTCGGCGACGTGGACAAGGCCGACGGTCATCGCCTGCTCGGTCTGATCCGCGACGGTCTGACGCCTGTCATGGCTCCGCTGACCCACGATGGAATGGGCCATATCCTCAACACCAATGCCGACACCATCGCTGCCGAGACAGCGAAAGCCTTAGCCCAGGAAGGCGCGCCGACGACGCTGGTCTACTGCTTTGAGAAGGCTGGCGTGCTGGCTGATCCCGACGACGAGAGCAGCGTGATCGGTACGATCAACCACGATGCGTTTGTGCGCTTGGTGGCTAATGGTACAATCAGCGGGGGTATGATCCCCAAGATCACCAATGCGCTGGCTGCCGTAGACGCTGGTGTGGAGCGTGTCATCATCACCAAGGCCGAGAATATCGGCAAGACTGCGGGTACTGTCATCACCCGATGAACCACAGAAAAGCTTGTTAAGAAAAGGTACTGTCATCACTCGATGAACCGAAAAGCTTGTTAAGAGAAAGACTTGAGAATGAAAATAGATTTCCGTACTGACATCCTGCCGCTGAAAAATCAGCTTTATCGTCTCGCGCTGCGCATTACGCTCGACAGCGCTGAGGCCGAGGATGTCGTGCAGGAAACGCTCATCAAGGTATGGAACAAGCGCGACACATGGGAGGAAATCGACAACATTGAGGCGTTCTGCTTTACTGTCTGCCGCAATCTGGCTCTGGATAGCGTGAAGAACAAACGCAGTCAGACCGAGAGCCTCGACGACAAACCGGTGGAAAAGCCCGACAATACCTTCAACCCGTCTGACAAGGCTATCGAGAAGGATCAGCTGACAATCGTCAGAAACATTGTCGACAGTCTGCCTGAGAAGCAGCGGGAGTGTATTCAGTTGCGTGATTTCGAAGGAAAGGCCTATAAGGATATAGCCATCGTACTTGGCATGACCGAGGAGCAGGTCAAGGTCAACATCTTCCGGGCACGTCAGGCGGTCAAGCAGCGCTTTGCCGCCATCGATGGCTTTCAGATAAGCACATAACCTGCTCCTCGCTTCTTTCCGAGCCGTAGCCTGTTTCTTTGGCCTTATTTCTCTCTGCCGCTGAAGTGGGCTCTCATGGGCTCCATATCCTGCACGATCTCCATTGTACCGATATATTTGCCTGTAGCATCACGTACAGCCATGTAGGTGATGAGCATGGACTTACCGTTTTTCTCAAGCCATACGGGCACTTTGTCGCGTTTCCCGTCACGGAAATCCTGTATGATCGCCCTTACCATTGGCTCGATCTTGGGAGGATGGCAGGTGAAGACCTCGCGTCCTAATGCCGACAGCGGCCTTTTGAAGGCTTTTGTCGTGAAGGGCTGGTTGAAGTAACGATTGATGTTGTCTGCGTCGACAAAGGTGATCTCGACGGGCAGCGCATCGAGCAGGGCAGTGAGCTGCTCCACGGTCAGTGACCCGCCAGGCATCTGTATCCGCCCTTCACTTAAGGCTGCACTCTCTGTTGTCTCCTTCTGATGGATTTGATCGAAGAAAGCCTCTCCCTCATCCCAGCGCTCCGAAACCACTCCTAAGCACGCTTCGTAGCCCTTGCTGTCGGCATACATCTGTCTCCAGTCGGCGTCAGAGAAGTTGGCGGCAGACACGGGGAAGAGAATTCTGTTTTCCTTGAATGTCATCTCGCGGACGCGTTTCGCCACAGCTGCGACACGCTCTCTCCATTCCTCACCGGGCATGGCTCCGTCAGATGCTTGCTTGACGAGCGTGGCAAGCTCCGCACGTATCTCGTCGTCGATGGTCCACATCATCTGCGACGGACCGTAGATGCCATACTTCACATTGAGCACAGGGTAGATGAGATCACCTTTTTTGGCATAGTGAATGGCGATGCCGCGTGCCTTTTGCAACGCTTCTGCGATGTCTGCCACATTCGCTTCGCGGTTCAGTAGACTTTCTACTTCATCGAGTATACCGACGATGGCCTCGTTTTCGCGGTATAGCGTCTGCAGGGGATGGCCCGTGACGGCTCTCAGTGCAGCCGTCTTGTCTCTGTTCTCTCCGGCCTGACCGATCATCATGCGCTCTTGGTCGTGATGCAGACCCTGGTGCAGGCTATCGTTGCTCACGCCCTCTTGCGTGCCATGAAAAAGGGCTGAGTGGATGTCGCACAACTCCTTGATCTTCTTCACCGGCTCGCCGTCGCGGATCAGTTCCTGTTCAGCCTTCATGATCTCTGTGGCTTTGACGTCCTTGAAGTTCTTGACAAAATCGGCACGTACGGCAGCCATTGCCTCGCCTTTGTTGAGCCGTTGCAGATAATCCTTGATCTGCGAGGCCATGTGCGATGTTTCGGGCTTGTCATCTGCGTTGCCGTCCTTAACGATGAATCCGTTGTCTTGCAGTGCCTTGACGATTTGCTTCAGTGCGATGCCTTTCATCGAAGCTCCTCTCGGAATCGTCATCATCTTGCCCACAGAGTGTCTTACAGCCTTCTTGCTGATCTCGGTGAAGCCGAGTGATGTCAGGATGTCGATGATTTCAGGATATTTTTGTGTGAGCTCGTAAACGCTCTCTTTCAGATTGATGATTTTCTCCATAGTCGTTTTCTTTTCTTTGTTTGCTTCTATATAACAAGACCGATAAGGCCGTTATTTACCGCCTTTGTTTTCGGCTTGTCCAAAAAGTTGGCTGCAAAGATAGAGACTTTGCAAGAGTTGGCTTGGTAACAAATGTTCCCTAAGTACGCACATTTACGCTACTTTAACAGGTTGTGAAAGACCGGATAGCGCTTTTTTATGGTTATCAAATGTTAAATATGGAATTCCCCTGTAACTTTTATCCTTTTCCCTCGTCATCTAAGTGTAAATGCAAGAATAATGATGGACTACAAGTATATCAATCAGCTTTTGGAGCGCTATTGGCGCTGCGAGACTTCCTTGGAAGAGGAAGACATCTTGCGGGCGTTCTTTAGTCAGGCCGACATTCCCGCCGACTTGAAGCGCTACCAGCCGCTATTCGCCTACCAGCGCGAAGAGCCGAAGGTTGATGTGCTCGGTGATGACTTCGACAAGAAGATCCTCGCCATGACAGAGGAGCCCAAGGTGGTCAAGGCACGCATCGTCTCGATGCCACAGCGCCTGCGCCCGATCTTCAAGGCCGCTGCCATTGTCGCCATCGTCCTGACCCTTGGCAATGCCATTCAGGTGCCGTTTGCTCAGAAAAGCCAAGACCCGATCAGCAGCTACGACGGCTATTCCAAGCCTGAGATAGAAAAAGGCACATCGGTAGCTATGAGCGATAGCGCAAGCATCGATTCCGTTCCACGAGCGATGACAAGCACGCAGAACTCCACGGGGCAGGTGATGATCAAATAAGATATTTCTATGCTTTCTCTATAAAATCATGTTTAGTAAAACAACATTAAGAAGCTGTGAAGTTTCTATTCTCTCAAATTTTTCATAACATACTAACGTAGAAAGGGACCGACACTCAATCGTGAGTTCGGTCCCTTTATTTTTTTTGCCCTTTCGAAACAGGACTTTCAACGTATCATGGATACAGTGGATATGTCATCAAGAATATTAACGAATATCGAGAATATATACAAGATTACTCTTTCGCTTTAAACAACCTACAGAGAATCTCTGCTTCCTCTCACCATAAATCTATGAAGAATATCCAGTGTCCGATTCTCCTACGTCGCATCTTGGCGCTGACACAAAGGAAAACCTTAAAAACAGGCTATCGCGATGTAACTTCCAATTCCAATTACGATCTCTTTATGTCAAACACTGCGCCAGCCTGTTTTCAAGTTTTTCCTTGCTGTGATCAAGCCTTGCATCACAGCCAGTGCCATTCAAGGCATCTCACCTTTTGGAATCCTTTACTTCCGTATCACTTTCTTTCCGTCGCTGATGACGATGCCCTTATAGTTCTTGTCCACGCGCTGTCCGGCGAGATTATATTCAACACCGTCGGCCTTCTTTGTTTGCATCGTGCTGTTGATGCCGGTGGCAGTTGGCGTAAAGATGAAGGCATAGAAGTTCAGTGAGCCGGTGGGATAGGTGATGTCCACCGTGCCCTTGCCCACGGCGACAGAGATGACAGGGTACACTTTGCTCGTCTTTCCGTCGTCAAGGGTGATCTGGGTGGCGTCGGATTCCTGCACGACCTCGTTGTACAATTCTTTCCCGTCCTGCGTGAGCACCAGGTTGCGGTTGGTGGCACTGTTGGAGCCCGTGCGGACACATATCTGTAAGGTGCCGCTCGTTGGGATGGTGATGGACATGTTGTTGGCGTCAGAACTCTTGCCGCCCGTCTTCAGACGATAGCTGTAAGACGTGTTGCTTTCTGCCGTGCCAAAGCGGGCGTTGCTGCCCTCAACGGCCACCTTTCCCTTCGTGTCGGTCACGGTTAGTGAGAATCCGTCGAGCGTGCTGGTGATGGTCTGTCCGTGTAAAGATCCGGCCGCCTTCTTTTCAGAGAACGAGATGGTGGTCTGTGCGTTGAGCGTCAATGCGCAAAGGACCAATGCTGCGAGAGTAAAAAGCTTCTTCATAAGCGTCAATTTTTTAGGTTCATGAATAAGGATTGATTATTTCGTGTTGCAAATATAGCGTAAAATCTTTCTCCTTATAACTCTCAAGTGTATGAAAACAAGGCGTTTGAACGAAATTGCTACATTTTAGAACGCAGTTACGAAAACAGCCACAATAATAGCTTTGCTTTCATTTTTGCCTTCAATGGATTTTTCTTAATTTTGCCATCGAGGACATGAAAGGAAACGATCATCTAAATTAAACCATATGAAAAAACGATTAACTACTGCTTGGACCTTGGTCGCCCTGCCTCTCGCGATGTGGGCTGACGGCGGACAGACAGTCTCTGTCGACGGCACTACTGTGAACAAAACCGTGAAGGAGATTACCTTCAGCGGTACGGACGTGGAACTATCCTTTACTGACGGCACTACGCTGACGGCGGATATGTCCACTGTGAACATCGCTTTTGGCACGGCAACTGGTGTCAAAGCCGTGGACAAAGACACGCAGCGGCCCGCTGACGACCGCATCTATTCGCTCTCAGGACAGTATATGGGTAAGGACAAAAACAAGCTTCCTAAGGGAGTCTATATCGTAAATGGTAAAAAGGAAATAAAGAAATAGGGAGGAACGGACGATGAAGAAACATAATCTCAATACGTTGTTACTGCTATTCGCCCTCTTGCTGCTTCCCGGCTGGGCATGGGCAGATGCTTCCTGGAACTTTACTTCCACGCCATCAACAGACCAAAGTGCATTGAAAGCCGACGAAGCAGGTTGGACCTACGACACAAAGAACAAGCGTTATGCCAACAATCAAGCTGTCGCCGACGCGCAGCTCGTTGCCAATGGGCAGACGCTGACGATGACTGCCGGACTCTATTTCACGGCTAAAGGAGCAGGGAATATTCGTGTCGATGTGAACAAACGGCTCGGTCTGAATGGTTCGGGTATTGTGGTACGTATTCCCAACCTGAAGGCCGGAGCTACTGTGAGGCTGAACTTCGCTTCGTCGTCAAAAAGCACAGAACGCTTTCTGAATCTGATCAATCTTAGCGAGACGACTTTCTCAAGTAGCTCCAACACGGGGGCAGACTATTCGGCCACGGTGACCGCAGACGGCGACGTGACGCTCACCACCGCCGGCGGCGTCTATCTCTACTCTATCACGGTGACGGACGGGGGCGGCACTTCTACCGGTACGAAAGCCGATGTCTCTGACCATGCCGTGCCTTTTGACAGCCAAGCCAACCAGGCACTGATCATCAACAGCAACAGCAGTCTGAAATACTACAATACCGCTGACATCGTTAAGATGGCCATCGACAAGGATACACTCTATGTCCGTGGCGCCGACTGGCAGGATGTCTATTACACGCCAAAGAACGTCTGCTTTGTCAAAGCCTCGGGCAGCAACACAGGCGGAAAGGTAAATAATGAGGATGGCAAGGTGGAGATCACGGAGGCCAAGGGCTGGCTGGAGTCGGCTTACGTGAAGTTTAAGAAGTTCGGCGACTGCACGCTCTATCACGTGTATATAAAAGGTGGCGACTTCGCATCCTACACGCGCATCGACTCCATGCTCGTGCGCAGCTATGGCGACTCCTATCGTGCTGACATGGTAGGACTCAAGGCCGGAAGCTACGACATGAAGGTGGTACCCGTGAGCAAAGGCGCGGAGCTGACGGCAAACGCCAATGAGGCTACGACCATGACGGTGCAGAATTACGACCGCTCGGGCTTTGCCCATCTCGACAACGAGGGCGTGGGTGCTTACAACGACGACGGGACGCTGAAGGCGGACGCACGCGTCATCTATGTCACGTCGCAGACGGCCAAAACCGTGACGTGTGAGGTGAAGACAGGAGCCAAGGCTACCAACGTGACTACGTGTACGGGTTTGCAGGCCATCCTCGACGCTTATCAAAAAGGCTATGAGACACGGCCGCTCGACGTGCGCTTCATCGGATTGGTGGAGAAAGCCGACCTCGACGCTGTCTCTTCTTCCTCCGAAGGGTTGCAGATAAAGGGCAAGAATGCCTACAGTAACCTCTATATCACCTTGGAGGGGATTGGCGATGATGCCACCGTGCGCGGCTTCGGCTTCCTGCTGAGGAACGCTGCCAACGTGGAGCTGCGCAACTTCGCCATCATGCGATGCATGGACGACTGCGTGTCGATAGACACCGACAACAAGTATATCTGGTTACATCACCTCGACTTCTTCTACGGACAGAAAGGCAGCGACGCCGACCAGGCGAAAGGCGACGGCACTACCGACATCAAGGACGACTCGCAGTTTATTACCGTGGCCTACAACCACTATTTCGACACGGGCAAGTCGTCGCTCTGTGGCATGAAGAGCGAGTCGGGACCGAACTACATCGACTACAACCACAACTGGTTCGACCACAGCGACTCGCGCCATCCGCGTGTGCGCACGATGAGTGTACACGTATGGAACAACTATTACGATGGATGTGCGAAGTACGGCGTGGGTGCTACGACGGGTTCGAGTGTCTTTGTGGAAAGCAACTATTTCCGTGCTACAAAGGATCCGATGCTCATCTCGCAGCAGGGCACGGACGCCAAGGGCGGCGGCACCTTCTCGGGCGAGACGGGTGGAATGATCAAGAGCTATGGCAATGTCTATGCCGACAAAGGTACAAGTTCCAACTACACGCCGGTCACGCAGCATGAGAGTGCTACGAGCTTCGACTGCTACGAGGTGAAGGCGCGCGATGAGCAGGTGCCCGCCAGCGCGAAGGCCCTCGTGGGTGGCACGACCTACGACAACTTCGACACCGACAGCTCGCTGATGTACAGCTATTCGCCCGACGCCGCCACCCGCGTGCCTGCTGTGGTCACGGGTTGGACGGGAGCCGGACGCTTGGGCAAAGGCGACTTCCGCTGGACGTTCACTTCTTCCGATGATAGTTCGTATGCCATCAACGCTGTCCTTTCTGCGGCGATAGACAGTTATCAGAGCAAGATGGTGGGTATCTCGGCAGAGTAAAACATCATTCACAGCTCCAACGGGGCTGAAGCATAGGTACTCTGTTGGGGCCCGACTTATCCATATCAGCAAATTGTTCTCTCGCTGAAGAATGTCCCCGGAGGGGACACACCATGAATATCCCCGGGTCGTCGAGCTTTTGTGACGGCGAAGCCTCACAAAAGCGAGCGCCCTGGGGTAGGTCGTGCATGGGGGATGTCCTCGGCGGGGACTCACGTGTACGTATAAAGTAACCCATTGTTTCTCCGTCTTAACGCATTCCTTCCTTGTTGTGAAAACTGACAAAAAACGGGCGCTGAGAATCGATTCTTTTCCACGAAGACCTCCTTTGCTCTGATTTTTGCGAAAAACGGAGTGCTTTTACATATTGCTCATAATCAGTATGTTATGAATATGTAAAGCTTTTACTGGAAAGAAAGTCCCTTTTCCTCCGAAAATTCTCTAGAGAATTTTTCATCAGAAAGGCTTTCTGACCTTGTCATCACGCCTTTCTGATACTGTCATCACGCCGAGATGACAGCACTAAAGTACCTTTTTGTGCTCATGAAAAAGCAAAAATCGATGGAAGGAGTCCGGTTTTTGTCGATTTTAGGTCGCTGATTTGATTTCTCGCTCTCTAAATCGTGAGTGAAAGTTGAAGGTGTTTTGTAAAAAAATAGCAGGAGACTTTAGACAGTTTTACGCATAGAATGCTCGTGTGCCCCCTCTGGGCACCTTGGTGTTGAAGGGTGCATAGGTGATAAAGCCCCGCACTGCACTCGTTACTCGCTTGTACGGGGCTACCTATGCGTGTGCCCCGTTGGGGCACTGGTACGTTGCAGGTATTGCCATTCCCTCCCCTTGGGGAGGGTTAGGGAAGGGCTTGAAGAATTAGGGATGGTCTCGGAGTGCTAGGGAAAGGCTAT
This sequence comes from uncultured Prevotella sp., assembly GCA_945873145.1. GTDB lineage: Bacteria > Bacteroidota > Bacteroidia > Bacteroidales > Bacteroidaceae > Prevotella. Next base: position 193,269 of record CAMCBZ010000001.1, read on the forward strand.
TGTTTTTACTTTCTCATCACTACATCAAAGTCGATATTGTTGTTGACGATGCGCTTGGATGGTTTGAACTTCGTGCTGATGAGGTCACGCTCCGGTCGGTAGTAGATGGTCTTAAGACCAGCCAAATCGAAGAGCAGGTGGCAGGTGTTGTCGGTCATGAACGGGCGGTTGAGCGAGGCCTTGATGCGGTGGATCACATCGGGATGTAATGCCTTGTACTTGTCAGAGCACCAAATCACAAACGGCACTTTGAACTGATACTTCAACCAGTTCTTCTCTTGTCCGGGCGCAGCTTCTACGCGTCCTTTGGAGTCGCGGTAGTCGTACACCTCCTCGCCATGGTCAGAGAAATAGACCAATACCGTGTTCTTGTCGCGGTATAGGTTGATGATATGGTTGAGGACATAGTCATTATAGTACGTTGCATTGTCGTAGTTGGCGATGTCCTGCTTCTTGCTCTCTGTCATATAGGGGGCCTTGCTATGAATGTCCTTGGCAGAGAAACGGCTGAACTTGTCGTGGGGGTAACGTTCCGAGGCATCTACATGCTGGCCCCAGAGATGGAAGATGTCAAAAACATATTTGCCATCCTTTTTCTTATTGCCTTTCTCAAAATCGGTAATCAGTTGGTCGTCATACGGAAAACCTTCCGGTGCAGCTTCGCTATATGATATTTTGGAAAGTCTCTTGTCAAAGAGGAAAGAGTTCATCGAGAAATCCCATGTACCCTGAGATTTCGTAACTCTTTGGTTGTCCCAATAGTTGATAGTGTATCCGGATCTTTTAAGGCAGGTAGGAAAGTATGGTGTCTTGTACCATTTTTCACCTTCTGCAATGGAATTACAGCAGAATAAATTCTTTAATACAGGCGATGTACCATTGAATGGTGAGACAACATTGCTGAAGATGAAAAGATTTCCTTTCTCTTTTTCCTGCTCAAGATGTGGAGTTGTTGGAAGATAGTAACCATAGATTTGTGCATGCTTCTTGATATAAGATTCACCAACAACCATGATGATGTGGAGTGAATCTTTCTCGGTGATAGAGCCACCTTTTACAGCTTCTGCCGTTCTAATGGCATGATCCATTTCGTGGCTTGTTATGCTGATGGCATGCAGTGAATAAATGGTAGCAGTTAGTGCATCGTACGGAAACATGTCTCCAAAGAAGTTGTCATCAACAGCTTTGCTGCTAAAGATCTGGTAATATATATTGAAATGATAAAAGCCAAAAGCTGAAACAGCGATGACGATGGTGTTGATGATTCTATTGTAAACTGCTTTTCGAATTTGCAATAGACATCTTTTCTTCTCTGCTAAAATGATTACGCCAATAGTCAAAGCTAAAATGAACAAAGAAAGCAGTCCTTTGCCATTCAAAAGAAACGTTGATAGAAATTCAGAAGCTTCAGTAGAATTTGTTTCTCCTATGAGAGTAATGATTTGGGGAGAAATAATCTTATGGAATACCAGCCATAGAAATACATTTACTCCAAAAAGGGTGCAGCCTAAAGTGTAGAACAGAACTTTTAGCCATTTCTTGTGTGAGTAATAGACAATGCAAGTAAACAGATAGCTGATAGCTAAAGCACGGCACAGATGAATGAAAACGACAGTCTCCATATGCAAAGGGTTTAATAGCCCGGCAATAAGGAGCTTGATAGGAGACAATGCAATTAGCAGGAAGAACAAGACCAGAAAAGGTAACTCCTTTTCAATGGGGGGGGGTAACAGAGATATGGCTTTAGTGATGAATTTCTTTAGTGAAGACATAAATAATATAATTTTGGCTTCAAAGTTACTAATTATTATGGACATCACCAAATCCTGCCTTTTGAAAGTATGAACTTGGTTTATTGGTATTGCCATTCCCTCCCCTTGGGGAGGGTTAGGGAAGGGCTCTGGTATTGCCATACCCTCCCCTTGGGGAGGGTTAGGGAAGGGCTCTTGCTCTCTCTTACTCAGCCCGCTTCAGTCTGATCGTGAGCTGGAATAGGGCGGGGAGGAAGATGCAGAGCGAGAAGAGCAGGCTGAGCATCATCGTAGTGTGGTTGCCGTGGAAGAGGTCGATGAGCTTGCCGTCGTTCATCTGCGGCAGCATGTGGAACATGACGAAGGCCACCGTGTTGTTCACCCAGTGGAAGGCCACGCCGGGAATGATGGAGTCGGTGCGGTAGTACATCCAGCCTAAGAGCAAGCCAATGAGCGCGGCATGGACAAACTGCGGGATATTCATGTGTACGGCACCGAAGATGAGCGCCGAGATGACGATAGCCACCCAATGCCATTTGCGGTCGAAGAGCTTCAGCAACGTGCGGAGTATGGCACCACGGAAGACGAGCTCCTCCACCAACGGAGCCAGAATGCCGATGGCAACATAGCCGAGCGGCTCACCCATGATGCTCTCGAAGAGCTTCTCAGCACTCTCGGGCAGTGTGATCTCCATGCGCTCCACGAGCCATTGCGACGGCAGGATGGTGCCAAGGGCAAGGAGAACCACCCATATCAGAACCGTCCACGGCCGTGTGGCCAGCCAGTCGCGCTTGACAGGTGCCCAGTGGCAGACGACAAAAAGACAAAAGGTGAGGACGCTGCTGATGGCTGTGGCAGCGACCAGCTCCTTGCCATTCAGTGCCAATGAGCCGGTATGGAGATGCTGGCTGATGGTCGGCCAGGGTGTGCCGCCGATCCACATGGCGATGATCGCGACGCCAAAGGTGACGACCAACTGGATGAGTAGAAACAAAATGACGTATAAGACGATATTGGCTATATCGTGTAGTGAACTTCTTTTCATGGGTTGATGACTGATTGAAATGTTTCCTTGATGGGTTGTTGCAGAGCGTCTTCGACTTTAATCATGCGATGTCGGAACGATGGTCCCCTGCTGCCGGAACCGCTCTTCTATGTCTTTCCTGTCCTGTCGCAACTGTTGTACGAGTTGCTCGACGTTGTCGAACTTCCGTTCGTCGCGTATGCGGTGATAGAAGGAAAGGAGCAGTCGCTGGCCGTAGATGTCGTCCTCGAAGTCGAAGATGTTGGTCTCCACCGTCTGATGATGTCCGCCAAAGGTAGGGCGCATACCGATGTTGGTCATGCCCGGGCGCAGTGTCATGCTGCCCTCTGTGCGTACCTTCACGCCGTAGACGCCGGCGGCAGGTAATAGCTGAGAGAGGCTGGAGGGTACGAGGTTGGCGGTGGGGAAGCCCAGCCGGCGGCCCTCTTTCACACCGTCCACGACTTTGCCCTCTATCGTGTAGGGATAGCCTAAGCATTCGTTGGCCATCTCTATCTCGCCTTCCTGGATAAACGAGCGCACCACCGACGAGCTGACCTTCACGCCGTGGAGCAGATAGGGCTCGCTCTGTACCACGTCGATGCCCATCTCGCGGCCGTAGCGCACATAGTCGCTGAAGCCCTCGGTGCGGTCGTGGCCAAAGCGGTTGTCATAGCCGATGACCAATTGCTTGACACGAAGCTGCTGATGGAGAATCAACTCCATGAACTGCTGGGCACTCAGCGAGGCCAGCGCAAGGTCGAAATGCACAACCACGACATAATCGACACCTGTACGCGAGAGCAGCACGAGCTTGTTTTCGAGGGTGGACAGCAGCTGAGGCTGATAGTGCTGTTGCAATACCTGACGGGGATGCTGGTCGAAGGTGATGACCATCGACCGCAGACCACGGCGACGGGCTTCGTCGGTGACCTGCCCAATGAGGAAGCGGTGGCCGCGGTGCACGCCGTCGAAGAATCCGATGGTGGCCACGGACGGCTCCAAGTCCTCCGTGTTGTCTTTGTCTAAATAGATCGTTCTCATGCTTTAGCCTCCTTGATACGTTTGACAGCGCGCCATAGCTCTCCGGCAACAAGTACCACAGATGTGGCGGCCGTGATGATGAGCCATTCCTCAGCGCTCAACGGTTGCGTGCGGAACATGCGGCCGCCGAAGGTGACGATGAGCCACTGCCCAATGAAGATCAGCAGCAACACAAGCAGCAGACCGCCGTCGTGGCGCAGGTTGTGGAAGGCACTGTGCGTGGAGCCTAAGCATTTTGCGTTGAAGAGATTCCAGAACTGCAGCATGACAAAAGTGGTGAAGAACAGCGTCAACTCGTGTACGTCGATGATGCTGCCCGCACCATGGCGCTCGCACCAGATGAGGAAGACAAACATGATGGCAAAGAACACGAAACCGCTGCCGAGGATGCCGCGTCCCATCGACTTCGAGATGATGAAGTCGGAAGCCTTGCGCGGCTTGTCCTTCATCACTTCCCGCGAGGGGGGCAACGAGGCCAGTGCCATGGCGGCAAAGGTGTCCATGATCAGGTTGACCCAAAGTATCTGTGTCACTGTGAGCGGCATTTCTGTGCCGATGATGCTGCCGCCGAGGACGAGCAGCAGGGCGCTGACGTTGACGACAAGCTGGAAGAAGAGGAACCGCTGAATGTTTTTGTAGAGTGAGCGGCCCCACATCACGGCGTTGGTGATGGAGTGGAAGCTGTCGTCGAGCAGGGTGATGTCGGACGCTTGTTTGGCTACTGACGTGCCCGAACCGAGTGAGAGTCCCACGTGGGCGTGGTTCAAGGCCGGTGCGTCGTTGGTGCCGTCGCCAGTCACTGCCACCACCTCGCCGTGCTTCTGGAGGAGTTGCACGAGACGCTGCTTGTCTGTTGGACGGGCGCGCGACATCACGCGGATGTCCTCCACGCGGTCGTAGGCTTCCTCATCGCTCAGTGCGGCAAAGTCGCTGCCGGTGATGTGCCAACGGAGTTCTTCGGCCTTGGTGGTGTCTTCCTTAGGCCAGATGCCGATCTGCCGGGCTATCTCGACGGCTGTGGCCGAAGTGTCGCCGGTGACAACCTTGATCTTGATGCCGGCGCCACGACAGGTGGATACGGCCGAGGGAACGTCTTCGCGTACGGGATCGCTGATGGCGGCAATACCTTGGAACGTGAAGCCGCCCTCTTCGCTGAAGTCGCCCTCACGCCAGGCAAAGGCCAGCGTGCGCATGGCCTGACGCTGATAGCCCAACAGCACTTCGCGCAGATGGCTCAGCTGAGGCTCGGCGAGACCGCACAGCGAGGCGATGATCTCCGGCGCTCCTTTTATATATGTACGCTTTTTGTCGCCACGGACAACCGTGGTAGCCATGTATTTCTTTTCTGTGGAGAAGGGTATCTGACTGTCAACGGCCTGTGAGGCTCTCTGTTGCTGGTAGTCCTCGCCCTGCTGTTGCAGCCACATGAGCAGTGCTCCTTCGGTGGGATTGCCGATGGGGGCGTTGTTCTCGTCGAGCTCGGCTGTGGTGTTGGCGGCAACGGCTGCGGCAAATCCGTCTTTTGTCGCAGCACTGGCTTCCTTTGCGTTGACGAGATGGTCGCCCTCAACAAGTTGGATGTCGTGGACGGTCATGCGGTTCTGGGTCAGCGTGCCCGTCTTGTCGGTGCAGATAACAGTGACGGCTCCCATCGTCTCCGAAGCGTGCAGCTTGCGTACGAGATTGTTGAATTTCAGCATTCGGCGCATGTTCAGCGCTAAGGCCAGCGTCACGGCCATCGGCAAACCTTCGGGTACGGCCATGACAATCAGCGTGACAGCCATCATGAAGTAGTTCAGTACCACTTGCAGCATGCCGAGATAGTTATCGGTGTGCCAAAGACTGTTGGTGAGAATGTCGTGACCGAGGAAGATGACAAAGGCAGCAATGGAGACGCCGGTGCCTACCTTGGAGATGAGCTTGGCCAGTTTGTCGAGCTGAAGGTTCAGCGGAGTCTTGGTCTGTGTGGCTTCCGTGGCCTCTGTGGCTACCTTGCCGATCTCGGTGCTGTCGCCGACACACGTGACAACAGCCGTGCCGCGACCGTTCATCACCATCGTGGAGCGAAGGATCACGTTCTTGGGGTAAGCCTCGGAGGAATGTTGAGTGTTGAGTGTTGAATGTTGAGTTGATGCGTCCGCTGAGTGTTGAGTGTTGAGTGTTGAATGTTGAGTTGATGCGTCCGCTGAATGTTGAATGTTGAGTGTTGAATGTTGAATGGTTGCTTCCGATGCCAGCTGGCCTTGCGCGTCCGTCACCGACTTGGAAGTCAGAGGCTCGCCGGTCAGGCTCGATTCGTCGATTTGCAGGTTAACAGCCTCCACGAGAACAGCGTCGGCGGGAACTTCGTCGCCCGTCTCCACCAGGATGATGTCGCCCACAACAACGTCGCGGCGGGGCACTTCCATCACCTTGCCGTTGCGTCGCACCTTCACGGGCTGGTCCTCGTTGATGGCGGTGAGCACACGGAACTTGCGCGCAGCGTCGCACTCAAAGTAGAAGCCTACCGTAGTGGCAATGAAGATAGCGATGAAGATGCCCAGCGTCTCCACAAAGTCATGCTCCACAAAGGCCAGCACGAGGGAAACGAAGGCTGCTACAAGAAGGATCTGGATGATAGGATCACGGTATTTGTCGAGATAGAGCTTCCAAAGGGAAGTCTTCTTCGGCGGGGTAAGCACGTTGTCGCCATGTTGCTGTCGGCTGGTTCTTACTTGCTCGTCGCTGAGCCCCACATGAGGGTCTGTGTGCGGTATCTGTTCGCTTTTCATCAATTTCTGCTACTCTGTGTTTATTGCTTGCAAAGATAGTCAAATTAGCCCTAACAGCCAATATAGTGAAGACTTATTATCTACTTTTCACAAAAAATATTTGGCTATTCGACTGGAAACTTGTATCTTTGCACCACAAATCTTATCGGTCTCTTCGGTCCGCATAAGTTGGACTTGTAGCTCAGTTGGTTAGAGCAACAGACTCATAATCTGGAGGTCCTAG
>CAMCBZ010000002.1 GCA_945873145.1 uncultured Prevotella sp.
ACAAATGGACGTACTGGAGTCTATCATTGAGTATGTTTGTCAGCAGGGCGATATACCCTCCGATGACATTATGTCGCCGGTCTTTGAAAATACGCCATGGAACGTCTTTGGCGACCATACCTCTTTCCTCTTCAACGATGTCAGTATGCTGCATCAGGTGATTGAGGATGACAAGAAGATGGCGTAATAAATTAGAAATTAGCAAGACTGCCAGTGCAAAAGAAGAATCAAATGGACAGACAAAAGTTATCCCGGGCAACGACTTGTTGCCCGGGATAATTGTTCTTGGAGATAGGGTAGGGGCCCCTTTTAGTTCTTAAACGAGTGGACGGGGGCGGGAATGCGGCCGCCACGGTTGACAAGTCGCTCGGAAGAGAAGGTGTTGACCGGCATGATAGGAGCATGGCCAAGCAGTCCGCCCCACGTGATGCTGTCGCCGACACGCTTGCCGATGACCGGGATGACACGTACGGCAGTGGTCTTTTGATTCACCATACCGATGGCGGCTTCGTCGGCAATGATGCCGGAAATCGTCGTGGCAGGAGTGTCACCGGGGATGGCGATCATGTCGAGTCCTACCGAGCAGACGCAGGTCATGGCTTCGAGTTTCTCGATGTTCAGTGCTCCGGCATTGACCGCGTCGATCATGCCCTGATCCTCGCTGACGGGGATGAAGGCTCCGGAGAGTCCGCCGACATAAGAGCTGGCCATGATACCGCCCTTCTTCACCTGGTCGTTGAGCAATGCCAAAGCTGCGGTAGTACCCGGTGCGCCCGGCTGCTCCACGCCGATGCATTTCAAGATGTCGGCAACAGAGTCTCCGACTGCCGGCGTCGGTGCCAGGCTGAGGTCGATGATGCCAAACTCGGCACCCAAGCGACGGCTGGCCTCCTGCGCTACATATTGTCCTACACGCGTGATCTTGAAAGCTGTCTTCTTGATGGTCTGGCAGAGCGTCTCGAAGTTAGCCTCGCGACCGCCATTCTCACGGGCGCGGCGGTCCATCTGCTCTAATGCATATTTCACTACGCCGGGACCGGAGACGCCGACATTGACAACGGCGTTGCCCTCGCTGACTCCATGGAAAGCGCCGGCCATGAACGGGTTGTCGTCGGGAGCATTGCAGAAGACCACGAGCTTGGCCGGACCGATGCACTGGCGGTCTGCACTGGCTTCGGCAGCCTGGCGCACGATCTCGCCCATGAGTTTCACGGCGTCCATGTTCAGTCCGTTCTTGGTGCTGCCCACGTTAACGCTTGAACAGACAAGATCGGTCGTGGCCAGAGCCTGTGGAATGGAGCGGATGAGGAGCTCGTCGGCGGGTGTCATGCCCTTGCTGACAAGCGCAGAGAAACCACCGAGAAAGTTGACACCCACAGCAGCGGCTGCGCGGTCCAGGGTCTGGGCGATCTTCACGAAGTCGCCCGTGGTGTGGCAGCACGAAGCACCGATGAGTGAGATAGGCGTCACGCTGATGCGCTTATGCACAATGGGGATGCCGATCTCGCGCGAGATCTCCTCACCCGTACGCACCAGGTCGTGGGCTAATGTAGTAATCTTGTTGTATATCTTCTCGCAACATGCGTCCACGCTGTCGTCAGCACAGTCCAGCAGGCTGATGCCTAAGGTGATGGTGCGCACGTCGAGGTTTTCCTCTTCGACCATTCGGTTGGTCTCAAGAACTTCTGACAGGTCTATCATTGTCTTATTCCTCCATGATTAGATGCGGTGCATCTGGTTGAAGATTTCTTCCAATTGTATTTTTGTCTGCACGCCGATGCTCTTGCCGATCTCGGAGAGTTCGTTGCTCACCTGTTCGAAGGTCTTCTGTGTGTCTGTCACGTCGACGATCATCATCATATTGAAGAATCCGTCTACGATGGTCTGCGTGATATCCAAGATGTTCACCTGGTTGTCGGCGAGATAGGTGCACACTTTGGCCATGATGCCGACAGCATCCTTGCCCACTACCGTGATAATAGCTTTTGTCATGTCTTACAATATTTTATAGATTACATTTCTTGTTTTGTGATTGTCATATTGTTGTTAGCCCTTTGTCTCCATGGGCTTTGGCTCTTCGATGTAGCTGTCTTTGAAGCCGAGGAAGTAAAGCACACCGTCTAGGCCCAGGCTGTTGATGCTCTGCCGTGCGCCAGCCTGCACACGCGGCTTGGCGTGGAAGGCAATACCCAGTCCGGCTTCGGTGATCATCGGCAGGTCGTTGGCACCGTCGCCCACAGCGATCGTCTGCGCGAGGTTGACTTTCTCCACCTGCGCGATAAGCTTCAGCAGTTCGGCTTTGCGCTTGCCGTCGACAATATCACCGACATAATGACCGGTGAGCTTGCCGTCTTCGCCTATCTCCAACTCGTTGGCATAGACATAGTCGATACCGAATTTGCGCTGGAGATATTCACCGAAATAGGTGAAACCACCACTGAGGATCGCAATCTTGTAGCCACAGCGTTTGAGCACCGTCATCAGTCGGGGCACACCTTCGGTGATCGGCAGATGCTCGGCAATGTCCTGCATCACACTCACGTCGAGGCCCTTGAGCAGTGCCACGCGTTCGGTGAAGCTCTCCTTGAAGTCGATTTCGCCACGCATGGCGCGCTCGGTGATCGCTCTGACCTTGTCACCGACACCGGCACGCTCGGCCAGCTCGTCGATACATTCGGTTTGGATGAGTGTGGAGTCCATATCAAAACAGATGAGACGGCGCATGCGGCGGTACATGTCGTCGCGCTGAAACGAGAAGTCGATGCCCATGCCTTGCGAGAGCTGCATCAGTTCAGCCTGCATGCGCTGGCGGTCTTCGGGAGTGCCACGGAGTGAGAACTCGATACAAGCCCGCACGTTACGCTCGGGGTGCATGATGCTCGGACGCCCCGTGAGGCGGATGATGGAGTCGATGTTTAGCCCTTGCGCTGCCACGATTTTGGCAGCGCCGGCGATGTCGCGCGCGGAGAGTGAACGGCCGATGACGGTAAGGATATAGCGGTTCTTGCCCTGACGGTTGACCCAATCCTCATACTCTTCGTCGGTGATGGGCGAGAAACCGATGTTCACACCGAGCTCGTTGGCCTTGAAGAGCAACTCTTTCATCACCTGACCTGACGAGCGGTCGTCGATGCGGATGAGAATGCCCAAGGAGAGCGTGGCGTGGATGTCTGCCTGGCCAATGTCGAGCACCGTGGCATCGTAGTTGGCAAGGATGTTCGTGATCTGGGCCGTCAGTCCGGGGCGGTCCTGACCTGTGACACTGATGAGTATTTGTTCCTCCTTGTTGGAATTATAGTCGTTGTTGCGAATGTCGTTCTCTGTGTTATCCATGCTCTATTTCATCAAACTGTTATGCTTGTTGCCCAGCGCACCGTAGACGACTTTCTCCACGAGCGGCTTGCTTGTCTCTTCGGTGAGCCCATGGCCGAGCCGTCCGTAGATAAAAGGCACTTCCAATCCCTTGATACAATAATGAGTGATGTCGGCAACAAGGTCCACGTTGTCAATGTCGAACTCTCCGTCGGCCTTTCCGTCGGCATATACTTTTCGGAAAAGTTCAATCTCGTCCTCGTCGAAATTCTTGCGCACCTTCTCCACCGTCCAGATGTTGCGGAAGAACTCGGCGCGCAGGTTGCCGTTGCGCACCACCGTTTCCTTGATCATGCTCAGGTGGGTGTAGATGAGCTCCACGATCTTGTCTTGCGGCCGGATCTTTTTCGCGGCCACCTCGTCGAGCTTGTCGCTCAGCCGTTCGAGCTCCGACTCGATGACAGCGTAGTAAACATCCTCCTTACGGTTGAAATAGGTATAAAGCGTGCGGCGGCCTTTGCCCGAGGCCACGGCAATGTCATTCATCGTCGTGCCGGCAAGTCCGTTCTTGGCGAAGAGCTGTCTCGCCACATCCACTAATTTCTGCCTTGTCTTTGAGATTGACATGTTGTATCTGCTATTTCGTGCACACGTGTTGCACATTTGTAATCTATGTGCAAAAATAACTGATTTTTCTGAGATGACAAAATCATAAGAGCGATTTATTATTCTTTGCCTCATTTTCTTATCATTTTGTTTTTCCATGGCCGTTCTTCCGACAGAGTTGCGGCAATAATCTATCATACAAATAGCAAGACTGCTCTGTATTCTATTTAATAACGTGTATTTCTCTCTAATAATTAATGTGTGTAGCTCTTTAATGTCTCGATCATGTCTCCAATCGTAAAAATAACCTAAATATGAAGAAAGGAAAGAAGATTATCCATTGCTTTTTCGTAATATTGCAGTCGCATTGTATATAGAATATTAAAGAATGGCTTCGAAAACTACTCCTTCGGGAAGTCTCTCCCATCGCCTAAGCGCGATGGGACTGTTGGTAACATTAGGTATTGTGTACGGTGATATCGGTACGTCACCGCTCTACGTCATGAAGGCAATTACCGGTGCCACGCCCTTGGTGACAGCCGACTATATCCTCGGTGCTGTTTCTTGCATCATCTGGACACTCACCTTCCAGACAACATTGAAATATGTCGTGCTCGCCCTTCGTGCAGATAATAGAGGGGAAGGTGGCATTTTAGCGCTCTATGCCTTGGTAAGGAGACGGGGCAGGATGTGGCTTTACCTACTTGCCATCATCGGAGCCAGCACACTGGTTGCAGATGGCATCATCACGCCATCTATCACGGTACTGTCTGCCATTGAGGGGCTGCGCGCTTATGAGCCATCCACTCCTGTCATCCCAATTGCCATCGCCATCCTGACTGTACTGTTCTTTATCCAACAATTTGGTACCCATGCGATCGGCAAACTCTTTGGTCCCTTGATGTTCGTGTGGTTCACGATGATCGGCATTTTAGGACTGGCGCATATTGGCAACTATCTACCAATTCTCAAGGCTTTTAATCCTTGGTATGCCATCCATCTCTTGGTCACGAGCCCGGAATGGTTCTTGATCTTAGGAGCTGTCTTCCTATGCACGACAGGTGCTGAGGCTCTCTATTCCGACTTAGGACATTGTGGCAAGCAAAATATCCGGGTCAGCTGGATCTTCGTCAAGACTATGCTCATCTGCAACTATTTAGGACAAGGAGCATGGGTCATCAAGCATGCCGGAGACTTGCATCCAGGTATCAATCCCTTCTATGCCATCATGCCCCAAGCATTCCTCCCCATAGGTATAACAATGGCCACGATAGCTGCCATCGTGGCGAGCCAGGCTCTGATCAGTGGATCGTTTACAATCTTCAGCGAGGCCATGAACTTGCATTTCTGGCCACGGCAGAGAATCAAATATCCCACAGATGTTAAAGGACAATTGTATATCCCTTTCATCAATGTCAGTCTTTATATACTATGTATCATTGTCATTCTGTTCTTCCAAACTTCAAGCAATATGGAGGCGGCTTACGGACTTGCTATCACGGTGACGATGCTGATGACCACATTGCTGTTAGGATGTTATCTCCACTATAACAGACTGAACCTATGGATATTGGTCCCGGTGATCGGCTTCTTCGTACTTTTAGAGGGAATCTTTTTCATTGCCAACCTGGCGAAGTTCCTACATGGTGGTTGGGTGACGATGCTCCTTGCCGGCATCATTTGCATGGTAATGTATGTATGGTACAATGCGGACAAGATTAGGAACTCGTATGTAGAACGGCGTGATATTAGAAACTACTTTGACATTATTTCTGACATCAAGGCAGATGAATCGATCGGCAAGTTTGCTACGAATGTCGTATACATGAGCAAGCTCTCAGGTAAATATGACGTGGAGCAGAAAGTATTGTATTCTATCATCCACAAGCATCCTATGCGCGCTGACCATTACTGGTTGGTTCACACCGACTATGAGGATGCACCGAACGAGCGGAGCTATGATTTTTATGAGCTAATCCCAGGGACGCTATATCGACTGAACCTGCACTTGGGTTTCCGAGTTCAACCTTTTGTCAATCTCTACTTGCGGCAAGTAATTGAAGACCAAGTGGCAGCAGGGCATTTTAGTCTGCAAAGTGGCTATGCGTCCTTGCGCAAGCATCACGTGACCGGTAACTTTATCTTTGTATTTATCAAACGTGTCTATGCAGAGTTTAATGTATTCACGCCAAAAGCTCGTTTTATCATGACCATTTACAACATTGTACACCACCTGAAGCAAAGTGCGCCCAAAGCACTTGGACTCAGTACCAGTAATGTCTTTGTTGAGCAAGTTCCCCTTGTAGTCAGGCAGAGGAAGTTGGAAAGGGTCAAGGAAAGGCAGATCACTGATCATACCGATCAGGAGTAAGGAGCGACCGTCATCTCCAACAGAAGTAAAGATAGTAATAGTATGAGAGACCTCAAAGCCCCTGACGCAGTATGTATCAGGGGCTTTGAGATTCACATGGGGATAATAGATGCATTCCTTTTCATACCAGCTTTCCGAGGTCTTTGAACTATAATCGTCCGTGCCATCTGATAATCTTGCCGACTTGGCACCAGCAGCACCACTGTATTCAGGGGCGCTGTTCGTACCAAAGGACACATCACCATCAAGACAACTATCATAAAGGCAGATCCTGACGACAACAGCCTTTGGGGATGTATAAGATCTTTTCATTGTCCTAACATTTTTGAAGCTCATTATTTCATAATCACTTTATGACCGTTATGAATATAAATGCCATGAGATGGACTTTCCTCTTTCATGCCTTCAATATTATAATAAGGTGTGGAGCATCGCTGATTCCGCCATCATACCGTAAATTGTTAATAAGTGGTAATTATCGATAGTTTTTATCGGAAACATTTTGTAGTTTCAAATAATCCTCGTACCTTTGCAGTCGCAATTGAGAAACATACATATTCTCAGTTAGATAACATCGCGGAGTGGAGCAGTTGGTAGCTCGCCAGGCTCATAACCTGGAGGTCGCACGTTCGAGTCCTGCCTCCGCAACTATAACGTCCGAAGTCGTTGACAATCAACACTTCGGACGTTTTCCGGTTTTCAATCCGGACACTTTTCAGACGACACTTTTCAGTGGCATTGGTTGCGGAGAGCGAACAATGTAAAAAAAATGTCTCATTTAGAAAAAGAGCTCATATCCTCCAAATGTATAGTTCAGTTCACCTTGCCGCGGCTGCACAAGGGAAAGCAGTGGTATGTAGATTTCTTTGCCTATGACCCGGCACGTGGCAAGATGCGGCGGAAGAAATATATGCTCGACCACTATAAGAACGAGCAGGACCGCGAGAACATTGCGGCCATCCTTATCCATAACATTTTTGAGAAGCTGAAGGTCGGATGGAACCCATTCGTCAACGCAAGGAAGACACGGCAATTTACTGAGTTTTCCACTGTTCTGCAGCGTTATCATGATTACACGGTTGTAGCAGAACAAAAGGGTATATTGAGGGCGAAGACGGCGGTGGACTACCGCAGTCGGTTGAACCAGATGAAGATTTATCTTCAGGAGGTGGATACGGGTATAAAGTATGTGTATCAGTTCGATAGGAGCTTCGCTGTTGATTTCCTCGACTACCTTATCCTCGACAAGGATGTGTCGCCAAAAACGAGGAACAACTACCGCACATGGCTTTCTACCTTTGGCACTTGGCTGAAGGACCGTCTGTACATCGACGATAATCCCATCGACGAGATACACATGCTCAAAGAGGAAGAGAAGTTCCGTGACCCACTCACGGCTGTTGACCTTGTGCGCCTGAGGGATTATACGATGAAGTACAATCCGCCTTTCTACCTTGCCTGTATGATGGAGTACTACTGTTTCATCCGCCCCGATGAACTGCGCTATGTCCGCATCGGAGACATCAGCATCAAAGACCAGACAGTCTATGTTCATCCTGAGTTTGCCAAGAACCGCAAGGGGCAGGTGGTTGCGCTCAATGACAATCTGTTAAAGATTATGATTAAGCAGAAAGTTTTCGATCACCCTTCAAATGAGTTCTTATTCGGACACAAGCTCGTTCCCGGTCCCGAAAAAATTTATGTAAACCAGTTCCGCATCGAGTGGGCAAAGGTGAGGAAGGCACTGGGCTGGCCGAAGTCGTACCAGTTCTACAGCCTGAAGGATTCCGGCATCCGAGATTTGGCCAATGCCGAGGGCATCGTCGTGGCACGCGACCAGGCACGCCATTCTGACGTTAGTGTGACGAACAAATATCTGAAAAATTCCAATGTCGCACACGAGGAGACCAAGCACTTTAAAGGGGAGCTATGAATCACTCACCGCTCCCCTTGAAAAACAAAATTGAAATATATATATAATGAAAGGAGATCAAAGTATTTCGTAGAAGTAGCCGGTCTTTTCCTTGTCGATACCGTCATCAGTGACGTTCATCTCTATCTTCTTACAGATATACCGCTTATTGTGGAAGATGAAGATCTTCGAAGGGTCTGGGATGTCGTCTGTGATGAACTTGAATGATATGAGGTCGTGTGCATCTACAGGAGTTGTCTTAAAGCGGCTGTTGTTGTCATCCCTGCCTAAGTTCCCAAACGTCCGGTTGCCGTTACCGAACGTCCGGCCGGTATTAGCAGGCGTGTATTCGAGCGACAATGACGCTCTTTCCGCTGACACGATGTAATCCGGGTACATCCTATAGTCGGTGTAGAGCACAGGCGCACGATAATCGGTGTCCTCGTTGTCAAGTTGCTCATCACACGTAACGGCTGCATGACTCGCCCTGTTGACCACACAATTGGCCTGAAAAGCTACCGGCATTCGTGTGTCGTCGCTTTCCTCTGATGATGAGCTGTCATCCGATGATCCTTGCATCGTGTCCTGTACGGTTATGTAATAGTTGCCGTCATCATCCACTTCCATATCTTCCACCGATGCCTCTTTCTCATTGGTGACCGATGGCACGACTATCCATCTATCGCCCATGCTGTCAAACAACGATTCAATCCATTTCTTTTTCTTATCGTCCCCGTCAAGGTTATGTCGCTGATACATGGCCGCCGGGCAAATATTCAGCTGCTGTGAGCTGTCGCTGTTGATGTCGCGGATGATAGGGTTGAAGTAGCCGCATGCTGTCCTTCGCCATTCAGTCTCCTCGTTGTCCGGGTTGCCGTCTTTCGGCAGCTCGGCCCAGACAAAGTAGATATGTCCAACCTTGAAGATGGTTGTACGGCGCTCCCGGTCGGTCATCTTCTCAGCCGCTGTGTTAAGCTCGGCGACGGTATCATATTCCTTTGTCTTGTATTGCTTGAATACCGACTGCGAGATATACTCACGCCAGTCGCGGTTGGCGGCACTGTCGAAGTTATACTCTATGTTCGACGTGGCGAGGTTGTCCAGTCCATCATCATCATGCTCCACGGAGAAGTCATCCTCGCACTCATACGATACCGTATCGTTGGTCAGCAGTTCGTTGGTGGCAGAGATGCTCACAGTCTTCGCCACTTCGTCGAATACGAAAGAGGCATTGAAGAACTTGCGCAGCTCATCGATGAACTTATACACCGTCCAGTGGGGCAGAGCGTCCTTAATCTTCCCCGACTTGCAAGCAGAGACAATGACGAGGCGGTTCCACGGTTCCTTATCGAAGTCATTCTTCACGATGGAATAACCCTCGTATTCCATTACCTTTTTGAGGATATAGAAAAGATACGGCTGAAGTGCAAGATTAATCATGACATGCAAATCGCCCTTCAGCTTATGTCCATTCGTTTTCAGCGTTACGCCCTTCATGGCCATCACGCGGTTAGCTTGTACGTCGTTGGTCTCATCATTGACAGGTGCAAGTACCGCCACGCCCTTCTGCCCCACGAAATTGGATTTTGTGAGGTCGATGGGAAGAAACGCATTCTTGTTATCCATCGAGAAAGGCACGGAGTAACCGAACTTTGGCAGGGTGTCCGTGTCAACGCCGCTGTCGAGGATGACCGTGGGATACTCTATCTCATCGATGAAGTGCTTCTCGAACTTTGAGTTGTACTTGATACGGCTCTTGCCTCCTACTATCTGTACCTTCACTTTCTCCGGAGTGATGGAAGTTACAGTGCCCTTGCCTGACATAACGAGACGGTTGACGGCATACAGTCGGCATGTCTCGAAGTCGGCAATGGTCTTTTTCACGTCGATGCGCTGCACGTTGCCGAAGATCTTGCGGTTGGCCGCGATATCCATCGGGAACGTGATATCGTAGGTATACGAGCCCGAGTCTTTTACATACTGGTTCTCATATGTAACCTTTATCTTGTCGGAAGATGACGGGTAGGCTATCTTGCCGTCTAATGTGCATACTATCATAACTTACTTGTTTCCTTTAATCTTATCCCAGTGGCTCCGGCTGCGGTCGAAGTCATCCCAGTCGGGCATCCTCACGTTGATATCGCCGTTGGCCAGCATCGTACTGAGCCGGTCGATGGTGTCCCGCGCCTGTTGCAGCGTGCCGGCAAGCTCGCTGTTGTCTGTCTGTACGTTGACTGTAGGCGCAGACACCACCGTGGCACCGCCTACGCCCATGGCGCGGCTCACGTCAGTGGCGGTGAGCCGTCCGACAGTGTTGTTTCGCTGAGCCACGTCGATAAGACGGAGGGCAGGCTGCAGCTGCGGATTGTTCACGGCGTTATGGTTTGCCACGAACTCACCCTCATGCACCACTCCTGCTTCACGGCGGTAGCTGCTGCCACCCGTGAAGCCACCCTCGTAGTAGCCGGCTTCCTGCGCCTGTTGCTGTTTTTTGATGGTGGCAATCTGTATGGCACCAGCGGCAAGCGCGATGCCTGCGGCAATAGGAGCAAGTACCTGGTTTGCGGGCCAAGGAGCACCGGCCATAACCGATGCGTACGCACTGATGGCACTCATGGCCGTCTGTGCTATGGCCTGAGCAATCTGCATTTTCACCTGCTTG
Source organism: uncultured Prevotella sp. (assembly GCA_945873145.1). Lineage (GTDB taxonomy): Bacteria > Bacteroidota > Bacteroidia > Bacteroidales > Bacteroidaceae > Prevotella. The sequence goes on from CAMCBZ010000002.1 coordinate 10,864, forward strand.
CGGTTGTACTTGGTCTTGATTTTCGCAATTTCCTTTTCTTGCTTCTCCTGCAGTTTCTTTTGCTTCGCCTGGTTGTTGCCGGCTTTGTCGATGAGCTTCTCGTACTTTTTTTCAGTCTTCGTAACTTCCAGGTCGCACTGAGCAGAATAGTATGAGGACATGGCATCCATGATAGGTGATATGGCATCGTAGGCAGCCTGCATTTTTTCCGCCATACCGTTGCACATATCTGAAGTGGCCTTGGACATGGCAGCCATTGCCTCCTCATGGGAGACGACACCATCTTTCTCCATTTCCTTAATCCTGGCCAGTGTCGAGGCATAGATGGTCACGTCTGAGGTAATGTAGTCCTTTACTCCTGTTCCCTTTGGATGGTCATTCTGGAAGTCTGCCTTGGCGTTGTTCGATGCAGTCTGATAAGCAGTATCGGCATTGCGCTTGAACTTCTCTCCGGCAGAGTTATATAGATTATTCTGAGACTGCTCGAGCTCGAATTGAAGAATAATATTCTTCCGGAGTTCAGCATACTTCTCAGTTATCTCATTCTTTTTCTGTTCGTATTCTTCTTTCTTCTGGGCATCCTTCTTATAGATTTCTTCGAGTTGCTCCAACTCATAATGCTCCAGCCAATCGAGACCATTCATGGTGAGTTTTTTTTGGGCCTCATTAGACTTTTTGCCATATTGCTCTGTCAACTGAGCGAGCAGTTCATTATAGTGCTGCGCATTCTGAAGCTTATGCTCGCCCTCCATCTGTTCGATTTCTGCCTGCAGGTTCAGCCATTCCTCAGACCCCTTCTTATACAGAGCCTGCCTTTCCTGTAGTGCGTCGAGGTCATTTTCATAAAGAGCCTCATTAACGCCCTCCTGGTTCTGATACATGATGGAACCCTGTTCGCTGTAAGCGGATTGCAGAGCAAGGGCAATCTCAGCATGTCGACGCTGTATCTCATCCTCGTCCATCTTAGTAACCTCTTTGTTGTAGTCTGCTTCCAGATCCGTTTTCTTTTTCAGTAGCTCCTTAGCCTGATCAGAGTCCTTACCGTAGATCTTGATCTGCTCATCAAGGCCTTCCTCCCGAATTTTCTGTTCCTTCTCGCGGAACTTCCTCAGGTCAATCTCGCCTTGTGAATACCGGCGGTAGTTCTCTACAAGCTCAACATCGGTAAGGGCTTTCTGTGCATCGATGGCCTGCTTCTGCTGTTTCTTAGCAAGCGCCTCGGCCTTCCGGGCTTCAGCCTCCTTCTTCTTCTGTGCATTTGCGGCAGCACGGTCGGCAGCCTTTTGCGCTTTCTCCTGCGCTTTCTTCTCATCATCGCTGACATAATCTGTATCACCTGAATTACCACCATTGCCTTTACCATTCCCTAAAGCCTCATTCTGCTTACGGGCTTTAGCCATGGATTTAGCTATCTCAGCTTCTTTCTTCTGATACTGATTAAGGAATTCTCTTTGCTTCTTGTCATAGTAGTTCCAGTCTGCCTTGTAGTTGTTCCAATAAACATCCATCGGGGTCCTGCCATAGCCATTTTTCTGGATATACGTTTCCTGGTTCCAACCATTCTTCAGTCCTTTTAGGGTGAAACCGCCATCGCCGTTCTTAAAGAACTCGCTTCCTGCATTCCATATTTTCTGTGCCACATGCGCAATGTTATTGGCAAAAGATTCGAACTGGCTGGCCAGTCCGTGGCGCATACTACCCCACCAGCTGCTCAGATACTCTTCATCGACATCTTGCTTTTTCCTTTCCATCTCCTCTACCTTTGACAGATAGACGCGAGCCTGTGCCTGTGCGAGTATCTGATTGGTGAGGTTGGATACAGCTTCCGCAGCCTCATTGGTATAGATATTCTCCAAATTGAGGTTACCCAGATAGTCAGGATATTTCTCTTGCAGCTGTCTGATGGCTTCTTTTCTGGCAGCATCACCTGCTGTCTTATCCTTGGCCACGGCTACGAGTTGAGAAAGTTCCGCCACTTCGCCACGGCAATCGGTAGCCGCCTGCCTGTTTGCCTCGGCCAGTTCTTTCTGCGATTCGGTGGCTTCATCACTCTTGGCTATCATAGCTATCAAGGCAGCGGTAACACCGGCGACGGCAGCTGCAGCGGCGAGATAAGGATTGGCGAGTATTACCTTATTGAGGATCGTCTGTGCCGCCGTAGCCAGAGTTATCTCACCGCGCAAGTATTTATACGCTGTTGTTGCGGTAACGGTTGCAGCGGCATTCAGAGCCTGAATGGCGGCATAAGCCTTGTCCTTGACATAATGCCAGGCTTTCACAACTTTGAGTTTCTGCCATTCCAAATTCTGATATTTAAGTGCAAGAGTGTATGTCGCGATTGCAGCAGTCAGCGGAACGATGGTCCTCCAATACTTCGTTGTAAACGTAATTAGAGCATTTAAAGCTCTGACCGAAGCGGAGGCGGCCGACACACCGTATTTGGCTATAGGCATGAGCTTCTGACCAAGGGTAATCGTCAACTCTTGGAAACTTTTCTTGGCCTTGTCAAGTCCTGCCTGAACAGTCTCGTTCTTTGTGTCGAACTCCTCGATAACCGATGTTCCTGCCTTATATGCCTCTGCTGCTGTTTCCTGTCTTTTCTTGATGTCGTCTATCTTATCTGCCATCGTAGTAAGGACAGCGGTTGCGCGAGTTCCATCAAGACTCATATCCTGGAACATCTTTGCAAGAGTGTTGAAGTTGCCTTTCTTATTGAGTGACTCCAAGAAATCAATGACGGCCCCGTTGGCATCTGTTTTCAACTTCTTTGAGAATTCCTCAAAGGGAATGCCGGCCATCTTTGCGAACGTCTTAGTGTCCGTTGTCATCTTGGTGAGCAACTGCGAGAAGGCTGTGGATGCCATTTCATCTTTTTGCATGTTCTCATCCATGACCGCGCCGAATCCCATGATTTGGGTCTGAGATAGGCCAAACTGCTTGCCAACACCGGCGACCCTCGCAGTGAAGTCGACGAGATACCCGGCATTGGCCGAGCAGCTTTGCGCAAGCTCGTTGACAGCGGAACCAGTGGCAAGCATGGCACCTCGAAGTCCCTTTTTCTCATCCTCGCCGAAAGCCATCGCCAGCTTACCAATCTGGTCAACAGCGCCCTTGCCGAGGTCATCGCCAAGAGATACGGAGATTTTGTCGGCGGCATCAACAAACTCCTCGATGGCATCCTTTGACGTGATACCAAGCCTGCCCGCCGCTCCTGCAAGCTCGTTAAGCTGCTCTCTCGATGTACGAGTGTCCATTTTTTTAAAGTCCTCGTTCATCTCCAATACTTCTTCTTTGGTCTGGCCGGTATACTTCATAGTGTCGGCCATGACATCATCCATCTTGGCATAGGCATCGGTACATTGACGGACGGTGTCAGTCAGGCCTGTTAACCCTGCCCATATCTGCGTGATGGCACCCCAGTTATCATTAAGGAGCTTAATGCCTCGACTGAAGATGTTTCCTTTTTCCTCTTTCGGATTGGCAGCCTCGTTAATCTTGTTAATCTCATCCTTTAGCTTCCGGGCCTTCTCGGTCAGCTCATCGAAACGAGCATCACCCTGACTGGTATTGCGCAGCTGCTCATTGACCAGCTTTAAAGAATATTCGAGGTCTCGGATATTTGACCCGTCTAAATTTTTCAGTGTCCTGTCAATGAGTTGATTTTCTCTTGTAAGGTCGGCAGCTGCACGTGTGGCAGCCGCTATCTCCTTATCGTATTGGTCTATCGTCTTGTTGGCGCTTTGCTGTGCATCCTCAACCTGGGCAATACGGCTCTTTATTTTATCAAGATCAGCAGCTGCTGCCTTATATGCAGTTGTGTCCGGCTGAAGTTTACTTAGTTTCTCCTGAGCAGCAGCGGCGGCACGACGCAGTTCTTCCATAGATGAAGTATTAAGGTTGGCAAGAACATTAGATAGGTTCTTACCAGCCTCTGAATTTTTCTTCATCTCCTTGGCCGAGTCTCCGGCTGTCTCTTTCAGTTCAAGTATTCTCGCGTTCGCTTTCTGAAGAACTTCATCCAGCTGCTTGTATTCATCCGGGTCCGTAACGTCCTTCATGCGCTTCTTCAAGGCACGGGTGGCTTTCTCTATCTCACCCATAGATGCAGAGCCGAGATTATTGAGCGTATCGATGACATCAGACACTCCGCTCTTGTATGCTTTCAACCTTGCCTCTGCCTCGCGCAGTGCCTTGTTAGTCTTATTTATGTCTGAGGCACTGCTATTCGGGTCTTTCACGAGGGCATCCTTCTTAGCTTTCAGCTTGTCGATGGTGTCCTGCATCTGCTTCAGCTCATCCTTCGCCTGCTTTGCATTCAGTGTGACGACTGTGGTAAACTCCTGATTATTTTTGGCCATAAAAAATGCTACCTTTTGATTTTTGACCAAAGGTAGCATCTATATGCGAATGGGAAAAATACTGTCAGAGGCTATTGTTAGACCCCCACAAGAGGTCATACAACGCGTTCTTTATCTTTCTGTTCTGTTGTCTTTCTTCTTCAATAAACCGTTTGTTGGCACGTCGTATGCGGTCTTTTTCATACTGGCTCATTCCACGACGGCTGCTGCTCTTGCGTGTGGCAAGAAATACTATCAACCAAGCAACCATTAAAGTAAGAAAGGCTTCCATATCAGTGTCTTATTTATCTGCCACAAATATACGAAGAATATTTGGATTGCGCAAGTTTTAACTGCAATAATTGCAGTAAACACTAAGTCTTTTTCCTTATTTTCTCCAGCTCCTCTGCCTCACGTGCTTTTGCGTCGAGCTCAGTGAGCGCACGCCAGCAATTTAGCGACAGCACTTCCTTCTCCTTTGTCGGGTCGCCACCCGTCAAGGCTCGTAGCTGCACATTGTACAGCTCTATGAAGTTGACATGCTCTGGTTCTCCGTCTTCTACGGTGGTTTTCTTGAAGAAATGGGGAAAAGCATCGGCCATCACGTGCTTAATATGGGCATACCAAAGCATTGTACCAATCCGCTCTCCGGGAGTGAGAACGACCTCATCAACCTTTCTGCCGGCATCGTCAACGGCATCACCATGACCGGCTGCCCTGCCTTTCCTGTCATGGTAGAGCCACATGGCCACGTTGTCCAACCACTCCATATTCTTATCAGCTATGAAGTTCTGGTAATATTTTTCGGCGTAGAGATATTCTTCGAAGCTGACTCCATCCTGCAAAAGACCATCGACCGCATGGAGGCCACAGACCGCATCCAACCTACAGTCCATGTCCTCCAATTGGTCGATGAAATCAAACTGGTGTATGAAGCTTTGCATCTCTGATGTCTTGATATAGATGACGCGCTTCTTGCCGTCCACCATCGTCCAGAACTTCCAGCCAAAGCGGGTGTGGCGGATGACGTGTAGATCACAGAAGTATATCAGCATGTAGGTCTTGATGGCCGTCGATTCTTTTTCGATAGCCATAAGATCAAAGACGATGCGCAGTTGCTCCTGGCTCAGCTCTTGCCACGACGTGGGCGCGGTGAAGTTTATGGTCACCGTGCGGCTCTTCTCATCCGTTGAAGACGTAGCCTGCGCTGTCCTTGCTGTTCTGGTATGGCTCATAGTTGTTTGCTTTATAGGCGATGCTCTCGCGGTAAAGTTTGAAAGTCTCTTTGTTGTCGTCGCTGTCGAGGATGCGCATCAGCCTGCGATAAACGGGCTGTTTGAGCGTCCCCAGGCTTTTCGTGGCCCAGGTGTCGGTGAACTTCACGATGAGACTCATCATCTCGCGGTAAGGCTCCAATCTGTTGGGGTCATTACGGCGGAAGGCATCGAGGATGTCGTCCATCTGGCGGTCGCCCATCTTCGTGCGCAGCATTTCCTCGGCATCCTCTATCTGCTGCTTGTAGGCGAGCCAGTCGGTACTCGACGAGCCCTTGTGAGTGTCGAAGAAGTAGGTGTATTCATCATAGAGGTGGCCGATGTAGCGCCTTGCCTGTGATGTAGCTCCCCATGTGTCGCACCTAAGCAGGTTGAGCGTCATGGCAAGTACCTTGTAGTATTGTGTCCGCAGTTGTGACTCCAGTGCGTCCACACGTTGCTTAGAAGCAGGGGCGATGTTATCGTTTCTCACAACGCCGAAGCCCGTGGGGGTAAGCACGAGGTCAAGCTGACGCAGCACCGAGATGAATGCAGACAGGCAGACCAACTGCTTGTACCATGACAGCAGCTGCGAGTCATTGCCTTTCCCCTCTAAATGCGTCATGCCAGCAACGCCAAGCAGATCGTCGTTGTAGAATGCAAGGTAACGGCTGATGGCGCTTGTTACCGACTCATATACTTCCTCATTGGCGCTCGTGCCCACGGGCAGCGCCTGTTCGAAATCACTCTTGGTTATTGTTATCTCCATTGTCGTTTGAGTTTGAGTTTCCACTTACTTTCTTGGCATCCTTGTTTTCGTCGAGGGTGGTGAGCATGAGCATCGGCACATCAACGGTACACCGCTCTGACCAACCGTTGAAATGCAGGATGACGTGGTAAGGCTTGGTCATCACGTCGTGATAAGGTTTCTCCAAAGCTTGTTTGAGGGTGAAGAGCTCACGCTTATCAGAGCCTGAGTTGTTCATCTGGCTCTTGCCGGGCGTGGCTCCCACGAGGTTGGGGTGCACGCCGTAGGCAAAGCAGAGGGCGTTGGCGGCCTCCTGCATGTCGTCGCTCCAGTTGCCGCCCTCTTTCTTCGAGGGGTCGTTGAGGTTGACGATGCGCACCATGCGGTTCTCCTTGCCGTTGGGGTCGATGTAGTAGCCGGTGATGAGGGCCTTGCCGGCATTCTGCACGCCGCACACGAAATCGACGATGTTTTGCCGCTCCTGCTTCTTGCGCTCCTCACGCTTGACCGGGTCATCGATGTTCTCGTTGTCACATACGTTGTCCCAGTATTCCTCGTGTACCTCAATCTGTACACGCGGCGCACTGGTGTTCTTGATCATGAACCGCTTGCCGATTCCTATCAGACGGTAGATGTCATACCACGAGTCGCGGAAGATGCTCGAATAGTAGGGCACGGGATAGTATTGGTATCCGGGGGTGGCCATACGCGAGAGGATGGCGAACTTGCGGTCCTTGGTGGGCTTGTTATGGATAAGTCCAGTGGCGGGGTCGGGACGCTTGCCCATGCGCACTTCAAGGTCGCCGAGGGGGTCCCAGTAGTCGAGCAGTGGGATGGCCTCGATGCGCTTCTCGTTGAAGTGGCCGACGCGGAAGTCGCCGAAGAAGACGTGCTCTATCTTTCCCGACACGGTGGAGGGGGCGTACTCAAAACGGCAGTAGCATGCCTCCTTGTGTCGCACCTGGGCTATCTGCGAGCCGTCTCGAGTGAGGATTATGCAGGTCACGGAGAAGTTGTACATCTGCATGTCGGTGCACTGCTCGGCAAAGCACTCCTGCAGGGAGTTCCTCAGGCAGAAGTCGCGGATGTCGGGGTCATCGACATCCTTCTTCTCTTTCCTGTCGACGAAGCGCAGCCCCTGGCCGTAGCAGCAGATGGTGTTGAACTGCTGGCACTGGGAGGTGATCATGTTGTCAAGGACATACTTGCGGATGGTATCGGGGAGCATGTCGTCGATGCCGAAGGGCACATACTGGTAGCCCTTGCCGCCGATGGAAAGGGGCTTGACGTTCACTAGCCCGTCGTCCTCATCGAAGACATCACTGCTGTCCGAGCCATACTCAGAGGCCACGGAGTTATAGGCGGACGCACGGGTCACGCCCTGGGGCATGATGCGGAAGTGCTGCACGTCTCCGCTCTGCCCGGTCTGTACGAGTTCCAAGTCTTTATTGTTCATAGATATACTTTCATTCCGTTAACTTCCAATATGAATATTTCTGGCAGCGTCCGCGGCTGATGGCTCACGGGATTGACGATTCTCATGTAGCCGCCCTTCCAGTATTGATGATGGACGAGCCATCCGCGGTACTCTACTCGGTGCCCGTCACTGCGGAAGGCCTTGATGTTCACCGTCTGCCTGCGCTGATAGGCGAGGTCGAGGTATCTCTGCATCTCGCTGAAATGGATGCTTCTCTGTTTCTTCTGTTCAGCCATTGGTAACTTCTAACTCCTAACTAATTAAACGTGTAGTCGAATGTGTTGTCGAAGATTCGTCCCTCACGCTCCAGCTCCACTACGTTGTGGTTGCGCTGGGCATACTCGTAGCTGAAGGTGAAGCGCGGTATCTCATCGAGGGCATTGGTCTGCTCGGTCTTGCTGTCGTCGATGACGATTTCCTTACCGATATTGGGCGTGCCGTTCTTGAACTTCACCAGGCGCACGTAGGGCGACCGCATCAGCTCGCCGAACCAGTCGGCCATGTCCTCGTTCATCGGGCCGGTGTCGGCCTTGAAGGTGCGTGTCTCCTGGATGCGGTAGTTCTTCTTCAGGCCGCCGATATAGGCGGAGTCGCGCTTGAAGGTGGGCGCTTTGGTGGCCAGACCGGTGCAATAGAACAGCTCATCGCAGCCAAAGGAGTTGGTAAAGATGAGTATCGGAGCGCAGTCGGGCTCGGTGGGGTCTATCTCGTATTCCTGACGGCGGGCCCCGGCGGTGACGACATAGCCCGTGAGGGTGTAGCCGACTTTTGTAAACCTGGAGGGTGACACGTCGATGGTGGTGTAGCTGCCATTGCCGCCGACGGCCACGGGGGTGAACTGTGCCGTGCTGCCGTCGCTGTAGTAAGCGGTGCACGAGGGGGTGTCGGTACCGATGAAATGGAGGTATTCGAGCCGTCCCAGTCCGGTGGTCTTCGTGCCGAGCAGCAGAGAAAGGAAGTGGTTGGCGGTGAAGTCCTCACACGTCGTGGGGATGTCGCTCTCGCAATATACCACGGTAAAGTCCATCTCCGTCGAGGTGGACGGTGTGCTGTCCTTATATTCCTCGCTCATCGTGACCTTGACATACAGCACGAGGCTCTGGCGGGCGTAGGGAGTGAGCAGCTCGCCAAGGTCGCTCATGGTGATGGCACCATCGACGGGATAGAGGTGCTCGGAGTATATCTTGGACCATGTGTCGTTGTCAGGGCTCACCTGCAGCTTCACGCCCATGCGGTAGCCTCCGATGGTGACCCCGATGTCGGGGATGCCCATCGAGAAATACTTGCCTGAGAGTCCTTGCTTGATTGTGATTGCCATAGTCGTTTCTTTTCGGCAAAGATAGACAATCACTGACGGTCTGAAAAATACAGCCAAAGGCACAGAAAAAGGGGCACCGGCCTCACGGTCAGTACCCCCTTAGGATTATATGTAAAAAAATGTCTCCTATACCTGAAAGTCCATGTCGCGCCAAATGGCCCATTTCACCGTACCGTCCTCAACGGTGGTGGTAGTGAACTCGTGCATGAACATGTACCGAGCAATGAGGTCAGCGTCCATCGGATACATAGAACTGAGGTCGGACGCTATCTCTTGCGTTGTCTTCGGTTCTGATACGAGCTCTGTACCCGTCACGCCCTTGCCTGGCAGGTTGTCGCGCGTTTTCATGTACTCATCGAGCAGCTTGCATTGCAGCTTCTCTTTCTCACTGCGGTCATTATCTTTAAGCCAGTCGAGGAACATCTTGAAGTCCTTGTTCATTGTTGTGCCCTCCTGATTTTCTTTAAGTCCTCTTTCATGTCCGACAAGCTGATCATCCAGTCGGTGAGCGTCTTGCGCTCTTCGTCGTTCTCGCTGTCGCCGAGCTCCATGAGCAGGCGGTCCTTCACGTCGTCAATCAGTTCGATGCGGTTCTGCAGGGTGTCGGTGTCGCAGAAGTCGCCAAGCAGGGCCACGGCCTTGCTGTCCAGTAACAACTTACTCATAGCGAACCTCCTTTCGCGGCCAGTAAATCGTAGAAGCTTACACTGGCATCTATTCTAATCAAGTAAATACTGCAGATAGGACGACCACCTTTGCCGTCGTATGAATACACCTCAAACCCCATGCATCTGTGGCCGTTCAAGTCGCACCATTCATCATGGAAGTCAATTTGAATAGAGCCCTTGCCACGGCTTTCGGCATTGATGGACTCAGCAAGCTCTCTCAGATAGACTTTCATCATGGCCAATTTGGAGATGTTCATCTTAGAGCCATCAAAAGTGCTCACCTGTTCCTTGAACATCCTTGCAGGCTTAGTGGATGCACTGTACTCACGAATGACGATGACAAACTCTTTTCCATCGCTTGTCTCTACCAATAGCTTATATTTAGCTTTCATGCCTGGCCTCCTTTCTCCTCTGAATTCTTCATGTTGAGCTTTACAGCCTCTACATGGAGAAAATTGTCGGCTGCCGCAGCGGCTTTTATGAGTTTGTTTAGCTCCTTATTGGTGGCCATCGCTGAGATCAGCATCTTCAGCACGGCAAGTCCGTTTCCTTCCGTGTGTACTTCCATGCCTACGATGTCTGTGCCGAGAACTTCGGCAACCTCCACGTGGAGCATTGTGCCCTTTTTGAGTTCCGCGTTTATCAGCCGTTTCAGGCCCTCTTTCTCTTCCTCGTTCATGCCTCTCCTCCTTTCTTCGTAAGTGATCTGTACATCAGCCAGGCGGCACTCACGGCTGCGGCGAGCGCTGCCACGGGAGCCGTCTCCACGGCTACGATAACGACCAGGACGGCCATCGTCACCAAGTTCACCCGGATGGCCACTCTTCGCGTCACATCAAACTCCGCGATACGGCTGTAGAACGCGCTCTTGGCGTCCAGCCAACGGTTAACACTGCGGTACAGTCCTCTCACCTTGTCTGCAAGGTTCACACGCGCCCGTACCTGTTGCGCGGTGAAGTTGATTGTTGCTTGCTGCATAATGCACTGTCTTATATCCTTCCCGGATAGCCGGGCCTTTGCTTTGGCAGAATAGAAAAGCGGCTGCCGATTCCGCTGGATATAAGACAGTGACTTCACCCGATGGGCTGATCAAAATCTACGGAATGGCAACCGCCAATATCTTTTGTGAGTAGTTACTCACGTTTTTTGCAGGCATAAAAAAAGCCCGACCTTGATGTCCGAGCAATAACCGCTGCTCACCGGAGTGGACTACCACTGTCTTATATCCGCTGGCAAAGATAGGGAGAAAAAGCGGAACGGCAAAGAAAATGGTGGAGAAAATGAGTTTTCACCACCATTTTTAACTATCATTTGATATTCTCATCGTTGAGAATCTGGAGGAACTCAGTTTCATGAATGACTCTGATGTCATAACCAGCTGTTTGCAGTTCTTGTATTTTCTTCATCTTCGAAGGTCCTGCTCCCGATCCCATAACCACAATATCAGTTTTGCGTGAGATTGACGTGTTGATGTCTGCACCATACTTTCTGAGTAGTTCTGCTATCACCTCACGCTGCGGGAAGGCAGTTAGATTTCCCGTGAAGACTACTTTCTTCTGATAGAAAGTGGTGTCCTTGTTCTCAACCTCTTCTGCGGCAAGAGGCTGTTTTGCCTCACTGCTGAGTTCCTTTGCCTTGATATGCTTTTTTGTCTGTCCAGTAGGATGAGAGAGCTTCTTGCCACTGAGCGTTAACACCACTTCAGCACATGCTGTCGCATCGCATAGAGCATCGTGATGGCTGTCCAGAGCAATGTGTAAAACTGAGCAGACCTCATCGAGAGATTTGTGAGTTAACTGATAAGTATCCACTACACCTTGAATGTTGAAGTGGATATTGTAGAAGTCGCATTGATGCTGCAGCACATCAATATCGAATTCGGCATTATGAGTTACAAGTTTTTGGCCGACTAAGAATGGTTCCATTTTGGGCCATGCTTCCGCAAATGATGGCGCATTCATCACCATTTCCCATGTTATGCCATTGACATGAGTGTTTGTTGTAGTCCGATTGTCCGGAATAGGTTTCAACAGGGTGTAATACTTCTCAAGTATCACACCGTCAACTACTTTTACGAGTCCAATGGCACATGCAGAGCTTCTCTCTGGTGTCATTGTCTCAAAATCAAGTGCTGTAAAATTAAGATTGTCCATAAGATATTGATTAAACATTGGCAAAAGTAAGAAAAAGCATTGATATTCCAAAAAGTTTAGCAAGAAAAAGCCGCCCACGCATCTCGCGCAGACGGCTCCAAGAGTTCATTTAATTATGAAATCGTGCTTATCGAAGCACTAAGAATGGTTGCGCCGCCAGCCCGGCGGCGGCTTTTGTTCAAAACGGCTATACAGTGGCCGGGGCTGGAATGCTTTCAGCAGCACGACGGATGCGGTCACTGAGGTCGAGGAGTGCGACTTTTAGCTGTCCGGCTTCATCCTCAGTAAAGCCTCCCTTGCCGCCATTGCCGTCGATGCCATACATCTTATGTTGGAACCATGGCACCGACTTATCAAAGTATGTGCGTGCTATCTCCCTCCATGAAACCGCAAGGTAGATGTCACTCATCCGAGCCTTCATGTCGGTAATCTTGTTTGCTTGCTTTACTTGTACTTCCATATTTATTTCTTTTTTAAGGCTCTCCCCGTAAGGAGAGCCGTTGTTTGTTAATCGTCTTTTGGCATATCCGTTATTCTATCGAAGAGGTCTTGCGCATACTCCAGTAATTGTGGATAGCCGTTAGGGTAACTGTTGCAATAGTTTCTGATTGACTCAATCAGCTCTTTCTCCTCAAAGGAGAGTTCCATCTTGAATTTCTGTTTTTTCCTCATTGTTACTGTATTTCTTTTGAACACTGCAAAGATACTATCTTTTTAGATACTGTGCAAATATAATACTATTTATTTTGATAGTAAACGAAAGATTTAACATTTCCCTAATGACAACGGCCGGCATCCTCCCGGATACCAGCCGTTTTGTTACATGTTTAATCAAAATCTATCATATGAAATTCACTTTGCTGCAAAAGAAACAGGGGCGGCGGTAAATAAGTGCGCTGCGCGCCGCCCCTAAAGCCAAGTACCTCTGAAGCATGTATTGTAAGTCCTTGGACTTATGCTGCAAAGGTAAGCAAAATTCTATAATTTTCCAACGTTGGTAGGAAAATAATTACAGGTTTCCCAACGACATGGCAGCATTTTTGTTGCCACCGTTGTGTCTGGCCAGTGCTGTGGTGTCGCCGAACATGGCAGCGAGGGCATCGGAGATAAGGCCTTGGTAGGCATCGCCGTAGAACTGAGCCTCGAAGTCGTTCAGGCGATGGATGCTATAGAGGTACTTCTTCATGAACCAGTCGCGCCGTTGTCGGTGCCCCTTACCTTTGTTCCACTTCTTGCCACGCAGAAACTGCAGGCCGTTCTCATCATCCTTACCGCTGTTTCCTCGACGGTAGCCATTGCCGGTACCGGCGGCCACATAGATGCCATATTCCAAGAAGTGATGCTCTATGGTGGTAGGTGTGCCTGGATGTAACACGCCTGCCAACGACTGATACAAGGCACCTGTATCATATACGGGCGGTGAGAACTTCATCATCTTCTCCTGCCAGAACTTCACCATGAAGTCGGTCCACCGCTGTTCGTACTGCTCGCGGTCCTGCTCTGTGAGGCTACCCCTCAGTCCATTGTCTGCTGTCATAAGTCAGGTCGATTGGTTCGTCGTTCTCCACCATGAAGTAGAGTCCAGTAACGCCCGACATGAGGTATTCCGGGAACTCGTTGCTGTAGATGCGCTCCACCTGCATGTATTCCAGCGCGTCATCGTAGGTCATTTCCTCGCGGTCGTGGATGAGCCGGGAATGCATTTGCCGGAAGATGGTGCGGCAGAGGTTCAGCTGCTGCTCACGCTCGGCCATGTCGTCGATGCGGTAGGGGGCGACGATGAAGACGGTATAGACGCTCTTGCGGAAATAGCCCACTCCGTTGGAGTAGGTATTCTGCGAGGTAGTGTCGTCAACGAGGATATACTTGGCTGTTTTACGAAAGTCGGCCATCATGTCCTGCATGCCGCCGAGACCGGAGCAGCGCCCCACTTTGAAGCCCTGCTCTCTTGCAAGTCTGTTCTGCCTTGCCATCGTCTCGAAATAGTCGAAGGCATTGAAGATCGTTTCCTGTGCCATGTCATTCCACCTTGATGTATTGGTTGTATCTGATGGTGGCGTGGGGATTGAAGTTTACAACTTTCACCTTGTACCCTTTCGTTCCCCATCGCCACCACAGAAACTTGTGCTTATATTCCCGATAGACCAGTGTCAAAACCGAGTCGCTGACCGTGTAGACAAGCGTCGTGTCGGGTGGCTTCATGCTCAGCGTGAAGTGTGCCCATCGGTCGGCATACTGATAGCGGCTGTTTGCCTTAGCTTCCATTCTTACGGTGTCATGGATGGCGGTGCCGCTCAGCTGCTGCGCCTCTATCTGTCCGAGCTTCAGCCGGAGTTCCTTGATGAGCTGTTTGTCCGCCAGCTCGTTCTTATACGTGCTGCGCTCCATAGGGATGGCCGTAGAGGTGGCAACAGGTACTGTGTCGCGAATCGTATCGTGTTGGATAAGCGGTTCTGTCTGGGCATGGGCGAGCTGCGCCCTCAGCACTTCCACCTTCTGTTTGTTTTTGTGCAAGTCATTCCATGCAAGGAAAACGCCGACGGCGGCCAGGATGACGGCAAGGAGCGACAAGAGCGTGTTCTTATAGTTTTTCATACTCTTCCTCCGCATTAAAGCACGGGCAGGCCTTCACCCACTCCGATGGTTCTATTTTCCCGTTGTGGTTGACATCCGGCGACAGGTCGCGGTGTCCGCAGATACGGGAGCCGGGAAACTGCTTCTTCAGCTTCCGCAGCAGGTCGGCCAGTGCCCTGCGCTGGGCCGGTGTGCGTGTGTCCTTCGGTGTCTTGCCGTCCTTAGCCGCGCCGCCCACGTAGGCCACACCGATGCTGTTGGCGTTGTGGCCATACACGTGGGCACCCACTTCAGACACGGGTCTCCCGGCGTGCACGCTGCCGTCCCTATATACTACATAGTGATAACCAATACACTTCCAGCCCTTGGCCCGGTGCATTCTGTCAATGTCTGCCACGGTCACGTCACGCCCCTCGGGTGTGGCGGTGCAGTGTACTACAATCAGATTAATTTTTCTCATTGCTATGTTTGTTTAGTTCTTTATCCACATACTGCTTCACATCGTTCTTCACCTGTCCCATCTTTGTATTGATGGCGAGCGAGATGCCGAAGATGCTGGCAGCATAGACGAGTGCCTGGGCGATGTACCATAGCACGGAGTCCTCAATCTTGTAATGGTTCAGGAAGAAACATATAAAGGCGAGGACGACGGCGGAGACAATCATAATCACTGCCGTGGAGTACTGTATCTTTTCTTTCGTGTCCGGTGTCATAACTGCTGTTTATTGATTACACGGCAAAGATATATAATATGGTACGGGCATAAAAATACGGCACCACAGCCACCGTCTGGGCCATGATGCCGTAATGAATATAGATGGAATGGAAAATCTATCCCTTGATGCCCAGCCATTGGCGGGCCTTGTCTGCCGCAGCGTCGGCGAAGGTGCAGTACTCCTTCCACTTCTCTGCATACTCCTCCGGGGAGGTCTGGTAGTGGCGCTGCAGTGCGAGTTCCTCGCTTAGCTCATACTTCGTGCGCATGATGGCGTTGGCCACGTCATGCAGGTTGGTGATGTCCGGGCACTCGCGAATATAGCCGCCGTCGTTCTCCTCGCCCTCGTACTGATAGGCCTTGAACGGTGCAGGTGCTTTCTCGGCTTCTTCCTGTTTCTCTGGCTGATAGTTCTCGATGACCGTCTCATTTGGATAGAGCATCACTCTACCCTCATCGTACTTCATAATTGTGCGCTGCTCTCTGTAAACAGCCTTGTGTAGTTCACTCATAGCTCTTGTATTTATGTAAATTTAAAGAATGTCTGTCCGTTCTTACCCTGAAACTGCTGTACCACGGTAGGACTCGGCAGATCCTCTTTCGAGAAGTCATTCAAAGCCTGGTCAATGAGAATCTTCGAGCCGGTGTAGCTGTAATATTCCGCATCGACGAGCGTGGGATTTCCCTGCGCGTCGCGCAGCTTCTCAAACTCATAGTGTTCATAGACTTCACCGCTCTCGCTGGTCCGCTCCTCGGTCTTGATAATCTTCTTGAAGCGGATGGCAAGCACCTTGCCAGGCTGCTGTTGCAGCACATCCCGAATCTGACCGTTGGAATCTTGTACCTTTACTGATACCTGCGTCTTCTCAATCTTCGAATCCTCGATGAGATAGTCAACGAGATAGATTTTCTTATTCCACGTATGTGGTTCACCCCCCCCCGTTAACATTTAATAACATTTTGCAGATTGATGAGAATTTCACTTTCTGCGTTGACACCATCCCCTGAAAAGGAGCCTTGATGCGACGTCGTTTGATAATCTTTCCTAAGCTATTTTCCATTCCTATACTTTTGAATAAATGAATACAGTCAGCATGTTTTGCATAGCCGAAACGTGATGCTTGCGCCACGCGCACCTCCTCTTCCGACTTACCCTGTTTGAAAAGTCTGGCCACGTGCCGGCAGAGGTCTTGTTTATTGCGCTTACCCAGCATTACGCGGTCGTGATAGAAAACATACCCCACAATACGGACACCCGTCCATGTAGGCCGGACATTGTAGTCCTTGTTGACAATGACGTGATAGTCCCTTGCCAGGATCATGATGGCAAGAACCTTCACAATGCCGAGCACGGCCTTGTCAGCGTGCCTGATAATGATGTTGTCAACGAATCGGGAATAATGCGGCAGACCGTCCTCGACGTACCTCCTGAATTTCTCAGCAAGAAAGGCAGGTCCCTTGCACAGGTCGGCATAATCCTCTGGCGTGGATGCCGTCACAATCCTCGCCTCGATGTACTTTCTCGTCCAAAGAGCCAGTTTGTCCTGATCCATGCCAATATCAAAGAACCGCATGGCAAGCCTGTCGAAGTCGGCAAGGTAGAGTTGTCCGAAAATCTGGCTTACCTTGATGCCCAGCGGTGCGCCGTGCATGTAACTATCAACAATCTTATAGAGAACTCTCTGTAGCCTTCCCGGTTTCACCTTCCGTGAAATCTGCCTTTTGAGGATAGCATGGTCCATGAGCGGGAAGTAATGGTGAGCGTCCATCGACAGATAATACATGCATTCTTGCTGCGTATTAGCAAAAAGTTCGTTGCGTATTGAGCGAAGCAAGGCTTTCTGTCCCATGTTCGGGCGGACGGCCGGCACCTGCCAGGCGATGTAGTCATACAGGCTTGTTTCGTAGGGCCGCACGGCGGCAGCTTCCAGCACATGGTCTTCGATGGGCGCCTTAGCAAGTTTGCGTGGCTTTCGCTCGAAGACCCTTTTTTCTATATACGGGGACGGTTGCCACGACTCATCATCCAACTCGTGCAGGACACGGTTAAGATTCTCTTCAAGGCATTTTTCATACCGCTTGATATTCTTGCGGTGGTTCTTGCCGTCGGAGAAGCTGTCCCATGCGCAGCGTACATTCGCAGGCGTAGCATCCGTTCCCAAGTCATGGATACGTCTCATGATGGGTTCTTTGGATTGAATTGTAAGTTTGTCGGGATCTTGTGTCGGGGTCTATCGGTGCAGGAAGCACCTTGTGTTTGCTGTGCAGTCTGCAATACCTGCACGACGGGTATGACGCTCACGCTATAGGCTACGAGTCTCGCCGCCATCTTTCTATGTGTTTTCCCAATGGGGAAGGCTCATTCCTCGTCTCGAAGTTATAAGTATCGTTGAGGGCAGCCCCGTTGTTCACCCTGGCATTCCCGGGACCATTGTTGCCATTGAGACACCCAACGCCCGCATTGCCGCCATTGTTCGCAGAGCCGAGAGCAAAAAGGCCGCGAAGGCCGGAGCTGAGGAAATCCGCCTGCAAGTGGAATTTCCGACTTGCGTTTGCAAAATTACAACTTTTCCGTGAAACAGCATGTCAAAGAACGATTTTATTTTATCTGTTGTTGCAAATAATATAGTTAACGAAAAGTAAAGATACCCCTTGCGGCTTCGCCGCCACTCGTTCCTCGTGGCGGAGCCGTGCCCTTTGGGGGCACGGCTGGTGTGCTTTGTTTCCTTTCGTCCGCAGCTGTCCGCTGTGGTCCGCTTACGCTTGCCAAAAAGGCTCCGTGTCCCAGTCCTCAGCTGCTTCGCAGAGGGCAGCCCCGCCGACCACCCAGGCATACCCGGGACCATGGTGGCCATTGAGACACCCAACGCCCGCAAAGCCACCAGCGTCCGCAGAGCCGAGAGCAAAAAGGCCGCGAAGGCCGGAGGTAAGGCCGTTATGATAGAATCCGTCAGCGAAGAAAGTCGATTCACTTCCGCCGAACAGCGTCGGGAACATCAGCAGCTTAGCCTGACTCATCCGTTTCCCGAAATACCAGCCTTCATCCATTGCCGGTATTGTTCCTATCTGCCTCATGCCCGACGTGGTATCGGTAACGACTGGTGTCTTATCCCAGATGCGTTGTGCGAAGACGTTGATAGTCTTGTCGGCGTTGTATGTGATGTTGCAGCCGTGCAACATTATCCAGAGGTAACGATAAAAGTTCTTCAGTCCGTAGAAGCACG
Organism: uncultured Prevotella sp.; assembly: GCA_945873145.1. Classification (GTDB taxonomy): domain Bacteria; phylum Bacteroidota; class Bacteroidia; order Bacteroidales; family Bacteroidaceae; genus Prevotella. Next base: position 29,331 of record CAMCBZ010000002.1, read on the forward strand.
GGATATTCTTAATAGTGAGTTTCACCGTGCTGCCATCCTTGACATCGTAGCTGAATACGCCTGTGGCATCGCCCTTATCGGCAAGAGCATCGATGTCAAGCGTAGCATATTGATTACCGAACGATGTATTCACATTATCTACGCCCATTCCAAGACCGCCCTGACGCAGTCCGTCTTTTGTCAGTGTGGCATTATATGGAGCCTGGATGTTACGGTTATGGAAGATGATACGGCAGAGCATGCCGATGACATAGATAACCGGGAACATCGACGCTCCCCACCTGTCACCATTCTTCTCAGCGTATTTCTGCAAGTTGTTCTCTGGTACATTGACGACTGGCTTGCCAAGTAGCGTATTCCAAGCAGCATCGTTGTCAGCCACATTGTTACCGCCGCGGTACTGTGCAGTTCGGTTGCAGTAACTCACGAGGATGTTGTTCGTGCGGTCGAGGGCGGACGCTCCGGAACAGGCGATACTAAAGACAGGTATCTTATAGTTCCATCGTCCTGACATCGGAGCCATAGAAACCGCCTCGTAGTCAAACACATCATCTTCCCACTGTGCATAATAGAACGGGATTCCCGTTCCCCACTGGTAGTGCCCCATAGAGCCATCAAGCTTCGCCGCGCCACCGTTGGCGAACTTGAAGTGCGTGTCGGAGGCGAGCTTACGCCGCGAGTGGTCGTTCTGTACCAGATAGCCGCCAAGGCCTAAGATGCTTGGCAGCTGCGCCAGCATCTGCAGGTCACCTATCGGCTCACCCTCCGGCGAAGAGCTGTCCTTGCGCCACCGGCATCCGCAATAAGGTATCTTACTCTGTACAGCAGAGATGCGGACATATCCCGTCTTCTGTGCTGCCGGGTCATAGCCCATCATTCGGATATTCGCATTGATATTGGCGAATTCCTCAATCTCGTTAATTTTCGTTGCGTCCATAATCTATTTTTTATCCACAATAAAACAAAATCCAATAAGTTCCCATCTTGGCGAACTGAGCACTCGCACTACCTAACTTGTAAGTCCTGTTTGTTTCCAACGTATTTCTGTTTGCATCCATGAAACGGTCTATGACTACCGTTCCACCATGGACATACACTATGTCACCATCTTTCTCTATCATGGCAGACTGCAGTTTCAAAGTGCCGACTACGTTATACATGGAATAGGCACCGGTGTGAGTGTACGTCTCTCCTTCAGTGATGAACTTACATTTTAACTGAATCTTGCCTATTCTGGCATGATCAGTCTCAATTATATTAGTTGCTATATAAGCTGTACCGAGACCGGTACTGCTTATTGTCGTCGAATAGTCGTCTCGATTTCCCTTTATAACGATATAACCTCCCGGAGCCTGCTGCAGACCATGCCCGACATCTATATACTGTGTCAGACATTTTATATCAATGTACTTTCCAAGTTTCAGATGCCCCGCACCATCTTCTTCACTATATCCCATTGATATCTGTTTATCACCTTCTCCGGAGGAGAACGAGCCTGTTGCCTTTATGTCCTTGAAACTGCCTCCTATAGCCTGCATATCCACGGCTCTTATAAGTCCGGTCAGGAAGTTGATAAGAAGGTTAGGAACGAATGCACCTCCCTCAGGATTGCTCGCATCAAAGCCTTTGTATGCAGTATCTTTGTCAGTGCTATTTCCGTCCACGGCAGTACCGTCTTTCTTCTTCCCGTACTGCGACAGCATATAGTCGCCGCAGAACACTGCCGATGCTATCTTGCCGAAGTCCACCATCAGCAGCTGAGCAAGCATCAACGGGACTTTCTGTTGCTGCTTCCAAGAGGTATTGGTGCTTGACGGCTCATTGTTAAGCAGTGTTCCCTCTTTTGCCGGATAGTAGAAGAACTGGTCGCTGCCATGGCTCACGAGCGGCACTACCTGTGCCGTCCTGACGTATGACACACCCGTTTGCCACTCACCGGCGTAATACATCATAGGCCCGACACCTCCTGTCTGTCCTTGCGGGCCTTTCTCACCCGTCAGCCTTACGTAGGTCGCATTGCCGTCTTTTTTGTTCGCATCACTGTATTTCTGTACCTGCATCCATAAGTACGGATATGATGTCGTGGTCGGCATGGGCGCGTCCTCCCAGTTGCTGCGTCCGAGCGGTGACGGTGCCGTCTCCGAAGAGGATGTGGTAAGTGCCGAGGAGATATTAAAGCGGTAGTCAGTCCATGACCCACCATCGCCTTTCTCGCCCACGATTCTCACTGCTGCGCCCCAGGTCTTTCCACCGTCCTCACTGGTGCGCATCCATATGTCGCCGGTGGCGAATGGTGAATGCCAGTTCGTATTGCCGTCCAGCGAGTATTGTGCCGTCACCGTTTTTCCATCTTCACCGGTAAGACGAACATACGTATATTCATGACCATACAAGACAGCTGTTCCTGCAGGCAGATTCTTGCGCTGCATGCGCATCCATACGTATGGATAAGAGGTATCCGGTACCTGTGGAGCATCCGTCCAGGCTGTACTTTTCAGATTCCCCGGCGCAGTATAAGCGTCTTTGTTAGTCTTGTCTTTGCTCAGGTTGAAGGTATAGTCGGTATATTCACCGTCTTGGCCATTCTCTCCCACAATACGGAACCAACTGCCGTAACTGGTATCAGCACTCGACTTAGTTCGCATCCACTTATCTCCTGACATATAAGTGTTATGTACATTCGTCTCGTCTGGGGTGGGTTTTGCTCCGATATTTACTGTCATTTTACTCGGGCAGTATTGGGCCAATATGCTCGTACCGTTCTGCCCGTTCACGACGGGGGAGATGGACACCTCGTCGAGAGGATCTGCATGAGTGCTGTCCTTTAGCAAAAAGGTCTTCGACGTCGTTGCGCCCTTGGCAATCGTCACCGTAAGCGGATTGCTGACATATCTATTTGTTCCGTCCGTGAAGTACAGCGAGGATGAGAGTGCGGCTTTCTCACGCTTGCTGCCCGTTATCTTCATGGCAGTAAGCGTGATCATAGCGGCGTTGTCCGTTACATTGGGTGTGGCATTCGAGCAGACGATGCGGTACATCACCGCGTCGCTGCCCGGATTGCCATCCTTGGGTGCTGGGAAGAGCTTGTCAAGAGCTGATATACTTTTCATGATTTCCTTGCCTCTATACGTACGGCGATGCCGTTATGCTTGGTGATATTGTCGTAAGTCAGCGTCTTCTCCGTCACGTCGGTAACGGTGTTGCCGTCGTTGTCGGTAAACGAGAAGATGAATGTCCAGCCTGTTGACAGCTCGCCTGTCGAGCGCTCATAGACCTTTGGGTTGTAGGTAACCGTCTGGCCGACATTCACGCCCTGCGTGGGGATGCTGCGGCCGATGTCGATATAGAACGGATCGTGGATGTCGGTAGCCTCGGCAGTGCCGACATAAGTCTGGCTGTTGTATTTCGCCAGGCACCGGAACAGCTCCGACCCCTCCACACCGGCATTGTAGAGCTTCAGCGTCTGACCGTTCACCTCCTGCATGTTGGCGATGGTTGTCATGTCCTTCCACACACCGCTCTCGTTGCGCTGCCACTGATACTGCGCCCCATCGACATTGATACCGGCACGCTGCAGGTTGGCCGTGAACTGTACCCAGTCGTTATCGTTCGACAAGACATTGTCGCCGCTGCCATCCGCGCCCACGCAGTTCACCAGCACCTTGAAGCTGTCGCCGGCCGATGCCATGATGGGTAATGGCTGCGAGCATATCACTTTCATGTCCCTGTAAGAGCTCTGATAGTAGATGGTCTTGTCGCTCTTGTACTTGTCCGCAAGGTTGCCCTTGATCTTTAGGGCAGGGAATGTCTTACCGTTTGCCGTGACCGTTGCCAGCTCGAAGTAGTCTTTCCAAATCTCCTTCACCTTACCGTCCTGCAGGATGCCGCCCTCATCGGTTACATTGCCGATGTAAAACTGTTGTCCTGCTTCCTCAGGCACCACGACCTCGCCCCTCTTCGTAGAATATGGCTTTGGATACACCAGCGCTGGATGCTTGGTGAAGTCCGTGGCCACTACCTTTCCCGTCGAGGGATTGTAATACTGCTGGAAGCCTTGGTCGGTCTCGCCGTTGACCCACACGATGGCCATGCCCGGGATGAGCGTGTCTCCGTCGTCAAATCCATAGATATGGTCGATTGCTGATAAAGTATTCATATTCTTCTGTCTTTACTTGTTCGTTATCTCCTTGATGATGTTCTTTGCATCCCACGCGCTGATATACCGTGCGCCAAGCTGCTTGGCCTCTTTCAGGCCAAACACCTCCAGGTCGGATGAGTTTACCACGTAACCGTGCTTTTCGTCGCCTGTACGAAAGTCGGTCAGGCAGAGCTTTCTGGCCAGACTGGCCGGAATGATATAGTAGTCCATACGCTTTTGATTTTATTCGGTTTCTATCTCTGATGTCGGGAACCTGCCCACGATGGGTTTCCCCTCCGTGTCCGCAAGGATGGTGCCGTCGTGCAGTACTATCGGCTTGTATGCGCTCAGCTCGCGGCATACGCCGCCAAGCTGATGCTCGCCGGTGAGCAGCTCGCGCTGAACGACAAACTCCGTTCCGTTGCCCAGGCTCTTCCATTCTGCCTTATCGTTCTCGCGGTAAAACATCTGGATGTCGAAGTACTTCTGCGGGTCCTTGATGTCGCCCTGACGGTTCGTCACCTTCGCCACGGCCTTGGTCTGTCGTGTGGTTGTGTAGAGGAATTTGGCATAGGCAAACTCATAGGTGTCTTCCCACTGGCCATACCAGCGGCGAAGCAGCGTCGAAGCTCCTTGCTGCTGTGTCGGGTCGCTCTTCGGCCATGCCAGCACGCGCAGCACCGTGTGTTGGATAAAGTCCACATCGACGGTGATCTGTGAGCTGTCCTTGCCGCTGACATACCACAGGTCTGAGGCTGTATCGATGTCTCTCCAGCTCTTATTGCTGGTCTCGAAGGTCTGCCACTTATACCCTGCATGATCCTTATTGAGGGGCACGCCGCCGTTCATCAGCGCGGCCTCGATGGGAAACTTGCCGTAGTTTTTAAACGGTGAGAAGTTCATTTTCGACGGGAAACGCAACTCCAGACTGATGTTTGTCTCGGTTTCATCCACCGTTGTCAGGTCTTTGTGCCAGTTGAACTCCGAGGTCTCCCGTCGCGCAGCATTGTAGAATTCTCCGTGGAAGTCCACCGACAGCAGCTGTACCGTGCTCACATTGCGGCGGATGGTCAGGGCGTTCACCGTATCGACATAGTAGTCGCCCGTCGTCGCACTCGTTCCCCTGGTCAGCGCCACGACATTCTTTCCGTCAATGAGGCGCAGCGTCCAGACGACATTTTTCATGGCCGACGCATAGTCGCCGGTAGGGATGTTGCCCTCCGGATCCTTGACGATCAGCTTTGGCTTCAGCTGATAAGGCGTGAGTGTTCTGTCGGGAACGAATGTACCCAACACTATATTGTATTTCTGTTGTTTGCTGCCGCCAAGCTCCAGCATGGAGAAGGCAAAGCTCAGCGACGGGTGAAGTAACCGTCCGCCTGTAACCTTCATCTTCATATCCTGTTCTCTTTATATAACTATTGTATAATCCTGGTCATAGTTGCTGCCGTCGGGGAAAACTACCACGACTTTGTATCCCACCTGGCTGCCGGCCTCCCATACCGATGGAAGGTCCACCTTTGAGTCCACGTTCAGGCTTAGCTCATGAAATCTCTCGTGCTGGGCGTTCCATGCCGCGTCGCCGTCGGCATCGTCGCTCTCGCGCAGCCAGGTGACCGTACATCCCGTGAGCTCTTCTGCCTTCAGCTGCATCTCGGCGTTCCATACGGTGGCCACCAGCGTCGTGGTCCAGTCGGTACCGGCTCGGAAGAAGTTGCCCGCCGTACTGTTGATGCTGATGCTCATGTTTGAGCCGCCGAGAAGGCATGTCCAGTTGGTGTTGCCATATCTCGGCTCGCTGCCTGAGCACGCATCCACGGCGCACTCCCAGTAGCAGCCTTTCCACCACACGCGGTCTTTATAATAGCCTTTGGCCGTGTCGTCCCATCCCTTGATATACTTCCTCGACGCGTTCCACTGCCCGCAGTCGCGTGCCTGGTACATGGGCTTGCCCAGATAGTCCAGTTGTATGATGTTCTCCGCCAATATGGTCTTGGCATAGAGACACGGCTGTTCCTTCGAGATGACACCCTTCTGCAGCAGGTCGTGAACTGCCTGTATGTCGGGTGGCAGGCCCACGAAGGCGGCATAGTTCGAGCCGTGCTCGGAGTCCTCGACGATGGGTTTGTCAACGCCTTGCAGAAAGAGCCAGCGGCCGTCGTTCGATGACACGAACCACACACTCTGCCGTGAGGTGTCCACCGTATTGCCCCAACGGATGACGCGCGCTGTGGGCACGGGGGCGTAGTTCTTACCGCCTGGCACATCGCTGTCGCCGTAGAGCGAGCAGACGGCGGTGTTGGCCTCCGTATCTACCCTATCGACACGCAGCCAGAACGAGTAATAGGTCTTTCCCGTGTCGAGACGGTTCACCTTACCAAGAAGTATGTCGTTGACATGAAAGGTATGATGGTCGGCATCATACTCCTTTCGGAAGGTCAAGGTGTACTGTCCGATGTCGGTGTGTTCTACCTTCTCGATGATGCCTTTATCCGTGAAGTAGGTGTCTCCCTCCAATACGTTCTGGTGGTTGAACACCAGTTCGTTGAAGATGGCCGAGCCATCGACGCGGATGGAGCCACAGACGATGGAACCGTCCGGGTTGAGCCTTATTTGCTTGCTCTCGCCGATGACGCAGCCCATGAGCAGCGTAAGCAGTCCGGCGGCAGTGTCGGCGGTATCCTTGCGCAGGAATGGCGCACCGGCGATATACGACAGCAGCGCGAGGAAGGCATTACCTATTCTCGTGGCGGTGTTGGCATACGTGTGACGCTCATCACGTATGCCCTCAAATAGCGTCCGCAGCTGCTGTATTGCTTCAGTCGGTGTGAGTGTGTCTGCCATTCTCTGTTCTTTTTCCGCAAAGATAGTTTATATAATGTATGGCAGAAAATACATATCAAAGGTTGGCTCGTGGTCTCTGCTGAAAGGAATATCTTGTAAAGAATAAGGAAATCCCCAAATCAGGCAATTTTAGCCCAATCCGAAATGCAGGATTTGACCGCTCTGCCCACTAAAACGATGTCAAAACCTTGGCAAGTGGGCGTTTTTCGCGCAAAAGGGGTCCCAAGTTACCGTTATCAAACGGCAATTTGGGTGATTTTGCGCGAATATTCCACTACCTCAAAAAGCAAACCGCCCAATATCAACGATTTGGCGGTTTGCGAGCGGCGAAAGCCGCTGAAGCCTGCCTTAGCAGCCCCCACCGCCCTAAGCAGCCTTGGCAATTGCCTCCCTTTGATATAGCGGAATATGTAAAGACCTTTCAACTCTGCAACGTCGGCAATTAACTCTTTTGTCGCTGCAAGAGGTATGGCAATTGCCATCCGCGGTATGCGCCGGACGGATGAGCATCATCGGTTCAGCGCTACCAATGAATGTCCAAACCTATCTCCACTGCCATACGGTGTGCCATTGGCCTGCCACCGGCACACTGTATGTTGGTGGGTTAGCCTGCGTGGCAACTGAACGCAAGAAGCGGCACGGGCCATAAACGACATCGCCCTGCAAGGACAGCGATGCCCAGTGCATGGCATGTGCCGCCACTGTCCCTTCCTATCTCCCCAGTGTTACTGTCTGCCTGGTGCGTCGTGCAGTGAACCAGCCATGCGGTCCACGTAACGTAAGCTGAAGGCAGACTGTAGCACTGGGGGTACGTGCCTTCTCGAAGTACACAAATAAAATCCCCGAAGCCCGTAAGCCTCGGGAAGGAGTTATCAGCCGTACCAAGCATCAGGCGAGCTTGTCCAGTATCATCCTGCTGGCCTTCTCCACGTCGGTCATGAGCGAGAGCACATACTTAGGCTGCTCACGCAAGGCATTGACCCAACCTTTACAATAAGCCGCGTTGTTGTTGATGATACGCTTATCGAACCCAAGCACCTGCCCAACACGTGCCGCACCAAGCTCAGCGACCAGTTCCTCTTTGGCGTAGAGCGTATCGCCGAACCTCTTTCCTTTCTCGCGATTGAGACGGCTGGCTGTGCCAGTGGAGTGTATCATCTCGTGGAGCATGGATGAGTAGAACTCCTGTCCGTCCTTGTATATCTCCTCGGCGGAAGCCCCGCGCTTGAACTGCTCCTTACGAGGGACTATTATCATATCACGTGTCGGAGAGTAGAACGCACCGTCGGCATCCTTCGTGGCCTGTATCGGGCACACCCAGGACTGTTCCTCTATCATTCTGTCAAGGGCTGCGTTGGCATACATACCCTGTGAGTCCTTAGCAATCTCACAGCCGAAGCCCTCCTTCAGGGCATTGACCTTATCAGGCTGTTTCTCCTCTAAGTTTGTCTGTGCCACATTGAAGACACTGTAGCTCTTCAGGAAGGGAAACTTCGTACACTTCTCCTGCTCATCCTTACTCATCTTATGATAGGTGTCAAGAGAGATACGTTTGCCGGCAGGAGTGGTGATGGAATAATCCCAGAAGATGACAGGCATGGACTTAGAGCCTTTGTTGACATGGGCACCGAGGCGGTTGGCCTGCTTGAGGGTACAGTAGATAGGATGCTCCCAGTTGTTCAGTGCGCAGTCCATCATCAGCCAGAAAACGTTGCAACCCTGATATCTGTTGCCCTCGATGTTGACGGGGCTTCCCCCGATAGTGCGGCCGATCCAGCCCTGTTTCCAGTCGCTTGCCTGCATCTTTTCGATGCGCTCGATAATCATTGATGCGAACTTCTCCATTACGATCTCGTTGTGTTCTGTGAACTTCATAGTTGTATAATTTAAATTGTGAAACGTTCTTGTTGATTAATCCAAAGCTGTTACCGTGATATACTGAATGTCAACCATCACATCCATTGCCATGCGCTCAGCTGCTTCCGTGGCCTCTGCGCAAGAGTCAGCCGTTACCTCGAATGTGATGTAGTCTCCGTCCTCGCCGTTGACTTCTACCTGATAGAGGTTCTGAGAGAAGAGATGGCTCTTGCGGTTGCGCTTCTTGAAACCATTGGCGGTGAGGTGCTGCTGTGTGAAAGTTGATGTTGTCATGATGTTGAAATTTTTAATTGTTGGACTTTTATTAATTTTTACGTGCATAAAAGGAGCAGCAATCGGAAAGGCCTTAGATGCCAGTTTTGGCCGTAAAATTTTTCATCTTCAGACTTGGAAAGTTGGATTAGGCAAACCTGCCCCAACTTTCTGAAAAATTTTACGAGACAACCGTAGGCTTGAACTTGCAGAGGCCGGGATTGCGCTAACTTTGCAAAGGAAAAATTCAAAGTCCGACAATGCCCGGAAAATTTCATCATGACAACATGCCACAACTTTCAGCAGCACCCACCAGACAAATGGTTGAAGCGCATCCGTATGAGCTTACAAAATAATCAGAACATCAAGGCAGAAGTCTACGGCAGGACGGTTAAGAGACTACTCATCGAGAAACGGCAATCGAATAATAGAGCAGAGGCCACGGCAGCAGCTATGCGATGGCACAAACAATGATGCCATTCAAGTATATTGCGGTAACAGCTATGGACAACAAGAGTACCGATAAATGACAACTATGATGTTCACAGAATACATACGAGTCAGTATGCGGTCGCATCCTACCTAAGACTATCAAGCCTCGTGAAGATGCTGCAGCGACAAAAACAAGAAAAAAGGACGCTCCCATCATCAGGAACGCCCCTTACATTATATAATGGCAAAAGAAAGTGGTTGCTATTTCGAATATCCATTGGTGGACACACTGCGATACTGCATGACTGGGAACCGCTCTACCCCGATGCACAGCGTGTCAAACGCGTCGGAGCCGTCGGTACGGCTCTCCAGCTTGTCCTCTTCGGTCTCCGCAAGTTTTTCACCGCTCTTATCTTTCTGGCCATTCTTGACACCGGCCGAGGTGATAGAGATGAGCAGATCCGGATTGTTGTCCCTGTTGATGAGCACCAAGTGGTGGGCACGGCCACGGAACATGCGGTTGATAAGGTCATTCTTCAAGATGTGGTTCATCGGCTTACCGATATACTTGGACTTCACGTTCCACCCCTTGCGACGCAGTCCCGTGATGATCATGCGATAGAAGGCCTCGGAATGGGTGCCATAGCTGTTGCCCACGAAGGTGGCATCGTAGTAGAACACTACCTGATGGCGACGGTGATAGCGATAGTAGTCGTTGAAATCATCAAGCAGTTCCGGGATCTTCCGCTCGTACTTCACGAAGAAGGACTTCAGGACACGGAGCTTGCCATCCTTGCCCACCTGGCCACAGACCAGCCAGTTGATGTTCGCGTTGGCATCAAAGGCGATGATGAGCGGCAACTGAGCGTCGAGGTCGCTATCCTGACGGCAGTCGTTGGGGATGGCACCGTCATTGAGTGCTTCGAGATTTAGCACATTCTCATTCGGCGCGGTGTAGAGGTTGACATCCTCTCTCATGCCGCCGTAGAAGCCGTCCGTACTTATCTCGATGCGCTTGCACATGATGGACGTGGCGAAGGTCAGCGGCGGCAGGTCGCGCTTGGCACGGCGGATAAACTCTTCACCCAAGAGGGCAAGGTTCTGGATACTGGTGTACTCCTTATAGAGAAGGCACTTCGACCGCAGGAAGCTGAGTTTCGCGTCGATGCGGTCTATCTTCTGCTGGATGGCATCCGCCTGCGAAGGCATCGCTTTCTGCTGGCGCTTGGCCCGCCACTTGGCATAGACCAGTCCCTCGATGGCTTCCACGAGTTCCTTGTCCATGTCATCCTTGTAGGAGAGGAACCAGCTGCCCTTCTTCGTCACCGGCATATCCGAGGTGATGGTCATGCCATGGTGCAGCGGGAAGTTGTGGAAGTACTGCTCGTTGCCTCTGTTGGCCTGAAAGGTCTCATCCTTCAGTTGCTCGAAGTTGATGAACTTCGCTTCGTCGATGATGATGTAGTCGAGCGACATCGAGTTGCTGGTGCCGGCACGGTCCTGGGAGATAATATTACACACCGAGCCATTGTAGAACGAAATGGTATTCTCCCAGTTGGCGGGCGTGAAGATGGGCGATTTCCAGTGCAGGGCCTTCCAAGGACGTTTTCCGACGACATAGTGAAGGTCGCGCTTGAATCCCCATCGCTCCAGGTGTATGAGCATCGAGGGCAGGATGTTGGTCAGGCACCGCTTTACCGACGGCGAGACGAAACCACCCATAGACCCCGGCATACCCTGAAAACACGTCATCAGACGGCCCGCCTGTATGGCTCCCTTTCCCATACCACGCCCAGCAACGATTACCTCGTCGCGCGTATTCATTGCAAGGGAGTAGAGCTGTGGGTCATTAAAGTATTCCCTATGAACCTGTTCCGTTTCCATCATGCTCTTCCTTTATCTCCTCGAAGTCGGCATCTTCAATCTTCGTATCACCATATTTCTTCTCCAACTTACGGATACGGTCTCTCAGTCCCGGAACCTTCTGGATGCCGATAACCGTCGGATCATCGGTCATCTCGAACTGCTGCGGCACAATCTTGTCAAACTCCAGCTCCGGCTCATCATCCTTGTCAGTGCGGTTGTTCATGATGCGGTTCTTCTCTATCGAGGCCACGGCGCGCATGTCATTTCTCGCCCGTGCCAATATGAGGTCTTCTTCAAGGTCTCGGTTGATTTTCCAGCGCATGAATTCCTTGGAAGCCTGTTGCAGATTTCCCATGAGTATCTGGGTGAGATGTAGGTCATCGTAGGCCTGAGCCCTGCCGACCTTGAACTTCTTCATGTCGTAATCCACTATCTCCTTATCGAACTTCGACGGGAACTGCAGCCAGTAGGCGTAGATGCCACGAAGCCGCTGCAGCCGTTCCCGGACGGAAACGGCCACATTCCGCGCCTGAAGTTCGTTATCGTCGAGGACGACCAGACGCGAGTATTCATCTATGTTGACAGGTAAGCTCATATTTATATCATTGTCACTGAGGAGAGTTGTCTTTCTATCATACTGAGGCATTCTGATACCGAGAACGGCGAGCCGGCACGCGCAGCGTCCCGGATGTCCTCGCGAATTTCCCTTGCTGTTATGGCCACACCATGGAAAAAGGCACTCCGCGCAGGATGGCCGAGCGTATTGATATCATCGGTCAGTTCCGTCTCATCAATACCCAAAAGGGCGGAAATCTCCGGCGGGGTCATGAGTCTCTTCGCCTCTTCCTCTATCTTTTGAAGCAACTCTTTCGAATAATCCATTGAGGTCAACTGATTTTTTAATGATATGGTCAAGTCCCGTGTAGAGATCCAGGAAAGCTTGCTGTGATGTCGTTACCATGGTACACTCAGCACGGTCGCCATAGGTTTGGTTCTGCGATGATATGACAGATACCGTCCAACGTTCATTTTGTACCAGTACTATCTTCGAGTGGTTCTGCGCAAGATAGACATTATCGAAGCAGCTGCTCATCAGCTTGGCCAGTTGCATTGTCTTTCTCGAAGCTTTTAGGTCAGCTACAAGTGATGCTTTTTCAATAAGTCCTTTCTTCCTCAGATTGAGGAAGCCGGAGCAGAAAGCATCCGACGTAGAGAAAGTGCTGACCCAGACATCAGCACGTCCGGTCTGCGACAGGATCCATCCGAGCAGGCCGAGCGTGTGAAGTCCGTTACCGAGGAAGTACTGGTGCGACTGGCGCGTGAGCGGCTGCAATATGTCATCAATTCTCCTGCCCCTGCTCATTGTCTATATCCTTATCATCGGTGGAATCGGCATTTTCTGACGGTTCAACCGTCTCAGATGGTTTTTCCTCAGGGAAAACGACACCGGCATCCGTAAGTTTCTGACGGAGGTCATCACCGATAATCTCGCCACTGTTGAGCAGCAGCTGAACCCGATCCATTACACTTTGGAGTGAAGTGTTGTAGTCCAGGATGGTTTTGTCGTCTGCATCGTCTGCGAGAGCTGCCTTTCTTTTATTAAGAAGCTTATCATCTTTGACAGCCTTGCTCAGATAGCTGCGAGCGTTGGTAATGGCTTTGGCGTAGTCAACAGGCGTGGTCTCTTTTTGTGCGGTTTCATCGCTATTCTCGATGACGTAATCATCATATCTTGTGAACTCCGACTTGTACTTATACCACGTCTCTTTGAGTGCGTTGAGCGACTCCGCGCGGTCGCACGGTTCCTTAATATCCTGACAGGTATAATACAAAGCCTTGATTTTCTTCCACCGCTCAGCGTTCTGTTCCCAGATAGCCTTGATGTTATCCGGCAGCTGGTCGTGGTCAGCACGCTTACCTTTATGCAGAGGCAGGTCCTGCTCTTCATCAGCTTTATCCTCATTGTCTTCTGGCTCAGATTCTACGGCTGCCTGCAGTTCACCAAGCAGTTCTTTCGTCTGACGTTGTACGTCTTCGAGCGTCTGTCCACGCTGTCTGATTGGTACGAACTTCTTCAGCTCGTACACGACAGTGGACTCGAAACGCTTTGGGTTGGTCAACACCGTCTGAAAGAGCTGGCGGTTCCGGTTGAGCTGCAAGAGCAGTGTGGCACCACTGATAATGTCCTCGTTAGTTCTTTCGGACATATCCAAAAAATCATTAAGCCTCTGTGTAATTGAGTTGTCGATTGGCATGATTTAGAAATATTTTCAATGTTACTAAAAGGGGGCGGTCTCACGATCACACGTGAGGACCGCCCCCGCATCTATATATATATGAGAAGAGATGTCTTTGTTATCCTGAATCAATCTTCTCACCTTAGCTGCCAGTACCGGCAGAGCCTGACGCATCCTTACCTGTCGATGCCGCAATTTTACCTGTAGCACCATCGATGTCGCCATCAGTGGTATGGATCTTACCCGTATAGAAAGGAGCGGCGCAGTAGTCGGTAGCAGATGCCTCCACGGTAGTAGTGTTGGCATCTGTCGGCGAAGCGCCGGTATCCTGTTTGAGCGACAGTTCGGCATCGAAGTCTTCATTACCAATGATGCGGTACTTGCCGTTGCGCTGTGGCACAAGGAAGACCATCTCATCGTTGTTCATCTGATTGATAAGACCTGTTGCCTCCTCCTCGGTTCCGGGGATGGCTATTGTTACCTTATTGAGGAAAGTCTTGGCGCCATCCGTGCCCTGGTTCTCAACTTCAATCTTACCGTTGTTCTTGACTATACCAATCTTGTAGAAGTATTTGTCAGCGGCAAGAACGAAATCCCCCTTAGTCTGGGCAGCTTCTTTAAGGTCGGCTGGTGCTTCACTTACAGCAGGATAAGAGAGAATGTCTCTTTTTGAAGTGGTATACACCCAATCACGTATGCCCGGCAGTTTCTTTTGTCCTGGGCATTTCTCCAAATCCGCATAGACGGATGGATTTTTAGTGCATTTTGCCATATCTTTGAGTTCTTTAAATCGTTAAATGATGTGATGACCGTCGCCCATGAGCGGCGGTCATCGTTATACTTTAGACAGTCGGCTTCTTCTCTGCCACTGCGAAGACCTCAGGCGACACACTCTCGAACTGGGTTCCGAAGAACATGTTGGCGATAAAGTCAACATCGTAGTGGTTCTTAAGAGACTTCTCGACGGTGTATGTCTCATCGTCTGACTTCTGGTTGTACAGGAGAAGAATATTCTTCTTCGGTGTGAGCAGGATGAAGTCCTTAGGAACGTTTGGCAGGGGCACCAACTCTACGTTAGAAGCACCTTCGAGCGTAAGCTTATCATAGCTTTGGTTGTAAGGCAGAGCCCCGTGGCGTGTCTGATAAGCTTCTGTGTAGAAGTGATAGGTCCTATCACTGATGAACATCTTCAGATCCTGCCCACGGAGGTTGTCATTGAGCTTTTCGTTGAAGTAGAAGTCCTTCAGCGCATCCTCGGCGTTGTCCCTTCCGATAGAGTCTGTAAAATAAACAAGGTTGCCCCGGTCCTCAGAGATATAAACTTTCTTATTCTCGTTGGTACCGGCAATGTCGTTGTCAATGATGGTTTTGAAGCCATTAAAGAAAGCTGCCGTCTTATCGAAGACAGTGCCATCGTGTTTGGCAGTGAACGCATTGAAGAAGAGACGCTCACCGAGCTTCTTCATGATGAATGCGCAAATCTGCACAACGATAGGCACGTTCTTAAGACCCTCGCCCTTGGTGATGTTGCTACCCCAGATGCTTTGGTAGATGGCGTTAGGGTCAATGGTCTCGATGCAGTTACCGAAGAAAGTCTCCAGTGTGCGACCGTCGATGTTTACATCGGCATCGTGCTGTTTGTCTTTCTTGTAGTTACCCATCTCGAAGTTACCCGACATTTCCGGAATCACTTCCTTATAGCGTATGCCTGTGCGTACAGAACAATGCTTCAGCAGTTTGTCCATGGCAAGCATCGGCTGAACGATAAGCTGCTCACGGTAAGTGATGAAAGTCTTACTGAGCTGCTCCGGAGTGAAGGTGACGTTGCCCACCTTCAATACATTTGTTGATGTGTCTGCCATTTTTAGAGGTCTTTAAGTGATTCTGCAAGGTCAAAAGCCGTGAAAGCAGCCTGGCCATCAGCAGGGTTATCGTTTGTTTTGTCCTCCGGCGAAGGGTTCTTCTGGAGGTTCTTAATCTGCTCGTCCTTTGCGGCGAGGTCATTCTTTGCCTTTTGCAGCTCGGCCTTCAGCTCTGACACTTCATCCTTGGGCTGGTCTTTAGGAGCCTTAGGAGCGGGGCTGTCATCCTTATGCTCATCCTTTGGCTTGCCAAGCATCTCATTGAGCTTCTCGGTTTGCTCAGCAGTCAGGATGTACTGCCCTTTGTCATCGTTAGGCAGAGAGTCAACGGCAAGAGCGGCAAGCAGTGCCGCATTTTCTTTAGTTTTACTCATCTGTTGTTGGTTATCCTCGACGTTAGATTTATGGAGCAGGTTCTTGATTCCCTGCAACGTCTTCTGCAGGAAGGTCGGAGTTGGATTGCCTTCGCTGTCAGCCACTGCTGCCATCGGCTGCTGTGGCTTCGGCAATGGCGGTATGCCTGCCTCCTTGTTGTTTTTATAGTTATTCATGAAAAGGTTGGTGATTTCAACCGTCGCCTTTTCGTCCTTGTCGTCTTCGTATATGGAATCCACAAGACCGAAGTCAACGGCTTCCTGAGCCGACATCCAGTTACCTTTGTTCATCTGAGCTGCGCACTCTTCTTTTGTCTTGCCGGTCTTGTCAGCGTACATCTGTGCCAGAACGTCGTCAAAGGTGGCAAGATCATCTTTCTGCTTCGTGAGGTTCTTGATGTAGGCATCAAGATCATCCTTATTCTTCTGCGAGTAGGTGTTAATCATCGTGCTCGTATTGTGGATAAGGAAGAAAGAACCTTTGACGATGTCGATAGTCTTGCAGCCCAACATGGCAATGGTAGAAATGGAAGCGTTCATGCCAAATGCATGAGCGTGGACATTGCCATGATTTCGGAACGCCTGGTAGAGTTCCAATCCGTCCTTGACATAGCCGCCATAGGAGCTGAAGCCGACATGCACCTCCTTGCCCTTGTTCTGGTTAAGGACATATTGCACATAGTCGAAGGAAGCGGAGTTCCACCAACAGCCTATAGTGCCCGTTATCGTTATCTGATATTCCATTATCTGTTCTTTTTCCGCAAAGTTAATATATAAAAGATGTGAGTAAAAACACTTTGCATTAGCCTATTTGCGGTATAGACAATGGCGTAGTGTAGGTAATTGAGGCCTCAGTCCAAGAATTGTCCGTCGGTTTCTCGGGCATAGACTCTACTGTTGTCAATATTGGAAACGGTCTTTTATTTGATCCAACGAGCAATTGCCTGCCGCCAATGAGGGTCAGACGGTAAACATAGTTTTTTCTAAGTCCGAGTTCCTGACAGGTATAGAATTTAACCGTAGCCGTTCTCATTAACACCTTATCATCCATTTTTTCAGCAATTGATAATGTTGGATATGGTCTGACGGCAATTTTCTCCCATTGAATACCATCGGGAAGTTTAACAGTGTCGAACGAGGTTCTTTGCATCCCGTTGAGATCCTGGCACAATGCTCGTTCAACCTTGCGGATAATTTTCAGCGTGTTCATATCTTGTTTATTTTTAGTTTGGCAATCGCACGGTGGCGAACAAATCGGGGGTTATAGTAGACGCGATTTTTTGAAAAAAAACTCAGATTTTCTTGTTGGTTCCCTTCACCCTCTTCCGAAGATCAACGCCGTGCTCGAGATGAGCGTCGCGCATACGCTGGTAGCGCATCTTCAGCGTATAGTCATAGTCGGTCGAGATACCGTTGTTCTCACACCACGACCTGACGCAGTTGAGCAGCGTACACCCGCAGCGCGTCATCTCGTTCATATCGTTCCAGAACTGTATCTTGAAGGTGTCCTCGATGATTTCATCAAGGGCACGGCAGGCAGACTTTGACATATAGTTATAGTAAAGCCAGTTTTTCTTTTTGTCATAGGGTATGGCGACTGGCACCGTGTCTTCCTCTGGCTTCTGAGGCAGCCAGTCCTTGGGACGCAGACCGACGAAGCGGCGGATGCAGGCGTTCTCTGCACTGCGAGAAGGAAAGGTGACCGGATTGCCGTAGTGATGAGTCAGCCATTGCTTGATAAACGGCTTGACCTTTAGGTAGAAGACAAATTTGCTCATATACTCTTTATTTTTTATAAATTTCTCACAAAGGTAGGAAATTAATGGGATATTTTCAAATATTAGGTAGAAAATAGGTCGAAATTTCCTTATAATGTAAACATAATTTTACAGATTGCAAGTCTGCGTCCCCTTCTTCTCTCTCCGCTAACTTTGGCTTCCGCTGATTTCGTGAAATAATTTTGTGACAACGTTTCATTTGTGACAAGATTTGTAACCGTATGATTATCAATAGCATTTGTTGTCACAATAGTCTGTTGCGGAAAATATTGGCAAAAATCAAAAGTGCAACAAAGGCCTCAGACACCCATCGGAAGATGCCTTGTCACAAACCCGATTTTTTTTGTGACAGTTTGCAACGCAACTTTGTGACAACTTTGTGACAGCGCAAATCTCTGATTTATAGTCTTTTTCTTCTTTTTCAAACTCTCTGTTACAAAGTCACAAAATTTTGGAAGGAAATTAGAAGGGGGTCGGGGAAACAGGAAGCCCCGTCGTGGTCCAGCTGTGGCAAGATGTAAATAAATCTTACTATGTCCTATTGGCAGTTTTGGCAACGAAAAAAGGCGGGCTGCTGAATCACTCAGCAACGCCGCCCTGGCAAGCGATAAGATTAAAAGCAATTAGAATGGACAATCGTCTCCTGGTTGCCCGTTAGGTTTGTCGAAGAGATCCTGCTGTTTCGGCTCCTGCTTTGCTTCCGGCTTCACCTCCTGTATTTCCTCCGGCTTGCTCTTTACATAGATCATGTCCTTGATTTTGCTGGTGCCGTCCGGTCCGGTCACACGCGACTGGATGCGGCCCGAGGCGTTCTGCAGTTCCTTGGGGTTCAAGCTGTCGATCCAGGAGCGCGTGGCGCAGAACGCCTTGAGTTTCTTATTGAAGCTCTGCATGGTGATGCGGTTGACATTGGCGAAGCGCATGTAGTCGTTGAGCACATTGTCGCGCTCCAGCATCTTGTCGAGGTTGTCGCCCTCAGGCGAGAAGTATCCGTCGGCCCAGTCCTCGAAGTTGGCACCCATGTCAGCCTTGTACTTGCGCTGGATGATGTTCTCCATAGGCGGCTGTGGCTTGTAGCCGGTGTCGGCGATGCTCAGGTAGAAGCGGGTGCACTGCAGCCAAAAGTTGATGTCGTTGTTCCATTCCTCCTCGGTGTAGTCGTGCTCGTAGAGTGTCTTATGGAAGTCGTCGCGGATGGAACGAGTCTCCAGATAGTCGTTCTCCTCCGTTCGCTCGTGGTACCAGTCGGAGAAGACCATGTACAGGGCGCGTGCCTGACTCGACGGGTCGAAGTTGCAAGGCACATAGTTCGTTGTGAAGGCGAACTTTGGGCTCTCGTCGAAGGGTATGGTGAACACGTGGTTGTTTTTAGGGTTGACGGTGAGGTCGGAGGTGATGCTGTCGTAGAACTGGCCAAGATCCATGTAGCGGTCGCAGTCATCGACGAGCACCATGTCGGTGAACTGCGTCACCTGCTCCAGTACGTGAGGGTCGTCCATGAGGTTGCGCTTGCGCCCGGAGAGGGAGACTGTCTTGCGCATTTTCTGAATGGTCTTGAAGAAGAAGCTCTTGCCCGACCGTCCGTTGCACTGGCCGTCCTCGCCAATCTTGTTGTCCATGGCCTGCGGTGCCCAGGCACGCGTTACACTCTTGTAGCGGTGGAGCATATAGCCCATGACGAATATCTTGTTGATGAGGTTTTGCTTTTGCTCACGTATCTCATCGGCAGTAAGCCCATCGCCCTGTATGTCGAAAGGATGTTTTTCGAGGTATGCCTTCGCGCCCTCCGGATCGTCCTCGAAGTTGTATTCCGTCTCCTTGCGCCAGAAGAGACGGCTGGTATTGATTAGGTAGCCGAAGAAATGGCTGTTGACATTGTGGATTTCTATGTCAAGGTATTCATGGCCGTCCTCGGCCTGTACCTTCTTTATCTCGAACATCTGTTCGAGTTTCTTGAAGCGGTGGTCGATGACATTCTCCTTCCACACGTAGTTGTTGATGCCGCCCTGTCCATGCTCATAGGCCCTTATGCCGTCGTCGCCGGGCACAGGCTTGTGTACATCGACAGTGGCGTTGGAAAAGAAGAAGAGCTGGCTCTGTGAGGTGAAGTCGGTGAAGTCAAGCGTCACCTCGCCGAGGCTCTCCAGGGCAGCTCCGGACAATCGAGGTGAGTTGAGCACCAGGTTGAGAATGTCGCGGCCCTTATGATGGTCGAGCACCCACTTGATGACAAACTGTCTTATTTCGCCCACCTTTATTTTCTTCACCACATTGCCGTCGATGTAGATGTATTCGGGGTTGTCGCTGTTGTCGTCCTTCAGCGCATGAAAGCCATTCAGCGAAAGGAAATTGTACAGGCATGCGGTGTCTATCTCATATTTCTTCTTCCCGTCCTTGGTGAGCCATTCCACCCAGAACCTCGCGGGCAGGGCGTTGGCCATGAGGTTCTTGAAATCCTTCTTCTCCGAGCGCAGCGCCATCCAGTCTCGCAGGTCCTTGCGGCCATGTCCGCGGTTGTCCTTGTAGCTGGTCAGCCAGTCGGGTAACCATACGGTGTGTATGTCAATATAGGTAAGGGCCAGCTCGGTACCCTTGCGTCGGCCTGTCTCATCGATATCGGGGATGTTATAAAGAACCTCGACGTATTTCATAATCTCGCGGTACTCCTCTGCCGACAGACTGTAGGTCTCTGAGTTGAACCAAAGCGGATGATAGCCCATTGACTGACAGCAGAGCGAATCGCGCTCGCCGGAGCAGATGAACGCTTCCGGCAGTTTCTTCTCCTTATAGGGCTTGTCATCGTCGTGGGTGCGCTGCCATTCCTTTTCCTCCTCGGAGTTCATCTTGTGGTAGGCAGCCTTCAGTTCAGACAGGCCGTTGATGTAGCGTTGGGGTTTCTTACCCGCAGGAGTGTATGAGAAGCGAAAACCTTTCTCAACGTTCAGCGGCTCATACACCTTATAAAACTTATCCTCGGTTTCTTCGCCGCTGGCCTCGTGTATCAGGCACTCGCGCATGAAGATGGGATAGTGTGGCGTTGAGTATTTTACCGTAACGCGCCGGTTCTTGACGTTGGCAATCCATTTCACCGAGTGCCAGTGCAGCGCATCGACATCGGCTTGCTTCACCTTTGGGCCAAGGACCTGAAGCTCGTCAGCCGTGAATTTCTCATTCAACTCAAAGGGACGGCTGCCGTCCGGCTCGTCCTGCCTGGCATCACGCTGGCGGATGTCAGGCTTGTTGACGGTGCGATTCAGTTCGTCCTTCACACCGTATTTGGCGGCAAGCTGCAGCAGCGCCTCGTTGAACTGGCTCTGCCGCATGCCCTTGTAGTGCATATAAACACTGATGCCGTTCTCGCCCTTGCCGTCCCCGCCAAAGTCTGTCACTTGCCAGATCTTGCCGTAGCTCTTCGAGTCGTATTCACGTAGCGAGGCCGACGGCGTGCGCTCATCACGGATGGCAAAGTGCTTCTTCGTGTTCACGCATCCCTTGGCCTGCGGATAGCAGTCAAGGATAATGTCGAGCCCACCGTGGGTGGCATTCAGTATGTCTTCAGCTTTAATCATAATCCTATCGTTTTACGCTGCAAATATAATCAGCAGTAGTTGGGATGGCAAATACCTATGCTTGCCGGTTGCCTCCCTGACTCTTAAACAATTTGACGGCTTTTATTACTGCTTCCGCAAAAGGTTCCCGACGCAGCATAAGCGTAGCAATCATCCTCGCGACCTCATTCCAGCTGCCGCCGGCAGACGCATGATATTTGTCTTCCTTGTTGTCAACGACAATCAACCAGTTGCGCTTATCAGCCTTCCATTCCTCCGTTGTATCAGTAATTCTGTTGACAACTTCTTCCCAGTTTGTTATCATACTCTTATTACACTCACTCATGTTGTTTGGCTTTAATTCCGGATCCGATTATTCCTAAATAAGGTCTATTAGTATAGAGAGCTTTCTTCATTTTGAACGCTGTAAACGCTTTCGACTTTTTCATGCAGCTCTTCCCATGCTTGGAAAGTTTGATATAGAATACGCATCCGAATCTGCGGGCGTATGCTTTTTTGATTTTCCGATATGACATGTTACTCACCTCCTTTAGCTGTCAGATCGAGACATGGAAATCTGTTCATTTCGAAACCATTCAGAAAGATGCTCGCTTTCTTTCCAAAATGTACATTGAAAGAATCACCCTTCTCATATTTCAGTTGTGGCAGAAGCCAGGCATGTCCAACTTCGTCAAACACTATGAGATTACCTATACCGCAATCTTCATCATAGCTTTCCGGATCTCCACAGATGAAGAAGTGCACCTGTCTGCCTTTCTTCATCTTAACTTCCAACTTCTCCAGATTGAGTTTATCAATCTGCTCTTCCATTTCTTTGATTGTCATTTCTTCTTTGATTTATAGGTTTCTATTGTTAATTCAAACTCGTCACATGCGATTTCGTAAGGAGTCCTTCTGATACTGGGCAGATGTCTGGGAGCAATAATCAATTCTTCACCATCATCTGCCTTCAGAAGCATTTTGTTTCCTTTCTTATTTATCTTGATTTCCATATTTGCAAAGGGGCTTATTGGCGTATTGAACATATTTTTTAATCTCCTCGCACCACCTGCCATTTATACAGTTGCGCCCATGAGGGCAGCTGCGGCATTCATCGTTCATAGCATGTAGCCTCCCAACCGCATTACTCTTATGATTTCCCGGCAGTTTTTCACGCCGAGTTTGTCTCGCACACGCAGCAACTGTGTCTTCACTGTGTTGCGGTTTTTATGCAGCTGTTCAGATATTTTGTCAAGCGTGCAGCCGTTTAAGTAGAGCTTTACCACTTCCTGCTCTCCTTTGGAGAGATGGACCAGACTCTTTGGTTTGCAGATGACATGTTCGTCCTTACAGATGCCACGCAACGGACAGCGCACTTCCTCAAAGTTGAGGATGTCGTGCTCGATGTCATTGGTGAGCAGGTCGTGCTCGCCAAAGTTGCAGCGCACAAAGCGTTCAACCATCTGTGTAGCATGCTCCTTATATAGCGTGGCCAGCCTCGCATAGCATTCTGGGAACCTGTTACGGATGATGGTTATCAGCGGTTCAACAACCTCTGAAAACTTGGTGAGCCGCTTCGGATCATGACCATCTTTCTTGTAATAGACCTGTCCTTCAGGACTGGTGTAGAACTCTACTTCTTCCATAAGCTTTCGTCATTAACCGCAAGGTTGAAGAGGACGATATCAGCCTTTGACATCTCCAGCCTCCCTGCGAACTTGTTAATAATCGTGGTATATGCCATTCCATACTTATCCATGAGATAATGGAGTAGCTTACCTTTGTCCCTTTTCTTCATTGCATGGTAGTAATCCTGCAGGTCGACAGCCGACAAATCTTCAGTAATTTTCTTGTCCATTTCGTTTTTATTTATTAAATTTGTTGCAAAGATAAAAACAAAATTGGAAACTTCCAACGTTAGAATGAATTATTTTCTTACGTTGGCTATAATTTAACATTTGGTATGGCATTGGAACGCATCAACCCAAATCTTGAGTACATCCAGGATGTGCTTAAAGAACGCAACTTGACACCCCGCCAGCTGTCAAAGCTAATTTTCGGTGAAGGTACTCACAGAGACATAGTTAAAGAGATCACCACCAAGCCGGATGTTAGAGCCAGCACGGTGGTAAAACTTTGCCGTGCGCTCGAAATATCTATGGACAGTCTGTATCAAAACTCGGACACAGATAAAAAGGAAATTCAGACCATCAACGGAATTGGAATTGTGAATAACTCACCTAACGCAAAAGTCGATTTAGTTGATTTGCGTGCTGAAAATAAGGCTCTTAAGATGGTGATTGAGGAAAAGGACAAACGGCTTGCAGAACAGCAGAAGTACATCGACCAGCTTGGAAAACGGCTTGACCTGGTACTCCAACTCGGACATAATTCGGACACGGGAATGTAACAGCCTTTAACGGCTGTCTCAATCGATGAAGTCAACATAATTTCATACAACAGTTAGAATCTGTGTATTATCCTGCCTCCGCAACTAAATGTCGCGTAACTCGTTGGGAAATCAACAAGTTGCGCGATTTTCGTAAAAAGCCGCCGGACGAATACCGGACGATTTTAGTTAACCATGTTGGACGAACATCTTGAATCGATGAAAAATCAGCGATAAAAGATGTTAAAAATTTACATTGATCGCAGCAACTCGCCACGTACAAGGAACAACTATTGAGGATGGCTCTACAGCTTTGCGGAGTTCTTAATCAGTCGCAAGAACATCGGTTCGAACCCTGTCGAGCGCATCCGTGTGCTGCCGGAGCACGAGAAGTTCCGCAAAGACCTCACGGCTGACATGCTAAGACATATGACCGATTATCTCGTGAAACGAGACCGTCCGTTCCTACTCGCGTGCATGATGCAGTATTACACCTTCATTCGTCCCGGCGAGTTGAGCCACCTGAAGATTGGTGACATCTCTATCAAAAATCAGACAGTATTCGTCTCTGGGAAGATCAGCAAGAATCATAAAGACGCGAATGTGGGCCTGAACAGTGAGATTATCAAGCTGATGCTCGATCTGAAAATCTTCAATAGCCCCAATAGCGACTATCTCTTCAGTGACGGATTCCTGCCTGGCAAAGAGCACATGAATCCAGACAACTTCAACAAACGTTGGAAAGAGATGCGCAAGGATCTGAAATGGGACGACTGTTACCAGTTCTATAGCTTGAAGGATTCCGGCATTCGCGACCTCGCCAACTCACAAGGTGTTGTTGTGGCACGTGACCAGGCACGTCATAGTGACATCACTACGACTAACCACTACATCCAGAAGCATGGTGTACAGCAGGTGACCCTCAACTTCAAAGGCAACATCCTTTATGATGATGCCACTCCTGATGACCGAGTAAAGGATATCGCCAAATAGCCAAAAACGAAATCAGCCACTTGTGAGAAAAATTTCACAGGTGGCTGATTATTTTTTTTATGACCCCACACGGGCAAAGCTCAACTTTGAGGTTGTCCGTGGTGGCATTGTGCAACCCATTGACACGTCTAAGAGCATTGCTCAGAAGGTGGCTGAGAACCTTGCTGGCCTAGGTATCAAGGATCCGAACAGCAATGGTGATGGCAAACGGAAGTACCGTACCATCGCCAAGTTCATCTTTGGAGGCAACCGCGAGCGGATGCACGAGCTGGCCTTTGGCAATCAGAAGGTAGATTTGACGAAAGGGGCTGACAACAGTGGCATCACTCGTTGTAAGGACATCGAGGATTGGGCGCGCGACGTGTACAACTTCATGGCCAGGCGATATGGTGAGGAGAACATCATCAGCTTCTATGTCCACCTTGACGAGAAGAACCCACACATCCATTGCACAATGGTGCCGGTAGATGCTACCCGTAATCGAATATCATGGAAGTCCGTCTTTGGTGATGGTCGTGAGGCCGAGTCTGCTAATATGACCACCCTACACTCAGACCTCCTTGAACAGGTCAACAAGAAATGGGGATTGGAGCGTGGCAGTAATATGGCTGAGACCGGAGCGCGTCACCGTTCCACCGAAGAGTACAAGCGTGAACTGGTGTCCGAGGTCTGTGAACTGGAGACAACTCGCCAAGGCTTGCTCCGGCAGATACATCGTGCAGAAATCAAGTTGAAGGGTATCTCAACGATGATAGCCCACCTCAATGAGCGTCGTCAGGCCATTCAGGATGAGATTGACCAGATAGCCCGGCAGTTCGGTCAGGACGGCTGTGACAACGCTGCCTTGGCAAGTCGAATGGCAGCTTTGCGCAGTGAGATGGAAGCCGTCAAGGAGAAGTTAGCTCTCCGCCAGCAGATGCTGGAGGATGCCGAGCGTACCATCCTTGCCGCCCGTGCCCGCCTTGCTGCATTGAAGCAGGAACACGCCGAGATCCGTGAACATCTCGGTACCGACTTCAACCATCAAACCACCGAGTTGCAGAAGAACCTGTTGGCAACCTATAACGACATGGTGGCTTCGTCCTGGGAGCCGGTCCGTCCGACCCTTACCGAACAGCAGCGTCGCATTCTCGACGAGTCCGGCTTCACCCATCTCACCGACAATGCAGCTGGTGTCATCAATTGTGCCCTGCTTCTCTCCCTCAACTGCATCCGTGAGGCCACTGCCTATGCAGAGTCCAATGGTGGCAGCACCGTCAATAACCAAGGCTGGCGACGTGACAAAGACGAGGACGATGAGCAGTGGTGGCGTCGCTGCATCGCCCGCTCCGCCGCCATGATGCGACCGGGCGGAAAGAAGCGGCAGAGAGGGCGGTAAGATGGGTAAGACGGCCAAACGACGACACCTGCTACTTTATAAAAACGGAACCATATAAACTGGCAATAATGTAGTACTGCCGTCTTTATGGTAATCTTTAGTATAAACTAAATATCGCTCACCTACTTCTGCCGAGTATTTTTGGCAGAAAGCATCAAGTGAAGCATGAGCCTTATAACCGGAAGACTTAACTTCTATGGGATAAAGTTTGTTGCCACGTGAGAGCAAAAAGTCTATTTCGTAATTGTGTTTACCGCTTGGAGTTTTCCAAGTATGATAGAACAACTCATTTCCAGACGCTTTCAGCATCTGTGCAACAATGTTCTCATAGACATAGCCTAAATCTGCACTCAGTTTGTCGGACAACAACTTCTGGTATATGATGTTGTCTGTGGCTTCCTTGTCAAGAAAAGCAAGCGTAACAAAAAGACCGGTATCGCCCATGTACATTTTGTATGCGTCTTTATTCTTGTGCAAAGGCAGTCCTACAGATGGATTGTCAGCATGATAAGCGAAGTTGACGCAAAGGCTGTCCTCCATGTCTTCCAGCAACTCGTCCAAATGATTATCATCGGTTTGGGCGCCGATTACTGCTCCGGAAAGATACCGTTTTGCATTACGGGACAGTTCTGAGGGAATGGCACGGAACAGTCTTGTTATCTTTCCTGTAGGATCAATCTTTCTAAAATCGTCAGCATACAGTTCTATAATTTCACGTTTCACCTGATCCACCATTGAAAGGTTCTTAGTATTCAAGTAGCTTTCTACGGCTTGCGGCATTCCGCCAACCATCATATATAGACGAAAATCACGGAGTAACTTTCTGTTCACGCTGTCACCTAATGGTTTCTTCCTGTAGAAGGCATCACGTAGCAACTGAAAGGCACTACCTTCGCCCAATGCTCCTTTGAACTCTTCATAATCCATAGGATACATCGTCATGCGTGTCTCTTCACTTGGTATAGTGATATTTTTCACATTCTTTTTAATAGATAATAGTGACCCCGTTTCGATATAATCATAGCGATGATCCTGCACAAGATACTTGATAGCCTGTCTTACAAGAGGTGCCTTTTGTATCTCATCGAAAATCACAACAGACCGTCTTGGAGTTAATGTGACATTGTAAAGCAGTTGTATGCGAATGAAGAAATCGTCGATGTCGGCAATGTTCTTAACAGCATCCCATACTTCTTGACGGGCATTGTCGAAATTGATAACAACATAAGAATCGTATTCATTCTTTGCAAATTCTTCCGCTACCGTTGACTTCCCAACGCGACGTGCCCCTTTAATCAGAAGAGCCGTACTGCCATCCTTGTCACGCTTCCAATCAAGCATTCTCTGATATATCTTGCGCTTGAAATATGTTCTTTTGCTATTGTTCATATTGTTGCCCCCTCAAAATGTTTGGTGATTGCAAGGGCAAAATTATAAAAAAAAGTTCATTCCTCAAAATGTTTTAAGCGAAAATAAACGAATTTCTCAAAATGTTTTCGGATTAAATATATGAATTTCTCAAAATGTTTACTCTAGGAGCAGATTGGCGCTGACTTCAACCATCAGACTACCGAGTTGCAGAAGAACCTATTGGCAACCTACAACGACATGGTGGCTTCGTCCTGGGAGCATGGCCACCCGACTCTCACCGATCGTTGGTGAACTTTTTTCCAGCCTTCTGGGCTGTTATTTCTCTCATCCTGTTATCGATAGCCGTCCAGACATTTTATGCCGTGTGGGCGATAAGAAAAATATATGTGATTGTAGCGACACAATTTTATAAAAAGGTATTTCTCGTAATGCTCCATGTAATCTTTTTGAGATTGTGGGCTTCGACTATACCAACCCTCTAATGTCAAATCGCCCTTGATGGTTCGAAAGTGGATAAACATAGCTATATACTCGTTTTAAAAATATTTTTGAGCTATTGATTGACGGGCGTAATGACACGTCCTGCAGTAGGAACTGATAACAAGAATAGACAAATATTGTCGTCTAACCAACTGATTGTGCACTATTGTCCGTTGTACGATTTAGACAAGTTACGTAATTTTGTAATCAAATAAAGATCAATATGACGGTCCAAGAGAACTTTGGCAAAACCATACAACGACTGAGAAAGCTATATGGCATATCGCAGGAGACTTTAGCCTTGAATGCTAACATCGACAGGCGGTATATGAGCGATATCGAGAATGGAAAGAGAAACATTTCCATCGAGATCGTCGACAGGCTTGCCAAATTCTTTCATGTTCCACTTTGTGAGTTGTTTGAATTGACTCAGTCGGTCGACAAAGAATCTGGCAACGGACTTGAGAAGCTAAAAGGATGGTTGATGGACCATGATTTTAGTGACACTGTTATATTGGAATCTCCTGATTACCTTTCTGCCATAATTGGCATTAGTGACGATGGGCGTCTTATCTACTCTTATCGGAAGATGGTTGACTTCCTGGTTGACACCGACGACATGAGTGAGGAAGAGGCCATAGAATTTATTGACTACAATACCGTCAATGCTTTGCCATATATGGGCGAAAAGGCTCCGATAATTATGCAGGACATTAACTTGTAGACTATGACAGCAGAGGAATTATACGACAAGCTACTCAACAAGGCTGAAGAGTTTGGCATGGTGCCACAAAATGGAGAAAAAGAAACACCCAATCCCAAAGGCAATGCTATTGTTCGCAAGAACATAAAAGCTGATGCGTTTAAGGAAGGCAAGGCATTCTTCGGCTTTATCAACAAGGGCGAGGACACTAGTAACCGCTATTCTGATTTTTCTTATGTTGTTTTCCCCGATGACATGGATAACGTAAAGGCTTGCGTTGTAGCTTTAGTGGTTGGCTCTAATGGATTCAAGAACGATTACGAAGCTGCCTCATTGCCAGGTCTGCGCAGGATGTTTTTACGTCTCAATGGTGGAAAAGCTTTTTTCAAGACTTCATTTGACGATATTGAGACTACTTCTTCTGACTTACTAAAAGAAGCAAAAACTAACTATCAAGAACTCTCGACCGTTCTTACAACTTATAAAACCCTTTTGCCTGCTGCAAGAATACTAGAATTTAAGGAGAATGAAGAAGATAAAACACTCAATATTCTTTATTCTTGGCTGGCAACCTATGCGGATTTTAGAGGATGGGGCACGAAACCTCAACAGGAGAAGATTGAAGAAGTCTTACATAAATCTTTGCATGTTAACAAGAGAGAAAGGGTGAAAGAGGAGGAAGAGAGGATAAAGAAAGCTAATGAACAAGAATTGGAGGACATTGAGAGATTGCTTGCAACACGTCGATATGTCGTTCTTCAAGGAGCTCCCGGCACAGGCAAAACCTATACTGCCAACAAGATTGCGAAAGAAGGCCACTACAAGCCATTCTTCATTCAGTTCCATGCCGAAACCACCTACTCCGATTTTGTTTATGGTTTGGAGCCTAACATCGAGGCGAAAGAAGGTGGGGCACAATTCAAAGGCAAATTTGGGATATTATACGAATCAATATGCCATGCTATCAGTCATCCTCAAGAAAAGGTTCTGCTGATAATAGATGAAATTAACCGGGCCAACCTGTCTAACGTCCTTGGACCAGTCTTCTATCTGTTTGAATATCAAGCAGGCGAAAGAATGACAGAGATTGAAATTGGAGGCAAAGCAATAAATAAATTGCCTGATAATTTCTTTGTGATCGCAACAATGAATACAGCCGACCGAAGCATTGCGGTAGTCGACTTCGCTTTGCGACGCCGATTTGCGTGGTACACCATGCGGCCACATGCAATCCTTACTGATCCTGAACATAAGTTTATGAGTGATTGCTTTAAGAAGTTTGAGGACATATTCTTTAAATACGCATCGGATGAGGAGTTGAACCTCCAACCGGGTCAGTCGTATTTCATAGTAGAGAAAGGGTCAAAGGATGAAGAAAAGGCCAGAATGAAAGAACGACTGATTTATGAGCTAATGCCTCTTATTAAGGAATATTTAGAAGAGGGGTATTTGATAAAGGCCAAGGATGTATTTGGCGATTTGTTCTTAAAGGAAACAGGTAAACTGATGTATGAATAAGGCGGTTGCTTTTGAGCCTCTGGCTACTCTGACTACTTCTATATGGTCGTCTGACAAGATGAAGAATGAATGGAAGTGGAGTGACCGGTCTATGGAAACTGTCATACAGCGGTTTGTTGATTTGAATAGCAAGAGCCTGGACTTCCTCGGCATATCGGCAAAACTTATCACAGACGGACTGAAGCCCGCTTTGCAGCTTACAACATCAAAATACGTTGGAACCGTCCCTATTAAGTCGCCAATGAATGGGAAATATGAAGGCGATTTGTCGGTACGCGGGCGATTCGGTGAGGATGCGGCTGAATTAATCCCATTGCTTGGTGATCATGTAAGAATAGAATATGATGACAAACTCAGACTGAATAAGCCATCTGTAATTAATCCGCCAATCTATATCGAATGTTGTAAATATATTGATACTTTCATTGAGGCCCAGAGATATAAATGGAGAAAGTTCAACAATGTTGTGCTGACCCAGCATCAACCTTCTTCAGCAACGCTATGGAAGGAATATGCGGTGAGAGTAGCTAAGGATCCATCACAGTTCAGCATCTTTAAGAACAAATGCAACGTCCTTTCTACCAATCACAGAGAATGGCGACAGCTAACTTATATTCTGACACTTGCTATTAAAGAACTGCAATCGCATAACGTCCCCATCAGGACTAGAGTTTCTTATAGTAACAGAATACAGCACCTGACAACGCTGATCAGACAGTTGCCGATTGAACAGACTAATGGCATACAGGTCCACATGTCAGATCCTATGATTATCAAGAAACTGAAAAATATTGGTATTGCGATCCTTAACAGCAAATCAAATCAGCAGATAGCGTGGAGGATGGATTACGCCGAATTCTTCGAACGCTTCGTTCAATATCTCTTCTCCAACGTGGCGGTGAGAAAGAATGCTATTATTTATAATAATGAGCACTATCATGTAACAGCAGGGAAATTACCGTCGTGGGGATTAAGTTATTTGGAGCCGGACCTGCTAATCCGGAGGGACGAAACAGAGTATGTCGTTGATGCAAAATACAAGAGCCACCTCTATAACTTCGACAATGATAGCGAAGACCTTAAGGACACGTTCCGGCACGACCTTCACCAAGTATTGGCTTACTCTGCATTCAATAGCATGAAAAACAAAAAAGTCGTGCTCGCCTATCCTTTCAGCGATTTCGCTTTACATAACATGCAAATTAGCGACAACATCTCATCCTCTACAATAGACGTTTATCTCGTTGGTATTCCAATTGAAAGGAACAAAATAGATTTAACGGAAATGGGAATAGAAAAGCTGATGATGTTTTAGCAAACTTGATTTATACAAAATAATTAGAAGACTTTTGTAGGGAATATCCAGGAAAAGAATTATCTTTGGCTTTGGAAATATGGCATCACCCTTGGGACGCATAGCGTTTCCTGTGGTGCTATATGTAATATGATAAAACAAAGAAGATGGAGTTTCCTGAGATTTATTCAGCATCGGGTCTGATAGAACTGATTCAGCAGATCGGTTTCCTGCCGTTGCTCGACAGTGGCATCGTCGGTTTCTCGGCCGAAGAAATTGTCGATGAGGATTGTGGGTATGTTGCTCTACCCGAAGGTGGATGGGAATGGCCACTATGGAAATGGAAGGGAGAGGTTGTGACGGGAATGCCATGTATGTATGGAAAGTTCTTCAATAAGAAAGCGGGATTCATCAGCAAAGAATGGTGGCCGGATTTCTGCAATTACAGAAGAAGTAAATATCCCTATCCTGCCGACGGTTCGATAGAAGAGGCAATTCTCAGTATGCTTCATTCTACTGGCAGCCTTATTACGAGAGAGCTTCGCAACGCATGCGGCTTCAATGGGAAAGGCATGCGAAGTAAATTTGACAGTTATCTGACACGGTTGGAAATGGCAACATACATTGTGACAGAGGATTTCGTCTATCCTCATGACAAGCACAACCACGAATACGGCTGGGGTTGGTCATTGCTCAACACGCCCGAAGAGCTCTATGGTGCCGATGTTTGCAAATGTGATTGCTCCCCTGAAGCGTCCTTTCAAAAGATATTTGATCACTTGAAGGCGATATTACCTGAGGCTACTGATAGGAAGCTACTGAGATTGATAGGTTGAATCGACTTTCGTAAATGATAAAGTGCTTCATTGAATTGATATATTGAGATTGAATCTAATGGTCTGTCTGCTACGCTACTCCAATCAACTCAATGTCGAAGATGAGCGTGGAGCCACCCGGAATGCCAGACTGGGAGTAATGGGTTGAACTTCATTTTCAGGCGCCTTTTATCTTTTAAAAGAATAAAGACACATAAAAATTAAGTGCCGAACAATATTTTTATTAAATTTGCATCAAGATGAGAAAAGAGCAGCACACAAGTTCCGCTGTCGGATTGTCCGACGAAGCGATCATTGAAGGATTGCGAAACCGCAACCCTCAGATCACGCGTGACTACTTCTATGGCGTATGCCGCATCGCCTACCATATCTATCAGCAGCGCTATGATCTGGAATGGAAGGACGGACTGGACTTCTACAGCATCGCGCATGAATATTACCTCTCGCTCGACAAGTACAACTTCCGGCAGCTGGAGGACCGCAAGCCGGGGCTGTCGCTGAAGACTTGGATGGTCAACGGCTTCCGCTTTGTGCTGCTCGACCGATTGAAGGACTACAACAAGGAGCACCGCTTGCAGAGCTTCGAGGAGCGGATGGAGAAGGCCAGCCTGCGCTTCGACGTGCCCGACAACAACTTCGCCGAGGACTTCCGCAACACCGTCTATGAGATTTGCTCTGACGTGCTGGGCCGCGACCACCGCTCGTCCATCATCCTACAGATGATGCTGGTTGAGGGTTTCAAGGGCAAGGAGGTGGCTGCACAGTTGGGCATCACCCCTTCGGCCGTGACACAGAAATACCACCAGCTGATGGAGGATGTCGTCATCCCCTACTTCAAACGTTATTACGTTGCACCGACATGCGAGACTGCCATGCCGCATGCTTTGTTCGATATACAGACCGATGCCAAGACGTTCAGTCCCGAAAACGCATTGTCGTTTGCTTCTCAAATACCACCAACTATGAAGAAAGATTATTCCAACCGCATCACACCCGAGTACATCACCACGCTCAAACCCAACGAGATCTTTGTCTTTGGCAGCAATCTCGCCGGCATGCACGGGGGCGGGGCCGCATGCACGGCACGCCTTTACTTCGGCGCGGTGATGGGCAATGGCGACGGCCCGCAGGGGCAGAGCTATGCTATCCCGACCATGCAGGGCGGCGTGGAGACGATCCGACCCTACGTCGATAAGTTTATCGATTATGCCAAGACCCATCCCGAGCAGACATTCCTCGTTACCCCAATAGGCTGTGGCATCGCCGGATTCACGCCCGACGAAATCGCTCCGCTGTTTGAGGAAGCCGTCAGCGTGGAGAACATCCACCTGCCGCAGAGCTTCTGGGAGGAGCTGGTTTACTGAATGAATGCCTGGTGTTTAACCCGCAGGATATATGGAACATAAAATGAACACAGTAGACATTGACACGACCAATATGTGCTCGCACCTGCGGCATAAGCTGATGGATAATGATGGCATCTATCATCATCTTTGGCAGCAGATTAACGACGACCAAGAGTTGACAGCCGTGGTGCGCTCCCGTCAGCTCCACATCTACCGCATCCTTTAATATTATACCCTATGAAAAAGTTCTTTTTTATTTTTTTATCATGTTTACTTTTCCAACATCTGACAGCTCAGACCATTGTAAAATTTGACAATGGTAATAACATTATATATAAAAACTTACAAGGAAAAACTATTGTAAAGAATAAAAAATATACAATAGCATTTACTGATACGATTTCATCTATCGGCTTTGTCGGCACGAGAAAAGGTGAAATAGTTTGTATTAATAATGCAGGTAAAGAACTATTTGAAGTATATAAGATTGACAATGGTCCAGATTATGTCAGTGATGGCTTGTTCAGAATTGTAGGAAAAAATGGCAAAATAGGTTTTGCTGATACATGTGGAGTTATTGTTATTCCACCCGTTTTTTCGTATGCTACACCTTTTCACAATGGAGAGGCTAGAGTTTCTTTTGGCGGCAAGAATGAAAAACAAGGAGAATACCAATCATGGAAAAGCAACCTTTGGTTTGTGATAAAGAAGTCCAAATAGTTTCAAAAGCATTGGATATGTTTTTTAACTTTTCCTCATGCCGTACTACTGAGAATACCCCCGTGCAGCTCGACCTCTTTACGAACTATGAGGCGGAAGCTCAGAAGCAAAAGCAGGAGAACGAGGCTGCCGCCAAAGAGCGACGCTTGCAGGAAGCCGCGTTGAAAATCAAGAAGGAGTTTGGCAAGAACGCCCTGCTACGTGGACTGAACTATGCTGAGGGTGCGACACAGAAAGACAGGAATAATCAGATTGGAGGGCATAAAGCATGACAGACAACTACGACGACATCATCAACCTGCCGCATCACGTCTCGACAAAGCATCCGAAGATGAGCATGTATAATCGTGCGGCGCAATTCTCCCCCTTCTCTGCCCTCACTGGCTATGAGAAAGCTATTGAGGAAGCGCGGAAAAAACAGGAAGAAAGCGTAAGGAGAAGGAATGCTCCCGTTGATGAAAGTGGTGATAACAGAATTTGAAGAATGAACTTGATTGATATAGACACAACCAATATGTGCTCCCATTTACGGCACAAGCTGATGGACAACGATGGCATCTATCATCATATCTGGCAGAAGATTAACGACGACCAAGAGCTGACAGCCGTGGTGCGCTCCCGTCAGCTCCACATCTACCGCAATGGCAAGAAGGTGCTGGTGCTGAAAGGCAAGGCAGAGCCACAAGTCATTAGGGAGGATGCTATTTGCCACTTGTTAAAGGAAAAGGAACGATGAGCTGGAACGAGACCATTGACAATTACCTCTATGATGAGGAGAATGAATACACGCAAGCTGATGATTTGTGGGATGACTTCTTTGTGGAGAGACGCGATGAGATCGACGAACGCCCTTGGAACCAAGCCGACGCATTGGCTCATCGCAACGAGCTCAACAAGCAGGTCGGCGACATGCTTGACAGGGTATTGCCGGAAGAAGAGCGCGAACTGCTGCGCCTCTACTTCGGCATCGGTCGTCGTCGGCATTCTATGGACGAACTCATGGCACTCTTTGACGGGGAGCACAAAGTGAACACATTGCTACAGTCAGCCCTGGAGCGGTT
This sequence comes from uncultured Prevotella sp., assembly GCA_945873145.1. GTDB lineage: Bacteria > Bacteroidota > Bacteroidia > Bacteroidales > Bacteroidaceae > Prevotella. Next base: position 64,629 of record CAMCBZ010000002.1, read on the forward strand.
GCGCTATTCCGACGAGATACTGGCTATCTACAAATATCTGTACAGGTAATTCATTTTCCTTAGAAAGACACTTGCCTCTTGGTCATTCAGATAATATTTCGTACTTTTGTTCTTCATAAAAACAATGTGAAAAGAACAGATCCTGATGGTACAACAATTTGAATTTACACTCCGAGCCCAGTCCCGTGGTTTCCATCTGGTTACAGATGAGGTCCTTCGGCATCTTCCACAGTTACCGAATACGGGACTGCTCAACCTGTTTATACAGCATACCAGCTGTGCTTTGAGCATCTGCGAACTGACGGAGCAGCGAGAGCAAAGCCAAGCTTGCTTGAGCTTTGCCGAGTCGCGACGGAAGAAGGCGATAGCCAAAATTGGGATCCGGAAGTAAGAGAGGACATGGAAACCATTTACGACAGGCTCATTCCGGATAATATGCCTGACTACCGCCACGTTCTCGAAGGCTCCGACGATATGCCAGCACACGCAAAGTGCATCATCACGGGTGTGAGCATCAACATTCCCATTACAGACGGGCGATTGAACCTCGGCACCTGGCAGGGCATTTACCTCTGTGAGTTTCGAAATGACGGAGGGGCCAGGAAATTCGTGGCGACGATAGTAGGATAAGAATCAGACGAAAAAAGCCGGCACCATCTGAATTCTGCACAGATGATACCGGCTCAACGCAAATAGGATTTTGCTTATGTTATGCTACCAGAATGGGTCTGGAATGACATTCCTGTAAAAACAAAAAGGGGGCTGCCTTTTGAGCAGTCCCCCTGTTTCAGAGCAGAACCGAAAGCCGGTTAAGCGACTTCAATCTTCTTTGTCTCCTTCTCTGCCTTTGCCGTGCGAGGAAGTGTGATGTGAAGCACACCGTCAGTAACCTTAGCCTCAATCTTGTCTTTCTCCACGTCGTCAGGCAGCGTCAGAGCCTGCTCGTAATTGCTGTATGAGAACTCGCGGCGCAAGTAGTGCTCCTTCTTGTTCTCGTCTTTCTTCTCGTCCTTGTGCTCCAACTTGATGGTCAGGCAACCGTCCTTGTCAACGTTCACCTTGAAGTCATCCTTGGTGGTGCCAGGGGCTGCAAGCTCAACTTCGTAAGCCTTGTCATTTTCCTTGACATTGATAGCAGGTGCTGTGACATTCATGCGCGGCATCCAACTCGTGTTCAACATATCGTCGAAATCATTGTCAAGCCAATTGTTCATGTCTCTTAAAACTGGATACAACATAAGTCAATACCTCCTAATTGTCAATTAATTCTTTATTTATCCTCAGCTCTTCCATCGTCCTCAGGCTCCTTTCGTTGCCCTCGTCCGACGTCTGAACTTCACTAACCAAAAAGCAATATGCGTGCCCAAAGGCCAAAGATGACAAATCGTGCCATTGTTGTCAGCAATGCTTAAAATATTTACACTTTGCTGACAGATGAGACACATTGGAAGTTTAAAGACTACTACGCTACATGCGCAGTCTTAATGTCGGAAAGAAACCGGGACGTTATACCTCACACGGACAGGCTTACCGTCTTGTTTCCCAGGAACCCAGCGTGGCATGCCCTGAACCACCAACAAGGCCATCCGGTCGAAAGCAGGAGCTAAGGAGTGTAAAATTTTTATGTTGGAAAGGGTTCCATCAGGCTCCACGACAAAAGAGACCACAGCGCGTCCCACTACGTCATCCTGCTCTGCCTCTTCCGGATATCTCAAATTCTCGTTTATATATCACGTCATGGCCGACAGACCTCCTGGAAAATGAGGCATCTGCTCAACAACTTCAAAGATCCGACCCTCCCATTTAACTGAATCGTTCAGCCCCTTTTCGGTGTTTTGGTCAAGATAACTTTCATTGTATCCCAACAACTTAAACGAAATATTAAAACGGCGGTCATCGTATAGGCTGGTGGATTTATAATAGCTGTAATTTCTACGTGCCTCAAAAGCAGGTATATCCACTCGCCTAGTCATTGACGGAGCTATGTCAATGTTAGTTTTATAGTAATCTTTATAGTCAAGCAGAGTACCACTCATGTCAAAATAACACAGACGGAATCTTACATTACAAATCGTTTGTTTCGTATGATTTCTAAGTGAGAGTGTTCCTTCAGTGTCATTCCAATTTTGCTCATAGCGTACCATGGTAACAGCCACGCTATCAAGCGATGTATCATTGGCAAATGAAGCTTGAGCACAGAATGCCAAGATTGATAAAAGTAAAAGGAAATGTTTCATATTCAATATACGACTAAACATTATACTTATCCGATGGCTTTCCGTCCGTGATGTGTTTTTCGTAGCCTTTGTCGGCAACGAAGCGCCGGTTGTTCTCTAATATTTCGTCTATCATAATTGTATTGTAGCTTTAAATTGTCTGCATGATTTGTATGTTGTCAATACTCGATTATTTTATAGGGTTTCAGAATCCATCCACTTTCTCCTGCCTCCAAATGATATTGTACCTGCCGCATCTTGTTGGTGCCTTTTATGGGGAACCGGCGACAGAGGCTGTTCTCCACAATCTCCATTTCGTCATGTCCGGCATATTCCTGAGTCAACTTTTGGTCATATTCAATCTTGGGCAGATAGATTTGTCTGAGCGACTTCCCATTGTTGGGACTATAGGCTATCAATGCGCCACATCGCTCCGGCTTAGTGGAGCGCAGGAAAACATACACTTCTGGGTAACCATCAATATTCAGATCTCCTATCTCGACATGGTTGACTTTATATCCATTCAATTCATTGGATATGCTGTCATTGACAACACTAAGACCATGAGGATGGATGCAAACATGATGATTGTTATAGACAACCTTGTATGATATACCACTGCCAGGATAGTTCAGAGTTTGCTCATGATAGAAGTATTTTTGACTTGGATGGCTGAGACTCTTGGCTGAATCGCAGTCAGACCGTTGTCGTTCTGTTAATGCATTCTCCGAACTCATCTTGCCGAGAGCCGTCTGACGATGTACTCCACATGACCAGAGCATTGCAGACAGCATTACCAACGTCAAAAACTGAATTTGCTTCATACGCTTGCAAGTTTAGAAGTCATTGTTAACGATTTCCTTTCCGAAGGGTGCCAACGCCAGTCGCATCAGCCGGAAGTGCATCTTACCCCATGGAAAACCGACAATGGTGATGCAAAGCAGCAAGCCAAAGCCAAAATGGGCCAGTGCAATCCAGAAACCGCCGACGAAGAACCAAAGGATGTTCATGAACATGTTAAGGCACCCACCATCCTGTGGCTTGTCAACAACATGCGAGCCGAATGGCCATAACGCAAGTATTCCCAACCGCATGGTAGCAATACCGAAAGGTATGCCGATGATGGTGATCATCAGCAACAGCGAGGAAACGAAATACTCGACCGCGATGCCGAATCCTCCAAAGATGAGCCAAATGATGTTTCCCAATATTTTCATGTCAGTGATTCTTGTTTCAAATGACGAATGCTTTTACTTGCAAAGATAATGAAAATCACCCAAAGCAAAGAATAGAATACAAAATTCATTGTCCTATTCTATATGCGTGTGAATTCTAAAATGCGCTCTCTCCTCTATGTTGGCAACTGAAGGGATACCAAGCAGATAGTTCCAAACTGATTTTTCCTTTCGGACGAAATTAGGACGAAAATTAGGGGGCAAACTCTTGTGTGTTTCTGAGGATTATCTTATCTTTGCAAGGTCAATGATTGCTCTGCTACATTAAGCTACAATAAATTACTATTATGCTACAATATATATTGTATCTAATAAGTTGATTTTCAGAGGCGATACATTAGGCTACAGAAATTAGAAGCATTTAAGGCCAATAGCAATTCTGATATTTTGTTGGTTCTTTGTGTCGATGATATGTATAGAGAGCATGATTGGACAATAGGCGATAGGATTGCCTCATGATGGTTGTCTTAAGCGATGGTTTAAGCTGAGATTTACTCCAGCTAACCCATCCTACGGACAACAAGAAAGGTGTTCAAAATCGCGGCAAGCAACGTCCTTTGTATGTTAAAAACTATGCAATAAACTTTAGTTTACAATCTGTAAGAAGCTGTTTGGATATATTACATTTCAATTCTTCGTAACCCCTTGTTAATATTAGGAGAAACTTAGCTTACGATTTTCAGAAAGGCTATAGGATAGGCAGTTAATAAATACTGACATTTACCTAATATTAACTTAAATTTTGTGTAAACACTGATAAAATGTAACGCGTTTTTCTTGTTGGTTTGGCTTTAATGTATTACCTTTGCCGCGTAATTCAGGAGATGCCATCTCAACATTGCAGAGCTCAGCTCTCTCGGCCGTCCGACATATCAATTTAGTATCGGTGAGAATTACTAGGGTATTATAAGTCAATAAGCATAAAATAACCATCATTTATGTCAGCCGCAAGGCTGTCTATATATTAAAGGATAGCACATTAAATCAACAACAATGATAACGATAAAACGTTGTTTAGCTATTCTCGTAGGCTTGCTGACAGCGTGGGCGTGCCATGCGGATGCGGGTGAGACCTACTATGTCATTCAGAATGTCGAGACGGGGAAGTTCATGCAGTATGTAACTGATAACGATTTGAAAAAGACACCAGAAGCTTATTTCGTCAACCAGTTAGGCACAACTGAAGCCGACATCAAGAATGCTTTGTGGCAGATCACAAAGACCACTTCCGGCACTTACCATTTTAAAAATGTAGGACAGAAAAGTTTTCTGAAGTATAATATTGGTAATGGCTATTATAAGAGTTGCTATTCCACTAAAGAGAGCGATGCCACCGGTTTCTATCTTGGAAAAAATCCTTTTAATGTCAATGGCTATGCTGTGAGCACCACTGATATTAGTGGTGAATATAGTACATTTACTTATTGTTGGTACCTGTACACTGCTCAAAAGACAGTACATGGGTCATTATTGGGTGACCCTTCATACTATGACTGGCTATGTTCGTCTGAAAAAAAATATGACATATCTAATATTTCAACAATTAAGAGCAAGCCTTATTTGGCTGCTTCCACCTTCCGCTTCCTCAGTTACGGAGATCTGCTGAAGCAGGCGAAGGCACTCGGCTTGACCTCTGAGCCTACTGATTCCACCAACTATTCCAACTACGCTACCCTTATCACGGACATAAAGAATGCCGAGACAAGTCACGCCTCGACGCTGTTCTCCACTGACCTGCTTGAACATGCCGGCCTGGTGACCATCCGCAACAGGCGGTTCGGCACCTATCTGGCTATGGACACGAACGGAAAGCTCTACACCTCCACCGCCATCACCAGCGACTGCATCTGGTCAGGCTATGCCGAGGATCCCACTACGCCTAATGGTCAGTACGCTTTCACCTGCTACGGCAACGCTACCGACCTTCAGATCAATGGCAACCGCACCATCACCCTTTTTAATGCCAAGGACGCGGCTGCGACCACAGCCAAGGTTACGAAGAAAAGTACCACTGACGGCACTGCCACCACCACGGAATACCGCGCAGGCTACTTCCGCATGGCGGGTGTGAACGGCAACACTACTACCTACCTCTTAGCCAGCGGTCTTTCCGCTGACGAGAAGACACCGACCAGTTCGGCCAAGGGCGCGGTGACCAGCACATCTTATGATCTTACCGGTCTCACCACCAGCGATGCGCTTGCCATCGAGGATGCCGACTGGACGATGGAGCCCTACGACATCGCAGAGAACATTGAGAATACTTCCGTGCGCGAGTCGGCCATTCAGGACAGCCTTTTCTTCCGTATCGAGAACGAGGGTTATTCTCTCGGTTACGGTACCAAGAAGAGCGGATGGCTTGCTGATGCCGACCACGTAGATATGCGTACCGTTGACAAATACCTCTCCGATAAGACTCCCGACCGGTGCACAGACGGCACGACACCGGAGATGATCTATGCTTTCTCCGTCCGTTCCCACGTCTTTCCCGGTCACACCGAGAAACTCAAGGCCTCGTCGAATACGCTCTGGCACTTCGTACGTGTTGCCGCGAAGAACGGTGACAGCCCCGTTGGTGTCATCGGAAAGCATGACAACAACATCTATGTCATCAAGAACGCCAATACGTTGGAGTATATCGGGCTGCCTGTCGCCAACACCAACTATCACTACATGACCACCACAACCGATAAAAAGAGAGCTGCTAAAGTGTGGTTCGAGGACATCGGCAACGGTCAGTATGCCATTGCCGTGAGAGATAACGACGTCCCGGAGAAAGACCAGTTGCTCGGGTATCTTCTTATCCGCAGCACCAATGATCAATACGACAATTATCGTGCAGCCCTCACGCTCTCGACCGACCAAACACAGCCCAAGGCCGGCAGCAACGGAGCCTGGAGCATTCTGCAGGCTACCACGGTGGATGCTGTGACGGCTACGGCCGAGCAGGAAGGTGACAAAGAAGTGGGCAAAGTGGCCTGCAGCACGAAAGACCTCGACGGCTTCCGTTATGTCACGGCCTACTATCCCTTCGACATCACGCCGCTCAACAAAAACATCCGGATGTTCAAGGCTGTGGCCCAGGACGACGGCGGCATCCTTTTCAAGGAAGTGAAAGGCACCGTGCCCGCCTTCAACGGTGTGCTCTGTATGGCTCCTTACAAGAATGGAGACAAAGATATCGACATCGAGTTCCGTATCTCTCCCTGCACGACCGATAACTCCGACTTTGCCGACAACATCCTCTCGGGTGTGACCACGAGCGACAAGAAATATGTGTTTGTAGACGAGACCGACACTGAAAAGCAAGCGAAGATGCGCCAGGAAATTTATATCTTCTCCACCTCCGCGTTCGATGAAAACAACAAAATATCTACCGTCGCCCTCGGCCTCTACCATCCCGGCGACCGCTGGCTGATGGGCAACCGTTGCTTCATTCCGGCCAACAAGCTCACGACCACGTCCGGTGGCCAGGCCAAGAGCCTGCGCCTGATGTTCGACATGGGCAACGGGACACCTACCGGCATCTCCATGCTGCCACGAAAGGCTGTCGAAGACAATGTATGGTACAACCTCATGGGGCAGCCCGTTGTAGCCCCCGTGCGTGGCATCTATATTCACAACGGACGCAAAGTAATCATCAAGTAAACAACGAAATCAACGCAATCAATGAAGAAAATTAAGCATATCTATGTAGCGCCCGACTGTGTTGTCATCAGCAATGTCCCGAGCTTTCTGATGGCCGGAAGCGGCTTCCCAGCCAAGCCAATCAATCGTATGGCTCTTCAAAATGATGCTAATAGTGCTGACCAGCCAGCAGGTACGGGATCACAAAATGAGCAGAACGATTATGGTGACAACTGGAAACCATTGCCAGCCGAAGGCTTCGGCACCAATTATTAAGACACATATTAAATACACATTCAACAAGATATACGATGAAGCATATTTATGCACTAACGTTGCTTGTGCTCACCCTGCTCCTCGGAGCATCGCCGACATGGGCAAAGGATGTATGGGGAGACAGCGGTTCTGTTCAGGATTCAATCACTAAGAACTGCCATTTAGTCAACCGTCGTGCCTTGGCCGGTCCCCACTGTATGGTCAACCGCGTGTTCAACACGGTCAGCGTGGCTACCGTGACGCGCAATCTTGACAACCTCACCGATGAGGATCTTACCAACACGGCTTCTTTCCCCTCGTTGGTGAATGTCGGCCTGGGTTATTCGCCCATTGTCAGCGTGCGCGACCTCTCGCGCCATTATGCCAAGAATACCACAGCCGGCTACCGTATGGTCTACAGTTCGGGGTCAAGTATTCTCACCCTCGACCTTGTCCACCTCTTCAAGCTCGTCTTCTATCGTGATGGCAAGCGTGTGGGAGAGGCTGTTGCCAACAAAGGCACGCAGGTCAAGGGTGTCAGCCTGAAGCTCATCAACATTCCCGGCAGCGACAACATGTGCTTCGACATCGAGGCACAGGCTCCATCCGAGTTCGACGAGGTGGAGCTCGTCTCCATCAAGGTGCTCTCGGCCGATGTAGCCAGCAGCATCCGACTGAAATACGCTTACGTGGGAAAGGGCAACACCTATTCCATCACCAAAGGCGACGCAAAGACCGATACTGAGATCAGCAAAGGTACGTTGCCTAACCTTGCCAACTACTGCAAGGACACGGGTCACACCGTGAGCGCACTCAAGGGCAATGGCCGTGTCATCGACGACGACCTCAAAACGGGTCGTCCGTTCTCACCGCTTGGGCTGATCAAGTATGGCGATGCCAGTGTGGAGCCCCAGCCCTCTGACAACAAGGAGCTCTTCGATGCCGGTACCACGGTTGGATTCTTCACGAAGGGTCTAAGTCTGCTCAATCTGTCTGTGGGTGCATCGGCTGTTATCTCCACCTACGACCGAAATGGAAAGCCCGTGGAGAGCTTCAATATTGGGGCCGGTGTCCTCGGTCTCAATGTCGTGAACGGTGGCGACGGTACCATCATGGCCGAGACCACCAAGCCATTTACTATTTTCCGGGTGGATTACTACTGTGTATTGCACCTTGACGTAGGTGACTCGTCGACAAAGTACGGCTTCGTGCTGCCTGCTCCGACGCACGACCATCACTGTGCCATCCGTCTCTCAACCAACATGAACATTTGTGACTCTCGCAATGATGTCCAGCTCTATCATAACGACAGCATCCCCGTGACCTATAAGGTGGAGAGTGTCACCAAGGTGACCAAGGACGGAAACACGGAGGTCAAAGGCTCCCATGCCACCGTCGATGCCAGCGGACACGTCAGCGGCATGGACGATATACTTAACGAAAAGGAAAACGAGGACGGCGACTACTTCGTCTACAAAGTGTCGGCTACGGCTGCCGACGGCTGTGTGGAATATGCTGAGATCACCCGGCCGATGCGCAAGACCATCGATCTGTCCCATTGCGTTACGGCTATCTATAACAGCTCCAAAGATAAACCTGAATACGAGATAGCTGCAAACGGACATGAAGGAGGTTCCTTAATCTCTATCTCTAAAGTCAAAAATCCTGAGTATCTGCTCGACACAGACAAGGATAACTATGCCGACTTCACGGCCGGACTGAAGATAGCTGATAACGTTGAGGTGGTTGGCGTGAAGACCAAGAACGGCGAGAGCTTCCGCACCAAGCTCCCAGAAGATCAGCAAAAAGATTCTGTCCGTGTGGGCTTCGTGGCTCAGATCGCTTCCTCGGGGATCGACCTCAACCTGCTCAGCGGCTACCGTATTGCATGCTACAACAAGGGTAAGCAGGTGGCCGACGGATTAGTCTCGCAGAGCGATGTGCTCGGTCTGGGACTCATCGGCAACAAGAGAGTGCAGAAGATCACCTTGGCCATCACGGTAGGAAACGACAAGGAAGGCAACCCCATCGACTTCGATGAGATCACCCTTTGGAGCTCCGGCGTGCTGAAGCTCGATATCTCCAGCATGGAGATCTATTATCCCTTTATCGGCGACGGTAAGCCTGAAAATGTGAGCGAATGTGAGAATCCGCTTGGATGCGATCCGCTCATCCTCAACAACGCCAACGACAACTCGGCCATCCTCGACGGAGCATCCATCGACCATAACAAGACCGGCAACGTGAGCACGGCAGACGTGGCCACGTTCATGGAGAACCTCAGCAACATCGTGGACGGTGACCTGAAGACGGCTTGCACCTATGGCTCTGTGGCTAAGGTGGGCGGTGGTTTCACCATCGCCGTCAACCTCGGCAAGACGCTCGACTACCGTCATCAGATAGGTGTCGTGATGGACAAGCCCGACAGCAAGGTGCTCAACGTGAGTGCCGGCAAGTGGATGACCATCGAGACCTACCGTAACGGAAAGGCAACGGGTGACAAGAAGACGGAATGGAAGGTGCTTGGTGCCGACGTGCTGACGATGAACGAGAAGCAGGACATCTTCCTTATGAATCCTAAGCAGCCCTACGACGAGATCGTCATCACGCTCAACGCCGTGGCCGACGTGATCGACTATCAGCGCATCTTCGGCATCGTCGTCCAGGATGATACCGACGGCGACGGCGTGCCCGACTGCAAGGACGAAGAGTCGTGCACCAATACCGTGAAAAGCCTCTCCGTCAACGATGTGTGTCTTGACGACGATCTGACAGTGACCTTCGAGGCTGAGACGAATAAGAAATACTACGTCGTATTGGCCGATCAGAACTACGTCAGCCCCGTACAGATCAGTAACGACAATACTGAAACCCACACGTTCACGATCACGAATATCCCGACCGTCAAGCCCGGTGTCTGCATCGCTGCCATCACGGACAGCCTCGGCACCGTCATGACTACCGCTTCTTACACCGTGCATCCCAAAGTGACCAAGTGGAAGAGCGATGCCATCAGCTCCGAGTGGGACAAGTGGGACAACTGGACCAACGGCTCGCCCTACCTCTGCACCGACGTCATCATTCCTTCTACCGCCAAGCGCTGGCCTGTCATCACCGCCGAGAAGCCTGTCAAAGGTTGCGAGGACATACACTTCATGCCGGGTGGCGCCATCGAGAATGTGTTCCGCGTGCCCTACCGCAAGGCGTGGGTCGACTTAGGAATGAAGACCGGTGAGCAGGCGCTCTTCATGGCTCCCTTGCAGGAGACCATAGCCGGTGACTTCTTTGTCATAAACAACGACAATCTCTCTGAAGACAAATACTTCACGGCCCTCGACGAGACGCTCGCACCAGAGAATCGTGTGACTCCCTACGTCTACCAGCGCGTGTGGAAGAGCACACAGAAGCAGGACAAGACAACTGGAGAGGACACTACCGTTGGCGGCAACAATGCCTCGCACTCTACGACGGACAGCAATGGCAAAACGGTGACGACCACGGTGGCCACCTGGTCGCACGCTTTCAATATGCTCAGCCAGGACTATTCGCTCACCAAGGGCACAGATGCCAACACCCTCAACGCTACCTGCTTCTCGCTCAGCACGGCCTACACCGACGGTCAGAAAGGCTTCGACATCATCCGCCTGCCTAAGGACGCAACTAATAATAATCGCAAGCGCACATATTATTATTATAACGACTTCGGCGATAAGCTCAGTTACAGTTATGATGTCACCCACAGCGACGCTGCCTACCGCTTCGGCTACGAGGCTCTCGCGTTGCAGGTGAAGACAAAGACCGACTCCAAGTACGGCGATCGTAAGTATTTCGAAATGCCAACCGACGGTATCACGATCATCTATACCCATGAGCAGCACGGCAACGATCAGACCGAGGATGGTGTCTTCCTCGTGGGCAACCCGATGATGAGTCACCTCTACATCTCGAAGTTTGTCGCTAAGAACACCGGCATTCAGGCCCTCACTACCTGGAACGGTACTAAGGCTAACACTATCGTGATGGTCAATGGCCTGCCTGTGGGCACCACGGTCAGCCTCGACAGCATCGCGCCGGCTCAGGCTTTCTTCGTGCAGCAGAACGACATCGACAATACGTCTACTACGCCCCAGCTCCGCCTGACCTATACGGCCGACATGTTTACACCGCAGGCGAAGACGACATCCGCTGCCAAGGCTCTCTTCGGCGGGCCTACGGCCAGTGTGCTCCGTATCCTGGCCTCGAATGACAGTGTCGCTGCCGGCACGCTGCTCCTCCAGGGCAGCGACGTGAAGGCCGCTACCATCCTCGACAGTGAGGTGCAGCCTAAGGTGGCCGTGTTCACGGTGAGCAACGGCAAGGCCTACGATGTGCAGCCGGTCAACAGTGACATCATCCCGCTCGGCATCATCGCCAAGGACAGTGTCAAGGTCTCGTTCCAGACCATCGGCAACTTTGATCTGAGCCAGTGGACGTTGCGTGACCTGAAGACGGGCTTCAGTTACCCGCTCACAGAGCCGGTCATGCTTGAGGCTGATGGCACGACGATCGGCCGCTATGTCCTCACCCGTGGCAACGCGACGGATGTCAAGGAAGCGCTGCTGTCCGGTGGGCTCCAGCTCAATGTCACTGACGGCTTGGCTACGGTGACGAGCCATGAGGCTGACCTCACCTCGGCAGCTGTCTATGACGAGGCCGGACGGCTCGTCGACCGTGTGCAGCTCAACAACGAGCGCCAGGCCGTGCTGCATGTCGCAACCGGTGTCAACATCGTGAAGGTGTGCCGTGCAGGAAAGGCAGACAAAACTTATAAGGTGATGGGACGGTAACCATCATCGCAAACACTCTATAGAATGGGCAGACCCCATTCCGGATCCTCTCGACAGAGGAACTGGAATGGGGTCTGTGCTTTCATGCAGGTTTCGTTCAACACATTAAAGCCCGAGCTTGTGAAAGTTCGGGCTTTAATGTGTTAAATTCGAGATGGCTCAAAATGGACTTTTGACACAGCCCCTTAAAAGAAAGAGATGGCATAGGCAGGGATGGACGAGCGTCAGAGATGGTTCGACACACCTTATATGACATTGCTGAGCTTCGCGTATTGCATGACTGAAGCGGGGATCGGCGTTGCCATTTTCCACTTGATCTGCATCTGACGGCCGTAGCTCACACGGTTGTAGGTGTGGCTGATGTATGACGTCTTACCCAGGTAGACATATCCCATCGTGCGGTATTTATCATCGGGGAACTCACTCTGCTGTCTGACAAACAACAGCGTGTTTTGGCGCTGGTGTATGTAGTTTTGCCCTGTAGGGGAATCGGGCGAGACCTTATTTTGTGTGTCCCACTGAAAGACTTCATCGGTCAGGGCATGGTCATCATAGTTTGTTGACGAGCCCTCTTCCCGGTTCTTGATGATGTCGACATACATAGCCTCGACGTTCAGTTTTTTGTTGCGCTCAACACCCTCACGCACCGATGACTGGCGCTGTAGGGTAGAGGTGCCCAATGCCACGCGTATCTGATCCCTCGTGTAGATGCCATGCAGTTTGAGTGGGAAATCAGCGATACCCGAGTTGTCATCCACCTCGAAAGTAGTGCATCTGTTTTTCAAGATGTGCATGATTTCTTCTATCTCATGGCATGTTATCTCATCACCCGACACATCATCCATGAAGTCTTGCAGTGAAGCATACTGTCCGGCTTTCTGAAACAAATCGTAATATAGCATCAGTGTCATGCGTTGCTCCTTCCGGCTCAATTCTGCAACGCTGATACGGAACTTTTCTGATGCCATCTTTGAGATGAATGAGAAATAGGAATAGGAGTCGGTAGAGAGCCATTTGTTGTGCACCGCTTTCGACAGTTGAGTTTCAAACTTTGAATGCACTGTTGTCAATCCGGCTTCATAGAGATAACTGTTCCACGAAAAGCCATTGTTATAGATTCTCTCTAATGGTGTCTTGTAGATCTTTACGAAGTTAGTCAGTGTCGGGTTCAGTCCATGATTGTTCTTGAAATCATGCACGAGTCCGATGATTCTGTTTTTGGAGAACTTCCTTATCGCCTGGTTGATGTTGGCCAGCACATATTCCTTTGCTTTCGGCTCAAGAGATATTTGGCAATTCAACGGCAGGTGAGGGAAGTCGTGGTTGATCTCTTCGGCAACGCTCATCGAGGAACGTCCAATGATGGCGCGGAACCGCTCTGTATAGTTGAACTCCGATCTGCACTCCCCGACGAAGTCCAGCACCGTGACGAACTCCTTGCCTTGGGCCTTTCTCAGACCACGGCCGAACTGCTGTAGGAAGATTGTCAGGCTCTCGGTAGGACGCAGAAACAAAACAGTGTCTATCTCAGGAATATCCACACCCTCGTTGAACATGTCCACGACGAAGAGATAGTTGATTCTGCCGGACTTCAAATCATTGTATAGCGGAGTTCGGGCATAGGCATTCTCGCTTGTCAAGGATGCCGACCGCAATCCGCTCAACGTGAACTTCGCCGCCATGAACTTGGCGTGTTCCTGGCTCACGCAGAAGCAAAGCGCCTTGACCTTGTGCTCGTCGGGAAGATATTCTTTCAGCTTGTTGATAATCAGCGTAGCCCGAAGGTCATTGCCCGTGTAGAGCCTTGTCAGTTCAGACACGTCGTAATGGCCTTGCTTCCAACTGACTTTTCTGAGATCTACACAGTCCGTTATCCCGTAGTAATGAAAGGGACTCAGCAGTTCATTGTTCAGTGCCGTGTCCAGTCTGATCTCCGCGGAGATATGTCCGTCGAAGTCCTGCGTGATGTCTTTGCCATCCATACGCTCAGGAGTGGCAGTCAGTCCAAGCAGAATCTTCGGTTTGAACTTGTCAATGATCTTACGATAGGAATTGGCAGCTACGTGATGCACCTCGTCAATGATGATATAGTCGTAATAATCATCAGCCAGTTGCAGCCCGTCGATGCGGTTGTTGATGATGTCTTTCGAGGCAAAGACATGAGCGTAGGACTGTGGAGTGGTGTTCTGACCGTACCACAGTTCACCGAAATTATAATCGCCGAGCACCATTCTGAAAGTGCTGAGCGACTGCTTGAGAATCTCCTCACGGTGGGCTACGAACAGCAATCTCGCGTGTCCCTTGTGCTGTTCCAGGAATCGCTTGAAATCCAAGGCGGCGATCACGGTCTTACCCGTTCCTGTGGCTGCCACGACAAGATTTCTATAGTGGTGATGCACCTGACGGTCAACTTGCAGCTTCTCCAAAATATCATTCTGATAGTCGCGGGCGTGCAGCAAGTCCGTCAGACTATAGTCAGACGTTAGCAAGGCCTCATTCTTTAGTGCTGCCAGCAGGCGATTGTCGTCAATACCATTTCGGAACACCTCAAACTCGTCGTCATTCCAATAACTGTCGAACGAGTTCTTAATGGCTGTTATCATCTGTGGCAATTCCATCTGTGTCACCTTCACATTCCACTCCTTGCCTGTGGTCATGGCGACATTCGACAGATTGGAAGAGCCGATATATGCCGTATGCAAGCCAGAGTTGCGCAGGAAAAGATACGATTTGGCATGGAGACGGTCGGCATTGCCGTTGAATGATATTTTGATGGTAGTATTGGACAGTGCAGCCAGTTTCTTGACAGCCTTGAAGTCTGTGGCTTGCATATAGGTTGTAGTAACAATCTTCAAACTGTGACCTTTACCGGTAAACTCTCTCAGCACATCCATCAGAGGATTTATACCTGAGAGCTTGATAAACGACACGACAAAGCATATTTCGTCGGCGGTCTGTATCTCCTTTTTCAGTTCACTCAACAGCGACAAACCTTTGCCGGTGAACAGGCTGCTGTGGAGCATACTCGATGTAGGACGGACCTCAGCCAGATGCTGCTCTATGTCGGGATAATCGTTCTTCGACTTGTCGATGACGGCAGTGAGAATTTGATTCTGTGCATCTATCAGATTGTCATCTTTAATACTGAAGTCAAAAGCCAACTGCTTGATGATGGAGTTGGCAATGTCAATGCCTCTTTGCAAATCACGGTCGTCGTCGCCAAGCTGATTGAAAAGCTGTTTGATGAGCGCATAGAGATATTGCGAGAGATATTCGGCAATATTGCTTTTGTCTATGGGCTTCTTGCCAATGTAGTATTTACATTGGTCCATCTCGTCCAGCTTCCTCTTGAAGAACCTGTTGATGATCTGCTCGTATATACCTAATTCCATTGCTGCTTATAAAGATTGTATATACGTGCAAAGATAATATGTTTTTTTGTAACGGTCGACGCTCATCTTATTTTTTTACCGGTTGCAAGGTTACATTATTCTCCATCCCGATTGCGTTCTTATTTGCCTAAATTATGGAAAAGGCAGAGCATAAATAAGTTAGTCTTTACTGCTTACTGCTTCCTGCTACTGTTCTGATCACTCTGCACGGATTGCCGACAGCGACTACACCGTCGGGAATGTCGTGGGTTACCACCGATCCGGCACCAATAGTCGTATCGTTGCCGATGGTCACTCCGGGTAAAACAGTGACGTTGCCGCCGAACCATACATTGTCGCCGACATGGATAGGCTTTGATTTTCCCACCTGCTGGTTACGTCGCTCCACATCAATAGGGTGGATGGCGGTGTAGAAATTGCAGTTAGGTCCGATGAAGACATTGTCGCCGAAAGTCACTTCTGCCTCGTCGAGCACCGTGAGATTGTAGTTGGCAAAGAAATGCTTGCCCACCTTGATATTGAAGCCAAAGTCGCAATATATCGGTGTGTTGACGTGCAAGCCCTCGCCCGCAGCACCAAAGAAGTTGGCAATGCGACGGTTGCGCTCGTCTATTTGACTTGGCGACATTTGGTTGATTTCAAAGATTTCCTGCTGACTGCGTCGCAAGCACTTTATCAGTTCCGCGGCATTGGCTTGATACCAATTACCGCTTTTCATCTGCTGAAAGACGTTTTCCTTTTCCATATTTCCTAATATCCGCACCATAATAGTCTTTGATATTTATAGTCTCTTGAGCAACGTAGGCTGCTCTGATTCTGACCATGATGAAAAGTTACATCACTAAGTGGTGCAAAAACAAAGTGGTAATACATCTACATGGCATGACAAAGATACGAATAAAATCTAAGAGGCTGACTTCTTCGGGCGGATTATTTCACCCTATCATGATCTTCGTGCTATCTCTATTATATACAATTCCTTAGAAAATCACTGGTTCCTTTGCTGTTTAGATATTATTTTGTACTTTTGCACCGTAATTCGTAATAAAGTGAAAAAACAGAAGGATAACATATCATACTGAACAGGATTTGCAATTTCATCTCAAAGTATATGGCGGGAATCGTCATCGTGGTAGCTGCGATGGCACTCTTGGTGCCGGCATCATTCAATTGGATTTCGACCTCGTGGATCACGCCGTTCCTCGGACTGGTCATGTTCGGCATGGGACTGACCTTGGATCCACATGACTTCAAGGTAGTCTTCACCCGCCCCAAGGACATCATCATCGGCAGCTTGGCCCAATTTATCATCATGCCGCTGACCGCTTTCCTGTTGTCGCGCGCCTTTGGCCTTAGCGATGAGCTGGCCATCGGCGTCATCCTTGTCGGCTGTTGTCCCGGCGGTACCGCCTCAAACGTCATGACCTATCTTGCCAAGGGCGACCTTGCGCTGTCGGTGGGCATGACAACGGTCAGCACGGTGCTGGCCCCGATCCTCACGCCACTGCTCACTCTGCTCTATGCCGGTGAGCGTGTGCACGTCGATGCCCTTGGTATGTTCCTCAGCATCATCGAGGTAGTCATCCTGCCCATCATCCTCGGCTTTGTCTTCAAGAAACTGTTCCCCAAGCAGACACAGCGGCTGGCAGCTTATCTGCCAGCCTTCTCTTCGGTGATGATTGCGTTGATTGTTGGCATCATCGTCAGTGCCAATGCTCCGAAGTTGCTTACCGGTGGTCTGCTCATCGTGCTTGTTGTCATGCTTCATAACATCTGTGGACTGAGCATGGGCTATCTTGTCGGTCACGTGCTCCGTTTGCCCCATAAGAAATGCTCCGCGATCTCCATAGAGGTGGGCATGCAAAACTCTGGTCTTGCCAGTTCTTTGGCCACCGTTCACTTTGCCATGTACCCGATGGCCACTGTTCCCGGTGCCATTTTCTCAGTGTGGCATAATGTCAGTGGTGCTGTCGTCGCCAAGATCTACGCCAAGCAGCAAGAGAAAGAGGAGAGAAAAAATAATGAGAGTAGACGCACTATAGCATGTGTATGACACTTCGTCTGAACGACTGAGTGTCGGCGACGCTGGTATACATCATCATCTCGCTAAGTTGCTCATTCATCTTGCGCACTTTCTTCACCACGCCGTCCTTGCCATCTTTCAGCAACGGGGCGAGGATGCCTCGACCCACAGCCACAGCGTTGGCGCCGAGTACCATCGCCTTGTAGGCATCGTAGCCTGTGTCTATGCCGCAGTCGACAAAGTACTTGAAATCAGGATCGTAAATCACCTCCGTGATCTTCTGGAGCATATAGGTCGGTGGCACACCGAAGGGGATACGTCCGTGATGATGAGATATGACCAAGCCTTTACAACCAGCACTAACCGCATCGATGGCATCGTCAGGGGAGAGGACGCCCTTGGCGATGAAGGGCAGATGGGTGGACTTGACATATTGTGCCAGGTCTTCCTGTGTCACAGGGCCGAGCGGCTGTCCGTCGACAACATCGTAGTGGCCATCCTTGCCCGCAATGTGGTCGATGTCTATCCCTACGGCAAAGGCACCGTGGGCTTCGGCAAAGGCGATCTGCTCCAATATCAGGTCGTGATCAGCAAACGGCTTGATGATTCTCACTGTTGGCGCACCGACGGCAGCGATGGCAGCAAATTCATCGTCGGGCTCCATGCCCACCCAGTTGAGCAGGTTCAGTTCCTTGGCTGCTTCGGCATAGGCTTCCATCGGCTTTTGTCCGTTCTTGCCCACCTTGTTGAGATGAGAGAAGGCCGGCATCATGATGGGTGAGCTGAACTTCCTGCCAAAAATCTCTGTCTCAAGATTGGGTTCCACAGCTCCTATCACTCTCATTTCCACCATCATGCTGTCGAGATAGCGTCGGTTGATAAGGTTGGCATCATCGGCTCTTCCGCTGGTGACAGGGATCAGACCTTCCGGTCCCGGCCACGGACTTTTTATCTTTTCTTCCATGTATTTATGTTTTTCGTTGGTAACTATACAGCAAATATACGGTTTTATTTCGAAAAGCAACCTTTCACATCTGAATATTTTCGATACATAGTAGTGATGTGACTTCTTGCCGCATCCGCTTTTCTCAGTTTTTGCAGTTCAGAATGGCTCAAGAGTTAAAATGTTGTTAATGGACATCAGATAGTTTTGGCGGTTTGTTCTTATGTTCGTATCTTTGCGAACAATATGAAGAAGATATTGATTCTCTGCACTGGAAACAGTTGTCGCAGCAAGATGGCGCAAGCCTTCCTACAACATTTGGATGCCGGACTGTATGTAAGGTCGGCGGGCACCCAACCTGCCCACTGTACGCATCCCTTGGCCATGGAAGTGATGGAGGAGGCGGGAGTGCCTATTCGTGATTTGCAACCCCACGACGTCAGGGAGTTCACGCATGAGGAGTGGGACTTTGTGATCACCGTCTGTGAACATGCACGGGAAACATGTCCCGCTTTCGTGGGAAAGGTGAAACATCAATTGCATTTGGGCTTCCCCGATCCAGCACAGGCCAAGGGAACCAAGGATGAGCAACTTTCAGTATTCCGGGCTACAAGAGAACATATTTCTTTGATATTCAGCGAATTTTATCATCAATATATTCAAGAATCTCATGGATACGAAAAGAGACTATAGCCTTAAAGCCGAGCAGATAGCACGCTTTGCCAAAGCCCTGGCTCATCCCGCCAGGATACAGATATTGCAGTTCCTTGCCAGCAGACAGGAATGCTACTTCGGTGACATCCATGACGAGCTGCCCATCGCCAAGGCCACCGTCAGCCAGCATCTCAAGGAACTCAAGGATGCCGGTCTCATCCAGGGTACCATTGAGGCACCCAAGGTGAGATACTGTATCAACCGCGACAACTGGCTGTATGCCCATGAACTGTTCTGTGATTTCTTTTCCAAGGAGATCAAGAGTGGCAGTTGCGGTTGCGGTAATAAGTAGATTGCTCAAGGCGGACCGTTTGTCCGCCTTATATAATAAGGTTTATGTTCGTAGTTTTACAAATAACTAATAATATGGATATTAAGATATTAGGATCCGGCTGTTGCCGTTGTAAGAAGACTTACGACACCGTCAATCAAGTTGTCGAGGATGACCATATTGACGCCACCATAGAATACGTCACCGATATCGCAAAGATATTGGAATATGACATCATGTCGATGCCGGCCATCGTTATTGATGGTAAAGTTGTGCTCAATGGGCAAGTGCCCACAGCGGCTCAGGTGAGACAAATACTGAAGAATTAAACAAATAATAAAACAGACGATGAAAGAGATTGAGATTTTCGATCCGGCCATGTGCTGCTCCACTGGAGTTTGCGGCCCCAGTGTTGACAAGAATTTGCTGCGTATCGCCACACTCATTGATACTCTGAAGAATATGGGCATTGAGGTGAAGCGTCATAACCTGAGCAGTGAGCCACAAGCCTTTATCCACAACGAAAAGGTGAAGCAATTGCTCCAGGAGAAAGGTGCCGACGTGCTGCCCATTACGCTCGTCGGAGGCGAAATAGCCGTCATAGGACAATATCCTACTACAGCACAGATGAGTGAGTGGACAGGCAAGGACCTGACATTCGTTCCTGTCAGACATAGCTCTTGCTGTGACGAGGAAGAGAAATCACACGACGGTGGTTGCTGTTGTGGCGGAGAGCACAATGACAGTCACGATGGTTGCTGCTGTGGTGGAGAGCAGAATGACGATCATGATGGTTGTTGCTGTTGCGGCAAATAGATGGAGCCATGAAAGAATATGCTGTACAAGAGGTGGAGCAACAGAAATATCTGTTCTTCACCGGTAAGGGTGGTGTTGGTAAAACCAGTCTGGCCTGTGCCACCGCCATTGCCCTGACCGACAAAGGCGAGCAGGTACTGCTCATCAGCACTGACCCGGCTTCCAATCTTCAGGATGTCTTTCACCAGGACATTTCGCAGCACGGCACACCAATCGCTGAAGTGGCAGGGCTGACAGTCGTTAACCTTGATCCCATCAAGGCTGCCGACGAATATCGTGAGTCGGTGGTAGGTCCCTACCGAGGTGTACTGCCCGATTCCGCCATCACCAACATGGAAGAACAGTTGTCGGGTTCCTGCACGGTAGAGATTGCCGCCTTCAACCAGTTCTCCGACTTCCTCTCTAATACGGAAGATGCACGCAAGTATGATCACATCATCTTCGACACGGCACCCACCGGCCATACCCTGCGTATGCTCCAGTTGCCAACGGCTTGGTCATCATTCATCAAGACGAGCAAGCACGGTGCCTCGTGCCTTGGTCAACTGTCGGGTCTCGAAGAGCGTAAGGATGTCTATCGCCAGGCGGTGGACAACCTTGCTGATGGCAGTAAGACGAAACTGATACTGGTCAGCAGACCACAGCAGGCTGCGCTCAAAGAGGCTGACCGGTCCGCGCGTGAACTCCAACAGTTAGGCATCGCTAATCAACTGCTCGTGGTCAACGGACTCATGTCCTCACCCGACAACGATGATGAGCTGGCCGCAGAAATGTATGCCACGCAGCAGCAGGCCTTAGGAACGATGCCCGATACGTTGGGCGCAATGGAGACCTTGTATGTGCCGCTGCGCTCTTACAACATGGACTCCGTGGCCAACATCCGCAAAATGCTCCGTACTGACAGCGGCGGTGCTGTATCGTCGTCGGAAAGTATCGGTGACTTTCCAACTCTCGACAACCTCATCCGCACCATCCACGACGCGGGCAAGCGCGTGGTGTTTACCATGGGTAAGGGAGGTGTTGGTAAGACGACTATTGCCATGCAGATAGCCTTAGGATTGAAACAGTTAGGCGACGACGTATTGCTCACCACCACTGATCCGGCCAACCACCTCAATGCCCATTTAGCACAACAGGCCAATATTGAAATGGCAGTCATCGACGAGCAAAAAGTGTTGGAGACGTATAAAGAAGAGGTCAGAGCGAAGGCTCGCGAGGCCGGTGTGACCGACTTCTCCTACATCGAGGAAGACCTGCGCAGCCCGTGTACCCAGGAGATTGCCGTCTTCCGCCGTTTTGCCGAGATCGTGATGCAGGCCGACAACAAGATCGTTGTCATCGATACCGCACCCACGGGTCATGCTCTGCTGCTGCTCGACTCTACGCAGAGCTACGACCGACAGATTGCCCACAGCGAGGGCGACGCGCCCGTTGCCGTCCAGCGGCTTCTGCCACGCTTGCGCGACGAAAGCCAGTCGGAGTTTGTCATCGTCACCTTGCCAGAGCCTACTCCCGTGCTGGAGGCAAAGCGCCTGCGCACAGACCTTGAGCGAGCCGGCATTCACCAGCGGTGGTGGGTGGTCAACCAGTGCCTCATCCTCAACCATTCAACAGACAGTTTCCTGCGTGCCAAGGCAAATAGTGAAATTAAATGGATAAAAGAGGTCAGACGTATCACCGACGGTCACTTGGTTTTGCGGCCTTGGATCAAATAACAACAGATTTTTCATCTGCTTCACAAAGATAGATAAAATAGTTTTGATCTACCCGATGATGATGAAAGTGGACTTCCAAAGCGTGAAGAATGTGGCCAAGCACCCCAAGGGGTTGGTAGTGACGTGTGTGGTCAACTGGCTCATCAAGCCGTTTACCATGTTCGGCATTGCCTGGTTCTTCCTCTTCGTGGTCTTCCAGCATTGGATTCCCACGAATCTGGCCCACGAATATTTAGCTGGTGCCGTGCTTTTAGGAGCCGCTCCCTGCACGGCAATGGTGTTTATCTGGAGTTACCTTTCCAACGGCAACCCTGCCTACACACTCGTACAGGTAGCTGTCAACGACCTTATTATCCTCGTGGCCTTCGCGCCCGTCGTGGCTTTGCTCCTGGGAGTGAGCGGTGTGGAGATACCCTACGACACGCTTTTGCTGAGTGTAGTGCTTTTTGTGGTACTTCCGCTCATCGCCGGTATCATCACGCGCACGACAGTCATAAAACGGAAGGGCAAGGGTTCTATTGGAAATATGTGCTGGCCGGAGCTTTGGCGACAGCCGGGATCTATATCATCAACAAAGGGAAGTAGAAAGTGAGTGCCTTCCGTATCAAATTTTTCATTCTCTTCTTAATTATCATTAATCTGTCATAGGGAATTTCTTTGTTGGATATTTTTTTTATACTTTTGCATGAAGTACAACATTCTTAAACGTTCAACATTCACAAATTATCACTTATATGAAAGGACAACTTGCCCACGTGCTTGGCAGACTGCTCCGGCCCGCCATGTTGCTGCTGTCGCTTGCGGCTTTCTTGCCCGCACAGGCTCAGACCACGGACAGCCAGGACAGTTGCGAAGTAATCATTCCCAAAGACTATTATACGTCGCAACGCGCCAAGGCACGGCGCGTTCCCTCACATTTTACAACACCGTCAACAGAGTCGGTCATTAAGAACACCGGGAAGATTTACATGTTCCGCTTGGCTACGTGCATCCTGCCGGAATATGTACAAACCGGCTTTGGCAATAATAATGGTAATGAAAGCCAGGAAGCTATCATCAAAAACGTTCATCAATGGTGGGACGAGCTGGAGAGCTACCTCAACGAGACTTTCACAAGCGCTGTAGGCATCAGATTTAAGATTGTCAGAGATGACAGGTTGATTCTTTTCAGCGTGAACGACCACGGTTTGAACCTCAATCCTTATCCAAGTGATGCGTCCCGTCTTTACAAGAGCAAGGAGATTATTGATCAGCTGCTTGGCAGTACCGACACTTACGATCTCGGAATCCTCATCGGCAATCCCGGCAGTGGCCGCAATGGCGTGGCGCAACTTGGCGGTGCTGCCGAAGTCAATCAGAAAGGCAGTGCGTGGGCCGTCCGGAACAATACAACCATCGCTCATGAGATTGGTCACTGCTTTGGAGCCGAGCACACCCACTCCACAACCAGCATTTCTATCTGTACAGAACCGGGGGAAGGCCGGAGCATTATGAGCTATGGCTTTCCGAGAGACTTCTTCGCTTTGCCCAGCATCTATCAGATGCGCTCGTTGCTGGCTAACATGAACTATTTGGATGCTGACAATAACAATCAACTTGTTGTTGTACATGAAGGCAACAAGACCGTTACTCCCATTGCTGAGAATGAGAAGGCAGAAAAGCCTTTGCTCGACAGGGAACAGATGAAACGGGAATATACCGTCACGACGGGCAGCAACTTTCAATTCTATCTGCCCACCACTACAAAGAACGACGGCACTTACCGCTTCAATGCCAGCACGTTTGACATCTCGAAAAACGATACAGAGCACGAGAACACGTTGCGTCCGGCTTATAAGGAGACCGCAGAGAATGTGGTGATGTTCCAGCCACGTTTTGTCAATCCCCGGTCACTAAGTCAGGAACAGATATCTGCCCAAAACTTTTTGGAAGAATACTCCGACGCCTCGCGCACCGGAAGCTACACCTTCCTTGCCGCCGTGCGCAGCCAATCAAGCTACGACGCAATGAAGATCAAGCTCAACATTGTAGAGGGCGCTCCCTTCCAGATCGATAATGTAGAGTTTGTACGCAATTCATACGATAGAAGCATAGGACGCGACATCACTATCTCATGGACCGGCAACCAGGAACTTTATGGCAAGGACAGCAAGGTGCGCATCCTGTTGTCTGACGATTTCGGACAGTCATATAAGTACATTCTCGCAGACAACGTGCCCAACAACGGTTCATGGACCGGCATCCTGCCCTACGTAACTATCGGCAAGGTGCAATACGGCGACTGGCCGCTCTTGGAAAACGGCGGACGCATCAAGGTTGAGGTCATCGGCGAGGCGGCTTATGCCATTTATCCTACCACCGACTACTCTTATCAGGCGAAAGAGGCCATCGCGGGGGGCTTCACGCTCGATCCCAAATGGCAGCGTGTCAACTTCAAGCCGAAAAACGAAAGCGACAAGATGCCTGAAGCGCAAGTCGATGTCAACAGTAAAAGTGAGATTTCGGCTGCTGCTGAGCTGATCGCATATCAGACAAACAATCCAACGACAACCTACCCCTGCACGGTAAGCGAAAAGGAGGAGGGACGCCTCATACGCCGGTCGTATGTAGCCGACGCGAACGGAACCAAGTACACCTATACACAAACTTTCGTGCTGCCTAAGACTGTTAGCGAGTGGGAACAAGCCCGTGCGTCCGCCCAGGAATTAGCGGCAATGGCCAGGCAACTGCACGAGAACATGGGAAATGTGGGCTATCCTTACAAGTCGTTGTCCGAGTCTCAGGATTTCGAAGCGGCTTACGCAAAGGTGTTCAAGAACAACGACATCGTGACCGGAGTCTCCATGACAGAGGTCAAAGCGCTGAAAGAGACGTTGACACGGCTCACGCAAATTTCTGACGAGGATGTGGTCAAACCAGAGGATGGCAAATACTATCGGGTGCGCGCCTATCTTGCTCCCCACGACCGCGACACCTATTTCTATATGGTGGACGAAGGTAAGGGAGAGAAGCTGGTCAGCGACGCTGAGTTCAAGAATTATACATCTGAAACAGAACAGCAGACGGCTCTCTGGCTCTGCAAAGTCAAGGACGGCAAGTATTTCTTCACCAGCCTCAGGAACAATGACTTGTTCAGTCCCTATGTGCCGGACGGCGAGAGCCTCGATAGCAAGTATGGTGAGTTCCTCAATTTCAGTAGCACAGGCACGGACCGTACGCTTGTACGCGGTTATACCTGGGGCTCCCTCACCATCTTGAACAATCAGGACTTCGGCTGTCAGGTTAGCTTAGGCGGTCGCTTCTCTGTCGTATGGGGCATTGACCACAGTGCCATGACCCCCGACCAGCGCACAAACTGTGTGGACGGGCTGATCGTCTCCACCGACTTCCAGTTTGTGCCGGTTGACAAAGTGCTTACCAGTATTTTGTCGGTCAACAAGAACGGGGGCCTAAGCCCCCGTGTGAAAGGTGTTTATACTATCGATGGCCGCAAAGTTGACACTGACAGTAGTCTGCCCAAGGGCCTCTATATCATTGACGGGAAGAAAGTGTTGAGTCATATTCCTGCGGAAGGCTGTCGGTGAGAACAAGATGTGGCTGTTGCTCTTGATGATGGGATAAGCGCAGACAGCCGTCTGCCATCACTTCGCGACTTTTAGAAAAGAGACAGTCACAGTTGTTCCGTGTTGTGGCTGTGACTCTACATTGACTTTCGCCCCATGCTTCTCCAGAATAGCCTTGGCCAGAGCCAGTCCTACGCCGTGGCCCATCACGGAACCCGTGTTGGAAGCACGGTAGAATGGTTCGAAGATATGCGGCAGATCGTCTTTAGGAATGCCGATACCACGGTCACGTATCACGACGAGATGATCGGCGACGGTGACGGAGACAGGCTTGCCATCGGAGTATTTGACAGCGTTGTTGATGAGGTTGTGAAAAGCCATACGCAACAGATGAGCGTCAGCGGAGATGGTGAAGTCGCCCTTGCACTCCAACTCACAGTGGCCCTCACACAGACTTTGCAGCAAGGGCATGATGCTTACGGGTTCAAGTGAAGTCATCTCTTCACCACTTCTGACATGAGAAAACTGCAGCAACTCACGCATGATGGTCTCCACGCGCTCCGCCTCATGGCCGATGCGCCGCAGAATGTCCTGATATTCTTGTGGCGAGTAGTCGCGCAGCAGTCCCACCTCGCACTCGCCTTGTATTGCCGTCAGCGGGTTGTTGATCTCGTGCGACGCATTGTTGACGAACATCTTCTCGGTCTGATAGTCGTGGTCGATGCGGTCGAGCATACGCATGGCATAGAGCCGGCTGATGAGCCAGAGCACACCTGCCGACACCAATACGAGCAACAGTAGTGCCCAGCGCAGCGTACGCGAAATGTCGGCGCCATAGGGATTCCGGCTGAGCACGATGACGGCAAAGGTACCCATGTTGTCGTAATAGACGAAGGCCGTCCCCACCTTCTGACCATGCTCAGAGTTCACCGTCTGGTTGGCATAGAGCCGCTTGATCTGCTCATCATTGAGATAAGCGCTGAGCACCTGCCGCGCCAAGTCACGGTTATCGATGTTGATGAAGAGCTCCTTGGAGGTAGGGATGGAAGCCTTTCGGCGTATGACCATATTGCGGTATTTCACCGGGTCGGGCTCATCCTTGAAGAACTTCTCTTCTGCCACGGCATGTGCCTTTTCCTGCATGTAGTGGAAGTAGAGGTTGCGGATATAGTTTGAACTGAAGAAGTAGAATACTATACCGGCGATAAGGAGCAGTCCAATTGTGATGCCTGAGTAGATAAGTGAAATCTTGTGTCCCGTTTTCATGGCTTTTCCTCCCTGCTGAAGCAGTAGCCCACGCCGACGATGGTGTGGATGAGTTTCGTGTCGAAGCCCTCGTCGATTTTCTGCCTGAGATATCGCACATAGACATCCACCACATTGGTGCTGGTGTCGAAGTCCTTGTCCCACACGTCGCGCAGCAGTTGTCGTCGTGTCAGCGTCTCGCCCTCATGTCGCATGAGATATTCCAGCAGTCAGTATTCCTTCGTACTCAGATCCACCTCCGTGTCCTGGCGCCGGGCCTTGTGCGTAGCCGCGTTGATGCTCAGGTCACCGCAGGAGAGTGGTGCCGCCTGTCGATAGCTCACCGCGCGCCGCAGCAGCGCATTGATGCGTGCGACGAGTTCGGTGAACTTAAACGGTTTTACCATATAGTCGTCGGCTCCCGCCTGCAAGCCCAGCACGATGTCGTCGGTAGTGCCGAGAGCGGTGAGCATGAGCACGGGAAGCGCATAGCCCTGTTGCTCACGCAGGCGGCGGCATACGTCGAGTCCCGTCATCCCCGGCATACGAATGTCGAGAAGTGCCAAGTCGTAGTCGTTGGCCTGCAACTTCTCCCAAGCCTCGTCGCCTCTGCTCACTCTGTCCACCTCAAAGCCGAAGCTCTCCAGTCCCCGGCACACAAAGTCGGCGATGTTTTCCTCGTCTTCAGCCAGTAATATCCGTTTCATAACGCTTTCTGATGAATGATTCTTTCGTGTGCAAAGATAATATATTCTTTTCTAATACACAACCAATCCCACAATGCCGCAAACAAGCATGGCAAGTATGGGGTTGACCTTGAAGCGCAATGTAGCGAAGAAGACAGCCACGCATAGGGCAATGCTCAGAATGAAATAAGGAACGCTTTGGGCCGGTGTGCCGAAGTTCTCCTTGTTCATCAGCAACAGCGCGGCGGCAGCGATGAGTCCGATGATAGCCGGTCGCAGGGCAGCAAATACATTCTTCACCCATGGTGCGTCCTTGTGTGTGAGCAGATAATGGCTGATGCTGATCATCAGGATAAACGACAGCCACATGATGCTCAGCGAGGCAAGCACTGAACCCAGCACGGCAGCCCACACGGGATAGCCCGCATTGATGACCGAAGTATAGCCCACATAGGTAGCGGCGTTGATGCCGATAGGTCCTGGCGTAGACTGACTGATGGCTACGATGTCGGTAAACTCGGCATTGGTGAGCCAATGGTTTTTCACGACCGTCTCGCTATAGATCAGCGACAGCATGGCATAGCCACCCCCAAAGTTAAAGATGCCTATCTTGCTGAATACATAGAACAGTTTGAGAAATATCATAATCTTTATTCTTTTTACTCCTAAACCTTTTTACGCGTTCACACTTTTACGCTTTTACTTTTTTACTTCTTTATTTTTTACCCTTCCATATATGTATCCTCCCAGTCCTGCCACGATGATGATCCAGATCGGCGACACCGAGAAGGCGGCAATGAGCAGGCAGCTGACTACGGGAATCCAACATGTCGACCATGTGATCTTCGCTGTACGTGCCATCTTGAAACAAGGAGCGGCAATAAGAGCCACCACAGCAGGACGCACGCCACGGAAGAACTTCTCGACATAGACATTGTCCTTGAAGTTATGGAAGAAGATGGCGATGAGCAGAATGGCGATGATAGAGGGAAGCGCGATGCCCAACGCACCGACAATGCCACCCCACACGCCACGCAGCTTATAGCCGATGTGACTTGCAATGTCGATGGAGAAGATGCCGGGAGTAGTCTGCGCCACCACCATGATGTCCATGAACTCCTCGCGGGTGAGCCAGTGGTTTTTGTCGACATATTCCTGTTCCATGATAGGAATCATTGCATAGCCGCCACCAAGGGTGAAAGCGCCAATCTTATTACACGTGAGAAAGAATTTTAATAGCATACTCTGTATCGTTGATGATATTATGGTGTACCGAGGAAGCTACTCCTCGTCTTTAGTCGGTGCAAAGGTAGGTAGCTTTGACGGGGTAGGCAAAGAAAGGCTATTAAAAACCTTTAATATGGTATGAAAGCATTCTCATCGATTCTGTTTTAGCACGTTACGTAAACTCCGTAACTTTGCGGCAATAAAAAAACAGAGTAAGATGAAAATACGTTTTTTGCTGATGCTGCTCGTGGCTTGGGTTTGTTGTGACGGGACCCGTGCCGAGCGGCTCAGCTTTTCCGAGGCCGACAGTCTGTTGGTCATGCGCAACCCTGCTCTCCGTTCCGCGCGCTTGGATGTAAGCGCAGCAGAAGGTCAGTTGGAGCAGTCACGACGCTACGACAATCCCACGATGGGCGTGATGTACAATGTGCAGAACCCCAATAACCACCGCTGGTTTGACACCGGGCGCACGGGAGAAATTGACATTCAGGTGTCGCAACCCTTTGCCATCGGAGGACAGCACGCCGAACAGGTGAAACAGAGCGCGGCTCTGTTGGAGGCTTCTCATAGTCAGCTACTCGTGACCCAGCGCGACTTGCGCACGGAGGTGCACACCGCTATGGTGGACCTCTACTACCAGCAGCGGCAGGCGAAGGTGTATGATGAGGAGATTGCCTCGGCAGAGAAGATTCTCGCCGCCTACCGTGAGCAGAGTGAGAAGGGCAACATCGCCGCTATGGAGACACAGCGCATCGCTACGATGGTGTATCAACTGCGCAAGTCTCGCGCTGACCTGCTCCTCGAAGCCTCTGCCTTGGAAGCCCAACTGCGACAACTCTTAGCCATTCCAGGCAGTGAGCCGCTCACCGTGGATCTCGATGAGCAAGCAGCCATCGCCAATGCCTCGGGACTCTATCTCGCTTTGCAAGCCAATAAAAGTGCAGCTCCTGACACGCTGCCAGAGATGGAGTTGCTCAGTCATCAGACAGAAGCTGCGCAACATGCGCTCCGCTGGCAACACAGTCAGGGACTGCCAAAGATGGCTGTGCAAGGGGAGTATGACAAGAACGGAGGCATCGGACATAACTATTTCGCTGTGGGACTGAGCGTCACCGTTCCGCTGTGGAACCGCAACCGCGGAAACATCCGCAGCGCCAAGGCTGCCGTGGAGCAGGCAGCCATCGACAAGGAGCGACAGCAGCTCGCACTGACACAACAGCGACAAGCCGACCTCGACATTGTGGGACAGTATCTCAAGCAGCTTGCCGAGCCCACGCCAACGCTTGACAATGATCTCGGAATGATGCTCCACGCGGCTGAGCAGCAGTTTATGAGCCGCCATATCTCGCTCGTGGAGTTTGTGGACCTCTACGGCAACTATCGCGACACGATGCTCGCCCGCCTCGATGCCAAGAGCAAGATGCTCCAGGCTGCCGAAAGACTCAAGATCATGTGGAATAAATAATACTGGAAATCATGAAGAAGCAAAATATCTTATTCCTTGCCGGGCTACTGTGTCTGGCATCCTGCTCACAGAAGGAAAAGAAAGCTGAGCCAGACATTTACAAATCGCTGCGCAACGAGGTTGTTGAGTCTACTCCCGTAGAGAAGCGTGCCTACGGCGATGAGCTCACACTCAATGGCGACGTAAGCTGTGACGAGGCGCTTGTGCGCAAAGTGTTTATTCCTTGCAGCGGTCGTGTCAGTGGGCTGACCGTGGAAGTGGGTGACCAGGTAGCTGCAGGACAGCGGTTGGCTATCATCCACAGTGAGGAGGCGGCCGACTATAACAAAGGACTCGCTGACGCAGATGCGCAAATCAAAATGGCGCAGCGTGACTATCAGATGAAGCAGGACATGCACCGCTCTGGAATGGTGTCGGACAAAGAGGTGGCTGAAGCCCGTGAACAACTGCTCATGGCCCGCAGCGAGCGCAGCCGACTGTCGGCTGTGGCGGGCATCAATGGCTTCGGTGGCAAGGCCACTGCCGTGTTGCGGTCGCCTATCAGCGGCTATGTCACGGCAAAGAACATCTATAACGACAGCTACGTCGGTCAGGACAGCGGTGACGGTGGCGAGGCATTAGAGATCGCCAACCTCAGCCGCGTGTGGGTTATCGCCGATGTCTATGAGAGTGACATCGCGAAGATCCATCAGGGAGCTGCCGTCACCGTCACCACGATGGCATACGACGGCGAGGTGTTTCATGGACATATAGATAAGGTGTACCAGGTACTTGACAGCGAGAGCAAGACGATGAAGGTGCGCATCACCCTCGACAATGCCCGAGGCTTGCTGCGGCCGGGGATGTTCGCTACGGTACACGTGGCCACCGGTGGGGGCAGTGCGGCGCTGTGCTGTGTGCCTGCCAAGGCTATCGTCTTCGACGGTGGTGTGGATTATGTCGTCAAGGAAATCGGTAAAGGTCGCTACCAGCGTCAGCCCGTCAAAGCTGAGCATGTGGGCCACGACTATGCCTATATCCTCAGTGGACTGCAACCCGGTGAGCGCGTGGTGAGCAAAAACGCATTGTTGGTCTTTAACACGCTTGGCAATGAATAAGTTCATCGATTTCATCATCGCTTTCTCGCTGAAGCGCAAGTATCTCATTCTTGTGGTCACCCTCGCCGTAGTGGTCATGGGCGTGGTGAGCTTTCGGCAGACACCTATCGACGCCTTCCCCGATGTGACCAATACCAAGGTGACGATCATCACGCAGTGGCCGGGACGCTCGGCCGAGGAGATTGAGAAGTTTGTCACCATCCCCATCGAGATCGCCATGAACTCAGTGCAGAAGAAGACCGACATACGCTCGACGACGCTCTTCGGTCTCTCCGTGGTCACCGTGTGCTTCGACGATCATGTCAATGACGAGTTTGCACGGCAACAAGTCTATAACCTGCTTCACGATGCTGACCTGCCCGACGGTGTGGAACCCGACGTGCAACCGCTGTCAGGACCGACGGGCGAGATCTATCGCTATACGCTTCGCAGCGACAAGCGGTCGGTGCGTGAGTTGAAGACGCTGCAGGATTGGGTCATTGAGCGCAAGCTGCGCTCTGTACCCGGCATTGCCGACATCGTCAGCTTCGGCGGTGAGGTGAAGACCTTTGAAGTCAGCGTCAATCCCAATCAGCTTGCCACGTATGGCGTGAGTTCGCTCGAACTCTATCAAGCCATTGCCAACAGCAATGTCAACGTTGGCGGCGACGTCATCCAGCGCAGCTCCCAGGCATACGTGGTGCGTGGCATCGGACTTATCAACAACGTAAGGGAGATTGGCGACATCGTCGTGAAGAACATTGGTGGTACTCCTATCCTTGTGCGCAACCTGGCTACCGTGCACGAGAGTTGTCAGCCACGTCTCGGTCAGGTGGGACGCGGCAAAGACGATGATGTCGTGGAGGGCATGGTGATCATGCGCAAAGGCGAGAACACAGAAGAGGTCATCAAAGCTCTGAAAAGCAAGATCGACGAGATACAGCACGACGACTTGCCCAAGGACGTGAAGATCGTACCTTTCTATGATCGTGAGGACCTTGTCAACCTGGCCGTAGGCACGGTGATGCACAATGTCTTAGAGGGTATCATCCTTGTCACCCTCGTGGTACTGCTGTTCATGAAGGATTGGCGTACGACGGTGATTGTGGCGTCTGTCATCCCGTTGGCACTGCTCTTCGCCTTCATCGCCTTGCATGTCTGTGGCATGAGTGCCAACCTGCTCAGTATGGGAGCTATCGACTTCGGTATCATCATCGACGGTGCCGTGGTGATGGTGGAGGCGCTCTTTGTGGCACTCTCGGCTCAGGCGCGCAGCATCGGCATGGAGGCTTTCAACCGCCTCAGCCATTTGGGCATGATCCGTCAGACGGCGCGCGGCAAGGCCAAGTCGGTATTCTTTTCCAAACTCATCATCATCACGGCGTTGCTGCCTATCTTCACGTTCCAGAAAGTAGAGGGCAAGATGTTCTCGCCCTTAGCCTATACGCTCGGCTTTGCCCTGCTTGGTGCGCTGCTGTTCACGCTGACGCTGGTGCCGGTGCTGTCGTCGCTGTTGCTGAAGAAGAATGTGCAGGAGAAGAAAAACCGCTTTCTGGACTTTGTCTATCGCTATGCCGACGCGGCCTTCGCCTATTGCCATCACCACTGCCGCAAGGTCATCGCCGTGGCACTTGTGGCGATGGTGGCGGGACTGTGCTGTTTCCACCTGCTCGGCTCCGAGTTCCTGCCTGAGATGAATGAGGGGTCTATCTATGCGCGTGCCACTCTGCCGCAGAGTGTGTCGCTGCCGCAGAGCGTGAAACTCGCCAATGAGTTCCGCCATATCCTGCTGACCTATCCCGAGGTGAGTCAGGTGATGACACAGACAGGACGGCCCAACGACGGTACCGATGCCACGGGATTCTACAACATCGAGCTCTTTGTGAAGCTATATCCCGAAAAGGAGTGGAAGACGGGACGCACCAAGGAGCAGGTCGTCGACGACATGAACCGGCGGCTGAGTGTCTATCCGGGTATCGACTTCAACTTTTCGCAACCTATCTCCGACAATGTGGAAGAGGCAGTGAGCGGCGTAAAGGGTGCCATCGTGGCAAAGGTCTACGGCAAGGATCTCGCGCAGAGCGAGAAGCTGGCTTGGCAGGTCTATCACACGATGAAGCCCATCCGTGGCATCACCGACCTGGGTGTGATCCGCAACATGGGACAACCGGAACTGCAAATCGACATCGACGAGGACCGGCTGGCTCGCTATGGCGTGAAGAAAGACGATGTGCAGAGCATCATCGAGATGGCGATTGGCGGTAAGGCTGCGTCACAAGTCTATGAGGATGAGCGGAAGTTCAACCTTGTGGTACGCTACGAGGAGCCGTTCCGAGACAATGCGGAGGCCATCGCAAAGATCAAGGTGCCCACAGAGGACGGCCAGATGATTCCCATCGGTGAGCTGGCACAGATACGCTCCATCACCGGTCCGCTGATCATCTACCGCGAGAACCACAGCCGCTACTGCGCCGTGAAGTTCAGCGTGCGCGACCGCGATATGGGTTCTGCTGTCGACGAGGCACGGGCAAAAGTGGCAAAGGCAGTGAACTTGCCTGCCGGCTATAAGATTACGTGGAATGGCGACTTCGAGAATCAGAAGCGAGCCTCAGCCCGTCTGGCGCAGGTAGTCCCCATCAGTGTGCTGCTCATCTTTGTCATCCTCTACATGCTCTTTGGCAATGCACGCGATGCGGGACTTGTACTCACCAACGTGCCGTTTGCGGCAGTGGGTGGCATCCTCATCCTGCTTATCACGCGCACCAACTTCTCCATCTCGGCAGGTATAGGCTTCATCTGTCTCTTTGGCATCTGCATTCAGAACGGTGTCATCATGCTCATGGACATCAAGCACTTCCTGCGACACCGCTATGTACTCCCGGAAGCAGTGACGCGCGGTATGCACTCACGTATTCGCAGTGTGCTGATGACGGCTATGATGGCCACCCTCGGTCTCATGCCGGCAGCGCTGAGCCATGGTATCGGCAGCGAGAGCCAGCGACCCCTGGCCACCGTCATCATCGGCGGACTAATGGGAGCCACGCTCTTCACGCTGTTCATCTTCCCGCTCAACGTCGAGAGGATATACAGTCATGTCAATATTAAGAAGTTGAGATAATTAAAGACTCTCTCAAATCTCTCTGAGAGGGAGAGGACTAGCTACCGAAAGCAACATGAATGCTATATGGAAGAAGTGAAGATGGAAAAAGTGAGAAATATGCACAAGTTCTTTCATGAGACAGATGCCTTGAAGTCTCGGTCAAGATTTCATCGCCCAGTGCAGTGCATACTGCTTGGTGTGTTTCTGTCCTTATGCTTATGCCTGACCCCAACGACTGCTGTGGCACGCAGCCGCTATACGACCTTAAAAATTCCGGTCAGCGCCCAGACGGAGCAGAAAAGGAGCATCGATTCATTGGTACGCTCGCTCCATGGTGTGTTTTCCACATCATGGAGTCCCCGTCACCACCTCATCGTTGTCGTTTACGACCGCACGATGACGAGTCGCCGGCAACTGATGAAGGCTCTCAGCACATTGCTTGCTCAGAGTGAAGACACTCATGAGCATAAAGAATCGCGTCAGACTTCTGACTAAATCGCAACGTGTTATCCCAATTTGTCAATACCTTAATTATATATGATGTGTTTGTATGCCCGGTAGGAATGAATGTCCCTACCGGGCATTTTTTTGTTTGTTGCTTGATGAAGATCGTGAAGAGGAAACATGCAAATGTTGCATCATGATATTACAAACGTTGCATATTACGTTATAAATGTCTTCTGATGGAACATCTTTCCAAGGTTTTTTGTATCTTTGCAATCGTTATCAGCCTCATATATAAGATGCTAAAGACCCAATCTATGATGAGACGTTTTGCACTGATATGCTTGATTCTGTTCTTCTCAACATGTTTGCCGAAGAGTTCCTCCTTGTTTGCTCTCACCAATACCGAACTGCCGGCGAGAACAGATTTGAAGTTAGGTGGCGTCTTATATACCGGCAAGCAACTCTCCAGCAGTGCTGTCAAGGCAGTGTGTCAGGACCGCTATGGCTTTGTGTGGATCGGTACCGACTACGGACTGAACCGTTTCGACGGATATAGCTTCTCTCTCTATCAGCATCATCGCAACGACAGTTACAGCATCGGCAGCAACGAGATCTGTGCGCTGCTGAGCGACAGCCAGGGCAGGTTATGGGTAGGAACAAACAAGAATTTGTCACGCTACGATCTTGCCACCAACAGCTTTGACAACGTACCTTTTCCAAAGAACATTCAGCCGAGGGTTTCTGATTTGGTGGAAGCGAAGAATGGCGACATCTATATCTCCACATCAGGTTATGGCATCTTTTTGATTCGCAATGGCAGCGACAAAATAGAAGAAGCGTCACGACTCAACCATCTTATTAAAAACAAGATGTTGGGACGGCTCTGCTTCGACCATCAGGGAAACTTGTGGATGACAGGAAACAACCATGCCATCTATCGCGTTGCCATGAGACAAGAACGCATCGCAGGGCTGAAATGTTGGAAGCTGCCTCAGGGCGATGCTCTGCAGTTTTTGGTCTGCCATGACGGAACGGTGTTGCTTGTTTTCAAAAATGCATTGTTAGTGAATCATGGCGACAGCTTTGCAACATCCAGCTATGATATCTCATCGGAAATGTTGCAGGTAGGATTGTCGTGTGCAAGAGAGTCACCGTCAGGTCAACTCTATATAGGAACAGAGCGCGGACTTTATCGCGTGCATCATGGTGCGGCGCCGGAATCAGTGAATTATGTTCATGACCGCTTTGACCTCCGTTCTGCACCCGTTCATTCCTTGGACTTCGACAGGTATGGCAATCTTTGGGCACGCTGCTTCCGTATCGGACTGCTGCTACTCAACGACCGTCCGCTTCCTTTTCAGATCTGGTCGTTTACAAACCAAAATCCAGTCTACGACGTAGCTCTGTCTTCTGTTGCGGCTACCGACGATGGTGGAATGTGGTGTACAGCCTGGGGCAATGGCCTGTTTCATTTCAATCATTATGGAGTTGTCACTCAACATATTGATGGAATTTCTGACGCGAATCATATTTATCACGACCGTGACGGCCATTACTGGGTGGGGCGCAACAGCGGCCTTTATGAGTTGAATCCTCTTACGGGAAGCCTCTCACTTGTCATGAAGTGTGACGGATACAAAGGCGAGATGTGTGATGACGGCATGGGCACCATCTTCTTTTCTTTGATGGGGCAGGGTGTGATGAGTTATAACACCCGCACCAAAGCTTCGCATCTTTACCGGTCTACAGACAAGGGTCCCTTGGGACATCTGTGCAACGACTGGGTCAGCGCCATGGTTGTGGACCGTAATCAGTGTTTGTGGATCGCGACGACGAGCGGCGTGAGCTGCCTCGACTTGCGGACAGGCAGTTTCCATCCCTTCGGCTGGAATGTGTTGTTGGTGGATCATGTGATAGTATCTCTCTGTGTCACTCCCGATGACGACATTGTGATCGGTACAGAGTTGGGACTCTACCTCTACGACCGCCGTTCCCGTCGTGTCAATCTCTTTCCGGGCAGCGGAGTGTTGCAGGACCAGAAGATTTGCAGTGTGCAAAGTGACACTTGGGGCGACTTGTGGGTCAGCACCCCTGCAGGATTGTGGCAATACGATCATCGCACTCACCGCTTCATCTCCTATGGTATTGGTTATGGTCAGATCACGGGCGAATATCTTGGCAATGTATCATTCCGCTCCGCCGACGGCATGATCGGCTTCGGCTTTGACGGTGGTGTGACGGTGTTCTATCCTCAAACGGTGAAGAGAATACAGAACCGACAGGGTAGGGTATGGCTTACCGGTGCCATCATTGACGACCTCTGGCAATTGCCGAAGGACGGACAGATCGACATGTATCCCCGCAACCACACGCTGACGCTCACCTTCTCGCTCCTCGACTATCGTGATGCGGCTGGTGTGATCTATGAGTATCGCATCAAGGGAGGACAGTGGCATGCCAATGCCACGGGCGACAACACGATTCGGTTCAACAGTCTCGGCACGGGCACCTATCCCATTGAGGTGCGTGCCGTCTATGGTGGACGCCCTATGTCCGGAGTCTGCGCAATCAAGGTTGTGGTGCATGCTCCCTGGTATGCAAGCGTGTGGGCCTACATCGTGTATTTCCTGCTTCTTTGTCTGTTGGGCTACTATCTCTGGCATCTCTATTGGCACCGCAAGCAGCACCAGTTCGATGAAGTCAAGATGCGGTTCCTCATCAACGCCATGCACGACGTGCGCTCGCCGCTGACGATGATTGTCAACCCGCTGCATAACCTGTTGTCGACAGAGACAGACCCCTCAAAGCGTAATCTGCTGCAGGTCATCGACCGCAACGCGAAACGTATCAGCCAACTGGTCAATCAGATCCTTGACAAGCGGAAGTTAGACAAAGAGGCCATGCAGATCCATTGCCAGGAGACGAGTCTCATCAGACTGATCACCGGCACCTGTAAACTCTATGAATATGAGGCTCAGCAGCGTGGCATTCACTTCGCTTTCGAGCATGACCACGATGTGACGGCATGGATCGACCGGATGAACATCGACAAGGTGATAGGCAATCTGCTGAGCAACGCCTTTAAATACACCGATGACGGTGGAGAGATTAAGATTGTCCTGTCGTCAACAGACTCTAAGGCCGTCATACAGGTGATGGACAATGGTATCGGTGTAGGCGATGAGGAAAATGCGAAGCATCTCTTCGACCGTTTCAGCCAGGGAGTGAACAACGCCAATCTGAAAATCCAGGGAACCGGCATCGGACTGGATCTCTGCCGCTCTGTCGTGGCCTTGCATCATGGCACGATAGAAGCAACCAATCGTACTGACGTGGCGCATGGCGCTTGCTTCACGGTGACGTTGCCACTTGGAAAAGACCATCTCAAGCCTGAGGAGATCATAGAAGGCAAGACAGAAAAAGAGAAAGTCGTTACGGGTCCGTCGCGTCCCAAGAGCAATGTTCAGGTGATGTTGGTCGACGACGATGAGGAGCTGACGCATTATGTTGCCATGGAGTTGGGCGATGAGTACCATGTGTCCATTGCCGGCAACGGCCGTGAGGCATTGAAGGAATTGCTGATGATGCCAGCCCGTTACGATATAGTTATCAGTGACGTTTCCATGCCAGAGATGGACGGCATCACGCTGTTGGAGCGCATCAAGGAGAATCCCCATCTGAGCGCATTGCCAGTCATCCTGCTCTCTTCCAAGAATGCCGTCGATGACCGTGTCACTGGCTTGCGCCATGGTGCCGACGCTTATCTCTCCAAACCTTTCAACATGGAAGAGCTTCGGCTGACCATCGACAATCTGATCAATACGCTGAGACGTGTCAGAGGGAAGGCGACAACAGAACCACAGATTGAAAAGATGATCGGGCAGGAAGAGGTAAAGGGCAACAACGAATTGCTGATGGAGCGGATCATCAATTGCATCCATGCCCATCTCTCCGATCCAGAATATAATGTAGAGACATTAGCTGAAGAAATAGGCCTCAGCCGTGCTCAGCTCCATCGCAAGATGAAGGAGATGACAGGTATAGCCACCGGAAAGTTTATCCGCGACATGCGTATGAAGGAGGCTGTACATCTTCTCGACTTGGGTACCATCAATATCTCGCAGATCGCCTGCCGTGTAGGCTTCAATGACCAGAACCATTTCTCGCAGGTATTCAAGCGGTATTATGGTGTGTCGCCGAAAGAGTATAGGGAGGGAAAGGAAGCCTTTCCCTAACCCTCCAGCTCTTCCCTAACCCTCCAGCTCTTCCCTAACCCTCTCCAAGGGGAGAGAATGGCAATACCAGACGGACCTTATCTTTCACACAAATGGCCAAGAATTAACCACGAATTACTCACGAATAATTAATTTATGAGTAATTCGTGGTTAATTTATGATGATTCGTGTTTAAAAGAAAAGTCGGTAATATTTTTACAAAACACTGTTCGGATTCACTCGCAATCTAGAGAGGAGGCGAAGACCTCATCATCTTCGAATCAAAAAAATGCGGGTACATTTCAATGCTTTTTCTGTTGTCATGTGCACAAAAAGGCACTTTGATGGTGTCACTACGCCGAGATGACAAGGTCAGAAAGGCATGATGACATGGTCAGAAAGGCGAGATGACTGCATCAGAAAGCCTTTCTGACGAGAAATTCTCTAGAGAATTTTGCGAGAGAAAGCCTTTCTGATGATAGCAAAAACGGCTTATGTTCGTAGTGTGTTGATTATCAGGAAGATGTAAAAATGGCTCTATTTTCGCGAAATTCAGCGCCAAGTAGGTCTTCGTGGAAAAGAATCGATTCTCAGGGCCCGTTTTTTGTCAGTTTACATAACAAAGTTGTGCATTGTCTATGCGCGTCAGTTCACTCACACTAGCGACTGTCATTCATCTGACTATACATCTTATTGTAGGAGGTGACGCGTCCCGCGTCACAACTACCAACGATCTTCGCAAGGAAAATAGCGACGCGAGACGCGTCACAACTACCCACAATTTTTGCGGAGAAAATAGTGGCGCGAGAAGTGTAACAACTACCAACGTTCTTCGCAAGGAAAATAGCGACGCGAGACGCGTCGCCTCCTAATGTGTTGTATTTCTGTTCCGTTTGTTGGGTTCTCACTATTCTTTTTCTTTCATGTAACATTCGGATGTTACATCTCATATAATTGTCTGATTTTACACATAGTGCAACAAACGTCAATGTCTGTTGCAACATATTATACGTTTCATCTACTACGTATTGATTAATTTTGTGCCGGAAAAGCTAAAATTAACATAATCAATCTAATCGTAGACCAAATGAAGTATCTAAATCTATTTGTGTTGAAGGCGATGCTGTTAGGCACGATGATGGTCAGCCCAGGACTCACGGTCATGGCACAAAACGGCTCCACGGTCGTTGGCTCTGTGGTCGACGAGAATGGTGAGCCCGTCATTGGCGCCACTGTGATGCTGAAAGGCCACAAGGGTGTCGCCACGGCAACCGATCTCGACGGTCATTTCAAACTGGAGGTACCATCCAAGGGCGGCACCCTCGTATTCTCGTACATCGGAATGCTCAACAAAGAGGCACGCGTCTCAGGCAAACCCATGCAAGTGGTCATGCAGGAGAATGCCCGTCAGCTCAACGACGTCGTTGTCGTGGGTTACGGCCAACAGAAGAAGGCCTCGGTCGTGGGTGCCATCACTCAGACCGACGCCAAGACGCTCGACCGCTACAGTGGCGTGCCCTCCTTGGGCCAGGCACTGACGGGCAACCTTCCCGGTGTGATCACCTCTTCCTCCACAGGTATGCCCGGTCAGGAAGACCCGAAGATCATTATCCGCTCGCAGACATCGTGGAACAACAGCGACCCGCTTGTTCTCGTCGACGGTGTTGAGCGCCCGATGAACACCGTCGACCTCAGCTCCGTGCAGACCATCTCGGTGTTGAAGGATGCATCCGCCACGGCTGTGTATGGCGTGAAGGGCGCCAATGGCGTGATCCTGATCACCACGAAACGTGGTCAGGAAGGTACGGCCCGTGTACATGCCAAGGCCAACGCTACGGTGAAAGTAGTCTCAAAGCTGCCTGAGAAGTACGACAGCTACGACTCCTTCCTCTTATTAAACGATGTAGTAGAGCATGAGCTCGCCATCTCACCCAACGCATGGGGCAGCTACACGCCGATGGCGATCATTAACAAATACCGCTATCCGGCAAACACCGACGAGTGGGACCGCTATCCCAACGTCGACTGGCAGAAAGAGCTGTTCCGCGACTACGCCATGTCGTACAATGCCAGCGTGGATGTCAG
Organism: uncultured Prevotella sp.; assembly: GCA_945873145.1. Lineage (GTDB taxonomy): Bacteria > Bacteroidota > Bacteroidia > Bacteroidales > Bacteroidaceae > Prevotella. Next base: position 105,770 of record CAMCBZ010000002.1, read on the forward strand.
TGGTGGTACGAAAAACGTGAAATACTTCACCGCTGTGGACTTCACACATGAGGGCGACCTCTTCAAGAAGTTCAACAACAACCGTGGTTACCACTCCGGCTTTGGCTACAACCGCATCAACATGCGTGCTAACCTCGACTTCTCGTTGACTCATACCACCAAGTTCTCGGTCAACCTTTTCGGCAGCAATGGCGTGCGCCACTTCCCGTGGGGCCAGGGCAGCGACTCCAACAGCTATTGGTCATCTATTTATCACACGGCACCCGATGCCATGCGTCCTGTCTACAGCGACGGCACCTACGGCTTCTATGCACCGCGTAATGCCGATGCCCTCAACTCCGTCAGAGCTTTGGCAACCAGCGGTGATGAGAAAAACACCAATACGCAGATCACCACAGACTTCATCCTCGACCAGAAGCTCGACTTCATCACCCGCGGACTGAGTGTCAACGGCCGTCTGTCATTCGATAACACCATGGTGGAGGTAGGCCGAGGTATCAATGACCTCTATCACGACCCGCAGGCAAAATGGATTAATCCCGACACCGGTGATGTTACCTGGCAGCAGGATCCCGACTACACCGAGACTGTCAGCTGGTCGGTCAATGGCGGTAACGTCAACACGGGAGCCACCTACCGCAAGCTCTATTATCAGTTGCAGTTGAACTATGCGCGCGCCTTTGGCCTTCACAATGTCACGGCGATGGGACTGTTCTCACGTGAAAACCGCGCCATCGGTTCGGAATTCCACCACTACCGTGAGGACTGGGTGTTCCGTACCACCTATAACTATGCGATGCGCTATTTCTTCGAGTTCAACGGCGCTTACAACGGCAGTGAGAAGTTCAACAACGATCACCGCTTTGCTTTCTTTCCCTCACTCTCCGGTGGCTGGATGCTGAGTGATGAGCCCTTTATGAAGCCCTTGCAGAAATATGTCGACATGTTCAAGATCCGAGCTTCATGGGGTGTTATCGGTGACGACAATGTCGGCGGCCGCTGGCTCTACAAGGACACATATTCCTATGGCGGTACCACCAAGATAGGCTCACCGCTGAGCGACTCGCCTTACACCATCTACCGTCAGAGCCAGCTCGGCAATCCCAATGTGCGTTGGGAGACAGTGGAGAAGCGCAACCTTGGTTTCGACTTTGCTTTCCTCAAGGGCCTTGTGGCCGGTAGCTTTGATGTCTTTGCTGACCGTCGTAAGGATATTCTGATTGGTGGCGGCTCGCGTGCCATTCCTTCCTATTTCGGTACCACGGCTCCGACAGCCAACCTCGGTAAGGTGCATAGCCATGGATGGGAGCTTGCCCTGCGGTTCAACAAAGTGTGGAACAGCGATTTCCGCACATGGGCCAACTTCAATATGACTCATGCCGTGAACAAAGTCATCTTCAAGGATGATCCTCAGCTTCGTGCCGCTTATTTGAAGCAGGCCGGATACTCCATCGGTCAGGTGCGCAGCTACATCGACAAGGGCTTCATCACTTCCTGGGATGAGCTCTACGGCAGTCCTGAGCGTGAGACCAACAATGGCAATAAGCTCGTCGGTGACTATCAGATCGTAGACTTCAACGGTGACGGCAAGATCACCTCTGACGATGTGGCTCCCTACAAATACACCGAGTTCCCGCAAAACACTTTCAGTACGACTGTCGGTGTTGAGTGGAAAGGACTCAGCGTCAGCCTCCAGTTCTATGGTGTCACCAACGTCACCCGCTACATTCAGTTCCCGACCTTCGCCCGTGAGACGCATACGGCATTTAATGAGGGCAGTTATTGGAACGCGCTCACTGGTTCCGGGAAACTCACCCTGCCACGCTGGACGACAACGACAGACGGCAGTGCATCCGGTACCCGCTACTACTACGACGGTGCTTTCCTGCGACTGAAGAATGCCGAGATCGCCTACACCTTCCGTGGTGCGTGGGTACAGCATCTCAACATCCGTGCCCTGCGCTTCTATCTCAACGGCGACAATCTGCTGCTGTGGACCAAGATGCCCGATGACCGAGAGTCCAACTTCAGTGGTGGCGACGGTGCCTATCCTACTGTGAGACGTTTTAATCTGGGTATGGACATCACCTTCTAAGCCCTATATATATAATAAGGTGTATGAAACCTGTTCTAAACACTGAATCATGAAAAAGATACTATATACTGCGATGTTTGCCATGGCGCTGCTGTCCATGACTACCTCGTGCAAGGACTACCTCGACAAATCACCCTTGAGTGACATTAGCGAGGAAGATCCCTATAAGAACTATACCAATTTTCAGGGCTTCACCGAAGAGCTCTACAACTGCATCCCTATGCTCACACAGTGTGACTATCACAGTTGCTGGAACTTTGGTGAGGATGAATACTGGCAGCCCTCAGAGACCCGCGTCTTTGCCTATGCCGTGGACCAGGGCAACTATTGGGGATGGAACGAATGCTATTACTCGTTCTTCCATACCGGTGCTCCAGGCACTACGGGTACTGACCGTTTCCAGAAAGGTCATCTTTGGGGAATGGCATGGTACGGCATCCGCAAAGCCAACGTGGGACTGGCCAACCTCAACCTGCTCACCAATGCCACGCAGGAGGAGAAAAACCTCATTGCCGGACAACTCTATTTCTTCCGTGGCTTCTTCCACTTCATGCTTATGCAGTATTGGGGCGGACTGCCCTACATCGACCAGGTCATTCCTGCCGATGCTGTGATGCGCTATCCGCGTCTGACCTATCAGCAGACAGCCGACAAAGCTGCCGAGGACTTCCAAAAGGCTGCTGACCTGCTGCCCGTGGACTGGGACAAGACAACGGTCGGTAAGGCTACGGCCGGAAAGAACAACCTCCGCATCAACAAGATCATGGCGCTCTCGTATTTAGGCAAGGACCTGTTGTGGGCCGGATCGCCGCTGATGAACAAAGTCAGTACGGGCGATGCCAGCTATAACAAGGATTACTGTCAGCGTGCTGCCGAGGCTTTCGGTCAGGTGCTGAAAATCTGTGATGAGACTGGCCGCTACCAGCTGGCTGATTTCAAGGACTATTCCGAACTGTTCTACACCTACAACCAAAGCTATAAGATGCCGGGACTGAAAGAGGCTATCTTCTATGAGAACCCTAACGGCAACTGGCGCTGGAACATGGTCAACGACTTCCGTCCTTCAACCATCAGCGGTTCGGGTATCAAGGTTTATCCTACTGCTAACTATGTCGACCTCTTCGGCATGGCCAATGGCAAGCCTATCAAAGACCCGACAAAGAAGGACCCGGACAGTGGCTACGACCCTGAGCACCCCTTCAAGAACCGTGACCCACGCTTCTACAAGGACATCATCTTCGACGGTGAGAAGTGCGTGAAAGACGGCAGCAAGGTGGGCAACAATGCCAGCAAGCAGTACGCCTCGCTCTACACCGGCGGCGTTTACCGTACGGCAACTCCTTCCAAGGACTGCTTCACCGGCTACATGAACATGAAGTTCACCAGCCAGTATTGCAATGACTGGGATGGATACCGTGAGAACAATAACATGGTGCTGAGCCTCATCCGCCTGGCCGATGTCTATCTGATGTATGCCGAGGCTGTCGCCGAGGGCTACGGTTCGGCTACTGCCACGGCCAAGGACTACACGATGAATGCCGTGACCGCGGTGAACAAGATTCGCGAGCGTGCCGGTGTGGGTGACGTGGCTGATGAGTATCTCACCACACTCGACGGCTTTATGAGCGAGTTGCGTCGTGAGCGCGCTGTGGAGCTTGCCTTCGAAGGCCATCGCTGGACCGACCTGCGCCGCTGGCTGCTCGTCGACAAAGAGCCCTACACACTGAAGAAAGCCGTTTACTTCGACCGCGCCAAAGACCAGACCGATGCTGAGCGCTACAAGAACCCGGAGAACAACCATGTTGTCAACCTGCGTGAGGAGACCCTTTCCACACGTCACTTCAGTGAGAAGCACTATTGGTTGCCCTTCCTCAAGAGCGACGTGCAGATGTATCCCGAATTCAAGCAAAACCCAGGATGGGAATAAACTTGTGTCTGGCTAACATTAAGAACAACTATGATGAATAATTCCATGAACAACAAGATTCTATATATCGCATTCGTCCTTGCCATGGCTCCCGCCCTGAGTCGTGCTCAGGCCAAGACGGTCGCTGACAGCACCGCCGCCGGGCAAGTCCATGTGGCTTTTGGCAAGGTCAACAAGAGCGACCTTCTTGGCGGTGTCAACGAAGTCAATGTGGCTGAACTGCTCAAGAAAGACTACCATGCCTACAGCCTCGACGGCATCAGCACCATGGTAGGTGGTTATAATGGCAGTATCTGGGGACAGTCGTCCTTAGTGCTCGTCGACGGTGTGCCGCGCGACGCTTCTGAGGTCGACGCCACCGAAGTGGAAACGGTCACCGTGCTAAAAGCAGCTTCCGCCATTGCTCTCTATGGCTCCCGCGGCAGCAAGGGCGTTGTGCTCATCACCACGAAGCGCGGAAAGGCACAGCGGCTGACCATTGAGACACGCGCCAACGCCGGCTTCTACGTACCCAAGCGCTATCCTCACTATCTCGGCGCGGCTGAGTATATGAGCCTCTACAACGAGGCTTGTGACAACGATGGCATAGCCCATCTCTATTCCGATGCCGACATCTACAACACGGCAGCCGGAACGGATCCCTACCGCTATCCCGACATGAACTTCTACAGCTCTGACTATCTGCGCAAGGCCACCTTACGCACCGATGCCACAGCAGAGATCACGGGTGGTAATCAGAAGGCTACGTACTATGCCAACTTTGGTGTTACCTACAACAATGGTCTTATCAAGTATGGCGGTCATCATAAGGACGACAACCTCAATTTCCGCGTCCGTGCCAACATCGACATGAACATCACCAACTGGCTCAAGGCTTTCGCCAATGTCGGTGTACACATCAACAATGCCTACACCTGCCGTGGTGACTTCTGGGGCGCCGCCGCCAACCTGCGTCCGAACTGGTACTCAGGTCTGCTGCCCGTGGATATGATGGACATGAACAATGAGAACATCAGCAATCTGGTCTCCACCAGCAGCCATATCATCGACGGCAGATACCTCTTGGGCGGCAACTCGGTCAACCAGACTACACTCTATGGCGACATGCTCGCTGCAGGATATGTCAAGGACAAGAACCGCAACTTCCTCTTCGACGTCGGTGTGAATGCCGACCTCGGCATGATCACTCCAGGATTGAGCTTCAAGTCAGCTTTCAGTGTTGACTATTACGACTACTACTCTGAAGGCTACAAAGATGGCTATGCAGTCTATGAGCCCGTCTGGGCTAACATGAATGGTAAGGACATGATAATCGACCTCAAGCAGTATGGCAAGGACAGCCGTTCGGCCAGCGAGTTTGTCGGATCCAGCACCTATTATCAGACGATGTCCTTCCGTGGGCAGTTTGACTATAACCGTACGTTTGGAAAACTCCACAACGTTGGTGCTACGCTCATGGGATGGGGCTATCAGCGTCAGAACAGCAATGACAGCAACCACAGCGGATCGTCGTATCACCGTACTACCAATGTCAACGCCGGGTTGCGGGCCACTTACAATTACAACCATCTCTACTATGCTGAGTTCGACGGTGCGCTTGTCCACTCTGCCAAGCTGGCTCCCGGCCACCGCAATGCTTTCTCACCGAGTGGCACGCTCGGCTGGCGCTTCGGTCAGGAGCAGTGGTTCAAACGTGCGCTGCCCTTTGTCGATGACGCAAAGATCGACGCTTCCTACAGCGTGCTCAACCAGGATCTGGACATCAGCGACTACTATATGTATAAAGGCTACTACGACAACAAGGGTGGCTGGTACACTTGGGAAGACGGCTCACAGGGCGGTTTCTGCAACACCTCGAAGCGTGGTGCCAACACCAACCTCGGCTTTGTCAAGCGCAAGGAGTGGCGCATCGGTCTCGATGCCTCGCTGTGGAACAGCCTGCTGACCATTGATGTCAACTACTTCCACCAGCTCACCGATGGTCTGCTCACCCAGGGTGCCTCTACCGTTTATCCAGGTTGGTTCAATGGCAACGGCTCGTTCCTGCCTTACCTCAACTATAACCAGGACCAGCGTACCGGCTTCGACTTTACTGTGAAGGCCGACAAGCATTTCGGCAAGTTGGAGGCTATCCTTGGCGTGAGCGGCATGGTGTTCTCCACCAAGGCCAAGAAACGCGACGAGGTCTGGAGCGAGGACTATCTCTATCGTCAGGGTCATACACTCGACGCTCAGTGGGGCTATGTCTGTGAAGGCTTCTTCAACGACGAAGCCGACATTGAGAATCACGCCAAACAGACCTTTGGCGAGGTGAAGCCCGGTGACCTGAAATATAAGGACATCAACAATGACGGTGTCATTGACGACAAGGATCAGGTTGACTTGGGTAAAGCAGGATGGGGCGCTACTCCTTTCATCTATGGACTGAACCTCACGCTGAAATACAACCGCTTCACCTTCTATGTCGATGGCACCGGCAACATGGGTGGCATCGGTTTCAAGAACAGCGGCTACTACTGGCTGAAAGGAACCAGCAAATATTCTGCCGTGGCCCGCGGACGCTGGACCCCAGAGACAGCCTCCACTGCCACTTACCCACGCCTGACCACGAAGGACAACAGCAACAACCTTCGCAACTCTACTTTCTGGCGCAAGAGCACAGACCGCTTCGACCTGAACCGTGTGCAGCTCACCTATGATCTGCCCGACAACTGGTTTGCAGGTAAGATCGTCAGCGGCATGAGCATCTACGCACTGGCCGAAGGCCTCTTCACCATCTCCACGGATAAGGAATGGCGTGAGACTGCTGTGGGCAGCGCACCCTACAACCGGTTCTACAATCTTGGTGTGAAGCTTTCGTTTTAATCAATCCTCTTAAGAATAAGCATTATGAGACTTAAATATTTCATTCCTGTCCTTGCCTCGGCAGCACTGCTGTTCACGGCGTGCGATGATGTCTTCACTCCCGCCATCGAGAATTTCAAGGACATCGACCAGATCAAGCAGGAACCCGACTTTGCCAAGGGCTTCCTTGTGACCGCCTACCGCACGCTGCCCGGCTACTACGACAACAGCGATGTGGCTACCGACGACGCTGTCACCAACGGCAAGAGCGACTCCTACATGAAGGTGGCCACTGGCTCGTGGACAGCTTCTTTCAATCCTTTCAACCGCTGGACAGCCGACTACAGTGCCATCCAGTACCTCAACACATTCCTCGACAATGTCAATGGCGTGCGCTTTGTCAAGACATCGGCAGCGGTGGACAGCCTGTTGAAGATACGTATGAAGGGCGAGGCCTATGGTCTGCGTGCCATCCACCACTATTTCCTGTTGCGTGCCCATGCCGGATACTCTGCTGACGGCACGCTGCTCGGTGTGCCTGTTCATAACGCCTCAATTGGCGCCAGCAGCAACTTCAATGAGGAGCGTCCGGCATTTCAAGAGTGTGTCGACTCGATCATGGCCGACTTTGACCGTGCTGAGAAACTGCTGCCAGAAGAGTATGGCGACATCTCGTCAGAGTCCCAGATTCCGGAGAAATACCGCACGGTGACCACCGACCCGGCACTCTACAATCGTGCTATGGGCAATGTGGCACGCCAGCTCGTCGACGGACTGATCATCGAGTCGTTCCGCTCACGTCTGCTGCTGATGGCTGCCAGCCCGGCCTATCAGGCTGCCAGCAACAAGGCTACATGGGAGCAGGCTGCCAACGCCGCCGCCACGGTGGTGGACTACGCCATGGGACCGGAAGGTCTGAGCCCTACCGGTGAGACTTACTACACCAACACCGATGAGATAGCCGCCTTGAAGGAGGGCAGCAATCCCGATGAGATCATCTGGCGAGAGAATGTCTCCACCAATACTACCAGCGATGAGGACAACAACTATCCTCCTTCGCTTTTCGGCAAAGGCTATATCAACCCAACGCAGAATCTCGTCGATGCCTTCCCGATGGCTAACGGTTATCCTATCACTGACCCGCGCAGTGGCTACGACAGCAAGAATCCCTATGCAGGACGTGATCCACGACTGGCCAAGTACATTATATATAATGGTGCTAAGGAAGGCCCGAAAAACACGGTCATCTACACAGGCAGCAAGCTCGGCACCGACGATGGTGTCAACGTCAAGGAGACGTCCACACGTACAGGCTACTACATGAAGAAGCGCCTGAACATGAATGTCAACTGTGATCCTACCTCCAAGACGGGTGTGAGCCGCTACAATCCCCGTATCCGCTACACCGAGATCTACCTCAATTATGCCGAGGCCGCCAACGAAGCCTGGGGCCCGCAGGGCAGAGGGAGCCACAGCTATTCTGCCTACGACATCATTCGCGCCATCCGCCATCGTGCCGGACTCACCGACGACAGCTATCTCGACGAGTGCGCTCAGTCGAAGGACAAGATGCGCGAGCTCATCCACAACGAGCGCCGCCTGGAACTCTGCTTCGAGAGCTTCCGCTTATGGGACCTGCGCCGCTGGAAGGCAAACCTCAATGTCACTGCCCAAGGCATCGACTGGGGCACAGAGTCTTACACGCCGCTTACCGCTGTGGAGAACCGCGACTATGAGGACTATATGTACTATGGTCCGATCCCTCAGTCCGAGACGCTGAAATACAGCAACTTGAAACAAAACAAGGGATGGAAGTAACAGAAGATCCCCGCTAACTCCCCCCAAGAGGGGGGAGAAACAAGGAATAAGAACCATGAAGAAAGTATCTTCCTCGCTCTCTAAGGGAGTTAGGAGAATAGCAAAGAACTTAAAATGAAGAAAACAATGAATAAGCATTTCATTCTCAAATACATTTCACTGCTCGCCCTTCCTGTGTTGCTGGGCCTTACATCATGCCACAGCGGTGACCAGGAGTTTCCTGACTTTGGCTCGACCAGCGTGTACTTTGCCAACCAAGGCTATGTGCGAACCATCGAATTGGGTGAGGACCTGGAAGTGGATCTCACCAACGACAACAACCATGAGTTCAGTCTCAATGCTGCTATGGGTGGAGGCTATGGCAATAAGCGTGACATCAAGGTGAGCTTTGCCGTCGATCCCACGCTGCTTGACAACAAAACGTTTGACGACGGCACGCCGATGACGTTGTTGCCCAGCGACTATTATCAGTTGGAGAGCAACGAGATGGTGATCCCGTCGGGCAAGATTCAGGGCGGAGTGAAGGTGAAACTCACCGATGCCTTCTTCGCTGATCCGCTGGCAACGACACGCCACTATGTCCTGCCTGTGCGCATCACTCATGTGGAAGGTGCCGACAGCGTGCTGGAGTCAAAGAACTATGTGCTCTGTGCCGTGAAGTTTGTCAATCCCTGGCAGGCCACTTACCTGCGTCGTGGTGTGGATGTCATCACCAATGCTGACGGCACACAAACCACCGAGGTGCGTCACGCCCAATATGTCGAGAAAGACGAACTGACGGACATCACCACGCTGGGTCTCAATGCAGCCGCGATGAATGTCTCATTCAAAGACGCCAGTGGCAAGGCGACGGCATGTAAACTGCAACTGCTCTTCAACGGCAACGAGTGCAAGATCAGTGCGCTCACCGAAGGCTTCACGGCTGAAGGCAGCGGAACGTTTGTCGAGAAAGGTGAGAAACAGAGCATGGGCGGCAAAGACCGCAATGCGCTCTATCTCAAATACACGGTCCGTTCCGCAACCTTGGGCAAGACAGTCTCCACGACAGACACGCTCGTCGTGCGTGACCGTGGCATCGCACCCGAATACTTCACACCGAAAAGCGAGTAGCGGGGCACGAAGAAAATCAAATCTCTTGGAACAATACTCTAATTTCAGAAATCTATGAATATGACAAAATACAAGATTCAGACGGCACTTGCCGCAGGCCTCTTCCTGCTGGCCGGATGTGCGGATGAATATAAGTCGGACTATCAGACCGACATGCCTGCCGATGTGGCTTTGGCCAATTATTTGGGCAGTTTTGACGTGCTGAAGGCTTACGCCGGCTCGATGCATCTCGGTGCCGAGACACCGATGGCGGTGTTGAACAGTCACAACACTGCCTACAGTCAGTTGCTGACCAACTTCACCGAAGTGCAACCTACCGACGCGTTTACCCATGCTGCTACGGTGAGTGCTCAGGGCGACATGGATTCTACGCGTGCTGTCGATGCGATGGCGGAGGCTGGCAATGCACAATTGTCAGTAGTCGGTGGTGCCCTTTCTTCACCGCTCACTACGCAGGCAAGCTATATGAGCAACGTGACGGCAGACACCTATGTGCCGGGCGGAACAAAGGAAGGAGCTTTCAAACTTGTCGACTTCAATGATATGGCTCTCGGTACAAAGATCGCCGGCTCAGGCGGTGCTCCCGCCGAGGTGGTCAAGGATCCCAATGGAGAGAAAGGTCAGGTGCTGCACTATACGGCAGCTTTCAACCACTGCTTTGTCGACATTCAGCTTCCCAAGGGCATGACGTTGGGCGACCTCAAGGAGGGCTTTTGCGACTATATGCTGCTGAGTACCGGTTGGGTTCCGGCCTCTGTGGTGAAAGTTGTGGTGAACGGCGCAAGCGTCGAGGGCTCTGCTACCAATGCAGTAGGGCAGGGCATCGTGAAAGGGCAGTGGGGTGTCTACCATTTCAACTTTGACGGAATACAGGAAAAACTTTCCGATGATCAAAAGGCTGCCACATCCTTCAAGTTGGGTATTGGTGACGTCTGCTCCAATCCTAACTACTATATCGGTGCCATCACGCTCAAGGGTAGCTACCTCGCTGACGGACACTACGAGCCCCGGCCTATGGCAGAAAAGCGCGCCGATGCGCTCAAAGCGATGGACAAATACATGAAGACTGTTGTCGGTGGCTATGGCGATAAGGTGAAGACATGGATTCTTGCTGCTGACTATCTTGCAGGCGAGGGACAGCAGGGACAGTTGCTCACCTCGAAGGACGACAGCAATCATTATTATATTAATGAGTATCTCGGTGACGACTTCGTCGTGGATTTGGCAAAGATGGCCAAGGACTACCAGAGCGATGCCGCGCTCTTCTACAGCGACAACAATCTCGAGCGCGATGCCACGAAGCTGACCAACCTGCAGGCGATGGTCAAGGAGTGGAACGACAAGGGAGCGGGACTGACCGGTGTCAACGCTGAAGTGCATTTGCGTTACAATGCCGGTCAGCTTGCTGCCAACAAGCAGGGTATCGACAACATGCTGAAAGCACTGGCTGCTACCGGACTGAAGGTACGTCTTTCGGGTCTGGACATGGTGGCTGTGGACAATGACGGCAGTGTCATTCCCACCAAGCAGCTCACCGGGGAAGAGCTCAAAGCCATGGCCGACTACTACGACTACGTCATCAAGCAGTACGTCGCGCTCGTGCCTGAGAAGCAGCGGCAAGGCATCTCCTTCTCGGCCTACAATGCCGACGGCAGTCATGTGGGGCTTTGGACAAATGCCTTCAACCGCGTGGCCACCTATGCCGGTGTCGCCGAAGGCCTGCAAGGCACAACGGTTACCTGGCCAAGCAAGTAATGAATGCTATGTCAAGAACTTGAGAATGAGAGTATGGACAGTTCTTCCATTCTCTCATTCTTGATAATAAACCATCTAAGTATCTATTAGTTATTCATAAAAACAATCCCTTCTATGAAAGCAATCCTACGCAACTTATTCCTCCTGCTTCTCCTGGGCTTTACGCTCACGGCAGGAGCCCAGCAGCGGCGACCCATCGACTCGCGTCACCCATTGTGGCTTGTGCATGTCGACGTTTGGAACGAAGCCAATCCGCAGGCTATCATTGACATGATACCCAAGGACATCCGTCCTTTTGTCTGCATGAACCTCTCGCTCTCATGCCAATACGACACAGAGAAGAACGTCTATAAAATGCCACAGGACGGTGTGGCTACTTTCAAGTCGTGGGCTACCGTCTGCCAGCAAAACGGCGTGTGGTTTACCTGTCAGCCGGCCAGCGGCGGACACACACATATCCAGGACAGCGACCTCGATACCTTTGAGTATTTCTTCAAGACCTATCCCAACTTCCTCGGCTGGAACTATGCCGAGCAGTTCTGGGGCTTTGACGCACCGGGCGACAAGAGCTCGAGCACGCAGGAATCCCGCATCGCTCTCTTTGCCAAACTTGTGGAGATGTCGCACAAATACGGTGGCTTCCTGACGGTGAGCTTCTGCGGAAACATCTGGTCGCATCCGCTGACACCGGTGGGTATGCTCAAGCGCAATGCCGACTTGCTCGCAGCCTGTGAGAAATATCCCGAGGCGATCCTGTGGCTCTATAAATACACGACGACGTCGTGTTTCTACAGTACCGAGAGTGTCACCTGGGGACCCTATATTGCCGGGTTGGCCAACAACTATGGCGTACGCTACGACAACTGTGGATGGAACGGAGCCCTCGACGTGATGCTTGGCAAAGACAGCGGCAAGAAATATCCCGTTGCAGCCGGACTCTCCACGGTCATGGAGCAGAGCTGTGTCAATGGTGGTGCTGTATGGGACGGACCCGAACTCATCTGGACAGAAGATTTCAAGAACCTCGACAATACAAAGGTCGATGGCTACACACATCGTAACTGGGGCTGCTTCCCGGGCTTCCAGAATGTGTGGGTGGATATGTTCCGTAAGATCATCGACGGCTCGCTCTATATTCCCACACGACAGGAGGTGCTGGGCAAAACGAAGATCGTTGTCGTGAACGACCTCACCTCGGGCAGCGACGAGGACAAATATGTAGGATGGAATGATCTGTACGACGGGTTGTATAAGCAGGAAGATCCAATGAACAAAGGCAATGGCTACTACATGGACAACCTGACGTGGTTTAAGAAGACCGGACGCTATGGTGCCATTCCCGTCGTGCCTGAACTTTATGACAACCTTGCCAAAGCAATTCCCCTGCAAGTGAAGAAGTCGGCAAAATGGGCAAATCAACGGGCTAAGCTCAAAGATTTCACGACACAATATCCTGAAGTGAGCACGGGCGACCTTTATGTCAACCGCTATCGCAACCAGCTGATCACCTACACGCCGTACTCCTATTTCAACAGCAAGCGTACAGCATCGGCCTCCATACCTTTACAGTACAACACTTGCAAGGAACTGCAGCTCACCTGGGGCATGCTCACCGCTGCCGCTGTCAGGGAGTATGCTGACCACATCAACCTTTATCTCAACAACTACCGCACCGACACCATCGCACCGGTAACCGACAAGATTGTCGTCAAGGGCGCGACAGCGAAACCGGGCTATACCTATACCGTTGGTACGGAACAGCTTCCTGCTACCGTTGCCGCCAATGCACCGCAGGCCACGCTCTCTGACAGTTGGGATGCCGCAACAGGCACTTACACACTGCTTGTCTCGCACTGTGGTTCGGTCAACATCAAGTTGAGTTGCAAAGGCAGCGCCACCGGACGCAGCACAGATTACCTTCCCGACACACCTTTGGAGAGTCCCCGTCAGCCGGAGGCTTACGGCGGACCGGTCACCATCGAGGCTGAGGATATGGACTACCGCTCTATTCAGGAGTGCTGTCTGAGTCCCTATGATATTCATCCCGATGAGCGCGGCAATGTGGGCAATGGCTATGTCATCATGGGTACAAGCAAAGACGGCAGTCTGCGCCATGTGTTCAATGCCCATGTAGGCGGCAACTACCGTGTGACGCTCCGCTATATGAACACCAGCAAGCAGGGTAACCTGAAGGTGAGCGTCAACGGCACTGAGAAGAAGGTGGGCTGCGACGTCACCGCCAAAAACGAGTGGCGCACGGTGAGTCTCGGCTTCCAACTCAACAAGGGTGCCAACACACTCACGATCGACAACGTCAGTGGTACGAATCTCTGCCTTGACCAGGTGGTCTATGAGCCCACCACTGAGCAGGTCAAAGACGATGGGGCCTTTGAGGATACGCCCGATGAGCCCGTCACGCCCAGCGATCCCGCTTATCCCTATGTTGTCCTTCGTGACAACTTTGCGCAGGAAGGTGCCAATATGGTGCCGAAGGGATGGGTGATGGCCAATGGAGACGTGATGGTCACTCCGGGACCGGCGGGCTCCGGTCCTCGTATCTTCCAGTTCCCCGAAGGTAGCACGTTTACCTATGGACTGTATGTACGCACGCCTTCTTCCACTACCGGCTATGGTATCTATGGTACGATGCCGGACTATCAGGTCGCTCTGAAATCTTCGGCAAAATACTGTCTGAGCCTTGATGCGGCTGCTTGGAAAGGGACACCTTATTTAAAGGTAGAGGTTCTTGACGAGAACAATCATGAAGTCAGAAGCACGATCGTGCCCTGCAAACCTAATTTGGAAGGCTCTACATCAACAGTGTTCACGGGTGCGACTCACGTCTCTCTTGGCTTCACGGTGCCTGCTGACGGCAACTATCTCTTCCGCTTTAGTCCTGTCGTCAACGAGAATGGCGACGGTGGCTACTGGCTTGAAACGATGATTGGTAATATTGTACTGACCTCCGACACGCCGACGACCGGCATCCGCAATCTTCGCATCAACAACGAAGCCGAAAGCAAAACTTACGACCTGAGCGGACGACAAGTGAACGGGAAGAAGGCTGGAGTGGTTATCAAGAACGGGAAGAAGTACATCAGCAAATAGTTGCAGAACGGCATGGCACACATCGTGAAGAAGGTATAGAATTTGCGAATAAAAGAACTTTTTCACCATTGTAAAATGTGTTTTATGTCAAAATGCAGCGTTTTACACAAGACATTCGTAGCATTTTTGTTATCTTTGCACTCGAAAATGCTACGGATGCAACATCCGTCAAAGAGCATTTACCGATGACCAATAATCAGACTCAAAAAACTAAATTTACTACAATGAAGAAGTCTATCTTATTAGCAGGGCTGTTGCTTCTTAGTTCACTTACGTTACAGGCACAGCAGTTTGCTGTGCCTGTTTCGGAGGCGCAAGAGAAAATGATGACCGGCAAGTTTGCGCCTACATGGAGTTCGTTGGAAAGCCAGTATCAAGTTCCAGAGTGGTTCCGCCATGCTAAGTTTGGCATCTGGGCGCACTGGGGCCCTCAGTGCGTGGAGGGCTCGGGCGACTGGATGGCCCGGTCGATGTATCAGGAAGGTTCGGCTGCCTGGAAATATCATCGCGAGCACTACGGCCATCAGTCGGAAGTGGGATTCAAAGACATTCTACCGCTTTTCAAGGCTGAGCATTGGAATCCCGACTCGCTCGTCGCTTACTACAAGAGTTTGGGAGCACAGTATTTATTCGCCCTTGGCAACCATCACGACAACTTCGACCTTTGGGACTCGAAATACCAGCCGTGGAACTCCAAGAACATTGGACCGCACAAGGATATCCTTGAAGGCTGGGCCAAAGCCGCCCGGAAATACGGACTGAAATTCGGAGTTTCCCTTCATGCTGATCATGCGTGGACTTGGTATGAACCCTCGCGCCGCTACGACCGCCAAGGTGACAAGATGGGTGTGCCCTATGATGGCAATCTGACCAAAGCAGATGGGAAAGGCAAGTGGTGGGAAGGACTTGATCCTCAGGATCTCTATCAGCAAGACCACCCTCTGAGTAAAGGGTCATGGGCCGACGGCATGATACACCGGCAATGGGACTGGAGCAATGGTGCAGCAGTGCCGTCACAGAAGTTTGTTACAAACTTCTACAACCGTACGCTCGACGTCATCAACCGCTACAATCCCGACTTACTCTACTTTGATGTCACCGTGTTACCTTTCTGGCCCATCAGTGACTGCGGTCTGAAGATTGCCGCTGACTTCTACAACCACAACTTGGCAACCCATCATGGCAAGCTGACTGCCGTGATGTTCGGCAAGATACTCAATGATCAACAGCGCAAAGGCATCACTTGGGACGTGGAGCGGGGTGCACCCAACCATATCATTGACCGTCCTTGGCAGACCTGCTCATGCATCGGCGGTTGGCACTATAACACTGAAATCTACGAGAAGAATCAATATAAGTCTGCCGCACAGGTTGTGAGACTGCTCGTCGACGTGGTCAGCAAAAACGGCAACCTGCTGCTTTCTGTGCCGCTCCGCAGTGACGGCACCTTCGACGAGAAAGAGAAAGCTATCCTCGACGAGTTTGGAGCATGGATGCGAGTGAACAAAGAGAGCATCATCGGCACGCATCCTTGGAAGATCTTTGGTGAGGGCCCCATTGCTGATTCTGATATCAAGCTCAATGCACAAGGATTCAACGAAGGTACTTATACACGTGCTGGTTCAGCAGAGATCCGCTTCACCCAGAAAGGCAACACGCTCTTTGCTACTGCTCTGGCCTGGCCTGCTGACCACAAAGTGACCATCAAGAGCCTGGCTTTACATTCTCCACATTATGACGGGAAGGTGAAGTCTGTCCATCTTTTAGGCTATGGCAAGGTAGCCTTCCATCAGACGGAAAAAGGACTGGAGGTCGATCTGCCCGAAAAGCCTTGTAATACGATCGCTCCCGTGCTGAGTATCAAGTAAGACTAACAAATTGAGTTGAACAGAACTTCATGATGTCTTTTGTGGTGTTCATAGTGTTGTGATCAAGTCAAGATGCTGTAGAGAACAAGATAACATTTTGAAGTAAAAAAGAACTTATAAGGAAGTCATCAAGGAACCATATGAAAATATAGAAGTAATGATATAAATACCCCCCAATCCTACCATAATAGCAGGGTCGGGGGGCGAGAGTTCTATGGAATCGGTTAAAGGATTTACCTCAACTTAATTTCTAAATGGCCAATCTTTGATGCGGTTAGTGACTTTGATGACATTCTCTGGTTCGTTTTCATCCGTTAAGATGATGTATGACGGATGCTTGAGATCATCAGTTGTCAACTTGAAGCGGCGTGCAGTCGTCCATGCAAACGGGTAGACGATGTTGGCGTAGCCATAGTATTGGACATAGTAGTTGCCGTTGAGTACATTGTTGGCAGCCACATAGGTCAATTCTATTTCATCTTTACCAATTAGTTTATAGTTCATGGCGAGTGTACCCCACCAGGTACTGCTACCATCATAGTGTCCGAAAGTCAGTCCGAAGTTCTTGCCATAAGTAGAACTGAACTCATACGTGCCAAGGATCGCGTAGCGTGTTTCCTCACCGTAAGGTTCCTGATACTTAGTGAGCGAATAATTCCAATAATCCTGTCCATAACTGCTCATCCCGCTCAACGCCACGTTCCAAGCGCCGAGCACAAACTGTTCGTTGATGGGTGGAATGATAGGAATGAGCTTAACACTCTTGTCGGCCGGGTTAACCCAATTGCCACCATCTGCATAGCTGAAACCAGTTATGGTCTTGCCACGGAAAGTGACAGGCTTATAGAGCTCGTAACCAGAAGGCGTGATGGTGAACGGCATGCTGGTGTCTTCACCTGTCGCCTTATCGGTGACCGTGAGATAGTTGTAGCTCAGTGAGGCATTCATCGTATCGTTGTCAACGATCAGCGCATAGTTGTTGTAGGTTGCCATGGAGTCGGAAACAAGAGATACCTTGCTATAATAGTCAGCCCACGTACCCTGCTGCAAGGGTGTCATCACGATGCGATCCTCATGTTTCTTACCCAAGAGTACAATGGAGTCTGGCGAAGCAGACAGTACTCTGAACTCCAGATCACCATTGAAGCCTTTGCCCAGAGTCCCGAAATCTTCATTACTCGGATCAGAGAAGTAATGGAAAATAGGATTATACTCGTCGAAGGAAAGCACTGTACCAGAACTCTGCTCCAACTTATAGTGCGACGTAAAAGTGCTGTCCGGACCAAAGAACTCGCTGGCCACGGTCACCTTATTGTTGGCGAACTTACAGTAGACGTTGTAGCCTCCGTAAGTGATGTTGCCATAATAGTGCATGATCCATCCGTTGTTTTGTGCTTCGAGGATCTGCCGTGTGGTGGACATCGACTCAGCGATTCGTTCTGCCGATGGCTTGTCGAAGGCATCGTCGACTTCCGGCGTGCACGCACCCACAAGCAGGGCGACAGCCGCCAACAGCCATAGATTGAATATCTTTCTCATAGAATGTGTTCTTTAAAATGGTTTACTTTAAATGACGTAGATCGAGCGTTGTGACCTCCTTGGAGCGACGCAGCACAATTTCGCGCAGCTTGTCAAGGTCGATGCCCCAATCATTCTTGAAATACTCTTTGACCAATGCCAGTTTCGCGATGATGGCATCACGTCCGCTGGTGTCGTACTGAGCTTGCTTGTTTCCTTTTTTATCAAAAGTAAAGATCGTGTCGTTGTTCTCGTCAAGCTTGACGGCGACACCAGAGGCGACGATTTTGTCCCAGGCTGCCTGCGTATGCGTGACATATGTGGCATAGATCTCGGCAAAGTCCTCGTTGTACTCTTTTGAGGCATATCCGCTGACGAAGCCCATGGCTGGAGCTTTCTCGTTATCGACATTGATCCAGTTCGAGGTCTGGTAATTGGCAGACGAGATGGTTTGGAACTCTGTACTATAGTTCTTCTTCTGCGTCATGATGTGACAGAACTCATGGTGCATGGTATGGAAGAACCAGTAGTTTAAGTCCATCGGCAGCGCATCCGTGTTGGGGAACGGACTGTCGACATCAATAACAGGATGGTCTATGTCGATGTTGTTGACACGGAAAAGCGTCACCTTCACACCGCCTTCTGCCACACCAAGTACGATGCCGCCACCATTGTCATATTCCGGTGAACCGATCAGCTGATAGACACGGGGACTATAAGACTTGAGGAAGTCCTGTCCCAACAAATCTGTATAGGAGTCCATCCACACATGTTTAACCATGATTGCCAGTGCTTTCGACTTGTCATAATCGGCAGGGATCACATTGTAGTAGTTGTCGGTCTCCCGATCGTTATAGCGATAGAGGAACTTAATATTGTAGGGATCTGTGAAGTTGGCCTTTGTCCAACGATCCAGCTCCGTGCTGTCAGTGACCTCAGTCTCCTCGAAGATGCTTTTGCTGCTCAAGTCATCGTCAGAGCATCCGGCAAGGAGAGTTGCCATCAGACCTAATAAGATGATTCTTGTATATTTCATAATTCAGAATTCAGAATGGTTGATGTAACTAAGAATAATAGATAACACTTATCTGGGATTTGCTTCCAGTCCTGCGTTGATGACATCTTCAGGTAGCTGAATGGCGCCACGCTTGTCGGCAGCACGGAAGACGACAGGGTCTTCACCATCGAGAAGGTGAGCATATTCAATGCCATAGCGCTTAATGTCCACAAAGCGAAGTCCCTCGCCCCATGTCTCCAGTCGGCGCATGTGCAGAATCATCTGGATCAAGTTCTCCTGTGTTCCGGTCTCAATAGTGAATCCTTGTGGGTGGAGATTCTTTTTGATGGAACGCTGACTGTTGGCAGTGGGGATCACCTCACTGTAGCGTACACCATCCATGAACTTGTTGATACTCTCTTCTGTGAGTGTAGGTCTTCTTGCCGTGCCATTGCTGGGGATGCAGTGCGAGCGAATCCAAGCGTTCATGTCGTCAAGAGCATGGGCATAGTCTTTTTTCATGGCATAGGCTTCCGCTCTTACCAACAGCGTTTCTTCCGTGGAGAAGGCGGGGAATACGATGTGGGCGTAACCGGTGTTGTTCACCTTGTCAGTGGTTTCAAAGAACTCCTCTACCTTGGGGAAATACTGCTGTGCAGCATTATATTGGTAGATTTTATGAGCGTAGACCAGCGTATTGTTGTTTGATCCGCTTCCCCATGGCGCTTTGGCGTAGAAAGTCTCGTTGACATCTATATTTCGGTTGTGGCCATAACGGCGGAACGACGAACTCCATGTCAGAGCACGCGATGCGGAAGAATATGCAGTGATGATCAGCAGATTGGCGTTCTCTGATGATTTCACATAAGCATTCTGCAGGTCATTGGGAGACATTGATGTGAAGGCGGAATAGTCACGCAGACGGTTGCCAGGGTTGGCACCAAGGACAACGGTTGCATATTCAATGGCTTTGTCGTAGTTGTGTATCATCAGATTGAAGCGTGCGGCAAAGGCGTATGCAGCACTTTTGTTGAAATGATACTTCGGCGTAGTCATGTAGCTGTCACTGATTCTTGGCAAGGCTGCCTCTATGTCACGATTGATGTTGGCATAGAGCTCTTTCAGCGTCCCACGTTTATATTTGGTGTTGACGCTTTGCTCCGGTTCTGTCGGATAGGGCAGGCCAAGATAGACATCGGCAGAGTCTGGGTTGTATGTCATGCAGAAGATGGTAGCCAACTCATACATGTTATATGCACGGCAAATCAGTGCCTCAGCATATTCGGCGGGATAGGTTGCCGTGTCGCCGATAGCTTTCAGATCAGCCAACGCCTCGTTGCAAGTTCCCACACGGTAGTAGAAATCGTTCCAAAGCGAATAAGGGTCGTCGTTATCGGTATTCGGATCGTCCTTGAAGCGGTAAATCTCGTCTTGAGCCGGCGTGGCGGCATATTGCGATCCGTTGTCGGTAACATTGTCGGAACTCATCTCAAAGAGAAAGTTGGGCATATGTGTAGGATAAGCCGAAGCGAGAAGCTTCTGCACTTTATCCTGCGTGTCTACTTGCGCACGGTCGTCGGGAAGCTTGTCGAGATAGTCGTTGCAAGCCGACAAGCCCAACATTGCGCAGGCAGCCAATAGTATATGGAATCTATTGATTATTTTCATAGTGCGTAGAATTGAAAATTAAAGACCTAATTTCAGTGTGAAGGTGAACTGACGTGCCATAGGCACTGCCACACCACCGGCATTGAAGAACTCTGGATCCTGGCCGTTGAGTTTCTTGTCGGCGTAGATGAGGAAGAGGTTTGTGGCTTGGAGCTTCATACTGATATCACTCAGATGAATGGCTTTCACCCATTTTGCGGGGAAGTCATAAGCCAGCGACATCTCTTTCATACGGATAAAGTCACCCTTTGCCACTCGTGCCGTAGAGAGGTTGTAGGCGTTGTAGGCATAGCTCAGATAATTGTCACTCTCGTAAGTACGAAGGTCTGCAATGACCGGGATGTCGGTTTTCTTCTCGTCACCGGCTATCGTCCAGCGGTTCTTGAACTCTTTCGGCATAGCGTCGAGGTCGGAATAATACGAGCTGAATACTCTGTCAAGACGGATCTTGTTGCCGAAGCTGTATGTGACGAAGACATTCAAGTGCCAGTTCTTATAAGTAAAGGTGTTTCCAAGTGAGCCTGTGATCGTCGGCTCGGTCGGGCCTTCATAGACCAGATAGTCTTTGACTTGAGACTGGAAATTAAGGTCACTTGTGGTGAGTTCGCCCTTTTCATTGATGAAGGTAGGCAGACCGCTTTCGTTAAGTCCCTTAAAGTCGATGCTGAAGAGTGCACGGTGAGGGTAACCGACCATGGTAAAGCCGTTGCCGGTGATCAGGTCGATGATACGTGTGTCGGTATCCAGTGTGGTGACTTTGGTCTTGTAGTGGGAGAAGATGAAGTCTGTGTTCCACTTAAAGTCTTTGGATACAATATTCTTAGTGCTGATGGAAAGTTCCTCTCCGTGAGAGCTCATATCTGCGACATTGGCGTACTTGATAATGGAGCCACCCACACCCGTGGTACGCTTCGGGCCAATCAGGTCGAAGTTCTTACGTGTCCAAAGGTCAAAGCTCAAACTGATGCGGTTGTTGAGGAAGCCGGCATCAATACCAATGTTGAACTCATGCTTCTTTTCGTACGTCAGATCCGGGTTGGCGAAATCATAGACATAGAGTCCAGACTCCTTGTCGTTGGCAAAGGGGCGATAGGGATTGTAACTCTCAATGATGGAACCCGCGTTGGTCGTGGCTGGATCCTGACCGGTCAGCGAATAGGAAGCGCGTAGCGTGAGGTTGGAAACGACACCTTTAAAGGTCTTGTCAAACCAAGGCTCTTCATGGGCGTTCCATGATCCGGAGACGTTCCACGTAGGCAGCCAGCGCGCCGATGTGCTCTTACCCAAGCGGTTACTGCCTTCATAGCGCTCGGTATAGTTGAAGTTGTAGCGATGCTTGTAGGAATAGTTCACATATCCATAGAAACTTGCCTTGCGCTCATACCCGTTACTAAGATAGTAATAGATGTTATTCTGTTCGGCTGCCTGCTTGAAATAGCGATAGTCGAAGTTGCCCAACAATCCCATGTCGTACTGCGTGCCGACATCGTTGGAATAACTGCTGAAACGGTTGGTGGTGTTTACCTCCATACCATAGAAGAGATTGAGGATGTGCTCTTTCTCACTGCCGTAGGCATCGTTGTAGTTAGCGGTGAAACGGGCATCCCAGCCGTTCATCTTGTATTTCTGCTCGCTATAGAAACCACCATGAGGAAGGATGGAGATCGGCAAAGAGTTGGTCACGTCAGGATCGGTATAGAGCCAGGGGTTGCGGTCACGGATCGTGGCATTGTCCATGGCACGGTAAGACTGAGCCATGTTGCTGTGCTCCGTGACTTTTGTAGCATCTACTGTTTGCGCGAACTTATAGTCTACGAGTCCTTGGAACTGCAATTGTGTGATGGGCTTGTAGGTGAGTTGAGCCTGATATTTAATATCGGTCACGTCCAAGTCCATATAGTTATTGGCCAGCTCGTTCTTGATGTTGAACGGTGCGTAGTTGCGCGTATAGTATGTATTTGGATCGAGGGCACGTGAAGTGTTGATAGCGTAAGAGTAAGGGTTGATGTCGAAGTCACGGCTGACGGCACCTGTCACGGCATTCACACTTTGATTGGTCGTTCCTGGTGCTTTCTGCTTACGGTAAGAAGCGTTGGCGATCATGTTCAACGACAACTTCTTGCTAAGGTTGTAGTTGGCATTGACGTTGGCCGTATAGCGCTTCACAGAACTTTGCATTGTCCAGCCCGGATCACTCATATAAGAGAATGAGACATAGTACTGTGCCTTGTCGGTACCAGTGCTCATGCTGATGGAGTGGTTGCGGCTGACATTGCTGTTGAAGAGTTCGTCAAACCAGTTGGTGTTGCGGTATTCGGCCTCCCTGAGGTAATCGTTCATAGCCTTGTCGGTATTGGCCAGCGCAAACTTGCCGGTTGCGGGGTCATAGGTGTTCATCAACTGATACATCTTACCATAGACGCCACTGCTCGACGCATTGAGCATACCACTGAACGACAGCCAACCGTCGTTGTAGAGTTCCTTATAGATACCCATCTGCTCCTGAGAGTTCATGATGTTGAACTGACTGTAGCTTGGACGGAGTCGCATGGTGTATTCACCAGTATAGCTGATATGGTTCTGTCCGGCGTGACCTTTCTTTGTGGTCACGACAATGACGCCCGACATGGCGCGTGCACCATAGATAGAAGTAGCTGAACCATCCTTCAGGATTTGGAAGCTCTCGATGTCGTCGGAGTTCAGACCGGC
Source organism: uncultured Prevotella sp. (assembly GCA_945873145.1). Classification (GTDB taxonomy): domain Bacteria; phylum Bacteroidota; class Bacteroidia; order Bacteroidales; family Bacteroidaceae; genus Prevotella. The sequence continues at coordinate 129,187 of CAMCBZ010000002.1, forward strand.
AATAGCAGAAGAAATCAGGGTCTTCGCATCACCGGAGGAAAGCTGGTCGGCATCGACAGAGGTGACGTCTTCCATGATCACGCCATCGACGACCCACAGCGGCTTGCTGCTACCATAGATAGAGGTAGCGCCACGTACACGAATCTTCGGTGCTGTACCAAACGTACCACTGACGTTCTGCACGCTCACACCGGCTACACGCCCTTCGAGCGAGCGGCTGATGTCGGCAATACCGTCGAGTTTGGCTTTGTCTGCATCAATCTTTGTTGTGGCACCAGTAAACGTGCGCTTGTCCATCTGCTGCACACCAGTGACCACGACTTCTCCGAGCGTCTTGTCGTCGTTGGCTAACACTACTCGCATACCGGGCTTAGCCGTTACCGTCTGTGGCTGCATACCCAGATACGAAACGATGATTTTCTTTCCCTTGGGAACTGTCAAAGAGAAGCGTCCTTGCGCGTCGCTTACCGTACCTGTCCGACTACCTTCTACAGTAATCGAAGCACCGATAATCGGCTGGTCGTCTTCTTGAGAAACTACAGTTCCAGAGATTACATTTTGGGCAAACACCTCACCTACGAAGAGGATAAGGCATGCCAACAAAGTACTTAACCTTTTCTCCATATATCTCTCCAATTAAAAATAATAAAAATAAACGTCTCTACGATTCTTTGGCAATTGTGTGATTGTGGGCTAACAAGAAGCTCGTTTTACAAATGCATTAGATAACAACTGCAAAAATAAAACAAATTTATGATATAAGCAAGCGTTTTGCCATATTTTTCTAAAAATATATTGCAAATGTACAAACGACACTTGTTTGAAGGGTATCTTTACTGCCTTTAAACAGTGTTATATACTATAAAAAGCCGCAATCTACATTCGAGGAGATGCAGATTGCGGTAAAAGTAAGATGATGGATGGGTATTCTCTTCATCCATCAACGATCGTTTGATCGACAGTTTATCTTATTATGAGAACCTAATTTATCTTATATGCGAACTTAAATAGATACTCACATCATTATTCAAAATGGAAATATACAGGAGTCCAATAAGCAGAGACTGTCTCGTCTGCCGTCTGCAGGTCTCCCAAGAAGAACGCACCGGAATTGCGTGCCGGATACCATTGGCTATTGTAAGTGGGCAGTATTTCGAAATCCAGAATATCTACACCACCGTCCTTACCATAGGGATAGAGATGGACATAATCGTCGGTATACCAGTAGATGGCAGGATAGCCATATCCATAACCGCCCCAGTCGGGCTCGGTATAGAGCGGGCTTCCTACCGGCAGTCCGACCTCAGATAACTGCCACTGCCGTAGAACTGGAAGTTATCATCGCCGCCGTTGATGCTCATATTATATTCCTGACGCAGTCCCGTACGGATGCCCTCGTCGCGCTAGTCATCGGAGGTGAGCAGATATTGGTTGCCGTTGTAACTGATTACCTCTCTTATCTATAGGTTGTAGTCACAAGGCTCTCTATTACTATCCTGACTTATGCTTTTGTGATTGTTATGTCTCTTTCAGCTATTCACACAGGCATCTACATGCCCTTTTTATAACATCTCTCTATCGTCGTGTGAATGCTCTTCTTTGGTTGCAAAGGTAAACAATAATTTGTAAACAACAAACAAAATGAATATAATTTTTATAATTAATGGAATAATTATTTCATATTGATACGAAAACGTATCAATTGATAACTATTCTATATATACAAGCCTAAAAGATAGCCGTTACACTGGCCATCAGAATGACATATCTCAGCACTTTACCAATCGTAATACTGAGCAAGCTTATGAAGAAATTGGCACGCATCAGCCCCAAGGCTATCGTGATAGCAGAGCCAATAATCGGCAAAAAGGCAAAAAATCCCGTCCACGCACCATGTCCCGCCATGAAGCGCTGGGCCTTCTCGAGGTCGCGTCGCTTCACATGCAAGTAGCGTTCGATCCACTCCAAACGTCCCATGCGACCAACTCCATAGTTAAACAATGAGCCCGCCACATTGCCGATGGTACCATATATGACAAGCGGAATTGGGTGAAGTCCGGCCGCCAACAGTCCGAGCATCACGGCTTCACTGCTAAAAGGAAAGAAGCTGCCGGCAAGAAAAGCAGCCAGCAACATGCCCCAATAGCCGTAGTGCTGCAAGAGCAGCGTCAATGTGTCCATCATCGTGTTCGGTCTCCTATATATAAATAAGGTGTAGGCGTGACTTATAAGAGATTGTAGATCGTCAGCAACATCGCGGCGGCGATGATGACAAAGAAGATGATGTTGCTCAACCGCGAATGGGTCAAGGCCAGAAAATGACCGATCAGCGGAGCGATGACCACGATAGCCAGTGCCATGAAGCCATTGAAGAGGGTAGGGAAGACCAACATCAGCAGCAGACAGCAGGCGCTCAGGGTGATGAACATCTCGTAGATCATGCGCGTGCGGATCTTGTCCTGATAGGAAAACATCAGGAAATGAACACTACCCAGCGCGGCGATGATCATCAGAAAGATGAACGTCAGTGCCTGATGATCGTTAAGAATGGTGAGATCGAAAGCGGCTCCTGGATGTGCCAGTGCCACAAAATGTGCAGCCAACGAGTCGAGGTGCTGGAAGGCAATGTCGTAAGCACCGATAAACCAATAGGGCACCATGAGTCCCAAGAGCGACGCCAGAAAGGTGCGAAGGGAAAAAGCCAGGATGTTCGTGCACAAGATGATCCACAAGACAGGGACAAGATAGAGCACGTGCACAAAGGGGATGCTGGCCAGAGACAGTGCAGCGAAGGCATAGAACACCCAGCCCGCAGCCCGTCCGTCCTGATAGGCATGGAGCAGAAAGATGAAGAAGCAGATCAGTCCCATCTGTGCCCATCCAACATTTGTAGAGGACAAAAGGAAACTGGCAGCCGTCGTCATCACGATAAATGAGCATGACACCATGCGGCTATAGATGCGTATGAGTGCGTTGGCATTGTTGAGCTCGGCCATGAGCAAGGAGGAGATAGCCAACAAAGCCATCTGAAACCAAGTGTCATGTCCCAACAATACCTGTATGACCATGAAGGCGGCCAAATATGTCAACGTCACCGGCAAAGCCACGCGACTCTCTGCTATCCTGTTTTGTAAACGTCTAATCATCCTGTCAAAACTAAAGATTCTCACCACCCTAAACGTGTATGAGAAACATGCCTACAAGGCATGTGGTCCTATAAAAACAAAAGCCTCTCTTCCCCAAGAGGCAAGCGCATAGAGCGCTTCTACCCTTGAGGAGGAGAGATGCGGGCTAAAGATCCTGCCCGATATCGCTACGGAAATACTTTCCTTCAAACTGTATCTTCTGTGCTTCCTGGAAGCTCTTCTTCAATGCTTCCTCTTTGTTGCGGCCATAAGACGACACAGCAATGACACGTCCGCCGTTGGTGACAACCTGATCGTCCTTCATTGCCGTACCGGAATGGAAGACGATGCTGTCCTTGACCTTGTCGATACCGGTGATCGGATAGCCTTTCTTGTAAGCCTGAGGATAACCGCCACTGACGAGCATCACGCAAACGGCAGCGCGGGGATCCACTTCTACCGGATGCTTGTCGAGGTCACCATTGGCTACACCCTCAAAGAGATCTACGATGTCGCTCTTCAGTCGCAGCATCACAGTCTCGGTTTCCGGGTCACCCATACGGCAGTTGTACTCGATCACCATTGGCTCGCCCTTGACGTTGATGAGTCCGAAGAAGATAAAGCCCTTGTAGTCGATGCCCTCTTCTGCCAAGCCTTCAACCGTAGGACGGATGATGCGGTCCTCGACTTTCTGCATCCATTCCTTGTCAGCAAACGGCACCGGTGATACGCTGCCCATGCCGCCGGTGTTCAGTCCCGTGTCGTGCTCACCGATACGCTTGTAGTCTTTGGCCTCGGGAAGTATCTGATAGTGTTTGCCATCTGTCAATACGAAGACAGAGCACTCGATGCCGCTGAGGAACTCCTCAATGACGACCTTAGCGGAAGCGTTGCCAAACATGCCGCCAAGCATCTCACGGAACTCCTTCTTGGCCTCGTCGAGCGTGGGCACGATCAGCACGCCTTTACCGGCTGCCAAGCCGTCGGCTTTGAGCACGTACGGCGGCTGGAGGGTCTCCAGGAAGCGGATGCCTTCCTCCACAGTGGTGCCGTCGAATGTCTCGTAAGCAGCGGTGGGGATGTTGTGGCGCTTCATGAAACCTTTGGCGAAGTCCTTGCTGCCCTCGAGCACAGCACCCTGCTTGCTTGGACCAATCACAGGGATGGAAGCCGTGCGGCTGTCGCTCTTAAAAGCGTCATAGACACCGCGCACCAAAGGATCCTCAGGGCCTACCACAACCATGTCGATGGCTTTGTCCACGGCAAAGTCTTTCAAGGCATCGAAATCGTTGACACCGATCGCTACATTCTCTCCTACATTGCTTGTTCCGGCGTTTCCCGGAGCAATGAAGAGCTTTGTACATTTAGGGCTTTGGGCAATTTTCCATGCCAGGGCGTGCTCGCGGCCGCCACTTCCTAACAATAGTATTTTCATGAGATGATGAGTTGTAGAGTTATCTTTGATTACTTTTTTGCGTTATAAATATAATAAGGTGTATGCCGGAATGGGAGACTGTGGGTAGTCGGCGGTAGTTGGCAAGCTCCACCTTTATTTTTTGTCCGTGCTCTCGTCGAGCCATTGCCGGATGATGTCCACGATCTCGTTGCGCTCAATCTCGGGGAAAGAGGCGATGCGGGTGGCGTGACTGCCGCGTGGCAAGACAAAGACGTGGATATTGCGCTTGCTCTGCAAGAAGTCGAGTTTAGCCACGCCAGAGCTGCCCCAAGGGTCGAGACCGCCATAGATGAAGATCATCTTCGGGTCGTGGTGACGTAGAAACGCCATCGTCTTGTGGTAGAGTGTGGGGTCAAAGGGCTCGTTGTGGAGGCTGTCCGGCAGCATGATGCGGCGAAGATAGTCCTTCGTGGTCTTGACAGAGAGCCATTTGCGCAGCGGCTTCACGTCGTAACCGTAATAACCCAACTGCTTTGCCGCCTGCACATTGAAGGACAAGTCACTCGACTGGATGGAGAAGTAGCCAGGATTGCTGATGCGTATCAGATGGTTGAAAAGCTCATCGTCGCTGGCCGTCGACGCCGGGATGCTGCTCACCGGTGTGCCCCATTGCCACAGGGCAAAAGCGTACTCAAGGACGCAGAGGTCATAGATCTCGTTGAGCGGAGCGCGGAAGGTGAGTCCGTTTTTCGTGACATAGTCCTTGAAGAGCGGCATCAGCGCATTGCGGCGCTGTAGCACTGTCTGTTGAAACTCTAATACCCGTTGCCGCTCTTTTGGCGTTCCTACCTGGTCGCGCAGGAAAGGCTCGTGGCGTCCGTCCTCCACGCTGCGGTTGAGCGGAGCCACATAAGGTACCGAGATGTCCACATCATTGGGATAGAACACACGGTAGAACAGACATGTCTGTCCGCCTTTGCTGATGCCCGTAGCCATCCACTTGCCCTGATAGAGGCGGTGGAAAGTGGTGTTGACATGGTGCAGGTCGGCCAAGGAGTTCTCCACGGTGAGATAGCGCCAGTTGCAGGGCTGTGGCGTGGAAGCGGCAAAATAGCGATATTCCACAAAGATGAGGTTGGCATCAAAGAGCTTGGACAGCTCCTCGGCATAGCCTTCCTTGAGCGCATAGTTGCAGCTGTAGCCCTCCGTGACCAGCACGGTAGGCCGGTCGAAGCCCACATGACAGACAATAACCCGTTGCTGAAATGCCCCCACCGTGGTGTCGTTGGGGTCGATCCATTGGCGGATGTTCATCAGATATTTATGGTCATACTTGCTGCTCTTGAGCTCCTCAACCTTTGAGATGCCGGGCAATGCCATGAGCTGTGCCTTGATGTCCTCCCCCCACATCTGCAAGGGGAGTAGCAAGGCGATCAGCAGAGGCAGTAGCCTCGCGGCGGTGAAACGATATGAAGCCTTCTGCCTTTTCATTTCAGATAGTCATCGAAATATTGCGAGATGCGCTCATGGAGATGCGTGGACTGATGTCCCCGCATGTTGTGCGGCTCACCAGGATAGACAAAGAAGTCGGGCTGCGTGCCGTCCTGAATGCACTGTTTGATGAAGGTCAGAGCATGTTGTGGCACCACCACGGGATCGTTGAGACCAATGATGATCTGCAACTTACCCTTGAGGTTCTTGGCCTTGGGCAGCAGACTCGAATGGGCATAGCCGTCGGGATTGGTCTGCGGCGTGTCCATATAGCGCTCGCCATACATCACCTCGTACCATTTCCAGTCGATGACAGGGCCACCGGCGACGCCCACCTTGAAGACCTCGGGATGCGTGGTCATCATGTTGATGGTCATAAAGCCACCGAAGCTCCAGCCGTGCACACCGAGTCGCGTGCTGTCGACATAGCTCAGACTCTTGAGATACTTCACGCCCTCCATCTGGTCTTCCACCTCATGGTCGCCGAGATGACGGAAGGTGACTTGCTCAAAATCCTTGCCCCGGTTTTCACTGCCCCTGTTGTCGAGGATGAAGAGCAGATAGCCTTTCTGTGCCATGTAGGTTTCCCAGCCACGGCTGCAATAGTGCCAGCGTGCATCGACATTGTGGGCGTGTGGACCACCGTAGACGTAGACGATGGTCGGATATTTCTTGCTCTTGTCAAATCCCACGGGCATCACCATGCGATAATAGAGGTCGGTCTTGCCGTCGGCAGCCTTGATCGTACCGCAACGGTACTCGGGCACTGCGTAGCCCTTCCATGGGTCGGGGGCCGTGAACCAGCGCACAGTCTTCTTCGTGGCCACGTCGACGAGGTCGATGTTTCGCGGTACGTTTGGCTCCTGATAGTTGTCTACGATCATCTGACCGTTTTCGCTGAGCGAGGCGTTGTGCCATCCCTTGCCGTTGTCGAGCAACTTACGCTTGCCGTCCTTCACGCTGACCATCCACGTGTTGCGCTGGATAGGGCTGCATTCATTGGACGCATAGACGATGGATTTGAGTTTGGTGTTGAAGCCAAGCATATCCATCACTACCCAATGACCTTTAGTGAGCTGGCCGAGTTGCTTGCCCTCCTTATTAAATAGGTAAAGATGGTTGTAGCCGTCTTTCTGGCTCTGCATGACAAACTTGTTGCTGTCCCAAGGCAGGAAGACGATCGGATGGAGTGGCTCCACATATTTGTCGTCGGTCTCGCGGTAGAGTTCCGCCTTCTTCTCGCCCGTGGCTGCGTCATAGCTCACGAGACGGCAGTCGTTCTGGTCGCGGTTGAGTTCAAAGAGATAGATGGTCTTGCCATCGGGACTCCAAGCCGGATTGGTGAAATAGCGGTCTGTGGGATCCCCGCCCTTAAGATAGACACATGTTCCTTTCTTTAAATCGTATACACCGAGCGTCACCTTGTGCATTTTCTGACCCGCCATCGGATATTTCTCCGGTGCCGGTGTGGCGATGACACCCGGCTTGCCCTTTTCTAAGCTCTCGCTGGCATCAGGGATCGTGACCAATGGAAAGTCGGTGACCATGCTTTGATCCATGCGTGTAAAGAGCAACTTTGTGCCGTCGGGACTCCAGAATGTGCCCTTGCTCCAACCGAACTCGTCGCGGTGGACGCTCTGTCCGTAGACAATGTTGCGTGAGCCGTCGTTGGTGAGTTTCAGTGTCTTACCCTTACCGTCGAGCACGCAGAGCTGATGCCCACTGACGTAGGCTGTGCACTCTGTCGTGGGACAATAGTCGCTGGAGACCACCGGCCCCTCGATCTCGCGCGTCCAGATCAGCCGTCCGGCTTTGAAGTCGTAGAGAGCTCGACCCTTGCCGTAATCGATCAGAGCCAAACTCTTGTCGGCATAGGGAAAAGAGACATAGTAGAGGGAATGAATTTTCTCGCCTTCCTTACCACCTGCCTTCTTGATATCGTTGAGCGTGAAGAGCGTCTTCTCCTTACCCGTCTGTGTGTCGATGAGGGCACACTCTTCCGCGTCGAGCCTGACGGGGGTATCGCCCCACCATGCTGTCCAGCGGTTCTTGGCGGTCATCTGGTGATAGTTCTTTCCGCCAAAGTTCAGATCCTCAAGCGTGAACTGCTTGAGGTCTGCCGTCTTCTGTTGTGCTCCTGCTGTGAATGTGGTCATGGCCAAGAGAACACCTAAGGTAATGTGTTTAATCTTCATCTTCAAAACGTCTGTTTTTTCCGAACTTGTCACTGCCGCGGCGGTTGCCACGGTCGCTGTGTCCACGGAAGTCATCCCCGCGTCGGCGATTCTTGAAATCATCGCCACGGCGACGCCCCTTAAAGTCGCCATCGTCACGGCGGCCCTTGAAGTCGTCACCGCCACGCCTGCGACCCTTGAAGTCTTCATCGTCGAAGCGGCGCTGTGAGCGGCTGCCGGGAGCGGGGAAGGAGTGGAACTTAAACGAGCGAATGTCGCCCTCCTCGTTGGACTCCTCTTCCTCAAGGCGCTGTTTAAACTCGCGGTTCTTCTTGAAACGGTGCTTCTGTGCCATCTCGCGCTTCTCCTCGTCGGTCTTGACGATGCCGCCTTCTGATCGGAAGTCCTTCATCTTACCGTCGAAGAGTACGTATTTGCGGAACTCACATTCCAGGCTTCCATTATAAAGAGGTATCTTTAAGCTCGGCTTCAGACCGATCTGCTCGAAGCACTCCTCGCGGTAGCTGAGAATCCAGGCCTCGTTGCCACCAAAGGCATTCTTCAGTCTCTCGCCGATCATGCGGTAAGTGCCTAAGAGGTTGGGCGTGGAGATGCGCTCGCCATAAGGCGGGTTGGTGACGATGATGCTCTTCTGCTCGGGCTTCTTAAAGTTCTTGAAGTCCTGCTGCTCCACGGTGATCTCTTTCGACAGTCCGGCTGCCTTGACGTTCAGGCGTGCCGTGTTGACAGCCTTCATGTCGATGTCGTAGCCATAGATATGATATGGGAACTCGCGCTCCTGCGAGTCGTCGTTATAGATCTCGTCGAAGAGGTTCTGGTCGAAGTCGGGCCATTTCTCAAAGGCGAACTCCTTGCGGAAGACGCCCGGGGAGATGTTGCGGGCGATGAGGGCAGCCTCGATGAGGATAGTACCGGAACCACACATCGGGTCGATGAAGTCGCAGTCGCCCTTCCATCCCGTCATCAGAATCATACCGGCAGCCAGCACTTCATTAAGAGGCGCCTCTACGCTCTCCTGGCGGTAGCCTCTGCGGTGAAGGCTCTCGCCGCTGGAGTCGAGAGCGATGGTGGCATCGTCGTTGGCAATGTGTATGTGGAGACGGATATCAGGATTGGCCACAGAGATGTTGGGACGCTTGCCGGTCTTCTCGCGAAACTGGTCCACGATGGCATCCTTGACCTTATAGGTGACGAAGCGTGAGTTGCGGAAGTCATCGGAGTACACGACGGTGTCTACCGAGAATGTATTTCCTTCAAGGATATATTTGCTCCAGTCGATCTTCTGTACCTCGGCATAGACGTCCTCGGCGGAGCGGGCTTTGAAGTGTTTAATAGGTTTCAGGATGCGGATGGCAGTGTGCAGTTGGAAGTTGGCGCGGTACATCATTTCCTTGTCACCGGTGAATGATACCATACGGCGGCCGATTTGCACGTTGTTAGCACCCAGTTGGGTCAGCTCCTGTGCCAGGACGGGCTCCAAGCCCATGAATGTCTTGGCGATGAGTTCGAATTCCATTTTAGCTAAAAATAAATATAAATGTTATATGAATGTCGTTTATTTGTTCTTGTTGTAGATCTTGGTTTGTGGTGCCATGTCGTCCATGACCCACGTGTTGGCACCCACGACACAACCTTTGCCGATGGTCACGCGGCCCAGCACGGTGGCGTTGGCATAGATGACCACGTCGTCCTCGATGATTGGATGGCGAGGGATGCCCTTGATAGGATTGCCGTGCTCATCGAGCGGAAAACTCTTGGCACCGAGTGTCACGCCCTGATAGAGCTTGACGTTCTTGCCGATGATACAGGTCTCGCCAATGACGACACCCGTACCGTGGTCGATGGTGAACGAGGAACCGATCGTTGCTCCGGGGTGTATGTCCATGCCGGTCTCGGAGTGGGCAATCTCTGTCATCATGCGAGGAATCAAGGGCACGCCCATCGTAAACAATTCGTGAGCGACACGAAAGATGGTCAGCGTCTTGATGACAGGATAGCAGGCCAGGATCTCAGCCATGCTCGTTGCCGCGGGATCACCGTTGTAGGCGGCCACCACGTCGGTGGCGAGGATGCGGCGCACGGCGGGCAGACGGCTGATGAGTTCCGTTGCCATCTCCTGGGACTCCTGCTTCAGCGCTTTCAAGTCTTTGAGGATGCAGTCACCTGTAGAAGGGTGCGCCACCGCATTCTCCTCGGCATTCTCGTCGCTGTCGGCGAAGCACATTCCGGCCAGTATCTGCTCGGAGAGCAGCTTTTGCAGCCGCTCCACGTTGACGCCGATCTGATATTTGATGGTCTTGACGTTGACTTGTGACTTTCCAAAATAGCCGGGAAAGAGGATGGCGCGCGCCAATTGGATGATCTCTTCAAGCGCCGTGCTTGAAGGTAATGGATAACCATCCCTATGCTGATGAAACAGTCCCTTGAGCGAGCTCGGCTCAGAGAGCTCCTCCACTGTTTCCGTCAACTTGTGAGCCATATCTTGAGTACTCATCTCTCTGTTGTGTAATCTTAGCGCAAAGATACTAAATTATCAGCGAATGAGAAAACAATCGGCGATTTTTTTCAAATGGAAGCAAAATGTTGGTTAATAAACAGACTGTTGTCCAGTTAAATGAATTGGATGACCAACTTTAAAGCTCGCTGGTTTATGGGAGAACATCAAATAAGTATCGTATGTAATCTATCTATTCGTTTATATTCTTAATGTCATCTCACTCAGTTGGCACGTTTAATGAAAACTCATTTTGGTTAAAGACAAAAAAAACGACAAAAACTCATCGTGAAACATTCACCTTCCAGAGAGAAAATTATCGTGAAACATCTCTGATAGTCACGGAAAACAAAGATGGTATCGTCATCTTCCGTTTCTGATGCTCTCATCTTCCGTTTCTGATGTCGTCATCTTCCGTTTCTGATGCGATCATCTCGGCCTTTTCATAGCATCAAAAAGCCTTTCTGACAACATCATCAAGGCCTAATTTCTCCATCAAAAAGTTACTTGCTTGATAATGTATTGATTTCCAATATGTTACAAAAATCCCTCAGAAATCGCAAAAATCGGAGCAAGGATGGTCTTGAACGAAAAAAACGCCGCTACATGCGGCGTTTTTTATCAGTTTTCTTAACATATAGGCGTATGGCTTAGACGATGCCCTGAGCCATCATGGCCTTGGCGACTTTCAAGAAACCGGCTACGTTGGCACCCTTGACATAGTTGACATAGCCGTCGGCCTCGGTACCATACTTCACACACTCGGCGTGGATGGAGTTCATGATGCTGTGGAGTTTTTCGTCGACTTCCTCGCGGCTCCACTTCAGTCGCTCGGAGTTCTGCGTCATCTCCAAACCAGAGACTGCCACACCACCGGCGTTGCTGGCCTTGCCCGGGCAGTAGAGGATCTTGTTGTCCTGGAAGACTTTCACGGCCTCAGGCGTTGAAGGCATGTTGGCACCTTCGCTCACGGCAATGACTCCGTTGGCGACAAGCGTCTTGGCAGCCTCGCCGTCGATCTCGTTCTGCGTAGCGCACGGCGTGGCGATGTCGGCTTTCTCGCCCCATGGCTTGGCACCGGGCACGTATTTGGCTGTCGGATACTCTTCGACATACTCCTTGATACGTCCGCGCTCAATGTTTTTCAGTTCCATGATGTAGGCCAGCTTCTTCTCGTCGATGCCTTCGGGATCATAGATATAACCGTCGGAATCGGAGCAAGTCATCGGCGTGGCGCCGAGCTGCAGAAGCTTCTCCATGGTGTACTGTGCCACGTTTCCGGCACCAGAGACAAGCACCTTCTTGCCTTTGAGATCAATGCCCTTGGTGGCGAGCATGTTCTGCAGGAAGTAGACGTTGCCGTAGCCGGTAGCTTCAGGACGGATCAGCGAACCGCCAAACTCCTGGCCTTTACCCGTGAGGATGCCGACAAACTGATGGGTGAGCGCCTTGTACTGGCCGAACATATAGCCGACCTCGCGTCCGCCGACGCCGATGTCACCGGCAGGAACGTCGCAGTCGGGACCGATATAGTTCCACAGCTCACGCATGAAAGCCTGGCAGAAGCGCATCACCTCAGCGTTGGACTTACCACGGGGCGAGAAGTCAGAACCACCCTTGGCGCCACCCATCGGCAGTGTGGTGAGCGAGTTCTTGAAGGTCTGCTCAAAGGCGAGGAACTTCAGAATGCTGACATTCACAGACGCATGGAAACGCAAGCCGCCTTTGTAAGGGCCAATGGCGTTGTTGTGCTGGATGCGATAGCCCATGTTGGTCTGCACGTTGCCCTTGTCATCAATCCAGTTGACGCGGAACTGAATGATGCGATCGGGGATGCACAACCGCTCAATGAGATTGGCGCGGTCGAACTCCGGGTGTTTGTTGTACTCTTCCTCGATCGTTCCGAGCACCTGGCTCACGGCCTGGATATACTCGGGCTGGTTGGGAAAACGCTGCTCCAAGCGAGCTACTACTTCTGTTGCTTTCATAATCTTGGTTGTTTTCTTTATTGGATGTTTAAGTTTGCTCTCTTTTATATATAATAATGTGTGCGCGCATGTTGCTGCATGCTGCTTTTTCTTAACCGTTTGCAAAGGTAAACTTTTTCTATGAGAAATCCAACAAATAGATAAGATATTTATCGCAAATATCTAAATTTGTAACTTTATCCCGTTTTCTTGCCTACTGACAAATGTACTTTTCCTACATCCACAACCCACTTCGGATAAGTGATTATCACATTTTGTCATAAGTTCAAGACTGTGAAATACGTAAGTAGATGAATATCAATTCTTAGTTAAATTCCACTCATGTGACGGTTGAATGATATGTAAAGAACGGGTCATTAAATTACGTGAAATGACTAAGAAAATCCAATGATGACAGGCTCGTGATTGGCTTTTTTTGTTTAACTTTGCAGACGAAAAGTTGGAAAGAATGGTAAACTTGTAGACCTTGAAGCCGAAGAAGAATTTCCTTTTTGGAAAACTTATGCAAGAGAGAAAACAAAAAAGTTTCCCGTTTTGAGCAACAACTATGAGAACAAACATCAGACAGAAATCATTCTAAACACAATTAGATAAAGCTATTAAAGGCATGGAAATTAATAACTTCGCCATTACTAAGCGCGACGGCTCGAAAGAAGCTTTCTCGCTCGACAAGATCATGAATGCAATCCTCAAAGCATTCAACTCGGTCAACGAACCGATCAACCTTGGTGCCATCTCCAAGATACTCAGCCATCTCGACATTCAGGATGGCGTGAAAGTGGAGGACATCCAGAATCAAGTGGAGGAAGCACTCATGAGAGAGGGCTACTATCGCGTTGCTAAATCGTTTATCATCTACCGGCAGGAGCACAAGGAGGACCGTGAAGTGCTCGAAAAAATGAAGTTCCTCTCGGATTATATGCAGGCCGAGAATGCTGCCACAGGATCTAAATTCGACGCCAACGCCAACGTGGAGCATAAGAACATCGCCACGCTCGCCGGGGAGTTGCCAAAGAAAAACTTCATCCGCTTGAACCGCCGACTGCTCGTCGAGCGCATCAAGAAGATGTATGGCAAGGAGCTCGCTGACGAATATATCGACAAGCTGACACACCACTTTATATATAAGAACGACGAGACCAACCTCGCCAACTACTGTGCCTCTATCACGATGTACCCCTGGCTCATCGGTGGTACGACGAGCATCGGCGGCAACTCTACGGCTCCGACAAACCTCAAGAGTTTCTGCGGCGGCTTCATCAACATGGTGTTCATGGTCAGCAGCATGCTCGCCGGAGCCTGCGCCACACCGGAGTTCCTGATGTATATGAACTACTTCATCCAGAAGGAATATGGCAAGGACTACTATACCCATGCCGACGATGTCGTGGATCTCAGCCTGAAGAAGCGAACGATCGACAAGGTCATCACCGACTGCTTCGAGCAGATCGTCTACTCGCTCAACCAGCCCACCGGTGCCCGCAACTATCAGGCTGTGTTCTGGAATATCAGTTATTACGATAAATACTACTTCGACTCTATCTTCGGCAACTTCTACTTCCCCGACGGCAGCCAGCCCGACTGGAACGGACTCAACTGGTTGCAGAAGCGCTTCATGAAGTGGTTTAACCAGGAGCGCACCAAGACGGTGCTCACCTTCCCCGTGGAGACCATGGCCATGCTGACCGAGGACGGCGACTGCAAGGACAAGGAATGGGCCGACTTCGCCGCTGAGATGTATGCCGAGGGCCATAGCTTCTTCACCTATCTGAGCGACAATGCCGACTCGCTGAGCTCGTGCTGTCGTCTGCGCAACGAGATCCAGGACAATGGTTTCAGCTATACACTCGGTGCCGGTGGCGTGTCCACGGGTTCCAAGAGCGTGCTGACGATCAACCTCAACCGCTGCATCCAGTATGGTGTGAACCACGATGGTGACTTCCATCCTTTCCTGAATCATGTCATCGACCTCTGCCATAAGGTGCAACTCGCATATAACGAGAACCTTAAAGAGCTGCAGGCTCACGGCATGCTACCGCTCTTCGATGCCGGATACATCAACATCAACCGACAGTATCTCACCATCGGCATCAACGGACTTGTGGAGGCTGCCGAGTTCATGGGCCTGCAGATCACGCCCAACGACGACTATAAACATTTCGTACAGGACATCCTGGGCACGATAGAGAAGTACAACAAGCAGTATCGCAGCAAAGAGGTGATGTTCAACTGCGAGATGATTCCGGCTGAGAATGTCGGTGTCAAGCACGCCAAGTGGGACCGCGAGGACGGTTATTTCGTGCCACGCGACTGCTACAACAGCTACTTCTATGTGGTGGAGGACGACTCGCTGAGCATCCTCGACAAGTTCAAACTTCATGGCGCTCCCTATATCGAGCACCTCACCGGCGGCTCCGCGCTGCACATGAACCTCGACGAGCATCTGTCGCAGAAACAGTATCGTCAGCTCTTCCGCGTCGCCGCTCACGAGGGCTGCAACTATTTCACGTATAACATCCCGAATACTGTCTGCAACGACTGTGGCCATATCGACAAGCGCTACCTCAAGGAGTGCCCTGTCTGCCACTCTAAGAATGTCGACTATCTGACGCGTATCATCGGATACCTCAAGCGCGTGAGCAACTTCTCCGAGGCTCGCCAGTCCGAGGCTCACCGCCGTTTCTACGCTGGTATCGACCGACTGCCGAAGACACAGACCATTGCTCTCGGCGAGCGTAGCAAAGCACATCAAACGGTGAAGGAGGAGAAGTAAGCAATGCTGAAGTACGTAAACACCGACATTGTGTTTCAGGAGATCCCGGACGAGACGACATTGGCCATCAACATCTCGCGGTGTCCGTGCCACTGTCCGGGTTGCCACAGCAGTTATCTTGCCAAGGACTTCGGCAACCCGCTGTCCACGGATGCCCTCGATCAGCTGATTGCTGACAACGACGGGCTCGTGACGTGTGTCTGTCTGATGGGCGGTGATGCTGAGCCGCAGTCGGTCAACAACCTCGCCGCACACGTCCGCGAGAAGCATCCGGGGATGAGAGTGGGGTGGTACAGCGGCCGTCTGCGCATCGACCACGCCATCGACAAGCACAACTTCGACTACATCAAGGTGGGGCCCTACATCAAGCATCTCGGTCCCCTCAACTGTCGCACGACCAACCAGCGTCTCTATCATGTCGTGAACAACCAGCTCCACGACATCACTGCTTCCTTCTGGAAGTAAGGGACAAATAAATAAAAAAGCCAGGAACATTCATGGAACCTGGCATCGCAACGCTTTTGATCATATCCGCAACCCAAATCACAGTTGGGTTGCGGATTTGTCGTTGATAGAGGATGAGGATCTAATATGGGGCAAACGTGGACAAAAGGACCAACTACGAGGATGCTATGGCTGACGAGTAATCCTTATTAGGGATAGCCGGAACGAGGAAATAATGATTATTGCACTAAAAAAGTCATTTTTTCGCCGTCCGGCTATCTTTTTTTGTCTATCTTTGCAAAAACAAACATTATGAAGAAAACACTTTATCTATTACTTATTACCTTCTTTGTATTCACGATTCCTGCGGGTGCTAAGAAAAAGACAGTGATGTCTGACCGCCAGTGGTGGGCAGGCCAGGCCTATAAGATGGCACAGCCCGTGCTGGAGAATATGGCAAAGGGCGAACTGCAAAAGAATATGCAGATGGAGTTTTCTCCAAGTTTCGACAACCGCAACCGCAAGGTGGCCTACATGGAATGCTTCGGCAGACTCATGGCCGGCATCGCTCCGTGGCTGGCGTTACCCGATGACAACACCGAAGAGGGGAAGATGCGCAAGCAGTTGAGGGAATGGGCTCTCCAAAGCTATAAGAACGCCGTTGACCCGAAGAGTCCCGACTATCTCTGCTGGGGCATCGGTGGACAGAACCTCGTAGACGCAGCGTATATCGCCGAGAGCTTCCTTCGTAGCTACGATGCGCTGTGGATGCCGCTGGACAAACAAACTAAAGAAGAATACTTCAAGGAGTTTAAGAAACTGCGGAAGATTGATCCTCCCTATACCAACTGGCTCCTCTTCTCTTCTACGATAGAGAGCTTCATGGCCAAAGCAGGCGGGGACTACGACCAATACCGTGTCAACTCCGCCATCCGTAAGATGGAGGAATGGTACACCGGTGACGGATGGTACAGCGACGGACCTGACTTTACTTTCAACTATTACAGTAGCTACGTCTTCCATCCTATGTATCTCGAAACCCTGCAGGCAATGATTGATGCCAAGGCCAACACGCGTCTCGACTATCAGAAATACTATGACCGCGAACTGCTGCGTTGCCAGAAATATGCCATCATCCTGGAGCGGTTCATCTCGCCGGAGGGCACATTCCCCGTTTTCGGCCGCAGCATTCCTTACCGCAACGCAGCCATGCAGCCGTTGGCCTTATTGGCTTGGTACAAGCAGTTGCCGAAAGAACTCAGCAACGGACAGGTGCGTGCTGCCCTGACAAAGGTCATGCACCGCATGTGGGACAAGGGTGATAACTATAACGAGAAGGGATTCCTCAACATAGGATTCTGTGGCCATCAACCGCAGGTGGCAGACTGGTATACCAACAATGGCAGTGAGTATATGGCTTCACTGTGCTTCATGCCGCTCGGACTGCCTGCCGACGATGCCTTTTGGACGGATGCCGCCCAACCTTGGACGCAGGTAAAGGCTTGGAACGGACAAGACTTCCCGAAGGATCATCTGTGGAAAGATCAGATTCAGACGCACGACAAGTGGTAAGTCCTCTGATAAAAAGCCTACGATCATTAACCTATCTCAATAAGAATACATGAATACTATAAAGAACAAATACCTATGGATGGTGCTGATTGCCTTGATGCCTCTGCTACCCTTGCAGGCTCAGCACCATTCGACACGCAAAGCAAAAGCTAAGGCAGCTACAGAGCAGAAGGCCCGTACGCTGTCGCGGATCTTTGCGGTCAACGACTATTGGCAGAAGCATCATGCACCGGAGGCAACAGCTTTCTGGAACGTTGCCGCTTATCATACTGGAAACATAGAAGTGTGTAAATGGCTGACGCAAGAGTTAGGTTCCAACAAGAAGCTGTCTAAGCAAAGACGTAAACAGCTGACTGAAAAGCTCAACACCTACCTTAACTACAGTCTGCGTTGGGCTGAGCATAACCAGTGGAAAGGTGCCACCGAGCCCGACACTGCTAAGTGGCTATATAAGAAATATGGTGAGGATCAGCAGCACGTGCTCTTCGGCGACTGGCAGATCTGCTTCCAGACCTACATCGACCTATATAATATGTATCAGGCTCAGCAAGGAAGCAAGGGACAGAAACTCACTACGATGGAAATCAACAACCCAGCTGTGATGACAGCAAGGGCAAGAGAGGTGATGGGATACGTTGTCTCACATCCTGCTCACGATTACTGGTGGTGGGCAGATGCACTCTATATGGTGATGCCCGTGATGATGAAGATGTACAAGCTCACCGGTGACGTGCGCTATCTCGACAAGCTCTATGACAACATCTGCTATTCCGACAGCATCATGCTCGACAAGGAGACCGGTCTTTACTTCCGTGATGGTAAGTACATCTATCCGATGCATAAGACCAACAGCGGCAAGAAGGACTTCTGGGCACGCGGTGACGGTTGGGTGCTCGCGGGACTGGCAAAGGTGCTGCAGGACATGCCGAAGAGTTATCGCCACTACGATTTCTTCTTGAAGAAATACCAGCGGCTCGCTCTCGCTGTCGCCCAGCTGCAACAACCGGAAGGCTATTGGACCCGCTCGATGATGGATCCTCAGCAAGCACCGGGTCCCGAGACCAGCGGAACTGCGTTCTTCACCTATGGCATGGAATGGGGCGTGAACCACGGACTGCTCAATGCCAAGACTTTCAAACCCGTGATTCGCCGTGCTCAAAACTATTTGACGACGGTCGCTCTTCAGTCTGACGGCAGTGTCGGATACGTGCAGCCTATTGGGGAGCGTGCCATTCCTGGGCAGCATGTCGACAAGAAAAGTCAGGCCGACTTCGGCGTTGGTGCCTTCTTGTTGGCGGCTACAGAATCTCTGCGTACACAGAACCGATAAAAGGAAACATCTATGTCTGTCATTCTTCTCTCCATCCTCTCGATGCTGTCTGCGTTCATGCAATACGTGCGGAACGACTATCAGCCTCTCGACAGCCAGTATGCTGTGTTCCAAGGTGAGCATACTGGGGCTGCCGACGAGCGTGGCGTGCGCACCAATGCCGACTTGTGCATGGTGGCAGCCTACATGGGAGAAGACACGATGGCCCTGAAAACTCTCACCTTTACCGTGCATACCCATAAGGCAGTACGCAAGCGCCGTTGTCTCGACGGCCGTTACTGGGGCTCCGTCTCGGCAAAGGATCATCAGTGGGAGAGCAGTCTTTGGGCCATGTCGGTGGCTTACGCTGCTTATTTTCAATGGCAGCGGTTGCCCGACAGCTTGAAGACGGACATCTACCATCTGTTGAAAGCAGAGTGTAACTATGAGTTGGAGCGAGACATCCCCACGGGTTATGTCGGTGACACCAAAGCAGAGGAGAACGGCTGGGAAGTGGATGTGCTCGCCGCTACGCTCGGTCTCTTCCCCGATGATCCGCTGGCTCCGCATTGGTTCCAGCGTATGCGTGCCTTTGCCATCAACAGTTATTCTCATCCTTCCGATGCTTTGGATACGACAGTCATCGACCCCGATTATGACGCAACCCGCGTCTGTGATCTCTACCAAGGGCCGAACCTCTATCCCGACTGGATGCTTCAGAACCACGACTTCTTCCATACGTCCTATCAGAATGTGGTGATCCAGGAACTTGGCGAGGCTGCGTTGGCACTGCGTCTCTTCCAAGGTAAGCGGCAGCGGTGGGCTTCGCGTGCCTTGCTCCATAATTGCGACGAGGTGACAAAGAACGTTCTCAACTGGCTCACCCTTCCCGACGGAGAGCAGGCCATGCCCAATGGCAACGACTGGAGCCTCTTCCTCTATGATCAGGTGACGAGTTATGCTACGATGGCCTGCATGGAGCGAGATCTCGACGCGCTATATTTCGAACAGCAATGTTTGAGGCGTATTGCACAGAGACAGCAGACCACAGACGATGGCACTTTCCTTTTGCGGCCTGATGTCGGTGCACGGCGCATGGGCGTACAGGCCCATCGGTTGCTGATGACCGAGCTGATGCACCGTTGCTGGCCCACAGATGGCATGACGCCGACACGCTGGACAGACTTTGAACGCCGCTACCATGGCAGCAAGTTCTTCCCTTGTCAGCAGATCGTGCGCACACTTACGCCACGCTATTTCGCTTGCTTCTCTTTCAGCAAAGGCAAGAAGAGCTACACGGGATACCTTGCGCCTATTCACGACGGACAGACCGACAACCTCGTCATTCCCTTCCGGCAATACAACACCGGCAACATCATTGGCTATTATCTGCCCAAGACAGGTCATCCAAACGCCAAACTTGTTGGTGAGCCAACGATCGAAACGAAAGGCGAATACTTTACCGTGAAGGCTACATTGGTGGAGAATGACAGCACGATCATCCGCCGCTTCACCTTACGGAGTAGGGCAGACGGACTGGAATACAGCGATGTGGTAAAGACAAAATCGACTGATGCGCTCAAAGACTATACCGGATTGATGGCTATCTCCACAGACGAATTTACGGGACGTAACCATCAGGTAGACTTCCAAACCGGACTGACACGTGTCGACAGTCAACTCACCATTCAAACTGACAGCCGTGTCAAGGCGCAGTGGACAAAGGAGACGATCGACAACTCCATCCGCTCCAGACGACTCGCTCCTTACTTAGCGGGCACGCCGAAAAATCGACACCATATTATATATAGAGCAAATTAACTGATGGGGCAAAGCAAATTAGACGATTGGATAGAGCGAATTAGACGATTGGACATAGCGATTTAGGTAATTGCAGGTTGTCGTTCGTATATGATATTAGATATAGAATCATAGAATCTTAAAATAAAACTTTAAAATAGAAAGGAACACTATTATGATCAACTTTTCATTGAAAGGAAAAGTGGCACTCGTGACTGGTGCCGCTTATGGTATCGGAATGGCCATCGCAGAGGCATACGCTGAAGCAGGCGCAAAGATTGCTTTCAACTGCCGCAGCCAGCATCATCTCGATCAGGCTATGGCTGACTATAAAGCCAAAGGTATTGATGCTTTAGGCTATATCTGCGATGTGACCAAGGAAGAAGACGTCAAGAAGATGGTCGCAGACATTGAGCAGAAACTCGGAACCATCGACATCCTGGTCAACAACGCCGGTATCATCAAGCGCATCCCCATGACAGAGATGAGCACAGAGGAGTTCCGCCAGGTCATCGACATCGACTTGACAGCTCCCTTCATCGTTTCCAAGGCCGTCATCCCTGGTATGATCAAAAAAGGTCACGGCAAGATCATCAACATCTGCTCAATGATGAGTGAGCTCGGCCGTGAGACTGTCTCCGCCTATGCTGCCGCTAAAGGTGGTCTGAAAATGCTCACCCGAAACATCTGTTCTGAGTATGGCGAGTACAACATCCAGTGCAACGGTATCGGCCCGGGCTATATCGCCACACCACAGACTGCGCCTCTGCGTGAGCGTCAGGCCGACGGCAGCCGTCATCCTTTCGATCAGTTCATCGTGTCAAAGACACCGGCCGGCCGCTGGGGAACCGTGGAAGACCTGCAGGGTCCCGCCGTGTTCTTGGCTTCCGATGCCTCAGACTTTGTCAACGGACATATTCTCTATGTCGATGGTGGCATACTCGCCTACATCGGCAAACAGCCTAAGTAAGTCTGAGCCATGGATGTCTTTAGCTATATCATCAGCTTAGGCGCATCAGTCATGATGCCGATCATCTTCACGGTGATCGGCCTCTGCATTGGCATGAAGTTCGGCCAGGCCCTTAAATCGGGACTCTATGTGGGTGTCGGCTTTGTGGGCTTGGGTGTCGTCACGGCTTTGCTGACCACCAACTTCAACGATCCGCTGAAAGCGATCTGCGATCTCTATCACCTCCAGCTCAACGTCTTCGACATGGGCTGGCCGGCTGCTGCGTCTGTTGCCTACAACACAGCGGTGGGCGCGCTTATCATTCCTATCTGTCTGGGCATCAATGTGCTCATGCTCTTGACGAAAACGACAAGCACGCTCAACATCGACTTGTGGAACTACTGGCACTTTGCTTTCATCGGTGCCGTGGCTTACTTCGTCATGGGCGAGAGCCTCGCCTGGGGCTATTTTGCCGCCATCGTGTGCTACATCATCACGTTGGTACTCGCTGACATCACTGCCCCGAAGTTCCAAAAGTACTATGATCTCGATGGCATCAGCATTCCGCAACCATTCTGTCAGAGTTTTATGCCCTTTGCTGTCGTCATCAATAAGGTTCTCGACAAGATTCCGGGATTCTCCCGTCTCGATGTAGACGCAGAAGGTCTCAAGCGCAAGTTCGGTGTCTTCGGCGAGCCTTTGCTCCTTGGCGTCATCGTCGGCATCCTCATCGGAGTGGCTGCTCATTTCGACGTGAAGATGGTTTTGACCTTAGGTGTCACTATGGGTGCTGTCATGGAACTCATTCCCCGTATCACCAAACTGTTTATCGACGGTTTAAAACCCATCTCTGTCAAAGCACAGGAAATGGTTGACAAGCACCTCCACGGACGTAAGGTGCACATCGGTATGAGCCCCGCGCTGGTCATCGGACACCCGACCACACTCGTCGTCTCGATTCTGTTGATCCCCACCGTGCTGGTTGTTTCCGTCATTCTGCCGGGCAATCAGTTCCTTCCGTTAGCCTCCTTGGCCGGTATGTTCTATCTCTTCCCAATCGTACTACCCTATACTAAGGGCAACGTAGTGAAGACGTTTATCATCGGTCTTGTGGCACTGATCTTCGGCCTTTACTTTGTCACCGACATGGCACCTGACTTCACACTGGCAGCCAATGCTGTCTTTGAGGCCACCAAGGACAAAGCAGCGCAGATTCCTCAAGGTTTCACAGGAGGAGCTCTCGATTTCGCCTCGTCGCTCATTGGCTGGGTGATCTACAAGCTCACGTGCTATGTCCGCTATGTGGGACCGGCTATTCTCGTCTTACTTACCTTGGCATTGATGGTCTACAACCATAAGCAGATCGTTAAACACGAGAAGCAGGCTAATAGCAACAAGTAAAGTTGGAAAACAACAATATATAACAAGGTGTGTCTATCCATCAGAAAGACACATGTTCAATACTGTATTTGGAATAAGAAAATATGATGAAGAAGTTTATGATAGCGTTGTTTCTCTGTCTGGCAACAGTACAGGGCTTCGCACAAAATTGCAAAACCAATTTATATCCCATGAAGAGTGAAAATGCCTATACACACTATAATGTGCGCTATGCCACCAGTCCGGTAGATGCCAAGCACTATACCACAGACCGTCTGCGTCAGGAATACCTTATCCAAAAGGTTTTCGTGCCCGGTGAGGTTAACTGGACTTATTCGCTCTTTGACCGTTTCCTCATTGGTGGCGCCGAGCCGACAACACAGCCGTTGACGCTGACGAGCATCGCACCGCTCTATACCGAGAAGACTACGGACAAAAAGCGCTTGCTCGACAACCGTGAGATCGGCATCATCAACATCGGTGGTGACGGTACTGTGACGGTGGACGGTAAGAGTTATAACCTGAAATTTCAGGAAGCCATCTATATTGGCCGTGCTGACGCCAAGAACGATCATCAGATCGTGCTCAGCAGTAAGGACGCTGCACATCCCGCTAAGTTCTACATGAACTCAGCCTGCGCTCACCAGACTTTCCCGACGAAGAAGGTGACGCTCAAGGAGGCCAACAACATCGTTGCCGGCAGTCTGAAGGAGAGCAACGCCCGCGTCATCCATCAGCTGATTATCGACGGTGTTGCTGGAGTGCGCACCTGTCAGCTTCAGATGGGTGTCACCGAACTGCAAGAGGGTAGTGTTTGGAACACCATGCCTGCTCACACTCACCTGCGCCGCATGGAGACTTACCTCTATTATAAGGTTCCCGACGGTCAGCGCATCCTCCATGTCATGGGTGAGCCCAAGGAGACACGCCCCATCTGGCTCAGCAATGAGGAAGCCGTCATCGCTCCCTCTTGGTCAGTGCATTGCGCAGCAGGAACCAGCAACTACACTTTTATCTGGGGTATGGCCGGTGAAAATCTCGACTATGGCGACATGCAGAAGGTGATGCCAAAGGATTTTGAATAAGATGAAAAAAGAAAAACATTTAGCAGTTGGAGCGGCTTTGCTGTCATTCTTCCTGCTGAGTCCGTCTGCCACACTTTCCGCAGCTACACACGCAGAAGCTCAGAGCAAGGTGCTCACTTTCCACAATCCTTCCTCATTCCAACGCGATGAGGTGGTGGAAGTCAAGGGCAGTGAGCTCTACAAAGCATTGGGAGTGAAGGCCGGAACACCCGTCGTCGTCAAAGACAAACGGGGCAACGAGGTAACATCACAGCTGGATCACGACGGCAACCTGCTTGTTGATGTCTTTGTGCGTCCGATGTCCACAACGACCTATACCGTTGCTGTGGGTCAGCCCTCGAAGTACCGCCAATGGGTCTTCGGTCGCCTCGTGCCGGAGCGCAAGGACGATATTACTTGGGAAAACGACCGTGGTGCCTATCGCATCTACGGTCCGGCGCTGGAAAAAACCGGTGAACGCTCATTCGGTACGGATGTCTGGGTGAAGAATACGCCCGACCTCGTCATCAACGACCGCTATGCCGGAGATGAGAAAGGCGTCTCGTATCATGTCGATCACGGCACGGGCTATGATCCTTACGACGTTGGTCCTACGCTCGGCTGCGGTGCTCCCGGCCTGCTGATCGACGGCAAGCTGAAGATGCCCTACTGCTGGAAGACCTACAAGATACTGGACAATGGTCCTCTGCGCTTCACAGTGGAGGCCGACTATGGCAATGAGCACCGTATCATCAGCCTTGACAAAGGCAGCAACTTCAACCGTATGACAGTTTGGTATGACCAGTTGCCTGCCGGAGCTCGCCTTGCTACCGGTGTCGTACTCCATGACGCTGACTCTACAACTGTTGTTTTGGGTAAAGACTATGTGCAGTATGCTGATCCCACGGACAATATCCATGCCAACAACTGTCAGGTGTTTGTCGCCGCACTCTTCCCCAATGGTGTCGACTCTAGCTTTATCTTGCCGCTCGATCATCCCGACAAGATCCGCTACGCCCATGCTTTAGGTGCGCGTCCGCTGAAGAGCGGAGAGCGCTATACCTATTATTTTGGTTCAGCCTGGAGCCGCTATGATGTACGCACCCAACGCGAATGGCAACTGCGCATCGACGAGACACTCGAGTGCCTGCACCATCCTGTGGCATACACGTTCTCAAAATAGGAAACTACTGTTTTCATAGAAATATATACTTCATTGAGTTCTGACCTTATGCTTTCACTGCAAGGTCAGAACTTTTTTTGTGCCCTTATCGTACCACGTCAATGATTTTTCACAGTCATAACGCCGTGAAATCCAAAAAAAATATGTAAGTTTGCAATATGAAATGGAAACTTAGAATAGATTGGCGCAAGGTCGTGCTGTTTCTCGTTATATCGGCAGGACTGCTTTATTTGACGCGCTCTGTACTCATGGCGGCGGGAGTCATCATGCTGCTCTTTGTCGTTGACAGTCTGATCAGCGATTGGGAATATCGTCGTAAAACCCACGAGCTCTTCAAGGACATCAGAGAGCAGCAGGAACAGAAAGCCAAAGAAAAACAAAACGATGTCGTAGACAAGCATTGATGACGATATATCCATGGACCAACTCATACAACTCTATACCACTTGGGCAGGACAGGCTCCCGCCCATGTTGAGATGCTTGCCGGAGCAGGCAGCAACAGACAATATTACCGGTTGACGGGGGCTGACGGGCAGACCGTCATCGGCGTGCTTGGCACCAGCCATGACGAGGATCACGCCTTTGTGTATCTCGACCGGCATTTCACGCAGCGCAAACTGCCGGTTCCCCGTGTGCTGGCCGTCAGCAGCGACGAGATGTGCTATCTGCAAACCGACTTGGGCAGCACATCGCTCTTCGAGGCTATCCGCGGCGGACGTGAGGCAGGCGGGAGATACAACCTGGCGGAGAAAGAACTCTTGAAGCGCACGATCAGCCAACTGCCCAACCTGCAGATTCGCGGTGCCATCGGCTTGGACTGGAACAACTGCTATCCCCAGCCGGAGTTCGACGAGGACAATGTGCTCTTTGATCTCAACTACTTCAAGTATTGCTTCCTCAAGCCTACAGAACTGGAGTTCCATGAAGTGAAACTTCAGGCCAGCTTCCGACGTTTTGCCAAAGACCTGATAGCAGAGCCGACGGAGAGTTTCATGTATCGAGATTTTCAGGCACGCAATATCATGCTCGACGCCGAGGGTAATCCGTTTTTCATCGACTTCCAGGGCGGGCGTAAAGGACCTTATTATTACGATTTGGCTTCATTCTTGTGGCAGGCATCGGCAAAGTACAGCTTCAAGCTGCGCCGTGATCTCATCGCTGAGTACTATCATGCTTTGAGCCATTACATCGAGGTGCCGTCTGTTCGTCACTTTGCCGGCCGGCTGAGTCTCTTTGTCCTCTTCCGTACGCTGCAGGTGTTAGGTGCCTATGGCTTCCGTGGATACTTTGAGCATAAGCAGCATTTCATCGACAGCATACCTCCTGCCATACAAAATCTGCGTGACCTCCTTGCCCTGCGTGAGGATGTGTTGCCTTATCCCTATCTGCGTGAAGTGCTGACCGCTTTGGTCAACCTTCCGCAATTTGCGCCTAAGAAAGACGAGATGCAGCCTCGAAAAGACGGTTTCAAGACCACAGACAGCAACATCTATCCAAAGAATCCACAAGACGGACTGCCTACATTCTCGAAATACGATGGCAAGGGACCGCTCGTGGTGCGCGTGTATAGCTTCTCCTATAAAAAGGGAATCCCTGAGGATCCCTCGGGCAATGGAGGCGGCTATGTCTTCGACTGCCGTTCTACGCACAACCCCGGACGTTATGAACCTTATAAAAAACTGACGGGGCTCGACGAGCCAGTGATACGCTTCCTTGAGGACGACGGCGAGATCGTGGAGTTTCTGCAACATGTCTATGCCCTTGCCGACCATCATGTGGCGCGCTATATCCAGCGGGGCTTCACGAGTCTGATGTTTTGTTTCGGCTGTACTGGCGGTCAACATCGCAGCGTCTACAGTGCACAGCATTTGGCAGAGCACATCCATGAGAAGTTCGGCATCGAGGTGCAGATCGTGCACCGCGAGCAGAACATCCGGCAAACCTTGGAAGCTGTGACAGACAAGTGACCCCTGTCTGTCGCACAGTGCCAACAAACTATCACGACAGTGCCTCGCCGCCCGCATGAGAGGCGGCTGCACTGCCGTCTACTGACAAATCAAATATCAATAACAACTATAACTCTAAAGACAATCACCATGACAAAAAGCTATCTACTCCTCAGCCTTATGCTCTGCTTAGGATGGCATCATGCCGAGGCAAAACCGACACAAGAGACTCAGCAGGGTAGGACAGGGGCCACCTGCGCCTTTTCCTATTTCACCTACCAAGGCCATGACCAGCGCTTCGCCGTGCCTTATGATCACAACCGGGAGTATCTCACTCCGGTGCGTTCGGGCTATTATCCCGATCCGAGCGTCTGTCGGGTAGGCAAGACCTTCTATATGGTCAACTCCTCCTTTGGCTCCTATCCCGGCGTGCCCATTGCTACTTCGCAGGACCTTGTCAGCTGGCAACCTGCCGGATATGTTCTTGACCGCCCCTCCCAACTGCCCTTGGCTGGTCAGCCCGTCGCCCACGGCGGCATCTACGCACCGACGATCCGCTACAACAAACGCAACAAGACGTTCTACATGATCACGACCAACGTGGGACGCGGTAACTTCCTCGTCAAGAGCAAGGATCCGTCGAAAGGCTGGAGTGACCCTATTTGGTTGCCAAAAGTGCAAGGTATCGATCCCGACCTGCTGTTCGACGACGATGGTAAAGCTTATATCGTGCATAACGCTTCGGTGACTGGTAAGCCTGCCTATGAGGGGCAGACTGCCATCCGTCTCTTTGAGTTCGACGTCAAAGGCGACTCTACGCGTGGCGATTTCAAAGAGATCGTCCGTGGAGGAACGCATGTTGAGGAGAAGCCGATATGGATTGAGGGACCGCATCTCTATAAACGGGGACACTATTATTACCTCATGTGTGCCGAAGGCGGTACGGCTGAGCATCATAGCGAAGTGGTCTTCCGTGCCAAGAAGCCACAGGGACCTTGGGAGGAATACAGTGGTAACCCCATTCTTACCCAGCGTGATCTCGGTGAGGAGCTTCTTGATCCCGTTACCTGCACCGGTCATGCCGACCTCGTAGAGGACGGTACCGGACAGTGGTGGGCTGTGTTCTTAGGCTGCCGTCCTTACGAGGGCAATCTCTACAACACAGGGCGCGAGACTTTCCTGCTGCCCGTCACATGGAAAAACGACTGGCCTGTCATCCTCGAACACGGCAAGGCGGTTCAGACGTTCAACGCCAAGAAAGGTGTACAACTGAAGGTCCGCCCATCGCAAACCCCTGAGCAACTCGGCATCACAGGCAACTTCTCTTATACCGACCGCTTTGACAGCACAGCCCTGAACCAGCGCTGGACATTCGTCCGCAATCCGTCGGCATTCTATGCTACGGGAACCGGCGGACTTGTCATCAGCGGTTTGCCGACCAGCCTCTCTGTCAAAGAGAACCCCTTGGCTGTGTTTGTACATCAGCAAAACGCCAGTTTCACGGCAGAGACCGAGATGACCCAGCAGTCCACAAGTGCCAAGACGGTAGCCGGCATGTTGCTCTTGCAGGGAGCTAACGCAAACATTGTCTTTGGAAAAACATTGCGTCACGGCAAACCTGTGCTTGTCTTGCAACGCACAGAGAAAGCGCCTGTCGTCATTGCCTCCGCGCCGATAGAGACGGGATCCGTCAAGCTTCGAGTTACAGGCGATGGACGTTGGTATTCGTTCTATTACCAGCCGCAAGGGCAGGACTGGAAAGTATTGGCCGCAGGAGTCGATGCCAGTAACCTCAGCACTACCAAGGCAGGTGGATTCATCGGCACGCTCATCGGCTTGGGCATGTGCACTATCAGTGAATAGTCTTTTACCTCTCTAACTCTCTCCGGGGAGTTAGAGAGACATTGGAAAAATAATTTCCTGACTTCGTCAATGCGTCACCCTAAATCGAGAATAAGTTTTTGGAAAATAGTCACGTACAGACTTTAGCTCCCCATGGAGCTATGGTGCTGA
>CAMCBZ010000003.1 GCA_945873145.1 uncultured Prevotella sp.
GCCGCCCTCTTTCAACAAGAGCCCTTGAAGACAGCAATGTTTTCAAGGGCTTTTTCTGTGTGGATACACGCTCCGATTTATGGTTTGTAATATTCTGCGTTGTTTTGCGTTATCTTTCTGTTATGCAATGGACAGATAGAATCAGACAGGTAAAGATTGCTTTGGTGCTCGTAGCAATGATTATCGCCGTGGGCTCATTGGTTGTGTCTCATTCCACGACTACGGAATGACAACACCACAATTCCTGTCATTGTGCTGGACAGTCATGGTAATGTGACCGATTTCCGTAATCTTTCGCTGGCTGCCTCGTCGAAGCAGGATTGTCTTAGGCTGGCTGCTGATGAGGGCAAGCATCCGCTGGCCTTGCATCGGAATATACGCATTTTTCTCGATGAACAGCATCACGATTATATCGATGTCTGCTATGATTAGTCGTTGATGCTAAAACGCTTGTCATGATATGCGGTGGTTTGATTCTTGTTGTTGCGTTATTCTTATTGTCGCGCTCTTAATTCTTTAATTCCCTCTTGATAATTAATTAAGATCGTTGGTTTCCTAAGAGATTGTTAGACAATTCTGGTAGCTATATAATTAAGGTGTGTGTATTAGTTAAGCATGACCTTACTTCGTTGTTATAATAAGCTGTTTATAGGCTTGTGATGAAACAAAAAAGGCACCACGTGTTTGTGGTGCCTTTTTCTTAGGGTATTTCCCTTTCTCCTGTGAAGAACTTTAATAATGATATTCTTCGTTTCTTTATTATTTCATCAGTTCTTCTATCCTCTTTTGCAGTTCTTCACCTCTGAGATCTTTGGCTATGATGTTTCCTTTATTGTCGATGAGGACATTGGCAGGGATGGCGCGGATGTTGTAGGCCGCTGCAGCAGCACTTTGCCAGCCTTTAAGGTCGCTCATCTGTGGCCACGGCATCTTCAGAGTCTTAATGGCCTTAACCCATGCCTCACGGTTATTGTCGAGAGAAACGCCTACGACTTCCAGCCCCTTGTTGTGATATAGTTTATAGACTTTCACAACGTTTGGCATCTCTGCGCGGCATGGACCGCACCAACTGGCCCAGAAGTCAAGGAGTGTGTATTTGTTCTTATTTATATAGGCAGAAAGTTGGATGTCAGTCTTTCCATCAATCCCTTTCAAAACGATGTCGGTATAGTGCTGACCCACTGCTGTGGCTTTAGAAATACGTCGCTCCGCCATCATTTGTTTGTAATACTGATACTGTACACTCGATGTCGTCATCTTGTCGAGGATCGAATCAACTTGCGCTTCCGTCATATCTTGCGCATACCATTGCAATAGCATGTCGCTGATGGGCGACGGGATATGAGCCATGATGTAGTCGTAGTGGCGAGTGACGCTAACTTTACGTAGCGAGTCCAGTTGGGCTTGTGCCCTATTGCGTACGTCTTGTGGCAGTGTGGAGTCGTTGGATTGTTCGTATGTTTTGTCCATAAGCTTGCTGAAGTCGTCGTCTTCCTTTGTAACTTCGTCATAGAGTTTCTGTGTCTGCCCTCCTTTAACAACGGGTTTCTTGTTGCTGTCTTGTGGAAATATTTGCAGGCTGATGGGTGCATTCTCCAGTATGAAGTTGGTCATTCCAATCATTTGGCCTTTATGCATGGCTACCGCTACGCGCATGTCTGCACCGTCGATGGTGCCGTCGAAGGAGAAACCTCCGTTGCGGACGATTGTCGTGTCGGTAGGTTCAAGTCTGAAGAACCCGGTCATGACGGCTAAATAGATCGTGTCGCCGTCTACTGTGCCTTCTGCGGTGCCGGTGACATGATAACGTTGGTTTTGTGCACTAGTGCTCCAACAGAGGCAGAGTGCCAAGCATAGAAAAAAGAACTTTTTCATGGATGATATCATTGTGATGGTAATTATTTAGCGAGCAGGCTATCGAGCGTTTCCTTCACTTGTTCTGGCCCTGACATAGCGGAGAGGACCTTTCCGTCGGGGCGGATGAGCAAGTAGTAGGGCACTCCGTTGCCCACTTGGTATTTGGTGAAGAGGTCTTTGTAACCCTGTTGCGTGGTTCGATATTGTGCCCATGGCTCGTGGTGCTTCTTCATGCTGTTGTGCCAAGCCTCCTCTTTTGTGTCTATGGAGATGGCTACTACGGTAAGGTTTGAGTTGTATTTCTCGGCGAGAGCCTTGATGTCAGGCATGGCGGCGAGACAGATGCCACACCAACTGGCCCAGAAGTCGACGAGAACATATCCCGGTTTGTGTCGCTGTGCGTCAGCTACGATATGTGTGAGCGATGCCTTCTGCCCGTTAGTCGTGACGAGTTCGAGGTCTTGGAGAAGAGCACCTTTCACCGTCTTACGTGCCTGTGCTATCTGCAGTCTCATCAGTCGCAGACCTGTCGTGTCGTCGGGAACCGATACGATGGTGCTGTCGAGATGATCGACTTGTTCTGCTGTGAGGTTGTAACCGCGTTCCAGTAGGCGACGGGCAAGTTCTACAGAAACGGGAGAGTGGGGATGGTGGTCAATGAAGTTGAAGAAAATATCTGGGCGTACCACCTCTCCGCCGCTGTCGTCCATGGAGAGCAAGTCGTTGTAGTCGTCCTGTACCTGCCCGCCTTTTACCTTTAGCTCCGGGGTGATGAGGATGTCGTCGTTGGTGAGATAGAGACTGATATAGTTCCAGTGAATAGAATCATCAGGCCAGTGGTTTTTTGCCACGAGGTCGAGGTTGTTGGTGATGAAGGTCGCCATGCGTGGCCTGTCCACCTTTCCTGTAAACGAGAAGGTGTGGTTGCGCAGCACGCCGGAGCACATCTCTTTCGACTGAGCCGTATCGTTGTTGACGAGCAATCCTACTACAGTGCCGTCGGGCAGAAGTAGACGTCCATGGATATGGAAACCGTCATGTTGCGCTCGCGCTGTTAGGTTGCAGGTGACGAGCAGGGCAAAGAGCAGTATCCCGTGCATGGATGCCACAATATTTCTGGTTGTAGCTATGAAGAGGTGCTTTCCATTCATAGCATTGAAGAATCCTTTTGTTGTCATAATTGTTTTTATTTTTTAGCAGGCGTGTCACGCACAAAGCGCACGCTCATCATGTTCTGAACCGAAGAAGTGTGACGGTATACGTCTGGGCGGTTGTACATCAGCTTGCGGATGTAGGCTGTGCTCTGCCGGTCGTCGCCTGGCGTCGCTGTCCAGTAGTAGCCCATGGCTTGTATGAAATAATATTTCGAGGCAAAGGAAGTAGACTGTCCGTCCATGAATCCGCCATAGCGCATGTCGAGGCCAGTACCGTCTTTTTGGTGCATCAGTGTGCCCTGTACGGTTCCTCTCCATCCGTCGGCGTCAGCTTGCTGCTGTGTCATGCCGAGTGCCATCTCCAGTTTCTTCCAGTCGTCGTCGGTAGGCAGCCGCCATCCATCGGGAACTGCCTCCTGGGCCCCTTGCCAGGAGTAGAGATATCCATAGGTGTTGACGGTCTGTTGTGCAGCCGTGCCCTCTTCGTCGCCGATGGCATCGTTGGAGAGATAGATGGACCGGGTGTCATCGTTGCCTGTGTCATAGCGTGCATTCTCCACTGTCCAGTCGAGGCCGCCGTAGGTGACATAGTGGTAAACGTTGCCATCACGGTCATCGGTAAACTCTCCGGTGGCTTCAGGGGCGATGTTGGGCACCGTCGTGTCATCATCGTCGCTCCCGCAGGCCGTCAGCAGGGACACCGTAGCTGTCAGCAGGGTTGCGGCAAGGAGCGAAAGAATATGTTTTCTGTTCATTGTCTTCTGTCTTTTTGTTGGTGTTTTCTTAGTATACATAGCCGAGGTCCGTGAGTAACTGCTTCATAGCCTGGTATTTGGTGATGATAGTGGGGTAGTCGGCATACTGTGTGCTCACCTCCTGCTCCGTCTGTGTGAGTGCAAGGTTGACGTAGGACGCAATGTCGTCGTTCTGGGCAGGATATTGTCCCCAGAAGAGGTATCCCCAGGAGTAGGCGCCGTCGATGAATCCGGCGTTGTTCATATCCTTCATGTTACCATCGTCGTCAAAGTGTGGGTCTGCCACGTTGTGACCATAATACGCAGCCGAATACTGTGTGAAGGCGTTGAGGGCTTTAGCCGGCTGTTGCGCCACTTTGTTGCTAAGCAGGTCTACGAGGATACTTTCCGCTGTACTTTTCTTTGTCTCTTCGTCGGCACCATCGAGGACGTCGAGGGCCAGTGCCGTAGTCCTGTTGCCTACAGCACACTGTGGCTCGGCATCATAGGTGTAGACACCATCCGTTACGGTATAGCGTGTGATATGGCTGACGAGGAGCCAGGAGAAAGGCCGCAGCTTGGGACCGAGATGTGGAAGTATATAGTCCTCGAGGAAGCTGATGCCTTGTTTCATATCACTTATCTGCGTGAGATATTGGTATTTGAATGCCGTCCGCTGTGCGTTGGACGCCATGACATAGGACACGTCGAGGAGCTCGTTGGCATAGAGGGTGTTGCCCTCGGCGTCGGTACCTGTGGCCTCGTGACGCAGGGTGTCGTTGAAGAGCAGATAGGAGCCTGTCTCCCAGTAGAATTTGTTGCGCAGGGCCGAGACGGCGTTGGTGGCGCTGTCAGTGGCCATGAAGCGGTTCTGGTCGGCGTAGGACGGTGTGAGCTCGTCGTCGTCCGAGCAGCCTGCGATAGTCAGGCAGGCTGTGAGGGCGAGTATATAAATGAAGTAATGTCTCATGATTACTGTGTGTTGTGAATAGGTGATTGTTACAGTGCTGTCGAGGAGTATGTTCTCGTGCCGCGCTCATTGTTCTTCATACCGTTGTTGATGTTGAGAACCTCCTGTGGGATAGGCAGCACCCATCCCCAGTCGTCGGGCTGGAGGATGAAAGTGTGGAGGGCTGTGCGTCTGGAGGAGCTGCGACTCTCGTAGTAATAATAATGGTGCGTGATAGTCTCTTTCTGCGGCAGCACCTGGCAGACGCGGTAGCGGCGGAGGTCGAACCATCGCTGTCCTTCGAGGCAGAGCTCGCGCTCCCGCTCGTTGCGTATCGTCTTGATGAGGTCGTCACCGGTAGCCGTGACGGCATAGTCGGTGCCTGGCGCATAGCGCTGAGCCCGGAGGGTGTTGAGCGCCTGGCGGGCAGCATCTTCGTGGCCCATATATGCCTCTGCTTCGGCCTTGATGAGGTAAGCCTCGGCAGAACGGAAGCAGAACTTGTCAGAGATGTCGACATGGTTGAACGAGGTGGGCGAGTAGTAGGCATAGAAATAATATTGTGGGTCTGTGGGCTCCTGGGTGAGATTCGTGGCTATGATGGGTGTCTTGGCATAACCGTGGAAGTCGCCGTTGGTCCAGATGAACTTTGACTTGCGCAGGTCATCGTCACTGTAGAGCCCGTAGATCTTGTCGGTGATGGTGAAGCTCTTGATATAGTTCATCGTGTAGCAGGGCATGGCGTTTCCTCCCATGGAGAAGATGAGTTCAGGAGAGGCGGCGTTGAGGATGCCGGCTTTCTGGTTGAGTGCGTTGAGGTTCTGCAGGGTAGGATGCTCGTTGATGACCTTCTGAGCATAGCGCGCCGCCATCTCCCAGTTCTGCATATAGAGATAGACGCGGCTCTTGAGGAAGTGGACGGCGACGGAGTCGGCACGGTACTTGCTGGGTTGGGCACCATAGGCAGTGAGCTCCTTGTCAGCGATGTCGAGGTCGGAGAGTATGAGGTCATAGACTTCCTGTATGGTATTGCGCTGGAACGACTTGTCCTCAACGTTCTCCGAGGTCTTGATCGGCACGGCGAGGTCGGTGGATGCTGTGGCAGGGTCGTAGGCCTTGCCGTAAAGGTTGGCAAGGAAGAAATAATAGTAGGCACGCAGGAAGTGAGCTTCACCGTCGACTTTTATCTTGCCCAGCTGAGCGGCGTTATCGTTCTGCTTGAGCTTGGTGACACTGTAGATGATGTTGTTGGCCACGTTGATGAGTTTGTACATCTGTGTCCAGTTTCCGTTCTCGGTGTTATAGCCGGTGTAGCTGTCGTTCTGTCCGGAACGAGCCTGCCAGGTGAAATAGCCGAAGACACGTTCCTTGCCGTCATACTCCATTAAGTTGTCGTCGTTGGTGGAGAGGTTCTCATCGAGCTCGTCACCGAGGAAGTGGAGGAAGAACTGATTGTCGTCATTGGCTTGTCCAAGGGTGTTGGACTGATATTGTGGCAGGTAGCAATTGCCGATGAGAAGCTCGTTGAGGTCCTCCCAGCTGTCGACATAGTCGGTATCCTGACTGTACTCTTTGAGGAAGTCGCCACAGCCGGTAACGGAGAGGAGCAGGGCAGCGGCGCACATATATTTATATATTGCGTGTATCATGATGGATAAGCATTAGAATTGAATATTGACGCCGAGGGTGAAATAGGGCGTGTCGGAGAGCTGCACCTCGGCAAAGCCGGACTGTGTGGGTGTCTGTCCTTTGAGCTTGCTGTTGCAGAAGGTGTAGAGGTTGTTGCCGGTGAGAGTCATGGCAAGTCGCTCAAGGTGGAGCTGCCTCAGTGCGTTGGCGGGAAGCTCATAGGTAAGGCTGATGCTTGCGATGCGCAGGTAGTCGGCACTGACGACGCGGAGATCACTGTAGTCGTACATCGTCCAGGCGTCGGAGGCGATGGCCACACCCTGGTAGTTGCTGCCGTTGGACCAGTGCTGGCTGTACTGGTAGTAGCCGGGAGTGTCCGACGACATGATAGCAGGTATATTGGTGTAGCGTTCGTCGCCGGGTTTCTTCCACCGGTTAAGCACGGCTCGGTTGAGGTTATACTGCGGGTAGATTTGTCCGGGGTCGCTGCTGCCTCCATTCTGTCCGTAGAGTTTGAAGAGTCGTACCTTGTTTCCTGCGGCGTAGTCGAGGAAGACCCCGAGTCGCCAGTTCTTATAGGTCAGTGTAGACGAGAGGCTTCCCGTGATATCCGGGTCACGTCTGCCGGAGAGGGCGAGGACGCGCATGGCTGTCTCATAGTTGTCGAGGCCGACGAGCTCGTTGGCTCTGTCCTGCCAGTCGTCGAAGAGAGGACCGCCGTTGGCGGGATTGAGTCCGATGAAGCGGTAGGAGTAGAAGGTGCCGATGGCTTTGCCGTTGACCAGTGCCGTGCCGTCGAGATAGTCACTGATTTTATAGGTGTTGCCACCAGGTGTCGTCTTCATGCGGTTGATGACCTTGGAGAGGGAGCCGGAGAGCAGCCAGTTCCAGTCCTTCGTCTGTACGGGCGTGGCGGTGACGGAGACGTTGTAACCCTTGTTGAGAATCTTTCCCGAGTTGACGACATAGGAAGTGAAGCCGTTGACGTCGCTGATGGTCTTGTTCATGAAGGCGTCGACGGTCATCTTGTGATAGTATTCCACCTCCATCATGAGGCGGTTGTGGAGGAAGCTCATCTCCAGTCCGGTGTTGAAGGAGTGGGTCTTCTCCCATTTCAGGTCTGGGTTGGCGAAGTTGGCTACCGTCGACGTCATCTCGTTGTAGTGAGTGTCGAGAGCACCTTTAGTGATGGTGAGCACAGGTGTCTGTCCGTCGAGCATGTTGCCCTGACCACCGTAGGAGATCTTCCAGGTAAGGTTGTCAATCCATTTAGGATGCCAGTTGGTGATGTCGAGAACGTTGGCGAGTCCGGAGACGGACCAGACGGGAAGAATCTTCTCGTTGGATCTGTCGCCGAACTTGTTACTACCGTCGTATCGTGTGTTGGCGTTTAGGGTGAAGAGCGTCTTGTAGCTGTATGACAGCGTGCCGTAGGCCGAGAGCAGGTTGGTGCGTGTGTCAACGATCGTGGGCATGTTGGTGCTCAGCCAGCTGAGGTAAGAGGTGTAGGTGTCAGGAATGGAAGTGACGAACTTCTTGCCGCGGTCGTTGTAGTAGCCGCGCTGTGTGTAGCTGTTGCCGGTGTAGTGTGTGCTGCTGGCCTCGACACCGACGGCGAGGTTGATGTTGTGCTGGAGGTTGGCACCGAAATATTTGTTCATGTTGCCCTGCAGACGCATGGTCCATGCCGTCATGTCGGTGTTGTTCTCTGACAGCTCACCGCCGAAGGGCATCTTGCTCATTGACGGCTGGTCAGGAGCGACACCATATTCGCTTAGTCGCTCGTTGGCAGCATAATAGCTTTTCTCGCCGTACCAGCCTTCCTGCGCGGTGGTGGCAGTGGAGTAAGACGCGATGGCATTGAAGAAAAGCCAGTCGTTGGCAGTGTATTTGAGGTTGAAGGTCGACTTAAAGCCATTGTCCTTTTGTCGGTTGTAGCTGTTGTCGAGTTCATTGAGGATGTTATAGTTGAAGGAGCCCTGCTGAGCAGTACCTTTATAATAGTAATATGTGCCATCTTCATTATAAGCCGGTATCACCCTGCTGGTGTTGTAGGCGTAGTCAATGGCATTCACCTTGTCGTAGCGCTTCTTGCTGTGATAGCTACTGAGCTGAAGTGAGAGAGCGAACTTCTGACTGAGATTGAAGTCGAGATTTGTAGATGCCGTGAGGCGGTTGTTGTAGTTGTTCTTGATAACGTCCTCATCGTTGGTGTAGCCCACGGAGGCGTAGTAGCGGAATTTGTCGGAGCCGCCGGAGATGTTGACGCTGTGGTCAGAGGAGACGGCATCGCGGCAGAGCAACTTAAACCAGTCCGTGTTGCGCGTCTCATCGGCATTGACAGCATTCTGAAACTGCTGCCAGGAATACTGTCCGCTGTAGTATTTGTCGATGGCGTCCTCGTAGCCTACAAGGACCATGGAGGAAGGATACTTATAGTGCATGTCTACCATATCGCGGGATACGGCGGTGCGCTCTTTGGAGTCCATGAGATCTATCTTCCGGTCGGAATATCGTGGACGACGACGGTAGGTACCTGTATAGTTGTAAGAGATGATGGGCTTGCCCTCACGACCCTTCTTTGTGGTGATGACAATGACGCCGTTGGCTGCGCGTGTGCCGTAGAGGGCAGTTGCCGAAGCGTCCTTGAGAACGTCGATACGGTCTATGTCTTGAGGGTTGATACCTGAGATGGCGTTACCGATGCGGTTGACATAGTCAGGATCGTTGAGTACGCTGGCCGAGAGGTTCACGGGGTTGCTGACGATAATGCCGTCGACGACCCAGAGAGGCTCGCGGTCGCCGATGAGGGTGCTGGTACCACGGATGCGTATCTTCGGCACAGCATTGATTTCACCGCTGGCATTGCTGACGACGAGGTCGGGGATGCGTCCTTGCAGCATCTTGTCAAGGCTGCTCATTCCGGGGCGGTCTATATCACTCATTTTCACACTGGTGACCGAACTGGTGAGGTTGCGGCGGTCGAGTTGCTGGTAACCTGTGATGACGACATTGTCGAGCTCCTGCGCATTGTCCTCCAGCACGATGGCGGCATAGTCATTGCGGTTGCCCTGCCACTGATTGTCCTTCATGCCTATGCTGCTGACGTTGAGCACAATGCGATCGCTCTTGGCTTCGATGGAGAACTTGCCGTCGGCATCGCTCACGGTGCCCAAACCATTGGCCCGGTCGCGGATGACGGCACCGATGACGGGCTCGCCGTTCTCATCGATGACGATACCTAAGAGGTGCTTGCCGTCACCGATATTCTTTTCGTGCGGAATGTTGACCGTGCGCATGATGACGATATAGTCGTCTTTGCGTTCGGCATGAAGTCCGTGGCCGCTGATGAGTCGGTTGACGACAGCCACCGGGGCCTGGTTGTCAGCCTTGAGCGTCACACGGAAGTTGACGTCGTCGTAGTTGTACTGTATCTTCAGTCCCGAGAGTTTTTCCACCTTTCTTAGAGCTACGGAGGCTCTCTCGTTGCTGAATGATACGGAGATGCGGCTTCTCACCTGTGCCAGGGCTATGGTGCACCAGCACAGCAACGCGAGGCACAACAGTGTGCACCTTTGTCGTCCCTGCCGGTCCCCGGCTTTTCTCATTGCATGATTCATCGGTAATAAAGTATTGTGACTTATTAAATGTTTATTCAGCTCTCTTACTTGTAAACAATACGCCAAGCCTCGGAGTTTTGTGCCTTAAAGAAATGTTAAAATGGAGGTCAGTCTATTCTCAGTCTGTTGTCGTGAATCTCTACCTTGGTATGACTAATCTTGTTAAGTTCATCGACGACGCGTGTGACAGGCCAGTTGCGCTCGGCATTGAAGTGCAGGCGCGTGTTGATATCGGCATCAGACATATAGCTCACAGGCATGCCGTACCAACGTCCTATCTCATCGACGATCTCCTGGAGCGTCTGTCCGTCGAAATAGAAATGTCCCTCCTTCCAGCTCAGCGCCACGTCCATGTCGGCTTCTTGCGTATCGATGTGTCCGTTGGCGAGGATGGTCTGTTGTCCGGGGCGGAGCATGACAGTTTGTTTCCCGCTGCTCACGCCGACCTTACCCTCAACAAGGGTTACCTGAGTGGCGGCTCCTTCTACGTTACGCACGTTGAACAGTGTGCCATATACTGTGGCGTGGCAGTCACCGGTATCAACGGTGAAGGGCGATGCGGTGTCGTGGTGAACGTCGAAGAATGCCTCGCCGCGGAGAGTCACACGTCGTGGGGCGCCTTCGCCGAAGTGGCTGTTGAAGGCAATCTCACTGTCCACGCTGAGCCATACATGAGTGCCGTCGGGCAGAATCAGCTGTGCCGTCTTGCCCTTGGCCACATGCAGGGTGTAGGTCTCTGCATCACGCTGTGCACTGCGTTCCACCTTGATGATGTTGTCGGGTAGAACAGTGATGCCTCGGTCCCGGGCCGAGACGTTAGAGAGAACTTTGTCGCCAGCTATGAGCGACACGCCGCCTTGCTGGTGGGCATCGTCGATGGTTGTCATCTTCTTAGCAGTGATGGCTTGTGAAGACTGGTTGTCATTGTGTAACCATCCCTTAGGTAAGAGGGTGAAGAATAGCAATAGGGACGCAGCGAGGGCCAGTGCCACATTACCCACCACGGCCCATCGTGAAGGATTTGCAGTGACGGTTGCGTCCTCGCTTGCTTCTTTAGGTTTTTGAGTTGTCTCCTGTGCTTCTCCATCT
Organism: uncultured Prevotella sp.; assembly: GCA_945873145.1. Classification (GTDB taxonomy): domain Bacteria; phylum Bacteroidota; class Bacteroidia; order Bacteroidales; family Bacteroidaceae; genus Prevotella. Next base: position 11,033 of record CAMCBZ010000003.1, read on the forward strand.
GCTTTCACCGACTTTTCCTGCGCTTCTATCCGGCATCGACAAGCCTGAAATGCCACCTCGACATCGGGCGACGGCGTGTCGTCGAGGAGCGCGCGCTCAACGAGAAATGTGAGGCGATCGTCCTGGACTGTGTCTTTTTGAGGGGACGTTTCTTTTGCACTCTTGGAAGGTATGTTGCTGTTTCTTATTGTCATAGATGATGTGATTTTGGTAATATTACGCTGAGGATGTTCTGTCTGTGCCTATGTGTATTCTTCTTTTAACATTTTCCGCATCATCTTGAACACATTGTTCATCCGTTTGTGAATCATGTTCACCGAAGTGTGGAGCAGTTCTGCCGTTTCCCGGTAAGTCATCTTTCTGAAATAGGTGCACTTGAGGATGGACTTCTCAGGCTCGGGCAACTGCTCAATGGCTTCTTTGACCTGCTGTATGCGTTGCTCAAATTCCATTACTTCTTCCTCAGTGCCGAGTGGCGTCGTGCCAGCTTGCAGGCGTGTGTAGCGGTCTATGGCCTTGTCGTGTCGCAGCTTGTCAAGGCAACGGTGGCGTACGGTCGTGTAGAGGAATCCGACTGCTTGCCGGTCGTCGGGGGCCAGACTGCCCTCACGCAGCATCTCCCAAACGGTCTGAAAGACGCCGCCCGTAATGTCTTTGGCCTGCTCCTCGTCGCAGAGAAAAGTCAGCGCATAAAGATATAGCGGCTTGTAGAAACGCTTGAAGAGCGCTTCCATCCTTGCTGTCGTTGTCGGTACCTCGTTATACATTATTATATATAGGGCTTCCTGTCACCATCAGAACGATGGGACGGGGAGAACGCCCAACTTGTTAACTGGTGCAAAAATACGAGTTTTCTTTCAGATAACACACAGCAGTAGGGTTCTAATTACTTCTTCTAGGGGCTTTTTGTGTTTATTAGATGTTAGAAAGTCAATACCGAAGGGCCTCGTCTACCTCAATTCTTCATTTTTCATTCTATTGGCGAGTCTTTTATGTTCGTTTGGTAGGCTCGAAAGACAGACAATATATTCGTGTAGACTTCGTTTCTTACTTATGCTAACAATATTATCTTCGTTACATAAGTTCTTGTCTACACTCTTGCGCCTGCCGCGTACGAGAGGTTTTGGCGTGCAGTCACCCTTTGCTTATCGTTTCCTTCGTGAAGTGATCACGGAGCGTTGGCCCTATTATGCTTACGACGATTTGAAAACGTTGTCAAGAGACGAGGATGAAAGAAGGTTGGGACAGCTGTTGTTGAGGTTATCCAATCACTTTGGACCGCGTCAGTGGTACTTTGGTAGCGATGACATCTTACGAATATATAAGGCTTATGTTTCTGCTGGGTGCCACCGGACCCAATGTATTTCTGAGTTACCCAATAAGGTAGAGATTGCTTTGCTATCAGCAAATGGTTCTTTGCAGGAGGTGTTGCAGCATGTGTCTGACGATTCCGTTTTGATACTTCTTGATCTTCGTTCTTGTTCCTTTTCTTGCAGAGATACGATGCGACTGACCATTGATGCAGGTGCCACTGCGTGTTTTGATCTGTACAATGAGGCAATCATCTTTTTCAACTCCAAGTTATACCCTCACATCTACAAAGTCAACTATAGTTGATAGAAATGATGATTAAAGAGTCGTTAATTAGCTTTCTGTTTGTATAAAAAACTATTATAATAGGTACAAGAGGCTAAAAAAGTAAGCGAATAATTTGGTTTTTCGAATAATTTGCTTATTTTTGCGCCACAAATTTAATTGACTAACACTTAAGACTATGTATTGGACACTAGATTTGGCTTCCAAGTTGGAGGATGCTCCATGGCCAGCCACGAAGGATGAGTTAATTGACTATGCTGTACGTTCTGGCGCTCCAGATGAAGTGATTCAGAATCTTCAAGAGATTGAGGACGAGGGTGATGTCTACGACAGTATAGAAGATCTATGGCCTGATTACCCAACAAAAGATGACTTTTTGTGGAATGAGGACGAATACTAACGGGCATTTGCTATAGTGCCTGACTGATGAAGCCGTTCCGTAAGGGACGGCTTTTTGTGTTTGATCATCCCTAGAAAACAATAAAGAAAGGCTTGAAACGTTATTTTGTTGTGAGAAAGAAGTTATATATCATATTGTTTATGCTATGGGGATGCGTCTGCATTTCTAGGGCTCAGTATGACCCTTCCTTCAGTCATTATTTCGACATGGAGACTTCCTTCAATCCTGCTGCTGTCGGTAAGCAGAGCAAACTCAATGTCGTCGCGGCCTATGCATTGGATTTTGCCGGCTTTGAGCACAATCCTCAGACTGCGTATCTCTCGGCCGACATGCCTTTCTATGCGCTGAAGACCTATCACGGTGTCGGTGCCCAGTTTCAGAACGATAAGCTCGGTCTGTTCACCCATCAGAAGTTAGGCCTTCAGTATGCTTTTCGTACCAAACTCTTTGGCGGACAACTCAGCTTTGGCGCTCAGGTATCTTTCCTCAACGAGAGTTTCGATGCCTCCAAGCTGGATGTGGAAGATGCCAACGACCCCGCTTTTGCTACAGCTTCGGGCAATAGCGTTGACCTTGCCGCCGGACTGTATTACCAGCATCGCAATTGGTATGCCGGTCTTTCCGTTCAGCATGCCACAGCACCGTTGATCACACTGGGCGAGCGCCAGGAATTGCAAATTGACCGTACCTATTATTTAACCGGTGGATACAATATTCAATTCCGCTCTCCGTTTTTATCATTGCGAACTTCTATGCTTGCGCGTACCGACGGCACTGCTTATCGCGCTGATGTCACGGGTCGGTTGTTTTATCAAAACAATGGTAAGGTGCTGTATGGCGGCGTTGGTTACAGTCCTACGAATTCCGTGACGGTGCTGCTTGGCGGCTCGTTTCATGGCATCGTGGTGGGCTATAGCTATGAAGTCTACACGTCAGCGATCAGCATAGGCAATGGCAGTCACGAGCTGTTCATCGGCTATCAGCATGATCTCAACCTGACGAAAAAGGGGCGCAACCTCCATAAGAGTGTGAGAATCCTCTGATGTTGTGTCGATCGATAATATGAAATCAAGATGAATATGAGAAGATATATCTTTATATTAATGTGTGTCCTGACCTACTCCCTGTTCTTGACAGGATGCTTCAGTGCCAAGTCCGCTTCATCGTCCGGTCGCGGTGGTGAAGTTGTCGGCGTTGGCGGTAAGGTCATGAACGAGCCTACTCCTTATGGCATGGTTCGCATCAACCGTGGCTTTCTGAAGATGGGTCTGAGCCAGCAGGACAGTCTTTGGGGCAAGTCTACACCGACCAAGGACATATCTGTAGACGGTTTTTGGATGGACCAGACCGAGATCACCAACTCACAGTATAAGCAGTTCCTCTATTGGGTACGCGACAGCATTCTGCGTACCCGCCTGGCCGATCCCTCTTATGGCGGCGACGAGTCCTATATGATCACCGAGGACAAGAACGGCGATCCCGTGAAGCCGCATCTCAACTGGAATAAGCGTTTGCCGCGTAAACCCAACGAAGATGAGCAGCGGGCGATCGAAAGCCTGTATGTTACCAATCCCGTGACGGGTGAGAAATTGCTCGACTGGAAGCAGATGAACTATAAATATGAGGTCTACGACTACGTCACAGCAGCCTTGCGCCGTAATCGTATGAATCCGGCAGACCGCAATCTCAACACGGATGTCACGGTGGATCCGAACGAAGAGGTGATGATCAGTAAGGATACAGCCTACGTTGATGACGACGGCAATATCGTGCGGCAGACGATCAACCGTCTGCTGTCCGGACCTTGGGACTTCCTCAATACTTACATCGTAAACATCTATCCCGACACCACTTGCTGGGTCAATGACTTCCAGAACTCTGATAACGAGGTCTACCTTCGCAATTATTTCTCCAATCCGGCCTACAACGATTATCCTGTTGTCGGCGTGACATGGGAGCAGGCCAACGCCTTCTGCGCTTGGCGTACCGATTATCTGCTCAAGGGCTTAGGCCCTGAGGCACGCTATGTACAGCGTTACCGTCTGCCGACAGAGGCCGAATGGGAATATGCCGCACGTGGTAAGGATCAGAACGAGTTCCCTTGGGAGAACCAGGATGTGGTGAATGGCAATGGATGCTTCTATGCCAACTTTAAACCCGACCGCGGTAACTACACCAAGGACGGCAATCTGATCACCGCTAAGGTGGGTAGCTATTCAGCCAATTCCAATGGCCTTTACGACATGGCCGGCAATGTGGCCGAATGGACCAGCACCGTCTATACCGAAGCCGGTGTAGACGCAATGAACGATCTCAACCCTCAGTTGCGCTATAACGCTGCAAAGGAGGATCCTTATAAGTTGAAAAAGAAAAGTGTGCGTGGCGGTTCGTGGAAAGATCCTGAGAGCTTCATCCGCTCGGCATGGCGCTCCTGGGAGTATCAAAACCAGCCGCGCTCGTATATTGGCTTCCGTTGTGTCAGATCATTGGCCAACTCCGTAACAGGAAAACAGAAAAGATAAGTATTATGACAAAACATAGCAAATACAATTTGGTGTACCGACTTCAGAAATGGATGGACACTGTAGATGGTCAGACTTTCCTCAACTATGCGTATAGCTGGGGTGCTTCTGTCGTCATCTTGGGTGCCTTGTTCAAGCTCACGCATTTGCCGGGTGCCAACATTATGCTGTTTGTTGGTATGGGCACAGAGGTCTTTGTGTTCTTCATCTCAGCCTTTGACCGTCCTTTCGACAAGACGGCAGATGGTCGTGACATTCCTACACACATGACCGAGGAATATCTCGCCAGCGGACAATTCTCTTATACCAAAGCGGAGCAGAAGGCCGCTGCTGAGGAGGCAGGTACCTATGAACCGGCCCAGACTTCAGCGACAGATCAAAGTCAGCCTGCGGGTACAGTTGCTCCACAGTCAGCTCATGTGTATGCAGCCTCGCCACAACCGATGGTTCAACCTCAACCGGCAGTACAGTCACAGACGGCAGCACCGACGCAGACCATGGCTCAGTCGCAGGCCGCCGTCGAGGCTGCGCAATCTTTGGAGACTTCGGCTCAGTCCGCGACAGCTCAGCCGCAGCCTAACTTCGTACCGCAGATGAGCGAGGAAGAAGCCAAGGCGCTCAACGAGGCTCAAGGCAACTATGTCGAAGAACTCAAGGCACTGGTCGAGACGCTGAAGAAAGTCAATGAGCAAAGCGAGCGACTGACGCGCGACAGCGAGGAGATGGAGAATCTCAACCGCACGCTCACCGGTATCAGCAAAGTCTATGAGATGCAACTCAAAGGTGCCAGCCAGCAGATTGGCACGATCGACCAGATCAATGACCAGACACGCAAGATGGCGCAGCAGATCGAGCAACTCAATCAGATCTACGCCCGCATGATTCAGGCCATGACCGTGAATATGAAGGCTGCCGCTCCTTTGCAGCAAGAACAACAATAAGCTATGGCAATCAAGAAAAGACCGGTCTCTCCCCGTCAGAAGATGATCAACTTGATGTATATCGTCTTGTTGGCCATGCTTGCCTTGAACATCTCTACCGAGGTGCTCAACGGCTTTTCCGTTGTCGAGGAGAGTCTCAACCGCACCACTGCCAACGCCTCTTCGGAGAACGAAGCCATCTATGGCGACTTCCGCCATCAGATGGAAGCCAATCCCGAAAAGGTTCGCGAATGGTTTGAGAAAGCCACTCATGTGAAGAACATGAGTGACTCTCTCTATAACTTTGCCCAGCAACTCAAGGAGGCGATCGTCCGCAAGGCCGACGGTGCTGACGGCGACGTTCACAATATCAAGAACGACGACAACATCGACGCGGCGGGTGAAGTGATGTTGGCACCTATCACGGGCAAGGGCAAGAAGCTCTTCAATGCCATCAACGCCTATCGCGAGAACATCCTGCAATATGTCACTGACCCGCGTCAGCGCAAGATTATTGCCAGCAACCTCTCCACGAATGTGCCGCGCAAGCCCAATACGTTGGGTAAGAACTGGCAGGAATATATGTTCGAGGATATGCCCGTGGCAGCTGCTGTCACGCTTCTCTCCAAACTGCAGAACGATGTGCGCTATGCCGAGGGCGAAGTGCTTCACACGCTGGTGTCGAATATCGACATGAAGGACATCCGTGTCAACAAGCTCAGCGCGTTTGTCGTACCCGAAAAGACCACGCTCTATCCCGGTGAGCGCTTCTCTGCCAACATTGTCATGGCGGCTGTCGACACGACGCAGCAGCCCGAGATCTATGTCAACGGCTCCAGAGTGAACACGCGCAACGGACAATACAGCTTCACAGCAGGAGGTGTCGGCGAGCATCAGTTCAGCGGTTACATTCTCATGCACAACACCAAGGGCGACGTGCTGCGGCGTAACTTCCTGCAAAAGTACACGGTCATTCCCGTGCCGGGAGGCGCTACGATAGCGGCTGACTTGATGAATGTGCTCTATGCGGGCTATAAGAATCCGATGAGTGTCAGTGTGCCGGGCGTGCCACAGAATGCCGTGTCGTTGAGCATGACGGGCGGAAGCTTGTCGATGGTCGGCTCGGGCCGCTATATCGCTGTGCCGTCTGCTGTCGGTCACGATGTCACTTTCCATGTCTCAGCGCGCGACGGCAAGCAGGTGCGCTCCTTCCCGCCTTTCACGTTCCACGTGCGTAAGTTGCCCGATCCCACGGCATATATTTCCGTGGGCAGCGACCGTTTCAAAGGTGGCTGGCTGATGAAGGGTAGCTTGATGGGCGCTCACCAGCTCAACGCAGCCATCGATGACGGCATTCTTGACATACAGTTCCGGGTAGTAAGTTTCTCCACGGTGTTCTATGACAACATGGGCAATGCCGTGCAGATGACCACTTCCGGTGCCTCGTTCAGCGACCGTATGCGTGAGCAGTTCCGTCATCTGTCCCATGGCCGCCGTTTCTACATCACGGAGATCAAGGCCGTTGGTCCCGACGGCATCACGCGCAGTCTGCCAGGTGCCATGGAGGTGAAGGTGAGATAAACATGTTTTAGACAGTATTCAAAGACAGATAGAACCAATGAAAGTGCTGATGAAAAAGATATTCTTCCTGATGCTGGTGGTCCTCCTCTCGCAGGGGATGACCGCGCAGCCTAAGGCGCGCCGGGCCGAGCAGCAGGCTGCCGCGGCCCAGAAGTCCAATGCCAACAACATGACGTTGCGGGCGCAGATCTCGTTCCCCACGGAGCAGAAGATGAACGAGGACGTGGTGTGGCGCCGTGATGTCTATCGCGAGATCAAGTTGGAGGACGAGGCTAACTCGGGCCTCTACTATCCCACAGAGCCCTTAGGCACGCAGATGAATCTCTTCACCTATATCTTTAAACTTGTTATGGCCGGTCCGCGTCATGGTGGTATCGCCGCTTATGCTTACGATGTCAACACGGGCAATGAGCGCTTCGACGAGAGTGTGCGCATCCAGCCGTTGAAGTTCCTCGACGACTACCACATCTTCTACGAACGTACCGACCGTGGTGTCCATATCGACGACAGCGACATTCCATCGGCACAAGTCAAGAGCTATTATATCAAGGAGAGCGCTTATTACGATCAGAACACGGCTACATTCCATACCAAGGTTCTTGCACTCTGTCCGGTGATGTATCGTGAAGACGACTTTGGCGACGGTGCCACCAAGTATCCGCTGTTTTGGATCCGTTATGACGACCTTGCGCCTTACTTGGCCAAGCAGACAATCATGACGAGCAACCTCAACAATGCGGCTACGATGAGCCTTGAGGACTATTTCGCCACCAACAGCTACCGTGGCAAGATCTACAAGACCACCAACATGCTCGGCAAGACGCTGGCACAGATAGCAGGCGGCGACTCGGTGAAGCTCAGCAAGGAGCAGTTGCGCATCGACAAGGAGATAGAAGCGTTTGAGACTCACATCTGGGGCGATCCTGCCAAGCGTGACTCGCTTGACAGCATTGCGAAGCTCGACAAGAAGGGCAAGATCAAACTCAAGAGTGCCAAGCCTCGCAGCCGCCGCTCTTCCGTGCGCACGAAGCCTCTCTCCTCCGGCTCTGTCACACCCGGTGGTCAGGCTCGAGTCACCGTGCGTCGTCAGCGTCATTAATCAAAGGATAACAAAAAAACGATTATCATAAAGATGAGAAAACAAATTGCAATGTTCACACTTGCAGCCGGCATGTTGCTGACTGCAACAACAGCTCAGGCAAAAATTGACTTCGGTGTGAAGGGTGGCTTGAATGTCACCAACATGTCCTTGTCAAACGATGTTTTGGATGCTTCCAACCGCACCGGTTTCTTCTTTGGTCCTACGGTAAAGTTCACCTTGCCCATTGTTGGCTTGGGCGTAGATGCCAGTGCGCTCTATGACCAGCGCTCTGCCAAGGTGGAGAATGCAGGCGAAGAGGACAAGACCATCAAGCAGCAGCAGATCGCCATTCCCGTCAACCTCCGCTATGGTTTTGGCTTGGGCGATTTGGCCAGCCTCTATTTCTTTGGTGGTCCGCAGTGGGGAATCAATGTAGGCGATAAGAACTTCAACTGGTCCAAGGCTTCGAACTATGAGTTCCGTAAGTCCAATTTCAGCGTCAACCTCGGTGCAGGCCTCATGCTTGCCTCCCATTTGCAGTTGTCTGCCAACTACAATATTGCTTGTGGCAAGACTGCCGACGTGACATGGTCAAACGCTACGTCAACTGTGGCAGATCAGGTTACGAGCAAGTCCAAGAGCCGCAACAACAGCTGGCAGATCAGTCTGGCTTATTATTTCTAATAGTAGAGGCAGCAGATCTCTGTTCATCGATTATACGATAAACTAAAAAAGGCGATAGCAGTTTTGCTATCGCCTTTTTTGCGTTATGTATGAGGATAATCCTCATATATATTCTCATTATAGTCTCTATGAGTCTTTCTCATTTGAAGAATGAAGAAAAGCTTCTCTGTTTCCTTGATTTGTGGATTTCTGGGAACACAGGGTCGCTTAGTCCATGTGGAACAGCTCTTCGATGGGAATGGTGACGGGTGAGTTGTCGGGGGTGACCTCCATGATGTCGGCCATCATGTCCCACCATTTCTGTGTGATGGGGTCCACATCGGTAGTGTCCTGGCTGTTGGTGTCCTTGCTGCACTCCTGATAAGCGAAGAGGATATTGGTCTCCTTGTCCCAGAAGATGCTGTAGTTGCTTACACCGGCCTCCTTGATCATCTGTTTCAGTTCCGGCCAGATGGCGGCATGGCGCTTGGCATACTCTTTCTCACAACCTGGTTTCAGGTACATTTTAAAAGCGAATCTTTTCATAATAGTTTAGTTTTTACGGATTTTTCCACTGGTGTTTTTTGTGAAAGAACCCGATGGAGTGGTGATTTCATATTAGTACGGTGCTCATTGTCACCAATGGTTTGTTGTTTTGCAAAGATAGTGTTTTTTCCCGATTATGCGCCAAGCGTTTGTCCGTCTTTTGGTAATTACGTACAAAACCGGCTACTTTGCCATGTTCTCTCTGTCTCTTGTCCCTTACTTGCCTTATCTGATCATTCTCCTTTTCCCCACGGTTCACTACACTTCAGCAAATATGCTTCTTCCTGCAAAAAGGCTTGTTTATTGATGGTCAAACGTTCGTTGTACTTTTGGTCAAACGAATGTTAGATATATAGTCAAACGTTCGTTTGACTTTCGGCTGACATTTGTTTGACCATTAATAAACAACGCTTTTTGCAAGGAGTATACGCTTTAACCCTATGTTTTTCAAGATCTTACATAGATTTGTACGAATGTGGTAGGTTGCTATTCTTGCCGAGAGGTATTGTTCTTCCACGAATTTCCACGAATCACCACGAATGCGTGTCGATTGTGATTCGTGCAGATTTGTGTAGATTCGTGGATAGAAATTTCTATTGAAAGTCAAGAGTTAGTGCGTGTTTCTGCCCCTTATTCCTTTTTTCCTAACCTTATTTGCCTTTTCGCTCGCGGTTCTTTAGTGAACCCTTTTTCTATTTGGCATAATCTTTGTAACTTTGTAAGCGATAACACATATACACAAACAAACCCTGAGATTTAGAAGATTATGGATAGAATACACGATTTGAGTTTCGGTGGTGAGCGTCCGTTGTTCGGTGCCCACGACACCGTACTGGAGAATATAACGATCACCGACGGAGAGTCGGGCATTAAGTGCTGTCACGATCTGGAGTGCCACGACAGCAAGTTCTATGGCAAGTATCCTTGGTGGCACGTAGACCGCAGTCTTATCACGAGCTGCTATTTTGCCCCCGAGAGCCGTTCGGCCATCTGGTACAGCAACGACATGAAGATGAAGGACTGTGTCATCGACGGTCCGAAGTTCTTCCGCGAGATGCACAACCTGGAACTGGAGAACGTCACCATCAACGATGCTGACGAGACCTTCTGGCGCGTGGACGGTCTGAAGGTCAAGAACGTCACCTTGCATCAGGGCACCTATCCTTTCATGTTCTGCAAGAATGTATATGTCGACGGGCTGACCTCCGACGCTAAGTATGTCTTCCAGTATTGCGAGAATGTGGAGGTGCACAACGCCAAGATCACCACGAAGGACAGCTTCTGGGAGTGCAACAATGTCACCGTCTACGACTCGGAGCTCGACGGCGAGTACCTGGCTTGGCACAGCAAGAACATCAAGTTGGTGCGTTGCCATATCAGCGGCGAGCAGCCGCTGTGCTATATGGATCATATCACTTTGGTGGACTGTACCTTCGACAAGGCCTGCGACCGTGCCTTTGAGGACTGCTCCAATATCGATGCCGACATCAAGGGCGCGATCACCAATGTGAAGAATCCTATCTCAGGACGCATCGTCGCCGACGAGATTGGCAGCGTGACCTACAATGAGTTTGCGAAAGGACACGAGTGTGAAATAAGAAAAAGAGGAGACAAGTAGAGCCGTATGAAGTACGATTTCGACAAGGTGGTGCCGCGCCGTGGCACCAACAGCTATAAGTGGGACTTGGTCAAGCAGGACGATGTCATCCCGCTGTGGGTGGCCGACATGGACTTTGCCGTGGCGCCACCGATACAAGAGGCACTGCGCAAACGCATGGAGCACCCTGTGTTTGGCTACACACTCGTACCGGAAAGCTATTACGAGGCTGTCATCAACTGGTTCGAGCGTCGCCACAACTGGCACATCGAGAAGGACTGGATCCTCTACACCTCCGGTGTGGTGCCGGCCGTGAGCTGTGCCATCAAGGCGTTTACGTTGCCCGGCGAGAAAGTGCTGTTGCAGACGCCAGCCTACAACTGCTTCTTCTCTTCCATCCGTAACCAGGGCTGCGAGGTGCTTGAGAACGAACTTGTGCGGGAAGGCGACACCTACCGCATCGACTTCGATGACTTCGAGCGTAAGTGCGCCGACGAGAAGACGACGGTGTTCCTGCTCTGTAATCCTCATAACCCCTGCGGCCGCGTGTGGACCAAAGAGGAGCTGCAGCGCATGGCAGACATCTGCCGCAAGCATCATGTCAAGGTCATCAGCGACGAGATTCATTGCGAGATCATCATGCCGGGCTATCACTTCACGCCGTTCGCCCTTGTTGACGAGGACAACAGCGTGACGCTCAACTCGCCTTCGAAGAACTTCAACATCGCGGGTTTGCAGATCGCCAATATCATCTGCAAGAACGAGGAGTGGCGCCGGCGCATCGACCGCGTCATCAATATCTATGAGGTGTGCGACGTCAATCCCTTTGGTGTCATAGCCCTGCAGGCTGCCTACAACGAGTGCGGTGACTGGATCGACGAGATGAATCAGTATGTGTGGGACAACTATCAGTATCTCAAGCGCTTCGTGCTGGATGAACTGCCGCAGATACAAGTCATCCGCATGGAAGGCACCTATCTGGCCTGGCTCGACATCATGTGCTATGAGCTCTCGTCTGATGAGGCTACCCAGCAGTTGTTGCACGACGGCCGCGTCTTTGTCAGCAGTGGCACGCTCTATGGCAAGAAGGCAGGTGAGGGCTACCTGCGGCTCAACTTAGCCTGTCCGCGCGAGACCCTCAAGCAGGGACTGGTTCGCCTGGGCCGTGTGTTAGGTCAGTATGCCAGCGATGATCATGAATATGGATGTCCAATGTAAACACATTATATAGATATGAACGAAGTATTGCAAGCGATTAAGGAGAGAAGAAGCATCCGCCGGTTCAAGGCTGAGCAGGTCAAGGATGAGGAGTTGAACACAGTGTTGGAGGCCGGTACCTGGGCACCGACGGGACACGGCAGTCAGGATCCTTGGATCGTGGCCGTGCAGAATCCCGGACAGCGTGCCACGCTGTCAAAGGCCAATGCTGAGATCATGGGCACGACGAGTGATCCCTTCTACGGTGCGCCCACGCAGGTCTATGTCTTTGCGTCCAAGGACAATGAGAACAATGTCAAGGATGGCAGTCTCGTGTTGGGCACGATGATGCTTGCCGCCCATTCCATCGGCTTGGGCTCGTGCTGGATCAATCGTGTGGACAAGATGTCAGAGCGTGATGATGTGAAAGCCTTGATGAAAGAGTGGGGACTGCCCGACGGCTTGGTCGGCATCGGCTCGCTGGCCCTTGGCTATGCCGCTGCTGAGCCTCATGCGCCTAAGCCACGCAAGGAAGGATATAGCAGGGTGATCAAATAATAGTATTACTTAAATAGTAGTATTATTTAGCTTATAGTATAAAAAAAAGCCCACTTACGAGTGGGCTTTTTTTATGTAGCTAAGAATCTTGTCTGTTGCTCCGCACAAGTTGGAAACATAGTTGGCCGAACTGTTTCCGGCTCTGTCGATGTCCTCGGGGTGCTCGGTAAACACTTGCATGATGCGGTTGAAGTCTCCGTCGTTGTGGATCTCCAGTCCGCCACCGCATTGCAGCAGGCCCTGGGCCTCGGCGAAATGCTTGTTGTTGGGACCGAAGATGACGGGAACTCCCCACACGCCGGCTTCCAGCGTGTTGTGGATGCCGACGCCGAAGCCGCCACCCACATAGGCGACGGAGCCATAGTGGTAGATGCTGCTGAGCAGTCCGAAACAGTCGATGATGAGCACGTTGGCGTCGGCTACGTTCTCCGGCGTCGCCTCGGTGTAGCGCACGACCTTGCCTTCGATCTTGGAGATGATCTGCTTGAGGTGGTCCTCGCTGATGACGTGCGGCGCAATGATCATCTTCCACTCTTTGTGCTGATTGAAGTATGGGATGAAGATGTCCTCGTCGGGTGGCCATGACGAACCGGCGACGAAGACCATCGGCAGCTGCCTGGGCTCGTCACCCTCCTTCTGCAACTCCAGCGAAGGCACGCCGTGGACAAACGACTCCACAATCGGCAGTTGCTTGGCAGCCTCCTTGATCTCCACCACGCGGTCGAAGCGCGTGTCGCCCACCACCTCCACGTCGGTGATGCCGATGTTGGCAAGCAGACGCTTACTCTCCTCGTTCTGTACAAAGAAGCGGGTGAAGCACTTCAGCACGTTGGCATAGCTGCGGCCATACCAGCGGAAGAAGATCTGGTCGGGCCGGAAGATGCTCGACACGCTGTAGGTCGGCACGCCACGATGACGGAGTATGTGGAGATAGTTGTACCAGAACTCATACTTGATGAAGAACGCCATCACTGGTCGCACCGTGCGCAGGAAGCGCCGTGCGTTGCGGATCGTGTCGAGCGGGAGATAGCAGATGATGTCGGCTCCCTGATAGTTTTTGCGCACCTCGTAGCCCGAAGGTGAGAAGAAGGTGAGCAGGATCTTGTACTCGGGATGCTCCTTGCGGATGCGCTCCATCAGCGGGCGTCCCTGTTCGAATTCACCAAGAGAGGCGGCATGAACCCAAATGTATTTGGCATTGGGATCTACCTGCTTGCGGAGAATGTCGAGGGCATGGTTCTCCCCCCGCCACATCTTCCTCACCTTTTTGCTGAAGAGACTGGCGATGACCACTCCCAAGAGGTAGACATAAATTGCAAACTGATACATAAACGGTGGTTTGATGCGTTCGCCTGGGACGCTAACTTATTTCTGGAAGTCGGGTGAAAGCGTGGCAATGGCCTTGCGCAACCGCTTGATGGTCTCCTCCTTGCCGAGGAAAGCCGAGATGTCGAACATGCCCGGGCCTTTGCCGATGCCGACGAGAGCGAGGCGGAAGGCGTTCATCACGTCGCCCATCTTGTAGCCCTTGTCCGCAATCCACTTCTCCACGATGGGTTCCTGGCCTTCTACCGAGAAGTCGTCGATGCCTTCCAGCACGTCGATGAGCTCGCTCATCTGCTGGGCAGAGAACTCTTTCCAGCGCTTGCGCACCGTCTTCTCGTCGTATTCTGTCGGAGCGATGAAGAAGAACGAGCACAGAGGCCATAGCTCCTTGACGAAGCTCACGCGGTCCTTCATCATGTGCACAACGAGCTTCACGCGGTCGAAGCTCTCGTCCACGCCGTTGTTGGCAACGATAGGCGCGAAGAGACGGGCTATCTCGTCGTCGCTCTTTCGCAGGATATATTCGTGATTGAACCATATGCCCTTTTGATAGTCGAACTTGGCGCCGCTCTTCGAGCACTTCGTGATGTCGAAAGCCTTGACGAGCTCGTCGAGTGAGAAGATCTCCTGATCTGTGCCTGGGTTCCATCCCAACAGAGCCAGGAAGTTGACCACGGCCTCGGGGAAGTAGCCGCTCTCGCGATAGCCCGAGCTGACCTCTCCAGTCTTGGGGTCGTGCCACTCCAGTGGGAATACGGGGAAGCCGAGACGATCGCCGTCGCGCTTGCTGAGCTTGCCTTTGCCTTCCGGCTTCAGCAACAGCGGCAGATGGGCGAAGCGGGGCATCGTGTCCTCCCAGCCAAAAGCCTTGTAGAGCAGTACGTGGAGCGGAGCACTCGGCAGCCACTCCTCGCCGCGGATGACGTGGGTGATCTCCATCAGATGGTCGTCGACGATGTTGGCCAGGTGATAGGTAGGCAGCTCGTCGGCACTCTTGTAGAGCACCTTGTCGTCGAGGATGTCGCTCTTGACGCACACGTCGCCGCGGATCATGTCATTGACATGGATCTCCTGACCCGGCTCCACCTTGAAGCGAACGGTATATTGCACGCCGTCGTCGATGAGCTTTCGCCATTGCTCCTCGGGCATGGTCAGCGAGTTGCGCATTTGCAAGCGTGTGGTAGCGTCGTATTGGAAGTTCTTCACTTCGGCACGCTTGGCCTCCAGCTCCTCAGGCGTGTCGAAGGCATAGTAAGCCTTGCCGGCCTCCAGCAGTTGGTCGACATACTTCTTGTAGATGTCGCGGCGCTCGCTCTGGCGGTAAGGACCGTGCTTTCCTCCGAAGCTCACACCTTCGTCGAACTTGATTCCGAGCCATTTGAATGCTTTCAGAATGTATTCCTCAGCACCGGGAACAAAACGGTGCGAGTCTGTATCCTCGATACGGAACACCAGTTCACCGCCATGCTGGCGGGCAAAAAGATAGTTATAAAGAGCGGTGCGCACGCCGCCAATGTGTAAAGGTCCGGTTGGACTGGGCGCAAAACGCACCCTTACTTTTCTTTCAGACATGCCTATGAAATATTATTTTTTGCAAAAGTAATACTTTTTTTCGGTTTTAACGTATATTTTTAGTATTTTCGCAGTGTGAATAGAAATATCACGTTTGCACACCAGATTATTGTGAGTTTATGAGCATCATAGAACAGTTTCACCGCAGTGAAGAGCATCATTGGCGCAACATTGGCCTGAGGTTGTTGCTGGTACTGGCAACCACCGTGCTGATTGTGTGGTTCATGCCCCGCAATGATGCCCAACAGTTCCAGTACGAGATCGGCGAGCCATGGCATTATGGTACGATCATAGCGAAATACGATTTCCCGATCTACAAGACTGATGAGGCCTTGCAGCAGGAGCGAGACTCCTTGCTGAGCATGTTCCAGCCTTATTACAATTACGACGACAAGGTTGAGAGTCAGGCCATCGGCAAGTTCCGTTCCGACTTTGCCAAAGGCTTGCCTGATCTGCCGGGTACATTCGAGAATATCATCATCGACCGCCTTCACCGTCTCTATCAGGCCGGTATCATGAGCACACCCGACTACAATGCCTTGCATGGCGACACGACGCGGCTCATCCGTGTCATCTTCGGCAAGAATGCCGAGAGCGTGCAGACGGGGTGCATCTATTCCACGAAGTCAGCCTACGAGCAGTTGCTCAGTGATGAGGAACTGAGCAAGGAACGCCCGGCTTTGCAACGGCTGAATCTCAACAACTATATCGAGCCCAACCTCATCTATGACCGTGCCCATTCCCAGACGGCGCGCAACGATCTGCTAAGCAGCATCTCACCGGCCAGTGGCATGATGATGGCAGGACAGAAAGTCATCGGCGTGGGCGATATGGTCAACGAGTACAACTATCGGGTGCTCAACTCGTTCCAGCGAGAGTTGCAGCGCCGCAATGCCTCGAAGAGTCAGTTGGCCCAGCATTTGGCCGGTGGCACGATCTATGTCTTCACCCTTGTACTGCTCTTCACCATCTATCTGGCAATGTTCCGCAAGGACTATTTCGACAAGCCGCGCAGCATTGCCATGCTCTATCTGCTGATCACCATCTTCCCCATCTTGGTGTCGTTGATGATGGTGCACAGCTATTTCAGTTTCAGTGTCTATGTGCTTCCGTTTGCCTTTGTGCCGATCTTCGCACGTGTGTTTATGGACTCCCGCACGGCGTTCATCACCCATGTGACGATGGTACTTATCTGTGCCGCGGTGCTGAGAATGCAGTATGAGTTCATCGTCATCCAGACAGTGGCAGGCCTGGTGGCCATCTATTCGCTGCGCGAGATGACCTCACGCGCCCAGGTGTTCAAGACTGCCGTGCTGGTCTTCGGCTCGACCTGTCTCATCCATTTTGCCTTGCAGCTGATGCAGAGCGGTGCTGTCTTTGAGCCCGACACGCGCATGTACTACCATTTCTTTATCAATGGCGTGCTGCTCTTGCTGGCCTACCCGCTGATGTATCTCGTGGAGAAGCTTTTCGGCTTCACCTCCACCATCACGCTCATCGAGCTCAGCAACACCAACCGCGGCCTGCTGCGTATGCTTAGCGAGGTGGCCCCCGGCACGTTCCAGCATTCGATCATCGTCGGTAATCTCGCCTCGGAGATAGCCAACAAGATCGGAGCCAACAGCACGCTCGTGCGTACCGGTGCCCTCTATCACGACATTGGCAAGATGGCCAATCCGGCGTTCTTCACCGAGAACCAGCAAGGAGGCATCAACCCTCACGACAATCTCACGGAGAAAGAGAGCGCCAAGATCATCATCGGGCATGTCACCAATGGCGTGAAGCTTGCCGAGGAAGCTAACCTGCCGGTGTTTATCCGTGACTTCATCCTCACTCACCACGGTCGTGGCCTGGTGAAGTATTTCTATATCAAGTACCAGAACGAGCATCCCGACGAGATTGTCGACAAGGAGCCGTTTACCTATCCCGGACCGAATCCCTACACCCGTGAGCAGGCTATCCTGATGATGGCAGATGCCTGCGAGGCTGCCTCGCACTCACTCAAGGAGTATACAGAAGAGAACATCAGCGAGTTGGTCAACAAGATGGTGGACGGACAGGTTGCTGCCGGCTTCTTCAAGGAGTGTCGCATCACGTTCTACGACATCGCCATTGCCAAGCAGGTGCTCATCGACCGCCTGAAGGCTATCTATCACACACGTATCCAATATCCCAAGCTCAAGGACGAAAAGTAAGGGCTGAGGTTGTACCTTGCCCTTACTCTTACTCTTGCTAAATCTTTTCTTTACGACGGTCTTGTTGATCGCCGCAGCCTTTTGTATGGCTGATAGTTTGGCCACTATTAGGACCGAGTCTGTATGTGCTATATATATAATATGGTGTTGACGCTATGAGATAACGTGTATCGTTAAAGAATTGTAACGACAACTGAAATATCTACAACTTTTGTAGAACTATCGAACAATATTAGTACCTTTGCAGGCGCAATTCAAAACAACTTTTAGGATAATGAAGTCTAAAATGATTCTTGCGGCTGCTTTTGCCGCAATCTCCCAGTTGGCTTTCGCCGGTGGCATTCTGACCAACACCAATCAAAACATTGCTTATAACCGTATGATGAGCCGTGAGGCTGCCATAGGCATTGATGGTGCGTATTACAACCCAGCCGGTGTGGCTTTCCTTTCCCCGGGACACCATTTCTCGTTCAACTGGCAGACGGCCATCCAAAGCCGTACGATAGAGAACGATTATCCGTTGTTTGGCAACAACACTGCTGACAACAGCACGCACCGCAAGTTCCGGGGCAAGGCCTTTGCTCCCGTCCTTCCTTCCGTGCAGTATGCCTACAATTGGCATAACTTCTCCTTTCAGGCTAATGTTGGACTGATCGGCGGTGGTGGCAAGTGCACCTTCGACGATGGTCTGGGCTCGTTTGAGAAGATTGTTGGTGAGGCGGCTTTAGGGGCTGTTGGCCTGGCCGGTGCCGTGGATCAGGCTTTGGAGCGGCAGATGTTCACTTCGCCTCAGATGTTCGGTACTGACGGCAAGTACAGCTTCAACAGTTACATGCGTGGCAATTCCTATTACTATGGTTTCTCTGTGGGTGCTGCTTACCGCTTGCGTCCCAATCTGAGTTTCTTCGGCGGTGTGCGCGCCGTGTATGCCACTGGCAGCTACTATGGCTATGTGCGCAATATCAAGGTGGGGAATATGCCGCTCTATAAAGTCCTCGACCCTTCGAAGACCAACTCCGGTGACATCGAGTTGAACTGTGACCAGAAGGGCCTCGGCTTCACCCCAATCATCAGCATCGACTATCGTCTCGGCCGCTGGAACTTCGCGGCCAAGTATGAGTTCAAGACACGTATGCGTCTGAAGAACGAGAGCGTCAACCAGGCACCGTCTATTGGTAACCTTCAGGATAACCTCGGCATGGCCGTGGCGCAGACTGTCGCCGCACAGGCCATGAAGCAGGACAAGACGCAGACCATGACGCAGACCGAGGCAATGGCCTACGGACTGGAGTATGCTAAGACCAAGCTTAGCAACCCGCGTGTCGTTGGTGCCATGGGTATGATCAAGCAGCAGTTCGACAGCAAGATGACGGAGGCTACCGGTGAGTATGCCGATGGCGTGAAGGTGCCGGCAGATATTCCTGCCCTGCTTTCTGTGGGTGTGGGCTACAACCCCGTCGATCCCTTGCGCGTAAATGTCGGCTTCCACTATTTCTACGACAAGCAGGCCACGGCCTACAACCATCGTGAGGAGAAACTCAAGCATGGAACGATGGAGTGGACGGCCGGTGCCGAGTTCGATGCGAGCAAGCGCATCACCGTGTCGGCCGGTTGGCAGAACACCAACTATGGTTTGAGTGAGGCTTATATGAACGACAAGAGTTTCGTGGTCAGCTCCAACAGTGTGGCTTGTGGTGCCCGCTTCCACCTCACGAAGCGCATGGACCTGAACGTGGCTTATTTCCACTCGTTCTATCAGCATAAGAAAACCACTGACGACGTGGCACTGTCATCAACGCAGACGGTTACCTACAAGAGCGACTACACCCGCGACAACAACGTGTTCGGCGTTGGCGTAGACTTCAACTTCTAAAAGGAAATAAGACCAGAACAGACCCTCTCTAGCTCCCCCTAAAAGGGGGAGAAACAGCCATTCCTATCGTACATTTTAGGAAAAGAAGGAGTTTTTGCTTCTCTACTTTATTTATTCGAGCACGGATGGATTAGCTTTTTCCGAAAGTCTGGGTGTTGCGTTTCTCCCCCTTTTAGGGGGAGCTAGAGAGGGTCTGTAGCTAGTTTCCTTACATCGGGTCTACATCAAAGTAGACTTGCAAGGCCTTATAGCCTTTCTGACTCAGCAGCTGCTGTCGGAGGGCTATAAGGCTTTGTTGCGTTTGTGCCCTGGCAATGCCGTTCTCCAGCTTCAGCACGATCTTGCGGATGCTGAGGCTTTGGATGCGTGCCACGCCCGGCTTGTCAGGACCGAGCACACGGTCGCCGAAGCGTTGGCGCAGCTGCGCACCTAATTGCTGAGAAGCAGCTTCGGCAATGCCCTCCTGCTTATGCTTGAGGTATATATATATAAGGTGATAGAACGGTGGGTAGTGAAACAGATGGCGCTCGGTGAGCAGGTCGTGGTAGAAGCCCTGATAGTCGTTGCTCACGACTTGCTGCACCACGGGCAGCTGTGGGTTGCGGGTCTGCAGGATGACAAGGCCGCGCTTGCCCTTGCGCCCGGCGCGTCCGCTGACCTGACTCATCATCATAAAGGCATATTCGTAGGCGCGGAAGTCGGGGTAGTTGAGCATCGAGTCAGCGTCGAGGATGCCCACCACAGCCACGCGGTCGAAGTCGAGGCCTTTGCTGATCATCTGTGTGCCGATGAGCAGATTGGTCTTGCCTGCGCCGAAGTCGTGGATGATGCGCTCGTAGGCTCCTTTTGTGCGCGTGGTGTCAAGGTCCATGCGTGCCACGCGTGCTTCGGGAAACACTTCTTTGATCTGGTCCTCGATCTTCTCCGTACCATAGCCGCGGCCGCTGAGATGAGGATTGCCGCAACAGGGGCAGACCAGTGGCACGGGCTGGGTGTAGCCACAGTAGTGGCAGGTCAGCATGTTTAACCGCTTGTGATAGGTGAGACTCACATCGCAGTTCTTGCAGTGAGGCACCCAGCCACAGACCTTGCACTCGATCATCGGCGCAAAGCCACGGCGGTTTTGGAAGAGGATGGCTTGCTTGCCCTGGCTCAGCGCCTCGCGTATGGCACTGAGCAGTTGGGGCGAGAATGGACCGCTCATCATCTTGCGGTGGCGCAGGTCCTTGATGTCGACAACATGGATGTCGGGCAACTCGATGCCCTGGTAACGCTGCATGAGTGGCACGTATCCGTATTTCCCCGTTTTGGCATTGTAGTAGCTTTCCATGCATGGCGTAGCACTGCCCAACAGCGTCTTGGCGCCCAGCATCTGCGCCATGACGATGGCTGCGCTGCGTGCATGGTAGCGTGGCGCGGGGTCTTGCTGCTTGTAGCTGGTCTCGTGCTCCTCGTCAATGATGACCAGTCCGAGTCGCTGAAACGGCAGAAATACGGCGCTGCGGGCACCGAGGATGACACTGTAAGGCTTGTCGGAGAGTTGCTTTTGCCAGATCTCCACGCGCTCGGCATCGCTGTATTTACTATGGTATATGCCGAGCTCGCTGCCGAAGACTCGTTGCAGTCGCTCGGTCATCTGCACGGTGAGGGCTATCTCGGGCAAGAGATAGAGCACTTGCTTGCCCTCGGCGATAGCTTTCTCAATGAGATGGATATAGATTTCGGTCTTACCGCTGGAGGTCACACCATGGAGCAGCACCACGTTTTTCTCCCTCCACTGTGCCTCTATGTCGTCCATGACCTTGGCCTGGGCGTCGTTGAGCGTCTTCATGTTTTCGGGATGAGGCTGCCCGGCATGGTTGAGCCGTCCCACCTCACGGTCGTAGGCTTCGAGGAAGCCGTGCACGACGAGCTGCCGTACGATAGCCGTTGAGCAGCTCGTGGCGTTCATGAGTTCCTCGCGTGTCAGCTCCTTGATCTCGCAGGGATTCTCGAAGTAAAGGTCCCAGTGGGAGAGTTGCAGGAAAGTGAGAAACACCTTTTGCTGTTTGGGCATACGCCTTAAAAGTTCGATGGCGATATGCAGTGCCTGTTCGTTGCGGTACTTGGCGGCCAGTCTTACGCAGGGCTCTGTCTTGGGGCGGTAGCCCGTCTCGGCTTTCAGTCCGGCGGGCAGGGCAGCGTTCATCACTTCGCCCATGGTGCACATATAGTACGATGCGATCCATTGCCACAGCCGGTACTGTGTGGGCAGGATCACGGGTGAGGCGTCGAGCACGTCGAGCACTTCTTTGATCTTGCTGTCATCGAGTTGCGGCTTGTCGTCGTGGATGCGCACACACAGCGCTGCCACCGTCTTGCTCTTGCCCCAGGGCACGAGCAGGCGCATACCGGCCACGATGCCGTTGGCTTTCTTGTCGTCAACGGCATAACTGAAGGTGCCCTCTAAAGGCAGCGGCAATATCACGTCTACGTATCTCATGGTGGTGCTTAATGCTGACAGGTCATTATCACTTATCTTTGTAGTGCCCTTCAACCTCAACAATCAATACGGTAACAATGTTATCGTATATTTCGTATATGATTCTGTCGTGAGCTGTGATATGGCGAGAATAAGTAATGTCTTGCCTTCCTATAAGCGGTTCTTGGTGTCCTGTTCCTGTTCGCGGATGGTCCGCCAGTTCGTGGAAGAGCTTCTGATATTTTTTGAAAAGTTGCGGATTAGACTTTTCCACTTCTTAATGATCTAGTCTGCATCTTTGGCAATGTCTATGACATAGCTCATAAGTTCTCGAAGTATTTGTCTATTTCTTCATGAGTCTTGAGGCGGGTGAATTCCCCAGCCTTGTATTCAGCACGAGCCTTCTCTATTCTCGCCTGGAGAGAAGGCGTAATCGTGATGTCGTCATCATTAACAGGCACTAAGGTATAGGCTTGTTTCTTATTTCTTCTGATGATGACATGTGCTCCTTGATCGGCTAAGTCAAAGGCGTGAGCCTGCTGACTTCGGAATTCTCGGGAGGTAAAATTAACTACAGCCATAGTAAATATGATTTTAATACGATGGCAAAGATAGTAAATTATTTAATATGTACCAAATTTGGCACGCAATAATTGTCTTATTGCTGCCTCTATCTGTTATCCTCCTTCTCTATCTTCACGTCCAGTGTCTGTTCGATGACCGTGATGATGCTGTTGAGGCTGCTGGTGTCGAAGTCGGCGGTGAGGCGCTTGCCGGTGTCGCTGGCGGTGAGCCGCACGTGGTAGTAGGTGCTGAGCGTGTGGAGCACGTCGCTGAGGGGCGTGTCGGCGAAGTGGAACGTGTGGGTGGCCCATGCCGCCTGGTTCACGTCGGTCTTCTTGTCCAGACGTGGTGCACTGTCTCCTTGTGACAGCGTTGCGGACATGCCTGCCCGCAACGCAATAGCTGTGTTGCCGGAGCGTGTGGAGCCGAAGCTGGCCGCTCCTTCGAGAACTGTCAGCCGTGTAATCCCTTCCGACTCTTCCACTTGCAGATGCGTGCCGATGTCGCGGATGATGTAGTCGTGGTCAGCGATGGTGAAAGGATTCCGTGCATCGTGATGAATGTCGAAATAAGCTTTACCCGTCATCTCCACCTCACGGCAGTCGCTTGTGTAGGACAGTGTGGCGTGGGGAGCCAGCGTCACCATCGTGCCGTCGGGCAGACGGTAGACCTGTTGTGTGGCGTCGGCGGTGAGCGTCGTCGTGGCCGGGCGCAGATAGAGATAAGTGCCGATGCCTATCACCACGAGTACAGAGGCGGCCGCGGCAGCCCAGCGCAGGATATAGTGGCGGGCAGTGTGGCGTGGCGTGCCCACCCGAGCCTGAATCTTGTCGAGGGCTCTCTGTGTGTCGAGCTTACCCTCCTTATAATAATGAAGTACGTACCGCATATGCAATGTTGAGTGATGAGTGTTGAATGATGAATGAACGCAATGTATGAGTGTTGAATGATGACTTAGAGCAGCCGTGAGGCTGGGAGAAAGAGTCTGTCGTTATTTCCAAACTTGTATAATCTCCGCATGTCTTGTCCACTTGGTCTTCGTCTTTTGGTATCCTGCCATCATGCCTATGCCACCCTTGACGTTGCCGAAGGTGGGGGCGATGTTTGACAGTCCTGCTTTGGCGAGATCGTTGTTGTCGATACTGCCGATGGAGTGAATGAAATGGTAGAACTCGGGAGTGATGTGGTAGAGGATGACACGATAGTAAGGGCTGACCAGCTGTGAGCTCATACTACCATCCGGCAGCTTGACCGTTTCTTGGCCAGGTTCATACCACACGTTCAAGTGCAGCGTGTAGGTCTTGCCATTGATGTCGTCGTCGGTGAAGAGATAGAAATGGTCGTAGTCGTCGTCGTCATAGCCAAAATCATAGTCGATATTTCCCAGTCGGTTAATCAGTGGCTCGCTGTCGAGATAGATCTGTCTCACTGATTCCACGGTGTCCATCTCGTCAGCGATGTCCGATGGTGCTCTGTAATGGCTACTGTTTTGTGTATAGATCTCTCCTTTGTGGGTGATTGTTCCGTCCACTACCTGTACGGCATAGTAGTCCTTGGTGTTGCCCGGGTCGGTGAAGGAGGCTGAGAGCTGGTAGAAGTCTTCAGCCATCTCCTCGTAGTTGGAATAGAGATGAACCTTTTTGATCTTGACATCGTCGATAACGATGGCATCGAGGATGGTCGTTGAGGCTGAAACCGCAGGCAAGCCTTCTGCCTCGGCCGTGAGCGTGATGCGGTCTCCGGCAGTCTGATGTGCCACTGCTTTGTAGGTTCCGTCGCCCAAGTTGATGATTTCCGCCGTCTTCCCGTTGACCGAATAGTTGATATGTGCATCGTTGACGGGCGTGATGTCGCCTTGGGTGTTGACGGGCAGGCTGCGTGTGAGCTTTATGACAGTGGTGTCGCCTACGGTGGGCATGCAGTAGAGGATGAGCTTAGGTGTGCTCTTCACCTTGTCGATGCCGAAGTCGTCTTTGCAGCCCGTCAGCGAGAGGACGGCGAGGAGTATATATATAAATAAGGAGTATTGCTGTCGCATGGCATTAAAACTTATAAGTGTAACTGAATGATGGGATGATGGGGATGTAGCCTTTCGCCTTTGCCTTGAACGAGCTGGTGTAGTCGTTGTAGTTGACATCGACCCACATGGTGTTGAGATGGCAGTAGGCGTTGTAGATGCTCCAGTTCCAGATGCGCTCATGTCCGTGCTTGGTGCGGTGGTGGATGTCCACGCCGATGTCGAGACGGTGGTAGGCCGGCGCGCTGACGTTGTTGGGGCGGTCGAAGAGGAAGTCATTCTCGCCGCCATTGCCGAGGTCGGGATAGTTGACATACTGTGTGGGCAGAGTGAGACGGTTGCCGCTGTGATAGAGCCATGCAGCGTAGAGGCTGGTGCCCTTGCCGAAGTGGTAGCGTACCGAGGCGTTGAACTTATGGCGATTGTCAAACTTGTCGTAATACCACTCGGGATAATAGTCCTCAAACTTACGCTTGTTCCACGACAGCGTATAGGAGGCGTCGAGTTGCAGGCGGTGTGTGGCGTAGTGTGCGTCGAACTCCAGGCCGTAGAAGCGTCCGTGACCTTCCATGACCTTCGTGTCCCAGTTGTTGGCAGGAGGCTCCAGTCCCTGCCAGTTGGTATATTGTAGCAGATGCGACGACCACTTATAGTAGCCTTCCATCGACAGCAGCCAATGGTGGTTGGGCTGTAGATACACGCCCGCAGCCCACTGATGGCTGTGCATAGGATGAAGGCGGGCTGTCGTGGGCACCCAGTAGTCGCTCGGCAAGTCGATGTAGGCATTGGAGATCTTGTGCACAAACTGCGTCATCGTGGTGTAGCTGGCTTTGAACGAGAGGTATCGGTTGGGCTGGTATTTCACGGCGGCGCGCGGGTCGAGATTCATAAACGTCTTACCCTGAACATGGAAGAGCGCCATGTTCATGCCGGCGTTGAGACTCCAATGGTTGCTGAGTGTCATCTCGTCCTCGGCATAGACGTTCAGCTCCGTGGCGGCGAGATGGCTTTTTGAACTGACCTTCGTGGTGTCACCCTCCCCGTCATTGCTGAAGATGTCGATTTGGTCGTTGCTCTGTGGCCGGAAGTGGTGTAGCGTGAAGTCATGACCGAAACGGATGTGGTGGCGCGGGGTGGGGCAGTAGTCGAAGGCCATGCGGTAGCCCACGTCGTTGATGGTGGAGTGGTAGCCGTGCTCGGTGAACTGCCGCGAAGACTCGTTGCCGTTAGTGTCCGTGACACGGTCATCCTCTAAAGACCGCAGCTTAGACAGACTGTAGGTGTACACGCCTGTGATGTTTGCGAAGAACTTTGGTGAAAGGATATAGGTCCAGTCCAAGGCAGCATTGAAGTTGCCCCAATTGAAATGGTTTTTGGTCAAATCCTTTTCGGTGTCATGATTGCCCGTGTCTACGCGTCTGCCGTCATAGGTGTAGTAGCTTGTGCCGCCGTAAGTGTAGTCATACTCGTCGCGTGTCGACAGTCTGTCCTGTCCCCAATAGGTGCTCAACGACAGTCGCGAGCGGTCGCTGAAGAGATGCGTCACCTTGGCGTTGAAATCGTGGAAGAAATATTCGAGGTTGATCTTGTCGTCGTCCTCGCCGGCATGGTGGTTGATATAGGAGAACACGGGACGTGTGATCAAGTCGAGCCATGAGCGTCGCAGGGCGATGTTGAAACTGGTCTTGCCCTTCTGTATCGGTCCTTCGAACTGCAGGCCACCGTCGAGCAGGCCAAGGCGCACCGAGCCATGGTAGTGCTGCATGTCGCCGTCGGTGGTACGCACATCGATGACACTGGAGAGGCGTCCGCCGTAGCGGGCGGGGAAGCCGCTCTTGTAGAAGTCGACGTTTTTCACGATGTCGGCGTTGAACGAAGAGAAGAGTCCGAGCGTGTGGTTGATCTGGTAGAGCGGTGTGCCGTCGAGCAGGAAGAGATTCTCGTCGTTGTTGCCGCCGTGGACATACAGTCCGCTGACGAGTTCCACGCCCTCAGCAACACCGCTGGTGCGCTGGAGCGTCTTCACCACGTCGGGCGAGGACAGCAGGGCGTAGCCCGTCTTGATGTCGGCCTGCGAGAGCGACCGCTTGCCGGTCTGTGTGTTGAGCAGCGGTGAGTTGAGATCGCCCTCTACGACGACTTCCGGCAGTCGGTTGTCTTCCTTGAGGGCGATGTCTTGCCGGAGATTACTTTCGAGCTTGGCTTTGATCATTTGATCTGCAAAGCCGAGGTAGCTGAACTTGATATGGTGCTCGCCCTCGGGCAGGGTGAGCGAGTAGAAGCCGTAGGCGTTGGTGGTGGTTCCCGTGCCGGTGGTCTCGTCCCATACGGTGGCGTTGATGAGTGTCTCGCCACTGGTGTCGCGCACATATCCGCTGAGGGTGTGCCGTCGTGATGGCGCCGGTGTTGTTTTGTGCGGTTGTGGTTGGCTGTGTGGTGCGGCCTTTTCCTGTTTGGCTGCTTTCAGGATGATATACTTTCCATTGACCGAGTAGCTGATGCCACTGTCTTTGAAGAGCGTGCTTAGGGCTTTGGCCAGTGTCATGCCCTTGAGCGACGGCCCCTGATAGGTGTTGCCTACGGGCAGTGAAGCGTCGTAGGTGAAGTTGACTTTCTGAGTACGGTGCAACCATTCTATCTGCTGCCGGATGGTCGTTGTGTGGCCTTGGCCCCAGACGACCATCGGCAACAAGATGAAGAGAATGGTCGCCGCAATGATCATTCTTGCGGTTTTCACGTTACAATATATATATGGTTTACTGTTTTCTTAGTGGTGTCTTGCCTTCCCTTCTTAAGGAGCGGGAGGTTCTTCTCTTTTAGAACGCTTTTCCGAAACTCACGTAGGGAGCGAAGAACACCGCCCCCTTGCTATAGCTGTCGTTGGAGTCCGTCCAGCCGTTGGTGATGTTCACCATGGGTGTGAGGCCGCAGCGGAACAGGAAGCCATGCGAGCTGACGTGACGGTAGCCAATGTTCATATAGAGGAAGTCGCGCGCCTGCGTCTTGTTCTTCGTCTGTACGCTGATGTCGCCGGTTACGTCGAGGTATGACGCATAGGCGAGCTTACTGCTGATGAGGCGCAGGTGGTTGCCAAGTTCTAATTCCAGTCTTGACTTGCGCTTGCCGATCAGGTAGTTCACACCCGTGGTCAGACCGTAGTACATCGTGTGGGTGTGTATACCCGCCGAGTTGTCCCATCGTCCAGCCCATCCCAGGCCAACCTGATAGCCCCAAGGGGAGTCCTTTTTCAGTCGTGCGTCCCAGTTGGCGCTGACACCCCAGCACGGGCCACCCACCTCGCCATAGATACTGTGTTGCGGCATGACGAAGGTGGAGTCTGCCGTTCTTGCCGTCATTGTCAGACAGATTCCCATCAAAAGCAGTGCAAGAGCCAAGCCCTTGCTTTTCTTTGCATTCATATTCTCTCAATTATTGTTTTCTGTTGCTATGACGCAGAAAGTCGGGAATCCCCCCATGGGAAACACAATAAATCGTACGTCTTGAAGTTTAAACGCTCCGCTATGCGGAATAAAGAATATAGCCGAATATTGAGAATATTCCACTTTCACCATGGCCGATGTCTATACTGTTATATTCTTTATAACCGGCTTTATTCTTTATTCCATCGAAGATGGATCGTTAAAAGATAAAATAAGGATATTCACGCTTTTCTTAGCGATTATTTAGCATGTTGCCACACTTTTCTTAGGGAAAGGGGGGGGCGTGCCGATCCTGCTTACGTAGTGCTACTTGTATAATTGTGAGATGTGCGTCGAAACGTATTGACAAAAGTGTGTTCACCTTCGCTTACATTCTAGAGCGGACGGCGGAGGCTTTTTTCAAGGAAAGAAGGCTGATGACATGAAAATTCTGCTCCTTCACTCACAAAACAGTGGCTTCTTGTGATGAAAAAGGTAGTTTGATATGGTCAGAAAGGCGGTTTGACCGCATCAGAAAGCCTTTCTGATGAAAAATTCTCTAGAGAATTTTTGGTCAGAAAGGCTTTCTGACAATGGCGTAAAAATACTCATTTGGGTAAGTCGTTGTTTATTAGGGATTTATAAAAACGTGCGAAATTCGCTTCTTTTCGGGCAAAAGGCCTTTCGTTGGAAAAGAAGCGCAAAATAAGGGCCGTTTTTTGTCAGTATACTCAACAAAATTGGAGATTAATAAAAGATGAGTACGATACGGTAGATGTCGGCGCGATGGTCGCGCAGTGCTTTCATGGCATTGGAGAGAAGATGCTCGACGGTCTTCTCGCTGATGCCCATCTTCTCGGCTGTTTCTCGGTAGGACAGTCCGTCGCGCTTGCATAACAGCAGAGCCTCGCGCTGACGCTGGGGTAGGGAGTCTATCGCTTTCCATAGACGGGCTTCGAGAAAAGAGCGGTCCTGCGCCTCTTCGTCGGTGATGGTACCTTCCAAGTCCTGCGGCTCTACTTCGTGGCAGAGTGGGTCGTTGCGGCGCAGTCGGTCGATGCACGCGTTGCGCACAGCGGTATAGAGAAACGCACGGTCGTTGTCGGCCTCGCGCTGCCATAGCCGCACGAAACAGTCCTGCACCACGTCTTCGGCAGCGTCGACATCACCGCTGAGATAGTGCATGGCATAGAGACAGAGCGGACGGTAGTATTCTTGAAAAGCAAGTTCTATGGAAGCCATAAATATAATAAGGTGGAAAAAGGCCAAAAAACAAAAGATCAAGCCCTCCTCTAACTCCCCCCGAGGAGAAAAGAAGAGCCCTCCTCTAACTCCCCCCGAGGGGGGAGGACCGCAAAACCCATACCTTGGATTTGCAGTTTCCGATCTCGGAACGGGGTTGGAGGAGGACTCGCTATTCCCCTCCCTTGGGAGGGGCTAGGGGAGGGCCGTACTCTCTATTCCCCTCCCTTGGGAGGGGCGGGAGAGGGCTGCTAGGGGTGGGCTTTACTTCAAGTTCGGGTTCATCTTGTTCCATTCATTGATAGGAGGAATGATGCCGAGGTCGATAACCTCCTGACGCATGTTGCAGAGGTGCTCGTAGCTCTTCTGCAGATCAGCCATCTCTTCCTTCGTACCTGTAGGAACAGTGTAGTGCACACCGCTCTTGTCGATGGTAGTAGGCAGAGCCATCATCACGTCCTTGAAGCCCAGCTCAGGAATGTCGGCATAGCAGCCAGCAGGCAGAGTGAACTTCTCGCCGCCCATAGCAGCCTCGATCATCTTCACAGCGTTGTAAGCAGGGCTCTGGAAAGAGCTACGGCCACGCAACTTGATGATGTTGGAACCACCCTGTACGGTGATGTGCTTGATCTCCTGCCAACGCTCGTCGCTGAGACCCATCTCAGCCAGCGGCTTGCCGTCGACCTTCACCTGAGAAGCGAAGACAGCCATCTGCTCGCCGTGACCACCATAAGTGTGAGCACCTGTCACCTTGTCCTGCTGAACGCCGAACTCCAGTGCCAGAGCCTGCTGCAGACGAGTAGAGTCGAGAGCAGCCAGAGAGGTCAGCTGGTTGGGCTTCAAGCCAGAGTGAATCAGAGTTGTCAGAGCAGTCACGTCAGCGGGGTTGAAGATGACAACCACGTGCTCAACGTCCGGGCAGTACTTCTTGATGTTGTCACCGAAGTCAGCAGCGATCTTGCAGTTGCCCTTCAGCAGATCCTCACGTGTCATGCCAGCCTTACGGGGAGCACCACCAGAGGAGATGATGTATTTAGCGCCGGTGAAAGCCTTCTTGGCAGCCTCGGCAACCTTCTCGGGATTGCCCATATCCTCAACGGCAGGAGCATAGTAGGTGACGTTGGCACCGGGGAATGCGCACTGCTGAATCTCATCGAAGACACCATGAACACCCGGCTCATAGATATCATAGAGACATACGTTAGGAGTAAGGCCGAGCATCAAAACGCTCTGCACCATGTTGGAACCGATCATACCGCCTGCACCGACGATGACCAGCTTGTCATTTGTTAAATAGTTCATAACACTAATTATTTAGTTCAGAAATACTTTTCTGTGTTTTCCGACTGCAAGAAGTGTGCCCGAGGGCTTTCTTCCTTGCAGCCATGCAAAGTTACTAAAAAATCTATTCATTGAGTGATTTCTTTTCGCTTTTATTTGTTGTTTATTCTTAAAAGTATTATCTTTGTTACGTCTTTTGTTATGTCTGTTTGGCATTTCAGGGATTAGACCAAACCAATAATCGTTATATGCTATGAAGGAAGAAATCAATCAACGGCTGCGCGACTTGCGCGAGGTGATGCGCCGTGAGCATCTCGATGCGTTTATCTTTCCCAGTACCGATCCCCACAACAGTGAGTATGTCCCTGACCGGTGGAAGGGCCGCGAGTGGGTGAGTGGCTTCAACGGCTCGGCGGGTACGGCTGTGGTCACGATGCACAGTGCCGCGCTGTGGACCGACAGCCGCTATTTCCTTGCAGCGGCTGACCAGCTGAGCGGTACAGAGTATCAGCTGATGAAACTCAAGGTGAAGGGTACGCCGACCATTGCGCAATGGCTCGGCCAGGAGCTCCATGATGTCGACGGCGCTGTCGTTGGCATGGACGGCATGGTGAACAGCTGTAGCAGTGTGAAGGCGATGATTGCAGACCTGCGCCAGGAAGGTGGCATCACCGTGCGCCACAACTTCGACCCATTGTCCGTCGTATGGCGCGACCGTCCTGCAATTCCCGACCATCGCGTGGAGATACAGCCGCTGGAATATGCCGGTGAGCGCGCTGCCGACAAGCTCGCACGCATCCGCAAGGCCTTGCGCGCACTTCATGCCGACGGTATGCTCGTCTCAGCCCTCGACGATGTGGCGTGGACGCTCAACCTCCGTGGCACTGATGTGCACTGCAATCCAGTCTTTGTGGCTTATCTGCTCATCGACACCACACATGCCACCTTATATATAAATAAGGAGAAGATTACCGACGACGTGCGTGACTATCTTGCTGGGGAAGGCGTCGACGTGGCTCCTTACGCTGATGTGGCAAAGGGCTTGAAGCAATATCCTGAGTACAACATACTGCTCGACCCCAACGAGACCTGCTATTCGCTCTATCGTGTGGCCAGCTGTCGGCCTGTGGTCAGCCATGTCTCGCCGGTGCCCGCCATGAAAGCAATTAAGAACGCGGTAGAGATAGACGGCTACCACCACGCCATGCTGCGTGACGGCATCGCCCTGGTGAAGTTTCTCCGATGGTTGAAGCCTGCCGTGGCGGCCGGTGGTCAGACCGAGATGAGCATCGACCGCAAGCTCACCACCCTGCGTGCCGAGCAGCCGCTCTTCCGCGACATCAGTTTTGATACCATCGCAGGCTATGCTGCCCATGGTGCCATCGTCCACTATGAAGCAACGCCGGAGACCGACATTCCGCTTGAGCCCCGTGGCTTCCTGCTCCTCGACAGTGGTGCACAGTATCAGGACGGAACTACCGACATCACGCGCACCATCCCACTCGGACCTCTTACCGACGAGGAACGGCATATCTATACCCTCGTGCTCAAGGGACACATCCAACTCGAACTCTGTAAGTTCCCTGAAGGGGCCAGTGGTACGCAACTCGACATCCTTGCACGCGAGGCCATGTGGCGCGAGGGACTCAACTATCTGCATGGCACGGGTCACGGCGTGGGCTCTTATCTCAACGTGCATGAGGGCCCTCACCAGATACGCATGGAGTATATGCCTTCTCCGCTTGTCGACGGTATGACAGTCACCGACGAGCCTGGCCTCTACCTTGCCGGTAAGTTCGGTGTGCGCATCGAGAACACGCTGCTCATCCGTCCTTACAAGACCACGGACTTCGGTACCTTCCTGCAGTTTGAACCGCTCACCCTGTGCCCCATTGACACGGAGCCCATCATCCTCGATGAACTCGCGCCCGAAGAGATTGCCTGGCTCAACAGCTACCACAAATATGTCTACGAGAAACTCGCTCCGCATCTCAACGAGGAGGAGAAAGAGTGGCTGAAGGAAAAGACGAAGGAGATATAGAAGGACAAGCCCGAAAGACCTAAGGCCCTCCAGTCCTCCGGCCCTTCCCTAACCCTCCCCAAGGGGAGGGAATGAGCTCACCCTATGCACAGGATCATGTGATCATAAGACGATGTGCTTAGGGGGAGCTTATTGTTTTCAAGAGTTTGATGATTGAAGAAAGTGTAGTGCTTGGAAGGAATAGAATTTGATTCGCTATGATCAACTGACGCACACCTTTTATATATATGGGGCTGTTGAGGGAGAGCAAATATGTCTTTTATGTCTTTCTGTCTAAAAATAAATATGTCTTTTATGTCTTTCTGTCTTATATAAAAGGTCTCTGTCTCTTCTGTCAAACAACACAACTTGCAGAAAATTAGTTAATTATTTGCGTATTTGGAAAATTAGATGTAATTTTGCATCCGCAAATTGTGGTACCATGTATTGATGGCGCCCGTTTGCGTATGTTTCACATTTAAAATTATAAAACCAAAACAAAATGATTATTGTACCAGTAAAGGATGGCGAGAACATCGAAAGAGCTCTCAAGAAGTTCAAGAGAAAGTTTGAAAAGACAGGTGTGGTGAAGGAGCTTCGCGCTCGTCAGCAGTTTGACAAACCCTCTGTCAAGAAACGTCTCAAGATGGAGCACGCTATCTACGTACAGAAGCTTCGTCAGGAAGAGGAGTAAAAAACGACTCCAAGAGTAAAAAATACTCAAAAAGTTTGGTAGTTTGAATTTTTCTTCGTACATTCGTTGCTGAAAACGCAAGAGTAGCGTTTGGAGGCTATAATGATGGAGATAAAAGACCGATTCCTGGACTATCTCAAGTACGAGCTCAACCGCTCGCCATTGACGGTGGTCAGCTATTCCGAGGACTTCAAAAAGTTCGAGGAATACTTTCAGGCATTGGATGGCCAGCCGACATGGGAAACCATAGACGGTGACATCATCCGTAACTGGATGGAGCAGATGGTCGATGAGGGCAATAGCACAACAACCGTTGCCCGGCGATTGTCCGCACTCAAGTCATTGTATAGGTTTGCCTTGTCGCATCATCTGGTGAAGAAAGACCCGACGGTCAGCATTCGTGCGCCGAAACTGAAAAAGCCTTTGCCCAGCTTCCTACAGGAAGAGCAGATGGACAGACTCTTGGACAGTGATCACTGGGGAGACGATTATAAGAGTACGTGCGCGCGTACTGTTATTATGACTTTCTATGAAACAGGGATACGGCGTGCAGAGCTGATGGGACTGCGTGATGCGGATGTGGACTTTGTCAACCGGCAGCTCAAGGTGACCGGTAAAGGCAATAAGCAGCGTATCATACCTTTCGGGGAGGAGCTTGCGGAGACCTTGCGGCATTATATGTCGGTGAGAGACGAAGTGGTTCCCAAGCAGGAGGATGCCTTCTTCCTGTCAGAGAAGGGATGCCGGTTGGGTGGCAGCCAGGTGGAAACGATGGTGAAGAGCCATCTGCGAATGGTCAGCTCCATGAAGAAGCTTTCGCCGCATGTCTTGCGCCACACCTTTGCCACCGCCATGCTCAACCATGGTGCGGGTATAGAAAGTGTGAGACGGTTGTTGGGACATGCGTCGGCCTCCACCACGGAGATCTATACGCATACGACGTTCGAGCAACTCAAGCGAGTGTATCAAGATGCCCATCCACGGGCATGAGTTTAACCTTTAACAAAAAACGGAGGTAACTATGGAAGTAAAGATTCAGTCGATTCACTTCGACGCTACCGAGAAGCTGCAGGCGTTCATCGAGAAGAAGACCGCCAAGTTGGAAAAATCATTCGAAGACATTCAGAAAGTAGAGGTGCAATTAAAAGTTGTCAAGCCCGCTACCGCTCTCAATAAGGAAACCAGTATCACGGTGACTGTGCCCGGTGGAAGCCCACTTTACGTGGCCAAGACCTGCGACACTTTTGAAGAGGGAGTCGACCAGTGCGTGGACTCATTGCGGGTGCAACTGGAGAAATTCAAAGAAAAAATACGCAAACATTGAAAAATTTCCCCGAAAAGTTTTGGAGATTGAAAAATAAGTAGTATCTTTGCAGCCGTTTTACAACGAGTCCTATGAAAGTCGTGCAAGGCGGCTGCAGGATATGCCTCTTTAGCTCAGTTGGCCAGAGCACGTGATTTGTAATCTCGGGGTCGTTGGTTCGAATCCGACAAGAGGCTCCTCTTTATGAGGACAGAGATCTTTTAAACATTGACTGGGTGGTTACCAGAGTGGCCAAATGGGGCAGACTGTAAATCTGCTGGCTCTTGCCTTCGGTGGTTCGAATCCATCACCACCCACAATGCGTAAGCATGAGACGACTCCTCTTTGGAGCGTAATGCGGAAATAGCTCAGTTGATAGAGCACTAGCCTTCCAAGCTGGGGGTCGCGGGTTTGAGCCCCGTTTTCCGCTCTCTTATTTTGCTGTAATAGCTCAGTGGTAGAGCACTTCCTTGGTAAGGAAGAGGTCCTGAGTTCAACTCTCAGTTACAGCTCCACTTTGATGCCTAAACGAAGTCTAACTAAATATCAGTGTGACAAGTCAAGGTTGTCAAGAGAATCATCTATTTGATTATTTAATTAATACAATAAAAAAGTAAAGCTATGGCTAAAGAGGTTTATGTGCGTACCAAACCGCATGTTAACATTGGTACAATTGGTCACGTCGACCACGGTAAGACTACTCTGACCGCAGCTATCTCTAAGGTGCTGCACGAGCGTCTGGGTACAGGTGAGGATGTGAAGTCCTTCGATCAGATCGACAACGCTCCTGAGGAGAAAGAGCGTGGTATCACCATCAACACCGCCCACATCGAGTATGAGACTGCAAAGCGTCACTACGCTCACGTGGACTGCCCGGGACACGCCGACTATGTGAAGAACATGGTAACTGGTGCTGCTCAGATGGATGGCGCTATCCTCGTGGTTGCTGCTACCGATGGTCCTATGCCTCAGACTCGTGAGCACGTGCTGCTCGCTCGTCAGGTAAACGTGCCTCGTTTGGTTGTTTTCCTCAACAAGTGCGATGATCCTGAAGTCGATGATGAGATGATCGACCTCGTGAAGATGGATGTCCAGGATCTTCTGACTTCTTACGGTTATGAAGAGGATACTCCTATCATCTGTGGTTCTGCTCTGGGTGCACTGAATGGTGTGAAGAAGTGGGAAGACAAGATCATGGAGCTGATGGACACTGTTGACAACTGGATTCAGGAGCCTGTCCGTGAGGTTGATAAGCCTTTCTTGATGCCTGTTGAGGATGTCTTCTCTATCACTGGTCGTGGTACTGTTGCTACTGGTCGTATCGAGACTGGTAAGTGCAAGGTTGGTGATGAGGTTCAGCTGCTCGGTCTTGGTGAGGACAAGAAGTCTGTCATCACTGGTGTCGAGATGTTCCGTAAGACCCTGGAAGAGGGTGAGGCTGGTGACAACGTCGGTCTGCTCCTCCGTGGTATCGACAAGGACGAGGTGAAGCGTGGTATGGTTGTCGTGCACCCGGGTGCTATTACTCCGCACGATCACTTCAAGGCTTCTATCTATGTGCTGAAGAAGGAAGAGGGTGGCCGTCACACTCCGTTCGGCAATCGCTATCGTCCTCAGTTCTACCTCCGCACAATGGACTGCACCGGTGAGATCACTCTTCCTGAAGGTGTAGACATGGTGATGCCTGGTGACAACGTTGAGATCGAGGTTCGCCTGATCTACAAGGTTGCTCTGAATGAGGGTCTCCGTTTCGCTATCCGCGAGGGTGGTCGTACGGTTGGTTCTGGCCAGATCACAAAGATTCTGCCTGACGTAGCAGAGGAGGGATAATTTAGATTATCTATTTCCAAGATACGCAAGTCTCCGCGTCTGCGGATGCGGAGACTTTCTTACGGGTTTAGCTCAGTTGGTAGAGCACTGGTCTCCAAAACCAGGTGTCGAGAGTTCGAGTCTTTCAACCCGTGCTAAATAGAAGATAATATGTTTAATAAGATAGTGAATTATTGCAAGGCTTGTTATGACGAGCTTGCACATAAAACCACTTGGCCAACACAGAAGGAGTTGACTCACAGTGCAGTGATTGTATTATCTGCTTCCCTTATCATTGCACTGATCGTCTTCGCTATGGACTTGGTGTTCAAGAACCTGATGGGTATTGTATACCCAGGCTAATCATTAAGGCAATGGCAAATACTAAGAATTGGTATGTTTTGCGTGCATCCAGCGGCAAAGAGGCAAAACTGAAAGAGTACATCGAAGCTGAGCTGCGTCATAACCAGCGTTTGGCTGACCATGTCTATCAGGTGCTCATCCCTATGGAGAAGCATGCTAGCATTAAAGATGGTAAGCGCGTGGAGAAAGAGAAGATCGCTCTCCCCGGTTACGTGTTTGTACAGGCTGACATGATTGGTGATGTTCCAGTTGACTTAAGAAACATGCCTAACTGTTTAGGCATTCTCGGCGGTTTGGATCATCCGGCTCCTGTTCCAGAGTCTCAGATCAATCGTATGATTGGACAGGCTGAGGAAACACAGATCGACAACGATGTGGAGGTTCCTTATCTGCTTGATGAGACTGTGAAAGTCACCGACGGTCCTTTCGCTGGTTTCGAAGGTGTGATCGAAGAGATCAACACTGAGAAGCGCAAGCTGAAGGTGATGGTCAAGATCTTTGGGCGTAAGACACCCTTGGAGCTTGGTTTTATGCAAGTTGAGAAGGTTGCTGAGTAGTTGTTACGGGCTACGCGCGCCTTATACGTTACATTTATTTTAATTTCAATTAGAAATGGCTAAAGAAGTTGCTGGATTAATCAAGTTACAGATTAAAGGTGGCGCTGCAAACCCCTCCCCTCCAGTAGGACCGGCTTTGGGTTCCAAGGGTATTAACATCATGGGCTTCTGCAAAGAGTTCAATGCTCGTACCCAGGATAAGGCTGGTAAGGTTCTGCCTGTCGTCATCACTTACTACACAGATAAGTCGTTCAGCTTCGTCATCAAGACTCCTCCTGCTGCTGTCCAGCTCAAGGAAGCTGCCAAGGTGAAGTCTGGTTCCGGCCAGCCTAACCGTAAGAAAGTGGCTAGCGTGACTTGGGATCAGGTTAAAGCGATCGCTGAGGACAAGATGGCTGACTTGAACTGCTTCACTGTCGAGAGTGCCATGAGACTGATTGCAGGTACTGCACGCAGCATGGGCATCACTGTTAAAGGTGACTTCCCTGGTAAATAATTAAACTTCAATTTAAGCAAGTAAAATGAGTAAACTGACAAAAAATCAGAAATCAGTAGCTGAGAAGGTTGAAGCAGGGAAGGCATACACATTGAAAGAGGCTGCAGAGCTCGTTAAAGAGATCACAACAACAAAGTTTGATGCTTCTGTAGATGTGGATGTTCGTTTGGGCGTTGATCCGCGCAAGGCTAACCAGATGGTTCGCGGCGTGGTGTCTCTGCCTAACGGAACTGGTAAGACAGTTCGCGTGCTTGCTCTGTGTACACCTGATCAGGAAGAGGCTGCTAAGGCAGCTGGTGCTGACTACGCTGGTCTTGATGAGTATATTGAGAAGATCAAAGGTGGCTGGACAGATGTCGATGTCATTATCACCATGCCTTCTTGCATGGGTAAGGTAGGTCCTCTGGGCCGTTTCCTCGGTCCCCGTGGATTGATGCCTAACCCGAAGAGTGGTACTGTGACTATGGATGTCGCTAAGGCTGTCAAGGAAGTGAAGCAAGGTAAGATCGACTTCAAGGTTGATAAGGCTGGTATCATCCATACTTCTATCGGCAAGATCTCTATGACTGCTGATCAGATCTATGGCAATGCCAAAGAGTTCATCAACACTGTGGTCCGTTTGAAGCCTGCTGCTGCTAAAGGTACATACCTCAAGAGTATCTTTATTTCAAGTACAATGAGTAAGGGTATCAAAATTGATCCTAAATCAGTTGAATCACTCTAAAAGTTTGGAAAAATGAAGAAAGAAGTAAAAGATACTATCATTGTTGACCTTGGCGAGAAGCTGAAGGAGTATCCTCATTTCTATCTGGTGGATGTCACCGGAATGAATGCAGAGGCAACATCTTCTCTTCGTCGCAAGTGTTTCAAGCAGGAAATCAAGATGGTCGTGGTGAAGAACAAGCTTCTTCACAAGGCTTTCGAGGCTGCTGACATCGACTATTCTGAGCTTTATGGTACACTGAAGGGTAACACCGCTGTGCTGTTCACCAACACTGCCAATGTACCTGCCAAACTGCTCAAAGATAAGGAAATCGCAAAAGCTGGCGTACCTTCTTTGAAGGCTGCCTATGCTGAGGAAGGTTTCTATGTTGGTGCCGACAAGCTCGATGAGCTGGCTTCCATCAAGAGCAAGAACGAGGTTATTGCCGACATCGTTGCTCTGTTGCAGAGCCCCGCAAAGAACGTGGTTTCTGCTCTTCAGTCAGGCGCAAACACTATCCATGGTGTGCTGAAGACTTTAGGCGAGCGTCCTGAGTAATCAATTAAGTCACTACATTTATAAAGAATAAAATTTAAATAAATACTAAAATGGCAGACGTTAAAGCTATTGCAGAAGAATTAGTAAATCTTACTGTTAAAGAGGTAAATGAATTGGCAACAGTCCTGAAGGACGAGTATGGTATCGAGCCCGCTGCTGCAGCTGTTGCAGTTGCTGGTCCTGCTGCTGGCGCAGCTCCTGCAGCTGAGGAGAAGAGCTCTTTCGATGTTGTGCTGACTGATGTCGGTGCTACAAAGCTCCAGGTCGTTAAGGCCGTTAAGGAGGCTTGTGGTCTCGGTCTGAAGGACGCTAAGACTCTCGTTGAGTCTGTTCCTGCTACTCTGAAGGAAGGCCTGTCTAAGGACGAGGCTGAGAACCTGAAGAAGGCTATCGAGGAAGCTGGCGCTAAGGTTGAGCTGAAGTAATTTAGTCTCTTTTAGCCGTTAGGTCACTTCAAAAGTGACATGACGACAGTTACATACTTAAGGGTTAGGATTTGCCCAGTCGGTGAGTCCTAACCTTTTTGTGTCTTTATCACCGTTGATCATTGCTTCAATCGTTGCTTTAGAGCTGCTTGATCATAGCTTTCGATCATCTCTTTGTTTTCCTCTTCTTTCAGCTTCGGCTAAGACTGGTATTAGACTACAATTGATTTCTTATGTCAAACGTTATTGATAACAGAGTAAATTTTGCCAGCGTCCAGAATCCTTATCCTTTTCCGGATTTCCTCGACGTGCAACTGAAATCCTTCCGTGATTTCCTCCAACTTGACACTCCACCAGAGGAGCGCAAGAACGATGGCTTGTATAAGGTGTTCGCTGAGAACTTCCCGATCACCGATACGCGCAACAACTTCGTGCTTGAGTTCCTCGATTATTATATCGACCCGCCCCGCTATACCATTGACGAATGCTTGGAGCGCGGTCTGACCTATAGTGTGCCTTTGAAGGCTAAGATGAAACTTTATTGTACTGATCCTGATCATGAGGACTTCGGTACGTTCATTCAGGATGTCTTCTTGGGTACCATTCCCTATATGACAGATAACGGCACCTTTGTGATCAATGGTGCTGAGCGTGTTGTCGTGGCACAGCTTCATCGTTCACCTGGTGTGTTCTTCGGTCAGGGCGTTCATGCCAATGGTACTGTGCTCTACAGCGCACGTGTCATTCCTTTCAAGGGCTCTTGGATTGAGTTCGCTACGGATATCAACAATGTCATGTACGCATACATCGACCGTAAGAAGAAGTTGCCTGTTACTACTCTTCTTCGTGCCATCGGTTACGAAAGCGATAAAGACATCCTTCAGATCTTCGACCTCGCTGAAGAGGTGAAGGTTTCTGAAAAGAACAAGTCTGAGCTGATTGGCCGCAAACTCGCTGCCCGTGTGCTGAGAACATGGACAGAGGACTTCGTCGATGAGGACACCGGTGAGGTCGTTACCGCTGAGCGCAACGAGATGGTGCTTGAGCGTGAGACTGAGATCACCGAGGATAACTTCGATACGATCATCGACAGTGGTGTCTCTACGGTTCTTGTACATAAGAATAATGAGGCAGCTTCTAAATACGATATCATCTTTAAGACTTTGGAGAAAGACCAGAGCAACTCTGAGATCGAGGCCGTCCGCTACATCTACAAGCAGCTGCGTAATGCAGATCCTGCTGATGATGCAAGTGCACGCGAGGTATTCCAGAACCTGTTCTTCTCTGACAAGCGTTACGACTTGGGCGATGTCGGTCGCTATCGTATCAACAAGAAACTGAATCTCGACATCGATCCTGATGTGCGTGTGCTCACCAAGGAAGACATCATCGAGATCATCAAATATCTGATCAAGCTCGTCAACTCCAATGCTACGGTTGACGATATCGACCACTTGAGCAACCGTCGTGTACGTACAGTCGGTGAGCAGCTGGCCAACCAGTTCTCCATCGGCTTGGCTCGTATGAGCCGTACCATCCGCGAGCGCATGAACGTACGTGACAACGAGGTATTCACGCCGACTGACTTGATCAACGCAAAGACTATTTCTAGCGTCATCAACTCGTTCTTCGGTACCAACCCGTTGAGCCAGTTCATGGATCAGACCAACCCGTTGGCTGAGGTTACTCATAAGCGTCGTCTCTCCGCTCTGGGTCCAGGCGGTCTGTCACGTGAGCGTGCAGGCTTCGAGGTCCGTGACGTACACTATACTCACTATGGCCGTCTCTGTCCTATCGAGTCTCCTGAAGGTCCTAACATCGGTCTGATCTCTTCTCTTTGCGTCTATGCTACCATCAACGAGCTTGGTTTCATTGAGACACCGTATCGTGTAGTGAAAGACGGAAAGGTAGACTTGGACAACAAAGATGTAGAGTATCTTACTGCTGA
Source organism: uncultured Prevotella sp. (assembly GCA_945873145.1). Classification (GTDB taxonomy): domain Bacteria; phylum Bacteroidota; class Bacteroidia; order Bacteroidales; family Bacteroidaceae; genus Prevotella. The sequence continues at coordinate 52,520 of CAMCBZ010000003.1, forward strand.
GGAAGAGGACGGACAGCTGATCGCTCAGGGTAATGCTCCGCTGAATGAGGATGGTTCTTTCAAGCGTGACTTCGTTCACTGCCGTCTTGCTGCCGACTTCCCTGTTGTGGAGCCGGGTGAGGTGAGCCTGATGGATGTGTCACCGCAGCAGATTGCTTCTGTGAGTGCCTGCTTGATCCCATTCTTGGAGCATGACGATGGTCACCGCGCTCTGATGGGATGTAACATGATGCGTCAGGCAGTGCCATTGCTTCACAACGATGCACCTATCGTAGGTACTGGTTTGGAGAAGCAGGTCTGTGAGGACAGCCGTACGATGATCACAGCCGAAGGCGAAGGTGTCATCGAGTATGTTGACGCAACTACCATCCGTATTCTCTATGACCGTACGGAAGACGAGGAGTTTGTCAGCTTTGAGCCGGCGCTCAAGGAATATCGCATTCCAAAGTTCCGCCGTACCAACCAGAATATGACCATCGACCTGCGTCCTATCTGCAACAAGGGACAGCGCGTGAAGAAGGGCGACATCCTGACAGAGGGCTATGCCACAGAGAATGGTGAGCTGGCTCTGGGTCGTAACCTTTTGGTTGCTTATATGCCTTGGAAGGGTTACAACTATGAGGATGCGGTCGTCATCTCAGAGCGTATGGTTCGCGATGATGTGCTGACATCCGTTCATGTCGATGAGTATTCTCTCGATGTGCGTGAGACCAAGCGCGGCATGGAGGTGTTTACAAGCGATATTCCTAACGTCAGTGAGGAAGCTACCAAGGATCTCGACGACAACGGTATCATCCGTGTCGGTGCACGCGTAGAGCCGGGTGACATCATGATCGGTAAGATTTCGCCTAAGGGTGAGAGCGATCCTTCTCCGGAAGAGAAGCTGCTCCGTGCTATCTTCGGTGACAAGGCTGGTGACGTGAAGGATTCTTCACTCAAGGCCAATCCTTCTTTGAGCGGTGTTGTGATCGACAAGAAACTCTTCCAGCGTGCTGAGAAAACACGTGAGTCGAAGAAACAAGATAAGGTCAAGCTTCAGAAGATCGATGAGGAGTATGAGGCAAAGAGCGACGAGCTGAAGAACATGCTCGTTGACAAGCTGATGACGCTCACTGACGGTAAGGTCTGCCAGGGCGTGAAAGACTATACCGAGGCTGAGGTGCTCACCAAGGGCAGCAAGTTCACGGTGCCTGCATTGAAGAACCTCGAGTATGATGGCATTCAGAGCAATGGCTGGACCGATGATGAGCACATCAACGGACTCATCCAGAAGCTGATCATGAACTATATCCGCAAGGACAAGCAGCTCGCTGCTGAGCAGAACCGCCGCAAGTTCGCCATTACCATTGGTGATGAGCTGCCTTCAGGTATCTTGAAGATGGCTAAGGTTTATATCGCTAAGAAGCGTAAGATCCAGGTCGGTGATAAGCTTGCCGGTCGCCATGGTAACAAGGGTATCGTCTCTAAGATCGTGCGTCAGGAGGATATGCCGTTCTTGGCTGATGGTCGTCCTGTCGACTTGGTACTGAACCCGATGGGTGTGCCTTCTCGTATGAACTTAGGACAGATCTTCGAGGCTATCCTCGGTGCAGCCGGTAAGAAGCTCGGCGTGAAGTTCGCTACTCCAATCTTCGACGGTGCTAAGCTTGACGACCTGCGTGAGTGGACAGAGAAGGCCGGTCTGCCTAACCTCTGCTCAACGACAGTTTACGATGGTGAGACCGGTGAGCCTTTCGACCAGAAGGCTACTGTGGGTATCACCTACTTCTTGAAGCTCGGTCACATGGTTGAGGATAAGATGCACGCCCGTTCTATCGGTCCGTACTCTCTCATCACTCAGCAGCCACTTGGTGGTAAGGCACAGTTCGGTGGACAGCGTTTCGGAGAGATGGAGGTTTGGGCTCTTGAGGGCTTCGGCGCCAGCCATGTCCTGCAAGAGATGCTTACCATCAAGAGTGACGATGTCACCGGTCGTTCCAAGGCTTACGAGGCTATCGTCAAGGGCGACCCCATGCCGACACCGGGAATCCCCGAGTCGCTCAATGTGTTGCTGCATGAGCTTCGCGGTCTGGGACTGAACATTAAGTTGGATTAAGTTTGGAATATTGAAAAGTTAGAAGTATGGCTTTCAAAAAAGATACAAAGGTAAAGAATAATTTTACCAAGATTACCATTAGCCTGGCCTCTCCTGAGACAATCAAGGAGAACTCCTATGGTGAGGTGACCAAGCCCGAGACCATCAACTACCGCACCTACAAGCCTGAGCGTGACGGCTTGTTCTGCGAGAGAATCTTCGGTCCGACGAAAGACTATGAGTGCGCCTGCGGTAAGTACAAGCGCATCCGCTACAAAGGTATCGTCTGCGACCGTTGCGGTGTTGAGGTCACGGAGAAGAAGGTACGTCGTGAGCGTGCCGGACATATCGAGCTCGTCGTTCCTGTAGCTCATATCTGGTACTTCCGCTCTCTGCCAAACAAGATCGGTTACTTGCTCGGACTGCCTACTAAGAAGCTCGACCAGGTGATCTACTATGAGAAGTATATCGTCATCCAGCCTGGTATCCTCGAAGGACAGAAGGACGCTGAGGGCGTGGAGGATCTCAATGGTTCCCATAAGCTCGATCTGTTGTCAGAGGAAGAGTATCTCGACATCATCGACAACAAGATTCCTGAGAACAACGATATGCTCGACGATGCTGATCCTACGAAGTTCATCGCCAAGATGGGTGCCGAGGCTATCCTTGACCTGCTCAAGCAGATCGACCTCGACAAGCTCAGCTACGAGCTGCGTGACCGTGCGAACAGCGACTCCAGCCAGATGCGCAAGACCGAGGCCTTGAAGCGTCTGCAGGTTGTGGAGGCTTTCCGTGGCTCCAAGGATGTCAATAAGCCGGAGTGGATGATCATGAAGATCATTCCGGTCATCCCGCCAGAGTTGCGTCCGTTGGTACCTTTGGATGGTGGCCGTTTCGCCACTTCTGACCTCAACGACCTCTATCGTCGTGTCATCATTCGTAACAACCGTCTGAAGCGACTCATCGAGATTAAGGCTCCTGAGGTGATTCTCCGTAACGAGAAGCGTATGCTCCAGGAAGCTGTCGACTCTCTCTTCGACAACAGCCGCAAGGCCAGTGCCGTGAAGAGCGAGAGCAACCGTCCATTGAAGTCTCTCTCCGACTCTCTGAAAGGTAAGCAGGGCCGCTTCCGTCAGAACTTGCTCGGTAAGCGTGTCGACTACTCTGCCCGTTCTGTGATCGTCGTCGGTCCTGAGTTGAAGATGGGTGAGTGTGGTCTGCCGAAGTTGATGGCTGCCGAACTCTACAAGCCGTTCATCATCCGCAAGCTCATTGAGCGCGGCATCGTGAAGACGGTCAAGAGCGCTAAGAAGATTGTGGACCGCCGTGAGCCGGTGATCTGGGATATTCTTGAGAACGTGATGAAGGGTCACCCTGTGCTCCTGAACCGTGCTCCTACGCTTCACCGTCTGTCTGTGATGGCTTTCCAGCCAAAGATGATCGAGGGTAAGGCTATCCAGCTCCACCCATTGGCTTGTACGCCGTTCAACGCTGACTTCGATGGTGACCAGATGGCTGTTCACTTGCCGTTGAGCAACGAGGCCGTGCTGGAAGCGCAGATTCTGATGCTTCAGAGCCACAACATCCTCAACCCGGCCAATGGTGCTCCTGTCACCGTGCCGTCGCAGGATATGGTGCTCGGCCTTTACTATATCACCAAGATCCGTCCGGGTGCCAAGGGTGAGGGTCAGACCTTCTACGGCCCTGAAGAGGCTATCATCGCTCTCAATGAGAAACGAGTTGACGAGCACGCTCAGGTGAAGTGCCTCGTCGACGACATTGACGAGAAGGGTAATCCTATCCGTCATATCGTAGAGACTACCGTGGGACGTATCATAGTCAACGAGATCATCCCGAAGGAGATTGGCTTCTTCAACGGTGTCATCTCCAAGAAGACGCTGCGTAAGCTCATCGCTGATGTGATCAAGCATGTGGGTATGGACCGTGCCTGCACGTTCCTTGACGGTGTGAAGAACCTCGGTTACCGCATGTCTTACCTTGCCGGTCTTTCCTTCAACCTCGATGACATCATCGTTCCAAAGGAAAAGGCAGAGATCGTGAAGCGTGGCCAGGACGAGGTCGATGAGGTCAAGGCCAACTTCGATATGGGTCTTATCACTGATAAGGAGCGCTATAATGAGGTCATCAACGCCTGGACACATGTCAACAACGACTTGAAGAAAGCTGTGATGAAGCACATGACCGAGGCCGACCAAGGTTTCAACGCCGTGTTCATGATGCTTGACTCCGGTGCCCGTGGTTCTGCTGACCAGATTGCCCAGCTCGCTGGTATGCGTGGTCTGATGGCCAAGCCGCAGAAAGCCGGTGCAGAGGGTAACTCCATCATCGAGAACCCTATCCTGAACAACCTGAAGGAGGGTATGTCTGTGCAGGAGTACTTCATTGCCTCACACGGTGCCCGTAAGGGTCTTGCCGACACGGCTATGAAGACGGCCGATGCCGGATACCTGACTCGTCGACTCGTCGACGTGTCGCACGATGTCATCATCACCGAGGAAGACTGCGGTACACTGCGTGGTCTGGAGTGCCGCGCCCTGAAAGAGGGCGACGAGGTTGTCTCCACACTTGCTGAGCGTATCCTGGGTCGTGTCTCCGTTCACGATGTCATCAATCCTCACACCAGTGAGATCATTGTCAAGGCCGGTGAGGAGATCACCGAGGCAAAGGCACAGGCTGTCGAGGATGCCGGTATCGAGATGGTAGAGATCCGCTCGGTGCTGACCTGTGAGAGCAAGAAGGGCGTCTGCCGCAAGTGCTACGGCCGCAACTTGGCTACCTCCAAGATGGTGCAGCTCGGTGAAGCTGTCGGTGTCATTGCCGCACAGGCTATCGGTGAGCCGGGTACACAGCTGACACTTCGTACCTTCCACTCCGGTGGTATCGCTGAGAATGCAGCTGCCAACGCATCCATCACCTCTAAGTATGACGCTAAGCTGAAGTTTGAGGGCTTGCGTACTGTACCATTCGTTGACAAGAGCGACGAAAGCAATCCTGTCGAGTGCCAGATGGTAGTGAGCCGTTTGGCTGAGGTACAGTTCGTTGACCCCAATACTGATATTAACATGGCTACGCTGACCGTTCCTTACGGTAGCTCACTGTTCTTCAAGGATGGTGACGTAGTGAAGAAGGGCGACGTGGTCTGCAAGTGGGATCCGTTCAATGCTGTGATCGTCAGTGAGTATGCAGGTAAGCTGCAGTTCGACAATGTCATTGAGGGTGCAACCTTCAAGACTGAGACCGACGAGACCTCCGGTATGACCGAGCGTATCATTACTGAGTCCAAGGACCACAACGTCATCCCGACAGTTCACGTCGTTGACGAGAATGGTCAGGTGCTCGGTACCTATAACTTCCCTGTGGGCGGCCATATCGCCAACATCGAGGACGGTCAGGTCATTGAGACCGGTACCACACTGGTACGTATTCCTCGTGCCGTGTTCAACGCCGGTGGTATCACCGGTGGTCTGCCGCGTGTCACCGAGCTCTTCGAGGCCCGTAACCCGACGAACCCTGCTGTGGTCTCTGAGATCGACGGTGAGGTGACTATGGGTAAGCTGAAGCGTGGTAACCAGGAGATCATCATCACTTCCAAGACGGGTGATCAGCGTAAGTACCTCGTACCACTGTCTCGTCAGATTCTGGTACAGGAGCACGATGCCGTGCGTGCCGGTACGGCTCTCTCCGACGGTGAGATCACTCCGGGTGACATCCTTGCCATCAAGGGTCCCACCGCTGTGCAGGAATACATCGTCAACGAGGTGCAGAACGTCTATCGTCTCCAGGGTGTGAAGATCAACGACAAGCACTTCGAGATCATTGTTCGTCAGATGATGCGCAAGGTACGCATCGACGATCCGGGCGATACCACATTCCTCGAGCAGGATCTTGTCGACAAGCTTGACTTTGCTGACGAGAATGACCGCATCTGGGGTAAGAAGGTGGTCATTGACGAGGGTGACTCCGAGAACCTTCACAAGGGTCAGATTGTCACTGTGCGCAAGCTGCGTGACGAAAACTCCAGTCTGAAGCGCCGTGATCTGAAGACTGTCACTGTCCGTGACGCTGTGCCTGCCACCTCTACTCAGGTGCTGCAGGGTATCACCCGCGCCGCCTTGGGTACGAAGAGCTTCATGAGTGCTGCCTCATTCCAGGAGACCACCAAGGTGCTCAACGAGGCTGCTATCCGTGGAAAGGTCGACTACCTGGAGGGCATGAAGGAGAACGTGATCTGCGGTCACCTCATCCCGGCCGGTACAGGTATGCGCCAGTGGGACAAGATCATCGTTGGCTCCAAAGAGGAGTATGAGCGCATGGAAGCCAATCGCAAGAATGTGCTCGACTACGCCGACAAGGTGACACCAGAGAATTAATCATCACACAGTCTATCAATATTAAAGGCCGTGAACCTGTTATGGGTTCACGGCCTTTTTGTTTGATTTCTTACCAACTTACTGCTATTGTGTCAGAAACAGTTGGTGACAGGCATTAGTAAACGTATATCTTGCAGTCCTTGATGCAGCCGGGAGCACCTTGCTCGGCGCGTGGCAGGTATTCGAGGGCGGAGACGGTCTGGGTGGAGCCGAGGTCAATAACGAGAAGGTGGGGAAGATCTGCGCCTGGCACTGTCTGCCAGTAAGTCGACTCTTGCAGGTCGAAGACCTTGTCGCCCGTATGGTTGCCGTTGTCGGCATCCTCGGAGTCGGCGTATTTCGTGGTCCAAGCCTCACGGCTGATGCGCTTACCTTGTGCATCCTGCAAGTACAGCTCGGCGATGGCGGAGAGATCCTTGCCGCTCTGGTTACTGCTGATGAGGATGGCGAGGTAGCGGCCTTGCTGCGGCTGGGCGAAGCGCACCGTCTGCCAGCCGTTGCCCGACTGGAATGCACCGCTGAAGGCCGGCGTGCGGCTGTTCAGGTCAGGCTTGTCGCCGATGTTGTTGTGCAGGTTGGTCTTCTCCAGTTGCAGTTTGTCGAGCTCCGGCTTGTCCTGTCCCCACAGCACGGGGTTGTTGGTGCCGATGACGTCGAGCACCATGATGTCGTTCTTGCCCTTCTTCAGCCAGCATCCCGGGCAGTAGAGCGTCTGCTGAGGACCGATGCGCCAGAAGCGGCCCAAAGCATGGCCGTTGACATAGACCTGACCTTTGCCGAAGTTCTCCATATTAATAAAGGTGTCGCCCACCTTGTCGAGGTTGAACGTGCCGAGGAAGACACTTGGCTCCTTGTCGCCGTTGCGCAGGTTGAGATGGGTGAGCAGTTCTACATACGGTTTACGCGACTGTGTGGCCAGTGTGTCCACATCGTCGGGAACGAGGCCGATGGTCCAGTCCTTGAGGTTGTAGGTGACATCGTGCTGTCCGTCGGTGGTGGCGATGGTCACGTCGCCCGTGATACCCTTGTAGTCCTTGATGGTGCGCCCGAAGTTGATACGTCCCATTGCCTCTACGAGGATGTCGAGTTTAGAACCTCTCTTCACGGGAGGCAACATGATGCTCTTCTCGTTTTTCACGCGGTCGATCTTCCCAACAAACTCCCCGTTGATGAACACCTGCGCATAGTCGTGGGCATCGCTGATGGTGAGGCGGCTGGGTTGACTGATGTCGGGCAGGGTAGTGGAGTAGAAGGCCGAGCCCCATCCCATGTCCATCTCTTCAAAGGTCTTTGTATCGTGGCTCTTCACTGTGCGTGTGATGAACTGACAGAGAGGGATGCGGGCGGAGAGCTTCACCTTGGGGAAGCTGACCAGCGGAGCCGCAGGCTGGGGAACAGCGGGCAAAGCTTTATCACCATTGTATTTCTCCATGGTGTGGCGCAACTCAAAGAATTTTGGCGTCGTGCGTCCATATTCATTGATCGGCGCATCGTAGTCGTAGGAGGTCACGTCGGGTGCGAATCCCGGGCTGTTGGCTCCTGCCCAATGTCCAAAGCTCGTTCCTCCGTGCGTCATGTAGAGTGAGAAGGAGATGCCTTTGGAGAGCATCTCGTCGATACCGGCCACCATGTCTTTGGCCGGACGTGTCTCGTGGCGTGCTCCCCACTTGTCAAACCACCCGCTCCAGAACTCCGAGCACATCTTCGGAGCGTCGGGACGCAGTTCGCCAAGACGTTTGAACTGTTGGTCGATGTTGGCACCGGTACCAAAGTTCATCGTCCACACCAAGTCATCGAGGCCGTTCTTGGTGAAGTTACTCGACCAGTCGCACTGGAAGAGAACCGGACCAACCTTGTTGCCCTGCTTGTCCTTGGAGTACCAATTAGCCTTGAGCAGATCGCGGATGGCACGGATGTAAGGCTTGTCCTCGCCATAGCTACCATACTCGTTCTCCACTTGCACCATGATGATCGATCCACCATGCTGTATGGTCAGCGGGGCGAGCTGCTCAGCGACTTTCTCCTCGAAGACCTTCACACGCTGCATGAAAAACGGATCCTGCTCGCGCAGACGGATGTCCTTCTTCTTCAACAGCCACCAGGGCAGTCCACCCATTTCCCACTCGGCGCAGACGTATGGTCCCGGTCGCACGATGACGTACATACCATTTTTCTGTGCCAGTCGGCAGAAGGCGGCCACGTCGTTGTTGCCCGTAAAGTTGAAGTGATCCTGTTGTGGCTCATGGATGTTCCAAAACACATAGAGGCAGAGTGTGTTCATGCCGAGGGCTTTGCACATTTTGATGCGCTGCTCCCAATAGGGTCGGGGTATGCGTGGATAGTGCACCTCAGCGGCTTTGACGACAAACGGCTTGCCGTTGAGGAGGAAGGTGCCTTTTCCCACCGTGAAATCACCACTGCGGTTCGCTGCCAGACTGGAGCTTGGGCTCAGCATCATGGTCAATGCGAACATAAAAAAAAGAATCTTTTGTTGTAATCTCATAGAAGAATTGTTATTAGGATTGTCTTCCACAAAATTACAAAAAAGATTCTTTCCTGTTGTTCACTTATCTTTCAATCAATCGTGCAACAGAGAGAAATGTCGAAAAATGCCTGCTGATTCACGATTTGTTCCCTTGACATCTTTATCATTTATTGGTTCTGACCAATCGCAGTCCGTACCAGCCTGGGTTGGGCGTGGTGCCGTCGGCAGACAGTCTGACGAGGAACTTGGCGGTAGCCTTCCCATGCTTGTCACGAAGAAGAGTGGTGGGCAGAGGATATTCGACATCGAAGAAGCCATTGGTCTCGCCTTCGGCCTTCTCCGGAATAACGATGTTGGCGATATTTACGCCGTTGACAGTCAGCGTAGCCTGACGACCCTTGTCGGCGGTGGTGAAGCGGCATCGAATGGCAAGATTGTCAGCATCGGCGGATGCGTTGAAGAGCGTGTACTGTACATATCCGCCACGTTGTGCGTCGCGATAGGTCTCGTCGCGGAATGATCCCGTGTGAGAGTCGGTCGTGTAGTTGTATTCGTGTCCCGCCTCGTTTTGCTGTTCACCTGGAGAGACGAAGTCGATGGTGCGCTTGGCGAGTGCTTCAGCCTTTCGTTCTGTCTCCGCCATGTCGCTCTGAGCATAGCCTTCTGGCGTCTGCTGATACCAGTAACACATATAGCGTGCGTGGTGGATCGTAGCAAACGGCTGCAGCATGAGGCGAGTCCAGTGATAGCCTGTTACGCCCGGGCGGCTCACATCCAACGGGAAGCGGAGCGTGGACAGGTCGCCCTTGCCGACGCGGGAGAGTACTTCGCTGCGCTCGCCGATGAGTAGCGGAGCCGTGGTGAGCGGCAGACTCTTGCCCACGGCGCCGGGTGCATGGTCCATGCGCCCTTCCCCGGCATATTCGTTTTTCAACGCCTCATAGCTCAATCCTGTCGCGTCAGCGTCAGCCTTGTCGCTGGCGGTGGTCTTTGCGGCAAGCAAGACAGGACCATACTCAAAGGCTACATAGTCCGGAAGGTTAGGACAGGGCACCACGCGCATTGCCATGGGTAAATCAACTTGTACCTTGTCTCCGGCTTTCCACTGACGGCGCAGCTTGACGTAGGAAGCCTGTCCCACGGTTGTCTTGACCGCTTGCGGCTCACCATTGACGGTGATGCGATAGTCGGCTGTAGTCCACCAGGGATGGCGGATGGCCAGCGTGAACATGCCGTCGCGGTTGATGGTCAGCGTGGTCTGCTGGCTATAAGGATAAGAAGTCGTCTGTGTCAAGTCGAAGCGGCGGTCAGCGAGATGACTGGGAGTGAAGAGATTGACATAGAGCACAGAGTCAGCGTCATGTGTGTAGACTAACTGCCCGTACTTACTGTGGTTCTCCATACCCGTGCCGACGCAGCACCACATGCCTTTGTTCACCTGCGAATAGATGCGATAGCCTTGTGGACGTAGTGTGGTGAAATAGACATATCCGCCTGTCTTCGGATCTTGTGTGGAAAGGATATGGTTGAGCGTGGTATACTCATAGAAGTCGGCGTAGCGTGCGTCGTGCGTGCGGTCAGCGAGCATTTCCGAAAGTTTCAGCATGTTATTGGAGTTGCAGCTCTCGGGTCCGTCTGCTCTGTCGATATACCGGTTGCTGTTGGCTTTGGAGAGGAAGTGTTCCTCTACGCTGTTGCCGCCGATGCATGTCGTGCGGTAATTTGCCACATCGGTCCAGAAGTTTTGTGCAGCCTTGGCATAGCGCTTGTCGGCAAGGCTCTCTTCGGCGATACGTTCGAAGCCGATATACTTTGGTACCTGCGTGTTGGCGTGCCGGTTGTCGAGAAACGTGGTGTTGAGCGTCTGCATACCGTCGACCATTGTCTGGTGTGAGAACGCCTTGGCCGCTTCGAGGTATTTCTTGTTGCCGAATATCGTGTAGGCATCGGCGAGAACTTCATTCATACCACCCTGCTCCGTGTTGAGGATGCTCTGCATCTGTGCGGTGCTGAGATGACTGATCAGCGCCACGGCCCAGTCTGCCATCTTGCGATACATCTCTTTGGCTGTCTTGTTGCTTGTGTAGAGATAAGCATCACGCAGTCCTGCCATCACCTTATGCTCGCAGTAGAAGGGCACCCATCCGCGAACGGGATCGAAAGCCTTGGCGTTGCCCTGATAGAGTTCTCGCCACACCTCGTTGATCGGTTGTCCGCCGAGAAATCCTTTCATACCCGTCTTGTCGTGCTGGTATACATCCTGGCAGTCTTTCAGAACACTGAGCATATAGTCGAGTCGCGACTTGAGCAAAGCGCGAGTCTGCTTGTCCTGGCAGGCGGCATAGGCCATGGCGAGGGCAGAGAGATAGTGCCCGCCCACATGACCTGACAAGTCAAAGCCGTTGCCGCCCCAGTTCTTGAAGTTAGGATGGAGCAGCAGCCAATTGGTATACCGGCCCGTGGTGAGTCCGGCTTGTCGGATGAATGGCGTGAGCAATCGGTCGGTATCGTAGTCGAGGAGCACACGGATGTTTAAGTCCATGGCCTGCTTCATGGGACTGTCGAGCAGCGTGACCTCGCTGAGGTTGAAATGATGGGGATAAAGTTGCTCCTGTGCCAAGCCTTTTGCAGGCGTAGCCGTCAGCATAGAGGCTGTGAGAGCGAACAGCAAAGAGTGTTTCATGATTTGTCTTTAGTATATTGTTGTTTGGTCAGGTGCAAAGATAAGCGTTTGTTTTCATATTTGCAAGTTTCTGTTGTATTTTATGTTCCAACAGCAATGATGATGTTAGTTTCTGGCGCTTTGGTGTTAGTTTCTCGCTTTGAAACTGTTAGTTTCTCAGTGAGAGACTACGAGTTTCTAAGGCTGAGACTATCAGTTTCTCGCTTTGAAACTGTCAGTTTCGTGTAGTTTAACGCTTTTGGTTGACTACTTTGAGTCTTATTTTTAATGTTGGTTGACCTGGTTAAACATTACTCTTATATTTGGTTGATACGTCTGCGGCTTAATCATGCTCTTGGTTGGCACAGTCGCTACGTAAGCAAAAAGTGTCTCATGTCGATTGTTTGGTAGAGTGAATAGAAAATTAAGCCACGGCTTTATTTTCGTATTCCACTCGTTTTCACTATCTTTGCAAGTAGAAACAAAAGACAGTCACTATGAGCGCAGATTACAAGCTTGTACCTTACGGCATCTCCGATTTTGAGCAGGTAAGGAAGGAAAATAAATATTTGGTTGATAAGACCATGTATTTCGAGAAGATGGAGAGGGCGGGCAACTTCCTTTTTCTGGTTCGTCCGCGCCGCTTCGGCAAGAGCCTCTTCCTGGATATGCTTGAGTCGTATTACGACATTGATCAAAAGGACAATTTCCAAGAGTTGTTCAAGGGACTGTATGTGGCTGATCACCCTACCAAGGAGCAAGGAGAGTTTCTTGTGTTGCATCTCGACTTCTCTATGGTTGGCAGTGACTTGGAGAATCTATACGAAAACTTTAGTCGGTATCTGAGTCAGCGCTGCCTGTTGTTTGCTAAGAAATATGCTGCATATTATCCCGAAGGATTTGTGGAAGATATGCAAAGGGAGAAAACAGGAATGGGTATGCTCAACTTGATTCATGGTTATTCTCATGAATTGAAACTCAAGCTCTACCTCATCGTTGATGAATACGACAACTTCACCAACAACGTACTCAACATTAAAGGTCAAAAGGCTTATCATGAGCTCACCCATGGCACCGGTTTCTACCGTGACATCTTCAAACTTTTCAAACCGACATTTGCGCGCATCATCATGCTCGGTGTCTCGCCGATTACACTTGATGATCTTACGAGTGGATATAATATCGCGCTCAACATGACCATGGATTCGCGCTTCAACCAGATGCTTGGCTTCTCTGAAGAAGAGGTGCGGAAGATGATCCGCTATTATAAAGAGGTAGGAGCTATCGGTGAGGACAAGACTGAGGACGACATCATTGCCGACATGAAACCGTGGTATGACAACTATTGTTTCGCCAAGGACAGTTTCGGCGTTGAGCCCAGCATGTTCAACTGTGACATGGTTTGCTACTATATGAGCACCCTTATTGATAAAGGTAAGCGTCCCGAAGAACTTATCGATCCCAACACGATGACGGACTACGGCAAGATGAAGCGGCTCATCGAGATTGACCAAATGGATAACAAGCGGCTCAACATCATCCACGGCATCGCAGAGAATGGTTTCTTATATGCTCATCTCGTGTCGCATTTCCCGGCTGAACGTATCTTGGAATTCAGCAACTTTGTCAGTCTGCTTTACTATTATGGCATGCTGACCATCGGTGGCGTGCGTGGCGCAAGCTTGAAGCTGATCATCCCGAACAATAATGTGCGCATGCAATACTATCAGTATTTGTTGGATGAGTATCAAACGATCAACGACTTGCCAATTCCTGACTTGCAAACGGCCTATGACGGCGCAGCCCTCGACGGTGACTGGCGCCCACTGATAGAATTTATCTGCAAGGCTTATCACGATACCACTGCCGTGCGCCAGCTGATTGAAGGTGAGCGCAACCTGCAAGGCTTTATGAATGCTTACCTCACGCTGACTAACTACTATCAGGTGGCACCCGAGATGGAATTCTCTCACGGCTACTGCGATTTCTTTCTGCTGCCCAACTACCTCACCTATCCGATGGTAGCTCACAGCTACATCCTGGAACTGAAATACTTAAAGACCGACGCTACTGAGGCGGAGGCTGAGAAGCAATGGACGGAAGCAGTAGAGCAGATCAAGACCTACGCGGCTGACAAGAAGTTGCAGAGCATGCTCCACGGCTCCACACTCCATCCGATCGTAATACAGATCAAAGGCTACGACCTCGTGAAGTATGAGGAAATATCCAGTTGATATTGACTTTAATATACAATACTGTGGTTATGAAAAAAGCTATTCTCATCTTAATGACTCTATTTACTATGACAAGTTGCCATCATCAAATGACCGTTGACCAGCAGGTGGATGCCCTCTACGAGAAGATGTCTCAGAAGGAGCGCATCGCACAACTGCGCAGTACCTATATGGATGACCTCTTCGATGCGGATGGGCATCTTGACACCAATAAGTGCCACAGACTTATTCCTGATGGAATAGGCCATTTCTCACAGTATGCCAGTCAGGCTCCGATGGATCCCAATGTGCTGCGCGACCGTGTTGCTGCCGTACAAGACTGGCTGATCCACAACACACCCAACGGTGTTCCCGCCCTATTTCATGAGGAAGTGCTCTCGGGAATCAACACGTGTGGTGCCACCATATATCCCCAACAGATCGGACAAGCCTGCTCGTTCAATCCAGAACTGGCAGAGAAGAAAACCCTGCAGACGGGAACCGCACTGCGCAAGATGGGTGGAGTGCTCTCGCTCTCACCCATGGTCGACGTGTGCCGTACGCCGAGCTTCAACCGTTTGGAGGAGTCCTATGGCGAGGACGGCTATCTATCGGCTGTGATGGGTACAGCCTTTGTGCGTGGGTTGCAGCACGGCGGACTGAACAAAGGCGTCGGCGCCTGCTCGAAACACTACCTTGGCTATGGCGGTGGAGGCGATGCCGACGAGAAAGAGCTGATGGAAGAGATACTCCTGCCTCACGAGACGATGATACGTCTGGCAGGCAGCAAAGCGCTCATGCCCGGCTATCATGCTGTGCATGGCACAAACTGTGTGGCCAATCACGAGATACTCACCGACATCCTGCGGGGCTATCTCGGCTTCGACGGCATGGTGGTGAGTGACTATACGGCTATCGATCAGATACCCGGGCTCGAAACCCCAACAGAGAAAGCGGCAGCGGCCATCAATGCCGGTAATGATGTCGACTTCCCTTACGGAGCCAACTATCAACATCTGCAGGAAGGACTCGACAGGGGACTCGTCAAGCCTAAGGCTTTTGAGCGCGCTGTGAAAGACGTGCTGAGATATAAGGTGCGGGCCGGACTGCTCTCCCGTACACCTTATTTATATAGTAACGAGAAAATTGTGCTCGACAGTCCCGAAGAGCGACAGACAGCATACGATATTGCTGCGCAGTCGGTGGTGTTGCTGAAAAACAGTGGTGTGCTTCCGCTGAGCGGCAAGCAGCGGGTCTTTGTGACCGGACCCAACGCCAACAGCATGTGGGCGATGTGCGGTGATTACTCTTTTCCCTCGATGACCTATTTTTGGAAGATGAATGACAAGGATCTCGACCATCCCCATGTGGTAGGTCTGTGGGAAGGAATGCGTGACCGTCGTCCCGCTGACATCGAACTGTCGTATTCGCGAGGCTGTTACTGGACGGAGAAGATTGAAACCAAGCTCAGCCACGGCGGCGACGAACGGGCATGGGACTATAAGATGCTGCATCGTAAAGTAGATGCAGGTGAGAAAGCCGACAGTGCCGAGGCCTTGCGCATGGCGCGTTCTGCCGACGTCATCATTGCAGCTATGGGCGAGAACGTGATGCTCTGCGGTGAGAACCGTGACCGCCAAGGTCTGAGCCTGCCGGGGAAGCAGGAACAGTATGTAGAGCAGTTGCTGGCAACGGGTAAGCCAGTAATACTCGTGCTCTTCGGTGGTCGAGCTCAGGTCATCGCTCGATTGGCAGACCGTTGTGCCGCCATCTTGCAGGCATGGTATCCCGGTGAGGAGGGTGGACACGCTGTGGCTGACATCCTCTACGGCAAAGTGTCGCCGTCGGGTAAGCTCTCGGTCAGCTATCCTAAGGAGGAACTCAACGTGCCGATCTGCTACAACCGATCCACAGCGCACGACAGTAGGGTAGAGTGGCCCTTTGGCTACGGACAGAGCTATACCAGTTTTGCTTACAGCAATCTGGAAATGACAGATGAGGCCAAGACCGATGAAGACAGCTTCACATTGCGTTTCCGCGTGACCAATACGGGTCAGCGTGACGGTGACGAGATTGCCCAACTCTATCTCTCTCCGGCAGACGACAAACTGCCGGTACGCCCGATACAGTTGCAGGGCTTTGCAAGAGTTTCACTGAAAGCGGGTGAGACCAAGACGGTGACGATGAAAGTATATACTGAACAGCTTGGCTACTACAGCCATGAACAGCAAAGACAATGGAATGTCGTACCCGGCAATTTCGTGCTGAAAGTGGCTGCATCGTCACAAGATATCCGGTTGCAGCATCCTTTGGCACTCAAGGGTAAAACGGTCGTCAAGCCGCTTCGGGATCACTATTTCTCTGAGGCTCTGGTTCAAGGAGAAAAGAAGTAGGGATGGACCAAGTTACATGTTGGATCAACAATATTAAATGGGTAAAATGAAAATAGAGACAGGTTACATGCCCTTCAAGGGCTTTAAGACGTTCTATCGCGTCGTAGGAGAGATGACCGATCGTGCACCGCTGGTGCTTTTGCACGGCGGACCAGGCTCCACACACAACTATTTCGAGGTGTTGGATCCTTTGGCTGAGCTGACTCACCGACAGATCGTCTTCTACGATCAGATCGGATGTGGTGAGAGTTATGTCGAGGGACACCCGGAGTTGTGGACGCTCGACACGTGGATGGAAGAACTCTCGTGCTTGCTGGATTATCTCCATATCTCCGACTTCCATCTTCTTGGACAATCGTGGGGTGGCATGCTGGCCATCGCCTACGCCATCGAGAAGAAACCGCAAGGACTGCGTTCGCTGATTCTCTCCAGCACGCTGCCGCAGAGTCAGCTGTGGGGCAAGGAGCAACATCGGCTGATCACGTTCATGAGTGAGGAAGACCAGAAGGCTATCGCAGAGGCTGAGCGCACCGGTAACTTCCAGTCACCGGCATATCTCAAAGCCAATGACCACTACGTGGCGCGCCATGAGTTCGTCATCGGGCCTGACACACCGGAGTGTATGAGCCGCAAGAAGCGCTTTGGCAATGAGGCTTATCTCGTGGCCTGGGGACCGAACGAATACAATCCGACCGGAACACTGAAGGACTTCAACTTTACCGACCGCCTCTGTGAGATCTCCTGTCCGACACTCGTCGTCAGCGGTACCAACGACCTCTGTACACCCTATATCGCCAAAACTATGTTCGACAGAATACCAAATGCCAAATGGGAACTCTTCTATGGAGCACGCCATATGGTGTTTACGGAGCAGACGGACAAGTATCTCAAGATGATGACCGCCTGGCTGCAAGACAGAGTAACAGAGTAAAAGACATAGTAATAGAGAAAACAGATTTAAAAAGACATAGTAACAGAGAAACAGATTTAAAAAGACATAGTAACAGATTAAACAAGACATAGTAACAGATTAAACAAACGCAATAAGGCAGGGCATCAGAGGCAATAGATGATGCCCTGTGATGTGTCGAACATGTTACAGAGCAAGGAGAAAAATGACACTGGAAAGAAAAAAGTGCATAAAGTTTTGGAAAGAACAAATCTTTTCTTTACCTTTGCAGTGTTATACCATGTTCTTACGAACTAAGACATAATAACAGAAACATAAATATATAGTAACCTTTAATTTAGCTTATTGAATTATGGCAGAAGAAAACAAACAACAGCCACAAGAGGTAAAAATTGAGCTCAAGCCGGAAGTGGCACAGGGCGAATACTCCAACCTTGCTATGATTAACCATTCCAGCAGCGAGTTTATCATCGACTTCGCTCACATGCTTCCCATCGCTCCTCCTCAGATTTTCAGTCGTGTGATCATGGCTCCCGAGCACGCTAAGCGTCTGCTCTTCGCACTTCAGGAGAATCTCGTCCGCTACGAGAAAGAGTTTGGAGAAATCAAATTGCCTCAGGCTCCTCAGCCTGCTGACGAGGGTCGCACCATCGCTCCCTTCGGCACAGGTAAAGCATAATATTCAGCCGTTGGCTCATCGTCTCTCCTCGAGCAATCGGGGAGAGCTTTTTGTTTCTGATAGCGTTGTGGAAACGTTGGATGCGCTATCAGTTGTTATTAAATAATCTTAAATTTGCTTTTCGCCTCACTTTTTGTTTTATATATATTAGGTAGTTTGACGCTTTATTTGTACCTTTGCACCCCGTAACGGGTTAATTGTATTCGTGTTGTAATATCCCGAGATACACTAATCCGGTAATGCGTTGATTTAGAAGAAAATAAATATATAAAATTAAAAAGTAAAATTATGCCTACTATTCAACAATTAGTACGTAAAGGCAGAAGAGTACTGGCAGACAAGAGCAAGTCGCCGGCTTTGGACGGATGTCCTCAGCGCCGTGGCGTTTGCGTTCGTGTCTACACTACGACTCCTAAAAAGCCTAATTCGGCAATGCGTAAGGTTGCCCGTGTTCGTTTGACCAATCAGAAGGAAGTCAACTCCTACATCCCAGGAGAAGGTCACAACCTTCAGGAGCACTCTATCGTGCTGGTGCGCGGTGGTCGTGTGAAGGATCTTCCTGGTGTGCGTTATCACATCGTTCGTGGTACTTTGGATACCGCCGGTGTTGCCAACCGCACACAGCGCCGCTCTAAGTACGGAGCTAAGCGCCCAAAGGCAAAGAAGTAAAGAATCAACGCTAAGAGCCGGGGGCCGAGAGAGTGTTCTCTCCGGCCAGGGCTCAAAGCCTATTCAAGTAAAAATCCACTTTTTTTAATCAGTTTTGCTGGAGAAGTTAAAACAGGTTGAGTAAATGTCCAGGTGTGGACGTTGAAGATCATTTATGACAGCCCCATGCAGAATGAATATTTTTAATTAAACAATGAGAAAAGCAAAACCAAAGAAGCGCGTGATCCTTCCCGATCCCGTGTTCAATGATCAGAAAGTATCTAAGTTCGTCAACCACTTGATGTATGACGGTAAGAAGAGTACTTCCTTCGAGATTTTCTACAAAGCACTTGACATCGTTAAGGACAAGATGGCCAAAGAGGAGAAGGCTCCTCTGGAGATTTGGAAGACTGCCCTCGACAACATCACTCCCCAGGTGGAGGTCAAGAGCCGCCGTATCGGTGGTGCTACTTTCCAGGTGCCTACAGAAATCCGTCCCGACCGTAAGGTCAGCGTGGCTATGAAGAACATGATCGCTTTCGCACGCAAGCGTGGCGGCAAGAGCATGGCTGACAAGCTCGCTGCTGAGATCATGGACGCCTTCAACAACCAGGGTGGCGCATTCAAGCGTAAGGAAGACATGCACCGTATGGCTGAGGCTAACCGTGCTTTCGCACACTTCAGATTCTAAGTTTCAACACACACTTTAAGGTTAAAAAGAAAAATGGCTAATCGCGATTTACATTTGACGCGCAACATCGGTATCATGGCGCATATCGATGCAGGTAAGACAACTACCTCGGAGCGTATCCTCTTCTACACCGGAAAGACCCATAAGATTGGTGAGGTGCATGACGGCGCTGCCACAATGGACTGGATGGCACAGGAGCAGGAGCGTGGTATCACCATTACTTCCGCTGCAACTACTTGCCAGTGGACCTGGAATGGCAAGACCTACAAGATCAACTTGATTGATACTCCGGGACACGTTGACTTCACCGCTGAGGTTGAGCGTTCTCTGCGTGTGTTGGATGGTGCCATCGCTACTTATTCCGCTGCTGACGGCGTGCAGCCGCAGAGCGAGACAGTGTGGCGCCAGGCTGATAAATACAATGTTCCCCGTATCGGCTATGTCAACAAGATGGACCGCTCCGGCGCTGACTTCTTCGAGACTGTGCAGCAGATGAAGGATATCCTGGGTGCTAACCCTATCGTGATCCAGATTCCTATCGGTGCTGAGGAGAACTTCAAGGGTGTCGTTGACCTGATCAAGATGAAGGCTATCCTGTGGCACGATGAGACCATGGGCGCTGAGTATGAGGTAGACGAGATTCCTGATGACCTCAAAGATGAGGCTGAGGAGTGGCGCGACAAGCTCCTTGAGGGCGCTGCCGACTTCGATGACAACCTCATGGAGAAGTACATGGACGATCCTTCGACCATCACTGAGGATGAGATCATCGCTGCAGTCCGTAAGGGTTGCGTTTCTATGCAGTGCTGCCCAATGCTGCTTGGCTCTTCTTATAAGAACAAGGGCGTTCAGCCGCTGCTTGACTATACTTGTGCTTTCCTGCCTTCTCCTGAGGATACTCAGGCTATTGTGGGTACCAACCCCGAGACTGGCGAGGAAGAGGATCGTAAGCCGACAGAGACAGATCCTACTGCAGCTTTGGCTTTCAAGATCGCTACTGATCCGTTCATGGGTCGTTTGGTTTACTTCCGCGTTTATTCCGGTAAGGTTGAGGCTGGTTCTTATGTCTATAACCCACGTTCCGGCAAGAAGGAGCGCATCAGCCGTCTGTTCCAGATGAACTCTCACCAGGAGATTCCTATGGACTCTATCGACGCTGGTGATATTGGTGCAGGCGTCGGCTTCAAGGATATCCGCACCGGTGATACGCTCTGCGATGAGAATCATCCTATCGTGCTCGAGTCTATGACCTTCCCTGATCCTGTGATCCAAATCGCTGTTGAGCCGAAGAGCCAGGCTGATATGGCCAAGATGGACAACGGTCTCGCTAAGTTGGCTGAGGAAGACCCAACCTTCACCGTGCATACCGACGAGCAGAGTGGTCAGACCATTATCTCTGGTATGGGTGAGCTCCACCTCGACATCATCATCGACCGTCTGAAGCGTGAGTTCAAGGTTGAGTGTAATGAGGGTAAGCCTCGTGTGAACTACAAGGAGGCAATTACCAAGACTGTAGAGAACTGGCGTGAGGTCTATAAGAAGCAGAGCGGTGGTCGCGGTAAGTTCGCTGACATCATCGTTACTGTAGGACCGAAGGATCCCGACTATAAGGAGGACGATCTGCAGTTTATCAACGAGGTTAAGGGTGGTAACATTCCTAAGGAGTTCATCCCCTCTGTCCAGAAGGGCTTCAAGGATGCCATGAAGAATGGTGTGCTCGGTGGCTTCCCAATGACCGACCTGAAGGTTGTGCTTACCGACGGTAGCTTCCACCCTGTGGACTCTGACCAGATCTCCTTCGAACTCGCTGCTCACGCAGCCTTCAAGAACGTCTGCCAGAAAGCAGGTCCTGTGCTCATGGAGCCGATCATGAAGGTAGAGGTTGTTACACCTGAAGAGAACATGGGTGATGTCATCGGTGACTTGAACAAGCGCCGTGGTATGGTCCAGGGTATGGAAGAGGCTCGTAGCGGTGCGCGCATCGTCAAGGCTATGGTGCCACTGTCTGAGATGTTCGGTTATGTGACCGCTCTCCGTACCATTACTTCCGGTCGTGCTACCAGCTCTATGGAGTATGATCACCATGCACCTCTGTCTCAGTCACTGGCTGAGCAGGTACTTGAGGAACTCAAGAAATAACAATTTTGAGCGAGGTGCCGCCTAGCGAATGACTCTTAGGCGGCATACCTCCTCAATCTTACACATTATTATATATAATCATTAAATTACAGACATGAGTCAGAAAATTCGAATCAAGCTGAAGAGCTACGACCATCAGTTGGTCGACAAATCAGCTGAGCAGATTGTCAAGGCTGTCAAGGCCACGGACGCTATCGTTAGCGGTCCTATTCCATTGCCAACCCACAAGCGTATCTTCACAGTGAACCGCTCTACCTTCGTCAACAAGAAGAGCCGTGAGCAGTTCCAGCTGTCAGATTACAAGCGTCTCATCGACATCTACAGTGCCACCGGCAAGACCGTTGACGCACTGATGAAGCTTGAGTTGCCCTCTGGTGTGGAAGTGGAAATCAAGGTCTAATACCTTGCAGTATGTTCAAGAAGAATTTTATCATTTACGTTAACACAAAACATTTATTGAAATGCCAGGATTAATTGGAAGAAAAATCGGAATGACATCCGTGTTCAGTGCCGACGGTAAGAACACACCGTGCACTGTTATCGAAGCTGGTCCTTGTGTTGTTACCCAGGTCAAGACCGTTGAAAAGGACGGTTACAAAGCCTATCAGCTCGGTTACGCTGAGGCTAAGGAGAAGAGAACCAACAAGCCTATGGCAGGTATCTTCAAGAAAGCCGGTACAACACCAAAGAAGCACTTGGCCGAGTTCAAGTTCGACGAGGAGTATAACCTCGGTGACACCATTACAGTTGAGCTGTTCAAAGACGCTAAGTTCGTTGACGTCATTGGCACATCCAAGGGTAAAGGTTTCCAGGGTGTCGTGAAGCGTCATGGATTCGGCGGTGTCGGTCAGAGCACTCACGGTCAGGATGACCGCGCCCGCAAGCCGGGATCTATCGGTGCCTGCTCTTACCCTGCAAAGGTCTTCAAAGGCATGCGCATGGGCGGCCAGATGGGAGGCGATCGTGTTACCACTCAGAACCTCCGTGTATTAAAGGTGATTCCGGAGCAGAACCTGCTTATCGTGAAGGGTTCTTTCGCCGGTTGCAATGGTTCAACAGTTTTAATTGAGAAGTAATGGAAGTTAGTGTTTTGAATATCAACGGTCAGGAGACCGGACGCAAGGTGGCCCTGAACGACGCCATCTTTGGCATTGAGCCTAACGATCATGTCATCTACCTCGATGTGAAGCAGTATCTCGCCAACCAGCGCCAGGGCACTGCCAAGGCTAAGGAGAGAAGCGAGCACGCTGGTTCTACCCGCAAGCTCGGACGCCAGAAAGGCGGCGGCGGCGCTCGTCGTGGTGACATCAACTCACCGCTGCTCAAGGGTGGTGGCCGCGTTTTCGGTCCTCAGCCCCGTGACTATGGTTTTAAGCTCAACAAGAAAGTAAAAGTTCTTGCTCGTAAGTCAGCTCTGTCTTATAAGGCTCTGGAGAATGCCATCATCGTGGTGGAAGATTTCAATCTTGAGGCTCCAAAGACTAAAGATTTTGTAAATATCACTAAAAATCTTAAAGTTGACGGCAAGAAAGCGCTTGTAGTTTTGCCAGGTATAAATAAAAACGTATATTTGTCCGCTCGTAACATCGAAAAGGCTGAAGTGATGTCTGCTGATCAGCTCAATACGTACAAAGTTTTGAACGCTGATGTGCTCGTCGTCGCTGAAAGTTCTTTGAAGACTATCGACAACATCTTGGATAAGTAATAATTTAGGAGACAAAGTATTATGGCATATATCATCAAACCCCTGGTCACAGAGAAGATGAATAACATTACAGACAAACGCGCAAACCGCTATGGTTTCGTCGTTCGCCCAGAGGCTAATAAGCTCCAAATCAAGAAAGAGGTCGAGAGTCTGTATCATGTTACAGTAGAGGATGTGAACACAATGCGCTACGCTGGCAAGCGCTCAAGCCGCTATACCAAGGCTGGCTTGATCCGCGGTCAGAAGAACGCATTCAAGAAGGCTATCGTCACCCTGAAGGATGGTGAGGCCATCGATTTTTACAGCAATATAAAATAAAAAATGGCAGTACGTAAATTCAGCCCGGTAACTCCGGGTACAAGACACAAGGTTATTGGCACGTTCGAGGAGATTACTGCATCCGTGCCAGAGAAGTCTCTCGTTTACGGTAAGCGTTCTACCGGTGGTCGAAACAACACCGGTAAGATGACCATGCGCTACATCGGCGGTGGTCACAAGAAGAAGTATCGTCTGATCGACTTCAAGCGAGAGAAAGATGGTGTTCCTGCTGTAGTAAAGACAATCGAGTACGATCCTAACAGATCGGCTCGTATTGCTCTTCTGTTCTACGCAGATGGTGAAAAACGTTACATCATTGCTCCTAACGGACTCAAGGTCGGTGACAAGCTGATGTCTGGCGCTGAGGCAGCTCCTGAGATCGGCAATGCTCTCCCACTGGCTAACATTCCTGTCGGTACCGTGATCCACAACATCGAGTTGCGTCCGGGACAGGGTGCTCGCCTGGTTCGTTCGGCTGGTAACTTTGCTCAGTTAACTTCTCGTGATGGCAACTACTGTGTCATCAAGCTTCCTTCTGGAGAGACTCGTCTGATCCTCTCCGCTTGCAAGGCAACTGTTGGTAGTGTCGGTAACTCTGACCACGCTCTTGAGCAGTCCGGTAAGGCCGGTCGCTCTCGCTGGCTCGGACGTCGTCCTCACAACCGTGGTGTCGTGATGAACCCTGTCGATCACCCGATGGGTGGTGGCGAAGGACGTCAGTCTGGTGGTCATCCACGCTCTCGCAAGGGCTTGTATGCTAAGGGTCTTAAGACTCGTGCACCTAAGAAGCTCTCGAACAAGTTCATTATCGAAAGAGCTAACAAGAAGTAATCAAGTTAATTAGAGCAAATTATGAGTCGTTCACTTAAAAAAGGTCCTTATATCAACGTTGCCCTCGAGAAGAAAATTCTCGCTATGAACGAGAGTGGCAAGAAGAGCGTCGTTAAGACTTGGGCCAGAGCATCCATGATTTCACCCGATTTCGTGGGTCACACTGTTGCTGTCCACAACGGTAATAAATTCATCCCTGTCTACATCACTGAGAACATGGTTGGACACAAGCTCGGTGAGTTCGCTATGACACGTCGCTTCGGCGGCCACTCTGGCAACAACAAGAAGTAATCAGGGCAAACCATTTAAAATGAGTAAACAATAATGGGAGCAAGAAAACATATCGCGGCCGAGAAAATGAAAGAGGCCCGCAAGAACATGTACTTCGCCAAGCTCAAGGGTGTGCCTTCTTCTCCACGGAAGATGCGTTACGTAGTAGACATGATCCGTGGCATGGAGGTCAACCGCGCACTTGGTATCCTGAAGTTCTCCAACAAGCATGCTGCTGCTGACATCGAAAAACTGCTTCGCTCAGCCATTGCCAACTGGGAAACCAAAAACGACCGTAAGGCCGAAGATGGTGAGCTGTATGTCAGCAAGGTCTTCGTTGATGAAGGCGTGACCATGAAACGTATGAGACCGGCACCGCAGGGCCGTGGCTATCGCATCCGTAAGCGTAGCAACCACGTCACTCTCTTTGTTGATGCCAAAACTAATGACGAAAAATAATAAATAGAATGGGACAGAAAGTAAATCCAATAAGCAACCGTCTGGGTATTATCCGTGGTTGGGACTCAAATTGGTTCGGTGGCAAGGACTTCGGTGACAACCTCGTTGAGGACAAAAAGATCCGTCAGTACCTTAACAAGCGTCTGGAGAAAGCCAGCGTTTCGCGCATCGTCATCGAGCGTACTTTGAAGCTGGTTACCATCACTATTTGCACTGCCCGTCCGGGTATCGTCATTGGTAAAGGTGGCGCTGATGTCGACAAACTGAAAGAGGAGCTCAAGAACCTCTTCAAGAAAGACATCCAGATCAACATCTTCGAGGTGAAGAAGCCTGAGCTTGATGCAAACATCGTCGGTCAGAACATCGCCAGCCAGATCGAGCATCTGATGGCTTACCGTCGCGCTATCAAGATGGCTGTTCAGAATACAATGCGTGCTGGTGCTGAGGGTATCAAGATCCAGATCTCCGGCCGTCTCAACGGCGCCGAGATGTCTCGTAAGGAGATGTACAAAGAGGGACGTACTCCTCTGCATACATTCCGTGCCGACATCGACTACTGCCAGACAGAGGCCCTCACAAAGGTCGGCCTGCTCGGTATCAAGGTATGGATCTGCCGCGGTGAGGTGTATGGCAAGCGTGAGCTCGCCCCCAACTTCTCTCAGGAGAAGAACGAGCGCGGACGTAACGGCGGCCGTCAGAACCGTGGTGGCCGTAGAAGAAACAATAACCGCTAAAAGTAGAAGCTACAATGTTACAGCCAA
Source organism: uncultured Prevotella sp. (assembly GCA_945873145.1). Lineage (GTDB taxonomy): Bacteria > Bacteroidota > Bacteroidia > Bacteroidales > Bacteroidaceae > Prevotella. The sequence goes on from CAMCBZ010000003.1 coordinate 78,149, forward strand.
AAAGAGTAAAATATAGAAGACCTCAAGACGGGCGCGGCAACAAAGGCAACGCCCACAGAGGTACTGAGCTGGCTTTCGGAACCTTCGGCATCAAGACACTTGAGGCTAAATGGCTCGACAGCCGTCAGATCGAGGCAGCCCGTGTAGCTGTCAACCGTTATATGAATCGTGAAGGTCAGGTGTGGATCCGTATCTTCCCTGACAAACCTATCACTCGTAAGCCTGCTGATGTCCGTATGGGTAAAGGTAAGGGTGATCCTGCTGGATGGGTAGCTCCCGTAACTCCGGGACGTATCCTCTTCGAGGTAGAGGGCGTGAGCCTGGCAGTCGCCAAAGAGGCACTGCGCCTGGCCGCTCAGAAACTCCCAGTCAAGACTAAGTTCGTCATCAGACGCGATTTTGATAAAAACGCTTAATTATGAAGATTAAAGAAATTACAGAACTCGCCGACAAGGACCTGCGCGAGAAGCTGGAGCAGACAGAGGCAGCTTTGAATCAGATGAAGCTCAACCATCAGGTTACTCCGCTCGAGAATCCATCCACGATTAAGGCTACGCGTCGCGACATCGCACGGATGAAGACCGTGCTCCGCCAGAGAGAACTTAATAAATAATTCACGGACAGATGGAAAAGAGAAATTTAAGAAAGGTAAGACAGGGTGTTGTGATCAGCGACAAGATGGAGAAGACCATTGTCGTGGCTGCCAAGTTCAAGGAGATGCACCCTATTTATGGTAAGTTTGTCCAGAAGACTAAAAAATACCACGCTCATGACGAGAACAACGAGGCTCATGTAGGTGACACTGTTCAGATCATGGAGACTCGTCCACTCTCTAAGACTAAGAGATGGAGATTAGTACAAATCGTAGAAAAAGCTAAGTAATCATGATACAGGCATTATCAAAACTTACAGTATGTGATAACAGCGGCGCACGCGAGGCAATGTGCATCCGTGTTCTCGGTGGTACCGGCCGTCGTTACGCCAGTGTGGGTGACGTCATCGTTGTGGCTGTACAGAATGTCATCCCTTCCAGTGACTTGAAGAAAGGTGCAGTATCTAAGGCTTTGATCGTTCGCACGAAGAAGGAAATCCGTCGTCCCGACGGATCTTACATCCGCTTCGACGACAACGCTTGTGTGCTGCTTAACAACGCTGGTGAACTTCGTGGAAGCCGTATCTTCGGCCCCGTGGCTCGTGAGCTTCGCGCTGTCAACATGAAGGTCGTCTCCCTCGCACCTGAGGTGCTTTAATTCTAAAACGTACACGAATGAATAAGTTACATATCAAAAAAGACGATACCGTGATTGTCCGCACCGGTAGTGATAAGGGCAAGACCGGTAAAGTGCTCAAAGTGCTGGTTAAAGAAAACCGCGCCATCGTGGAAGGCATCAACATGGTGTCAAAGAGCACAAAGCCTTCAGCTAAGAATCCTCAGGGTGGTATCGTTAAGCAGGAGGCTCCTATTCACATCTCTAATTTGGGACTTATCGACCCGAAGAGCGGCAAGGCTACCCGTATCGCTATCAAGCGCGACGGTAAGACGGTCACTCGTATCGCTAAAAAATCAGGGGAGGAGATTAAGTAATGGATACAGCACAGTTAAAGAAAAAGTACAAGGAGGAGATCGCTCCTGCACTGCAGAAACAGTTCAACTACTCTTCAGCTATGCAGATCCCTGTTCTGAAGAAAATTGTCATCAACCAAGGCTTGGGTGATGCTACTCAGGACAAGAAGATCGTGGATGTAGCCATTAACGAGATCACCGCTATCACAGGTCAGAAGGCTGTGGCAACCTACTCTAAGAAGGATATCGCCAACTTCAAACTGCGTAAAGAGATGCCTATCGGCGTCATGGTGACTCTCCGTCGCGAGCGTATGTATGAGTTCCTCGAGAGACTCGTTCGTATCTCTCTGCCCCGTATCCGTGACTTTAAGGGTATCAACACCAAGTTCGACGGTCGTGGTAACTACACACTGGGTATCACAGAGCAGATCATCTTCCCGGAGATCAACATCGATCAGGTAGACCGTATCCAGGGTATGAATATTACCTTTGTGACTTCTGCCAAGACTGATGAGGAAGGTTTCGCTCTTCTGAAGGCCTTCGGTCTCCCATTTAAAAACGCTAAAAACGATAAATAAGTTATGGCAAAAGAATCAATGAAAGCCCGCGAGGTAAAGCGCGCTAAACTCATCGCCCGTTACGCTGAAAAGCGTGCAGCGCTGAAGAAGGTCATCGCTACTACCAACGATATCGCAGAGGCTTATGAGGCTGCCCGTAAACTTCAGGCTATCCCTAAGAACGCTGATCCTATCCGTCTGCACAACCGTTGCAAGATCACCGGTCGTCCAAGAGGTTACATGCGTCAGTTCGGCATCTCCCGTATTCAGTTCCGCGAGATGGCTTCTCAGGGCTTGATCCCCGGAGTCAAGAAGGCTAGCTGGTAACTCACCGTTCACTACAGGTTGGTGGCTGGCTAGTGGGACGCCAGCGCCTGACCTGATTACAAGATCATTTTTTAATATTGTCGGGGTAGTCCCGATTAATTAAACATTTATATTTATGACAGATCCAATTGCCGATTATCTGACAAGACTCAGAAACGCTATCATGGCTCACCATCGTGTAGTCGAGGTTCCTGCGTCTAACTTGAAGAAGTCTATCACAAAGATTCTCTTCGAGAAGGGTTACATCCTGAACTATAAGTTCATCGAAGATGGCCCTCAGGGTACTATCAAGGTTGCCTTGAAGTACAATCCTGAAACCAAGCAAAACGCTATCAAGTGTTTGAAGCGCGTCTCTACTCCTGGTCTTCGCCGTTATACAGGATATAAAGACATGCCGAGAGTAATTAACGGACTGGGTATCGCCATCTTATCTACGTCCAAGGGTGTCATGACCGACAAGGAGGCTGCTGATCTTAAGATCGGTGGTGAGGTTCTTTGCTATGTTTATTAATAGGAGGTTACAAGATGTCTAGAATAGGAAAATTGCCAATTCACGTACCGGCAGGTGTTACAGTTAATTTCGACGAGAAATCTTCTGTTGTTACTGCTAAAGGTCCTAAGGGTGAACTCTCTCAGCAGATTGATCCTTCTATTAAGTTTGATTTCCAGGACGGTGTCATCACACTTTCTGTCGACGAGAACAGCCCCGTCGACTACAAGCAGAAGCAGGCTTTCCACGGCCTCTATCGCGCTCTGATTAACAACATGATCGTTGGCGTGAGCGAGGGCTTCAAAAAGGAGCTGGAGCTTGTAGGTGTTGGTTATCGTGTCAGCAACCAGGGCAACCTGATTGAGTTCTCTTTGGGTTATACTCACCCCATCTTCATCGAGCTTCCTAAGGAAGTGAAGGTTGAGACAAAGTCTGAGCGTAACCAGAACCCTCTCATTACTCTGGAGTGTGCCGACAAGCAGTTGCTGGGTCTCATTTGTGCTAAAATCCGTTCTTTCCGCAAACCTGAGCCTTACAAGGGCAAGGGTGTCCTGTTCAAGGGTGAAGTCATCCGCAGAAAGTCTGGTAAGACCGCTGCAGCTAAGTAATTTTATAAGAATTTACTATTATGACAACAAAGAAAGAACAAAGACGAATTAAGATAAAGTTCCGTATCCGTAAGCACGTCAACGGAACTGCTGAGCGCCCACGTCTCAGTGTATTCCGTTCTAACAAGCAGATCTACGCTCAGGTGATCAATGATGTAGAGGGCCGTACACTGGCTTCTGCTTCTTCACTGGGTATGGAAAAGATGCCTAAGATCCAACAGGCTGAGAAAGTTGGCGCACTGGTCGCTGAGAAAGCAAAGTCTGCTGGCATTGAGACAGTGGTCTTCGACCGCAATGGTTACCTCTATCATGGTCGTGTACAGGCTTTGGCTGATGCTGCACGTCAGGGTGGTCTTAAATTTTAATCGATTATGGCAATGAATAAAGTAAAAGTAAATAGTGACGCAGAATTGAAAGACCGCTTGGTTGCTATCAACCGTGTGACGAAGGTTACAAAGGGTGGTCGTACGTTTACATTCGCTGCCATCGTCGTTGTTGGTGATGGTAAGGGTGTGATTGGCTACGGTCTGGGTAAGGCTGGTGAGGTTACCGCTGCTATCGCCAAAGGCACTGAGGCTGCCAAGAAGAACTTGGTGAAGGTTCCTGTACTCAAGGGTACTGTTCCTCACGAGGTTGAGGTGAAGTTCGGTGGTGCTATTGTTCTCCTGAAGCCGGCAGCAGCCGGTACCGGTCTGAAGGCCGGTGGTGCTATGCGTGCTGTATTGGAGAGTGCAGGTATCACAGACGTCATCGCAAAGTCTAAGGGTTCTTCCAATGCCCACAACCTGGTGAAGGCTACCTTCGCAGCTCTCTCTGAGATGCGTGATGCTTATCAGATCGCTGGTGAGCGTGGCATTGCAATGGACAAAGTGTTTAACGGTTAATAGGGTAACAAAACTATGGCAACAATCAAAATCAAGCAGATTAAGAGTCGTATTGGTGCTCCTGTCGATCAGAAGCGTACACTCATCGCTCTTGGCCTCCACAAGATTTCTCAGGTGGTCGAGGTTGAAGATACTCCTAGCAACCGTGGCATGATCCGCAAGGTGTTCCATTTGGTTGAAGAGGTGAAGTAATAATCTTTAAATTCAGACGAAATCATGAAATTACATACATTAACCCCGGCTAAGGGTTCTACCCACTCTCGTCGTCGTATCGGTCGTGGTCCAGGTTCTGGACTTGGTGGTACTTCTACCCGCGGTCATAAGGGTGCTAAGGCTCGTTCTGGCTATAAGAGAAAGATTGGCTTTGAAGGTGGTCAGATGCCTTTGCAGCGTCGCGTGCCGAAGGCTGGCTTCAAGAACATCAATCATGTTGAGTTCTTCCCTGTCAACCTCTCTACACTTCAGAAGCTTGCTGAGGAGAAGAACCTTACCAAGATCGGTGTAGCAGAGCTCGTTGCTGCTGGTCTGACAAATGGTAAGAAACCTGTTAAAGTCTTAGGAAATGGTGAGCTGAAAGCCAAGATTGACGTCGAGGCTAACGCTTTCTCTAAATCTGCAGAGGCAGCTATCCAGGCTGCCGGTGGTAACGCAACCAAAATCTAACAATGAAAAAGCTTATAGAGACACTGAAGAACTGTTGGAGGGTTGAAGATCTGCGTCAGCGGCTTCTCATCACCCTTTTGTTTACGGCTATCTACCGTTTCGGTTCATTTGTAGTATTACCGGGTATTGACCCGGCTAAACTCGACCAATTGCAGTCGCAAACCAAAGGTGGCTTGATGTCACTGTTGGACATGTTCTCCGGTGGCGCATTTTCCAACGCATCTATCTTTGCGCTTGGTATTATGCCTTACATCTCGGCTTCCATCGTTATGCAGTTGCTCGCCGTCGCTGTGCCTTATTTCCAGAAGATGCAGCGTGAAGGCGAAAGCGGGCAGAAAAGAATTCAGTGGTATACTCGTGTGCTGACGGTAGCTATCTTGCTCTTCCAGGCACCGAGTTACCTGATTAACCTGAAGATGCAGGCCAGTCAGGCACTGGCAAGCGGTATCGCTTGGCCTGTATTCATGGTACCCGCTACCATTATCTTAGCCGCAGGTAGTATGTTCATTCTTTGGCTGGGTGAGCGCATTACTGATAAGGGTGTAGGAAACGGTATCTCTTTGATCATTATGCTGGGTATTATAGCCCGCCTGCCTCAGGCTTTCATGCAGGAGGTCAGCTCTCGTTTCACTGCCATCTCCGGTGGTGGACTTGTGATGTTCATCGTTGAGATCCTTATTCTCTATGCTGTCATCATGGCTTCTATTCTCCTTGTTCAGGGCACACGTAAGGTGCCTGTCCAGTATGCTAAGCGTCTGGTCGGCAACAAGCAGTATGGTGGCGCAAGACAGTATATCCCTTTGAAGTTGTTTGCTGCTAATGTGATGCCTATCATCTTTGCGCAGGCATTGATGTTCATCCCATTGGCCATTGTCCAGTATCAGAGTGACGGTGCTTCCTGGTGGGTTCGCGATATGCTGAACAACAGAAGTCTGATGTATAACATCGTCTATGTGATTCTCATCATCGCTTTCACCTACTTCTATACGGCTATTACTTTGAATCCCCAACAGATGGCTGAGGACTTGAAACGTAACAACGGATTCATTCCCGGTGTGAAGCCCGGTCATGACACTGCTGAGTATATCGACACTGTTATGTCTCGTATCACTTTCCCAGGATCTCTGTTCATCGCTTTCATCGCCGTCATGCCAGCTCTTGCCGGATTGCTGAATGTGCAGGACGCTTTCTCTCAGTTCTTTGGTGGTACCTCCCTGCTGATTACAGTAGGTGTGGTCATTGACACCTTGCAACAGATTGAGAGCTACTTGCTGATGCGCCACTACGATGGATTGCTGAATGCAGGCCATACCAGACCGGCAGGTGCAGTTAGCGCATATTGATTTAGTCTCTTAGAATGAAAATATTTCTTAAGACTGAAGATGAAATAGACCTCATGCGAAAGGCCAACCGACTTGTCGGTGCGACCTTAGCTGAGGTTGGTCGTCATATAAAGCCAGGAGTCTCCACGCTCCAATTGGATCATATAGCTGAGGAGTTCATACGTGATCATGGTGCAACACCAACATTCAAGAACTTCCCTAATCCTTTTGGAGGGCCTTTTCCTGGCTCTATCTGTACATCGGTCAACAATGTTGTCGTGCACGGAATACCGAGTGACAAGTGTATTCTCAAGGAGGGTGACATTATCTCTGTAGATTGTGGTACTCTGCTCGATGGATATAATGGCGACAGTTGCTATACGTTTTGTGTAGGTGAGGTGAGTGACAAGGTGAAGAACCTGTTAAAGGTTACCAAGCAAAGCTTATATAAAGGTATAGAGCAGGCTCGTCCCGGTCACCATCTTGGAGATATAGGAGCTGCCATACAAGACTATTGCGAGTCGTTTGGTTATGGCGTTGTTCGTGAGTTGACCGGTCATGGTATTGGCCGTGAGATGCATGAAGATCCTCCTGTTCCCAACTACGGTTCACGTGGTAATGGTGTCTTGCTGAAAGCAGGCATGTGTATTGCCATCGAACCGATGATTACGATGGGTGACCGCAAGATCTGGTTGTTGCCCGACAAATGGGGCATTATCACACGTGATGGACAGCCAGCCGCTCACTTTGAGCACACGATAGCCATACGTAAAGATGGCGCCGAGATTTTATCAACATTCGAAGAAATTGAACATTTAGAAGAAGCTTAATATTATGTCAAAGCAGTCAGCAATAGAACTGGACGGTACAGTTATCGAAAGCCTTTCCAACGCTATGTTCCGCGTGGAGTTGGAGAACGGAGTGAAGATCATTGCAAACATCTCTGGAAAGATGCGTTTGCATTATATCAAGATCCTCCCCGGTGATAAGGTTAAAGTGGCTATGAGTCCTTACGACCTGACCAAGGGTCGTATTGAGTTCCGATACAAATAATATTTTTTTATATATCTGACGATATGAAAACAAGAGCATCATTGAAGAAGCGCACACCCGACTGCAAGATTGTACGTCGTAAGGGTCGTCTTTTTGTTATCAACAAGAAGAATCCTAAGTATAAGATGCGTCAGGGCTAAGTTAAAAAAACGTAATTAGGTGCTAATGTCCCAATAAATTAGTACCTTTGCGTGCTTTTTAGCAAGAAGACACTATTTTTTAATTATTATTTTTTTCAACTAATGGCAATAAGAATTGTTGGAGTAGATTTGCCCCAGAATAAGCGTGGCGAAATCGCATTGACTTATATCTATGGTATAGGTCGAAGTAGTTCAGCAAAGATATTGGATAAGGCCGGCGTGAGCCGCGACCTGAAAGTCAGCGAATGGAATGACGATCAGGCAGCCAAGATCCGTGAGATTATCGGCGCTGAATTCAAGGTGGAGGGTGACCTTCGCTCAGAGATTCAAATGAACATCAAGCGCCTGATGGATATTGGTTGCTATCGTGGTGTTCGTCATCGTAATGGTCTTCCCGTTCGCGGACAGAGCACAAAGAACAATGCTCGTACCCGTAAGGGTAAGAAGAAGACTGTTGCTAATAAGAAGAAGGCTACCAAGTAATTAAGAGGAGAAATTAATTATGGCAAAGACAAAAGCAACATCTAAGAAAAGAAACGTCAGAGTTGACGCTATGGGACAGCTTCATGTTCATAGCTCGTTCAACAATATCATAGTATCTCTTGCCAACAGCGAGGGTCAGGTGATCTCCTGGTCATCTGCTGGTAAGATGGGCTTCCGTGGTTCTAAGAAGAACACACCGTACGCTGCACAGATGGCAGCTGAGGATTGCGCAAAGGTAGCTTATGGTTTGGGCCTCCGCAAGGTCAAGGCTTTCGTGAAGGGCCCGGGCAATGGACGTGAGAGTGCTATTCGTGCCGTCAACGGCGCTGGTATCGAGGTTACAGAGATTGTAGACGTTACGCCGTTGCCACACAATGGCTGCCGTCCTCCCAAGCGTCGTCGTGTATAATTTACGTGGTACAATAGTTAAATTGAGATTAAATTATGGCAAGATATATAGGTCCAAAATCTAGAATTTCACGCCGTTTCGGTGAGGCCATCTTTGGTGCTGACAAGGTTCTTTCTAAGCGCAACTTCCCCCCGGGGCAGCATGGCAACGACCGTCGCCGCAAGCAGTCTGAGTATGGTATGCAGCTGGCTGAGAAGCAGAAGGCTAAGTACACTTACGGTGTCCTGGAGCGTCAGTTCCGCAACCTGTTCGACAAGGCAGCAAAGGCAGACGGCATCACTGGTGAGAATCTGCTTCAGTTGCTCGAGAGCCGTCTCGACAATGTAGTTTATCGTTTGGGTATTGCTCCTACACGTGCAGCTGCTCGTCAGATGGTCAGCCACAAGCACATCACTGTAGACGGTCAAGTAGTGAACATTCCTTCTTATCAGGTGAAACCTGGTCAGATTGTTGCTGTTCGTGAGAAGGCTAAGTCTCTTGAGGTTATCGAGGCTGCTCTTGCAGGCTTCAACCACAGCAAGTATCCTTGGTTGGAGTGGGACGAGAACACCAAGAGTGGTAAGTTCCTTCACAAGCCTGAGCGCGCTGACATTCCTGAGAATATCAAGGAGCAGTTAATCGTTGAGTTGTACTCTAAACAATAAATCATTAAATTAATGGCGATATTAGCATTTCAAAAACCTGATAAAGTAGTGATGCTGGAGGCTAACGACCACTACGGAAAATTTGAGTTCCGCCCTCTCGAGCCTGGCTTCGGTGTTACCATTGGTAATGCTCTGCGACGCATCCTTCTTTCATCGCTGGAAGGCTATGCTATCAATACTGTGCGTATCGCCGGTGTTGAGCATGAGTTTTCTTCCGTGCCCGGTGTCAAGGAAGATGTGACCAACATCATTTTGAATCTCAAGCAAGTTCGATTCAAACAAGTAGTAGAAGAATTCGAGAACGAGAAAGTTAGTATCACCGTTGAGAATTCCACCGAATTCAAAGCCGGTGATATCGGTAAGTATCTGACTGGATTTGAAGTGTTAAACCCTGATTTGGTGATTTGTCATTTAGACTCCAAGGCAACCATGCAGATCGACCTGACGATCAACAAGGGTCGTGGTTATGTGCCTGCTGACGAGAATCGTCAGTTCTGCACGGATGTCAATCAACTTCCGATCGATTCCATCTACACCCCTATCCGAAATGTGAAGTACAGTGTAGAGCCTACTCGTGTTGAGCAGAAGACAGATTACGACAAGCTCGTCATTGAAGTCACTACGGACGGTTCCATCCACCCGAAGGATGCGCTGAAAGAGGCTGCAAAGATCCTCATCTATCACTTCATGCTCTTCTCTGATGAGAAGATCACTCTAGAGAACCCCGATCAGGACGGTAATCAGGAGTTTGATGAGGAGGTACTGCACATGCGTCAATTGCTGAAGACTAAATTGACTGATATGAACCTTAGTGTTCGTGCACTCAACTGTCTGAAGGCTGCCGACGTCGAGACACTTGGTGACTTGGTACAGTACAACAAGACCGACCTCTTGAAGTTCCGCAACTTTGGTAAGAAATCGCTCTCAGAGCTTGATGATTTGCTCGAGAGTCTGAATCTGTCGTTTGGAACTGACATTTCAAAGTATAAATTGGACAAGGAGTAATCCCAGTCCCCATTCATTCAAAAACAAATGAGACACAATAAAAAATTCAACCATCTGGGTCGTACTGCATCTCATCGTGCTAGCATGCTGGCAAACATGGCATCTAGCTTGATCATGCACAAAAGAATCACTACGACTCTCGCAAAGGCCAAGGCTTTGAAGAAGTATGTAGAGCCTTTGATCACACGTTCTAAGAACGACACCACTACAAGCCGTCGTGTTGTCTTCCGTTATCTGCAGGACAAGTATGCAGTGAAGGAGCTCTTCGGCACAGTTGCTGCTAAGGTTGCTGACCGTCCCGGTGGTTACACCCGTGTGATTAAGCTTGGTCTTCGTCAGGGCGATGCTGCAGAGATTGCTTTCATCGAGCTTGTAGACTTCGATGAGAACATGGCAAAGGCTCCTAAGGCAGAGAAGAAGACTCGTCGTAGCCGTCGCTCTACCAAGAAGGCTGTCGAGGCTGCTCCTGCAGAGGAGACTGCTGCTCCAGCAGAGGAGAAGGCAGAGACTGCTGAGGAGAAAGCTCCTGAGGCAGAGGCACCAAAGGCTGAATAATCTCTTTGAGAATCATTCTTTGAAGATAATACTAAAGCACTTGCTCATTGATTTGGGCAAGTGCTTTTTTTATAGGGATTCCCCTAACATTAATAGGGAATTATGATTTGGTGATTTCGACATTTTTTTCTAATTTTGTTGTGTCAATTAAGAAAGGACATGATTATGAAGAGGACGTTTCTATTATTAATATGTATGTCTACGCTGCTTTATAGCTGCGACTCATATACTGGTGCCGGGGCATTCTCCGGTGCTCAGATTGGTTCTATCCTCGGCTCTGCTATCGGTGGTATCTCGGGAGGTCCTCGTGGCTCTGATATCGGTACGATCGTAGGTATGGCGAGCGGTGCTGCTGTTGGCGCTGCTGTTGGTCAGGCTGCTGATCAGCGTCAGGCTTCGCGTGTCAGCGATATGCCGCGTAGACGTTCAGTTGAGCGTGACGGAGCTCCTTATCAAGACCGCTATGGTCAGACTGTCGTACCCGGTTATGGTAGTGAGTATAGCGAAGCACCAAGTGATAAGGAATCTGTGGTTGATTCTTCTAATTATGGTAGTGGCTTCGATGGCAGCAACAGTCATGATGACCGTATCTATGATTTCCAGTCGAGTGATTACACCGGTAACTACAGTGCCCAACAGCCACAGACCCGTATGCCGGAGCATTCGAGCGTAGAGCAGATCGCTAAGGGCTTCACCTATACACCGTCTTTGGAGATCCGCAATGCTCGGTTCATCGACGACAATGAGGATGGAACGATACAGCGTGGTGAGCTTTGCAAGATCATCTTTGAAGTTTATAATGTAGGTAAACAATCTGTTACTGATGTTGTACCTACTGTTCTCGAAACGACTGGTAACAAGCATATCTATATCTCGCCCAATATGCATGTAGAGCGTATCGACCCGGGCAAAGGCATCCGCTATACAGCTATCATCACATCAGACAATGGACTTCGCAATGGTACCGTCCGTTTCTGTGTCAGCGTTGTGCAAGGCAATCGCAACATCTCTAAAGTGAGTGAATTCAACATTCCTACGACAAAGGAATATGCTCAGGCGCATTAAGTCTTTAATCAAAACAATATTCGTCCCTGATACTTACGTGGTATCAGGGATTTTTTTCTGCTCAGTCACCGAACCAGTTCTTGACTTTCTGAAACACGCTACGCCATATCGAAGGATCCTCTTTCTTCGTGCCTGCTTGCGGGCGCGAAGAAGGCTTTTTTTGATTGTTGGGTATTCCAGGATGATGCGCGGCCATCATCTGCTGTCTTTCTTTCGCTTGTTGGCTGGCAGCCAGTTTCTGCTCTTCCTCCTTTTTCTCTTCTTTGGCAATCTTTGCCTCTTTTATTTCCGCCAGTCGTTTGGCAACCTGTTGCTTTCTTTCTGCCAAATGTTTGTCCTCCATTTCGTGCTCCTCGTCGGCTTTCTTGTTCCATTCCTTGATGAAACTGTAACGCGCCTTAGAGAAGTCAAATTCAAAGTCCGGCATACCCGTCTCCACGTCATCCATGCGGTAGGGTGGGTTATTGCCCGACACGCGCTGCACTTCCACCATGGCAAGTCCTTGTGCGAGCATACCTAATTGTGCTGCCGCGCCATAGCTCAGGTCGATGATGCAGCCGCGGCGATAGGGGCCGCGGTCAGTGACCTTGACGATGATGCTTTTCTGATTTCTGAGATTGGTGACCTTGAGCAGAGTGCCGAAGGGTAGGGTGCGGTGGGCGCAAGTCAGGCTGTCGTGATGCAGTCGTCCGCCGTCAGCCGTCCTTGCTCCCGTAGCCTTACGGGAGTAGTACGTGGCCTTGCCTTTCTGCGAACGGTGTTGCGCCGGAATAGGAAGAGTGAGCAGCAGCAAGGCCAGAAGGAGGATTTGTTGCTGATACTGTTGCTTCATATTGGCAAAGATAATTAAAAATTCCCAATTATCAGTCATTTAGAGCAAGAAATTGATCTTGGGGGCTCTCCTTCCTTTCTCTCATTCTGTCTACTTTGTTGTATCGGCTGTTCATCTTGCATGTTTTTTCAGGGTTACATGCAAGCAAGAGTCCATATGAATTAACAAAAAAAAGAATGCCAGCACTTCATGGTGAGGTACTGGCATTCTTAATGTCTTACAGGCTGTCAATCTCTTTATTTGTGAGTCCTGTCGCTTGGGCTATCGTCTTAGAGTCGATTCCCATCGCTTTCAGTTTCGCGGCTACAGACCTTTTTCCCTCCTGTCGTCCTTCCTGTCGCCCTTCTGCTCTTCCTTCTGCTCTTCCTTCTGCTCTTCCTTCTGCTTTTCCTTCTGCTCGCCCTTCCATCTTGGCAGTGTCTAGCACGTCGTTTTGCACCATGATGTTGTCTATGTGACGGTCATAGGCTCTGCGTTCTGCCTTGTCCATCTTCAGATATTGAAGTTTCTGCCGAGCCTCTTGTAGCCCAGGTGCTGTTGTGTCAGCCTTGATGTGGCCGCTCTTGAGGTAGTCCATCCACTCCTCAAGTGGTGTCTTGGCTACCTTATTGAATTCGTTGACGCGGATAATGAAGTATTCGGGGAAGATTTCCTCTGGAGTTTTAATCTTAATAAGCCCCTTGTCGCGTGTGTTGATCTTCAGTGTATCTTTGGTGTGTACACCAACCAGGGAAGTCTGTCCATGGTACAGATAGTCTGCTCCCTGTCCTAGATCGAAATACAAGATGCTGATGGAATACACTTTTTTCACCTTGTCATATTTGTCACCCAAAGAAATGTGCTCAGTGATGGTCTTGGCGACCCCATAGAGGACACGCTCTAAATAATACAATTCACGAGCTTGCTGTATCTCAACGAGGATGATTTCTCCCTTGCTGTCTCTCGCTTTAATATCCACTCGGTTGAATTTGTCGTCGGGCTCTTCTTGGTTGCTTTCGCTTTCCAGAATCTCGACGATGTGAACGGGCTCGTTGAGAAGAACGGTAATCAGTCCCTCGAACACGCCAAAGTTGGCCTTGTCACGCAGCATACGCTTGGCAGCCCAGTCAAAACGGATGTATTTGTTGTCGTCTTCCATATCGTTGCCTTTTTGTGCAAACTTACGAAAAAAAAACGAGAATAGGAATGAAAGCAACTTGTTTTTTCATCTTTGCACATCGATATTTATGAAGAAAGGGATTGATAGAAAAAGCCTGTTATGTACCCTTGATACATAGCAGGCCTGGTAAGTCCGTTTATTTATGTGATGCTTTGTTCAAGTATCCTTATACGATGCCCTGAGCCATCATGGCATTGGCGACCTTCATAAAGCCAGCCACGTTGGCACCGCGTACATAGTCGATGTATCCGTCGGGCATGGTACCGTACTTGACGCACTGCTCATGGATAGAGTGCATGATATAGTGGAGCTTGTCATCGACCTCCTGTGCACTCCAGTGCAAGCGCATGGAGTTCTGGGTCATCTCCAGTCCGGAGGTAGCTACGCCGCCGGCGTTGACAGCCTTGCCTGGAGCGAAGAGCTGGTGAGCTTTGACAAACTTCTCCACGGCCTCGGCAGTGCAACCCATGTTGCTCACCTCGGCGACACAAACCGGATGGTTGGCCAGGATACGGTCAGCATCGTTGCCGTCGAGCTCGTTCTGTGTAGCGCAGGTGAGATAGATGTCGGCCTTTTGCTCCCAAGGTTTCTTGCCGGCGAAGAACTGTGCGCTCTTGAACTGCTCAGCGTATGGCTCGCAGATGTCCTCGCCGCTGGCGCGCAGCTCCAGCATGTAGTCGTTCTTCTCGCCGCAGATGCCTTCGGGATCATAGATATATCCGTCGGGTCCGCTGATGGTGATCACCTTGGCGCCGAGCTGTGTAGCCTTCTTCACGGCACCCCAGGCCACGTTGCCGAAGCCCGAGACGGCGACCGTCTTGCCCTTGATGTCGATGTCGTGAGTCTGGAGCATCTGGTTGACGAAGTAGAGTGCGCCGAAGCCAGTGGCCTCCGGGCGCAGAATGCTGCCTCCCCATTCCATGCCCTTGCCGGTGAGCACGCCTTGGAACTGATGAGTGAGCTTCTTGTATTCGCCGAAGAGATAGCCGATCTCGCGACCGCCCACGCCGATGTCGCCGGCCGGAACGTCCTCGTCGGGACCGATATAGTGGTAGAGTTCCTGCACGAAGCTTTGGCAGAAGCGCATCACCTCAGCGTCGGAGCGGCCGCGGATTGAGAAGTCGGCACCGCCCTTGGCACCGCCCATAGGCAGCGTGGTGAGCGCGTTTTTGAAGGTCTGCTCAAAGCCGAGGAACTTCATGATGCTTAATGTCACGGAAGGATGGAAACGCAGTCCGCCCTTATAAGGACCAATGGCGCTGTTGAACTGCACACGGTAGCCCGTATTGACGTGCACCTCGCCCTGATCGTCGGTCCAAGGCACGCGGAACATGATCACGCGCTCCGGCTCAACGAGGCGCTCGATAATCTTGGCCTTCTCAAACTCAGGATGCTGATTGTAGACATCATGAATAGAGATCAGCACTTCTTTCACAGCCTGCAGAAACTCCGGTTCAGCGGAATGCTTCCACATGAGTCCTTTCAATACTTGTTCAACTTCCATAGTAGTAAACTTGTTTTTAGTCTTAAAGGTTAATCGGGTTGGATACTCCCGGTGTTGTTTCATTGTGTCATTCTGACGGTGCAAATATAGGATTTATTTTGTAAACGGCAAAGGAAAACAGGGATAATTTTGCTTAAAAAGTATCGTTTTGCTTAGTTGCTTGGAGCGTGTGCGCAAACGTCAGTTGTCATGTTCTTGGTAATAGAAGCTTTCATCGGTGTAGCTCTCCTTTCATGTCTTTGTCCGTCATGGCTGCTACGCAGGAGTCTGACCATACATTCTCGGCAGTCTCCACCATGTCGATGATGGTATAGATAGGCAGGATGATGCCCATGATGCCGACGGGAGCACCCTGGCCGGTCATCAGCGAGAGGGTGAGGAAATAGCAGCCCATGGGCACACCGGCATTGCCGATGGCGGAGATCACGGCGATGACGAGCCACAGCAGCATCATCGGAAGGGTGAAGTGAGTGCCGCCGTTCTGCATGACAAAGAGCGAGGTGACAAGGATAAACGCCGCACAGCCGTTCATGTTGATGGTGGTGCAGATGGGCAATACGAAGCGCGAGACCTTTGGCGCAACGCCGGCACGCTTCTCCGCTGTGTCCATGGTCACGGGCAGTGTGGCAGCCGAACTCTTCGTGAAGAACGCCATGAGCACGGCGGGCAGCATACGGCCTAAATGGCGCACGGGATTGATGCCGCGGGCCAATAGGAAGAGAGGTAGTACAACGAAGAACTGCAACACGTTGCCGCCAAGGATGACAGCGATATAACGGCCCAGAGAGTCGGCGACAACACCGGCCGACACTTGTGCGCTGAGCTGTGCGGCAAAGGCGAGGATGCCCAGCGGCAGAGCCCAGATAAGTGCGCGGATGAGCATGAAGAGGATGTCCTGCAAACCAAGCAGCAGGTTCATCACCGTGTCGCGGCGTGGGCTCACCGGCATCTTGGCCAGGGCGATGCCTACAGCGGCGGCTACAAGGAGCAGTGAGAGCACGTTGGCTTCAAGGAAAGGCTGTACGAGATTGTTGGGAACCACAGCGAGAATATGGTCGTAGTAGGTTTCTCCGCCCAATGTCTTCGGGATGGCTCCTTGTCCTCCTGCCACCATCTGCGCAGGCAGGTTACCTGGTCGGATGAGCAGGTAGAGGATGAGACCTACGGCAGCGGCGGCAAAGGTGGTGAGCAGTGTATAGGTCACGGCGTGGCGGAAGATGCGTCCCGTATCTTTCTGTGTGCCGATGGAGGCCAGTGTGGTGGTGATTGCCAGCACGATGGTGGGCACGGCGAGGAACTGGAACAGGCGGGTGTAGACAGTAGCGACGAACGTCATCAAGGCGTCTAATCCGTGCAGGCCCAGTGTGCCGAGCACAGCGCCCACGGCGAGGGCTCCTATCCACAGCACGAGCTGTCGTCGGTTCTTTACGATGTTCTGAGTGGCTGGTGCGTTATCTTGATTTACTTTATTCATAGAGAAATCCCTTTTTGCTATGCTAACGCAGAGGGATAGGAAATATTTTATAAACAAAACCTTAATTATGTTGCTTGGTAACTGATATTTCCTTATCTTTGCAATATGAATAACAAAAGGAAAACGTAGAATGAAAAGTAGAATATTATGGTAGGGACTGATTTATTTTTGCTTGCCGTGTTGGCGATGATAGGAGCTTGGACACTATACTTCCACATTCAGGACAAGAAGGAAGAGAAAAGAAAGCAGAGAGAAGCGAAGTGAGTTCATTCTTGACTGCATGACTCTCCTGCGAGAGTTACATGAGACTTTGTCTTTGTATCAATAAGCATTAGGGGAGAAGTTTGTTTAGTAGTTGTTCTTGTAGCAATTTGTATCCAGAACAATATTTCTTTGGCTCATGGTTTTTCGTAATGAGTTCGTAGATTTTCTTTGCTCATCTGCTGAAGTTTCTCCTCGCTCCATTCGCCGGAATCCCATAATTTGTCCAATTCCTGTTGTAGGCGATTGTTGACGAAATCGATCAGAACTTTGCGCAAGGCCTTGACGTCTTCGTCGGATTTGAGCAAGGACACAACGTTTAGTACGTCGCGCTGAGCTTGATTGAATTTTATAACTTGTTGCGGCATAAGCGTTCTCCTTATATTATATAGTTGTTGCAAAGATAAGAAATATTTTTCAATGCATCACATTCTTGTTCATCTTTTTTTCATCACAACAATTCATTCTTGTTCGCCCATCTTTTCAAATGCTTGATATGAAATGGAGATCTTTATCTGAATGGCGTTCTTTGCCACAGCAGTGCCATGCGGTGCACGAGGAAGTGCCTGACATCGGTTCTTGCGCAGATCAGCAGGTAAGCGGCGCCGGTCGAGGCAAAGACGGGAAAAAGCAGCACGTTGCCGGGTATGACAAAAGGCAGCAGGCTGATGGCGGCGATGGGTGGCATGATAATATGCAGGCGGCTCATGACAAAGAGTGACAGCAGTAGTGTCAGCGGTAAGACAATGAAGAGCGGCAGACCCGCATAGTCGGACAGAACTATGCGACCAAAAACGCCACAGCATGCTGAGAGAATGATGGTGGTGAGCACACGACGGGGATGGCGGTGCAGGCGGTCACCGGGCTGGCAGAGCGAAACGAAGACGACGAGTAGGGGAGGAGCGATAAGCGTGCTCTTGTGGAGAGATTCAGCCAAGGCCAGCAGCGGCAACGCTCCCATCCACATCAGCAGCCAGTGACGTGCGCGGCCGATGGAGAAACTGTGGTGGGAAGAAGGTAGGGGCGCCGAAGGACATCTCCATTTTTCACGGTTTATGAGGGAAGAGAGCAGTGTGACGACAAGCGACAGCATCAGCACGCTCAAGGGATAGTTCCACGACGTGGTGTGCAGTACGATGGGCAACAGACAAGTGGCAAGACTGGGAAATAGCGTGGCACGGGTCAATAGCAAAAGCGCACCGGTGAAGAGAAAACCCAGCGAGAGCACAGTGACGGGGTAGGCGCTCAGCCATGTGAATAGCAATGTGCCCATGAGAGCCGACAAGGCCAGCAGCCCTGGTATCAGCCAAAGCGACACGTGCCAAGGACGCTGTTTCTTGACGATCAACCCTAATGCCAGCGCTGCGGCAGACGGATAGATCACCGCGCGGTCTTGAAGCGACGTGGCGGCGACTCCCATTACCGAGATGACTGCGAGGGCGAGTACATAGCGGATGATAATCGTTTTCCGGCAATCTGAATATTCATTGCGTGATGCCATTTTGCTCTTCCTTAATTATGCGGGGAGGTACAGCGGATGACGCTCAGTACCCTCCTTGACGAGTCTGCCTTCCCCCCAGAAACTGCGTTATCCATTACTTGGTTTTGTACTCGCTCAGGCCGAACAGGGTGCACATCGTCTGGCGCGTGATGTAACGATGCTGGGCAAGGGCTTTGGATCTCTTTCTCCAGTTGCTCGGCAGTCATTGCCGCCTTGCTTCTTAGTTGTATGTAAGCTCTTTCCTGGCCGGTACCTTGGGAGTTGGCAATAGTGTGTATCTCGTAATTGATTTCCATTTGTATCTTTGACGATTATTTGGCGCAAAGATAATCAAACTTGGTGAGAAACAAAAGTGATATGCTTAAAAAAGAGACTTGTTGACGCGAGAAGGCTTCTCTTATTATCCGTGACGGTCGTTTTGGTTATACGTGGCGAATGCCGAGGATATGCAGAGCGACCGCCACAGATAACCGTAGCGACCGCCACGGATAATCGCGAAATCACGCTGTCTGTATTTTGAAACGTTAACGGTGGTCAGGTCACAGGCTATAACCATTGAAGTATCGCAACTTTGTAATCAAAAACGACATAAGAGGAGCAGGAGATATTTATGAGTAAGCATCCAGAAGCATCATGTGATGCCAAAGCCGCATGGCGGTTTGTCACCAATGGGCCTGTTTGACCCAATTGACGACAAACGCCACGTTCTCCGCTGGAATGTCCTTTGTCAGTCCATGTCCGAGATTGAATATCCAGCGTGGATGCCGGCGGAAAAAGGAAATGTATTGTTCGAGGTGACGGGCTATGACAGGTTTGGACGCGTGCAGCAGACGTGGATCCATGTTGCCCTGCAAGCCCATGGAGGGATGGAGCAGGGAGCAGGCCTCGTCGAGGGATGTCTGCCAGTCTATGCTGACGGTATCGCAGACATCGGGAGTGATCATCGGCAGACCGGCACCAATGCCTTTGGGAAAGAAAATGGTGGGCACTCCTAATGAGCGGACAGCCGACAGAATACGTCTGACCGAGGGAAGGAAGAGTTCGCGATAGAGATTGTCGGGCACTACTCCGGCAAAAGACTCGAAGAGTTGGAAGACTTCTATGCCATGCTGAACCTGACCTGTGGCGTAGATGATGCTCATCTCGGTGAAAGCATCCACAAGGAGCTCGGTAGTCCGGCGATGGGTATAGAAATATTTCACGGCCTCCGTAAATCCGTCTTTGCTGCCATTACCCTGAAGCATGTAGCAAAGGCAGGTGAGCGGACCTCCGCAGAAACCGATGAGGGGCACCACCCCGTGCCGCTTTTTCTGGAAGCTGTCTATGGTGCGGAACGACTGCTCCAATATAGAGGTGTCGGTTTTTAACCTGCTGCAAGGGTCGTCGTAGCTTAGCAATGGGCGAGGCATCTGTGGCCCTTGTCTCGTCCATTCTACTTGCAAGCCCATTGCCATGGGGACTATCAGTATGTCGCTGAAAAGAATAGCAGCATCCACTCCCCACGTGTCTACGGGCAGTAGTGTCACCGTGGCGGCCAAGTCGGCATTAGCCATGAGTTTCTTAAATCCGTACTGGGCTGAAAGCTCCCGGTAGCGGGGCAGCACACGTCCTGCTTGTCGCATGAGCCACACGGGCGGACGCGACACCTCCCGACCGCAAAGCGTGTCGAGCAATAGTGTATTTCTTAGTTTTTCCATCGAACCACAAAAATAATGACTTCCCTGGAGACATACAATCCTCACTTATAAGGATTTTCATACTGACTGTCTTGCAATTTCCTTATAAATTAGGATTGTATGGGAAATATCTTTCAAGTATCTTTGCAGCCACACAACGAAATGAACTAACAAAACCATACACGATGTTCAACGAGATACTTTTATTATCACTTTCACTAAATGCTACACCCGACACGCCGGTAGACACCACTACATATAAAAAGGTGGATCTGGGCGAGGTAGTGGTCACAGATTACAAGCAAAACCGCAGAAACCTCACGACGACAGCCATGTCGCGCGTTGACAGCCGGCTGCTGCAAGACCAGCAGGTGGTCAGTATCAAGGAACTGTCGGCTGTCGTGCCCAACTTCTTTATGCCCGATTATGGCTCGCGTGCCAACACACCTGTCTATATCCGAGGCATCGGTGCCAAGTCAAAAGGCTCTGCTGTAGGCTTCTATGTGGATGGCGTGCCGCACTATGAGTCGTCAGCTTTCGATATAGACCTGAGCGACATTGCCGCCATTGACGTGCTCCGCGGCCCTCAAGGCACACTCTACGGACGCAACGCCATAGCCGGCATCATCAACGTATATACCCACAATCCACTCGAATACCAGAACACACGCGTCAAAGTGGGATACGGCAAGTACAACGACGTGACCGCGCAGATGTCCAACTATACGAAATTGAATCCTCATTTCGGCTTCAGCGTAGCTGGATCGTACCATCACAACGACGGCATGTTCTACAACGCATACCTTAAAGATAAGGCTGACGACATAGACGAGGGAGAAGGACGCATCGGCCTTTACTGGAAACCGACTGACCGTTGGTACCTCCGACTGAACAGTACGCTGTCGTATAGCGATCAGGGCGGATACCCATACGCTCCTTACAACGTGGAGAGAAACAGACTGGAGGATATCAACTACAACCGTTACAGCCTCTTCCGGCGACTCATCTCTTCCACGGGATTCAACGCGCGCTACACCAACGACCGTATCAGCTTCAACAGCCAAAGCTGTTTCCAATATATCAAGTCGCACCAGGCTATCGATCAGGACTTCACCATCGAGGATAAGTCATTTGTCGAGAACAACTATCACGAGCGCATGTATTCGCAGGAGTTCACATTGAAGTCTAACAACGACTCCCGTTACCAGTGGATTACTGGCCTTTTTGGCATGACGATGCAGGTCGACCAGTTCATACAGAACAATGCCTTCTCGGCCGGCACCGCCACTCCCACCGACAATGTCAATCCCAAATCATCGCTGGCATTCTACCACCAGAGCTCTTATAACATTTGGCGGGGACTGTCGGCCACTGCCGGCGTGCGTTTTGATTATGAACACTCCAAGTCGGACTATCACCGCGAGAAACTCAACCTCGGCACAGGTGCTTCCTCACCGATGCTCGATTTTCACAGCACCGCCAACTTCCGGCAGTTCACCCCGAAATTCACCTTGCAATACCTCACAACCCATCGCTTTCTCTACTATGCAAGCATCACACGCGGCTACAAGCCCGGTGGATTCAACGAGAGTGCCAAGGAAGCTAATGAGCGTTCCTATGATCCGGAGTACAGCTGGAACTATGAGGTTGGCGCACGTACCGTTTTTCTCAATGGACGGCTGACGGCTGAGTTTGACATCTTCTATATCGACTGGCGTGACATGCAGGCTACCTATACCATTCTGGGACAGGGCAACCTCATCACCAACGCGGCGCATGCCAACAGCAAGGGCGCGGAACTGGCGGTGGCCTATCGGCCGCTGAAGGGATTGCTGTTCAACCTGAACTATGGCTACACCTACGCCACATACCTCGACTATAAGAAAAGTGAGAAGCAAGACTACACCGGCAACCGGCTGCCCATGGTGCCCAGCCACACACTGGCCGCAAATGGCAGTTATACACTGGAGCCGGCTGGATGTCTCGACAGAGTGACAATCAGTGCCGGCATGACGGGATTGGGACGCATCTACTGGGCCGACGACAATGTGGTGAGCCAGAACTTCTACGCCACGGTCAATGCTAAGGTGAGTCTCACAAAGGGTATCGTCACTTGGGACTTCTGGGGGAAAAACCTCACCGATACCCGTTATATGGCCTACGGCTTCAAGTCTTCAAAGGGCAACTATGCTCAAAAGGGTAAGCCACTGACTTTCGGCACGTCGGTCAGCGTCAATTTCTAATCAAACACAGACTTTTCTTCGCTTATCTCACATGAAACATATAGAAGACCAAACTGTCTGTACTATGGCACCGGCCAAAGGATCTGATGCCAGAACGCTCAATCTCTCTACGTTCCTGTGTCTGTATATTTCCCAGTTCGTACCACAGTCGTTCCTCATGACAACTTTGCAAGTCACCATGCGGCAAGGGCATTATGATCTGCAGACCATCGGCCTGCTCCACTTAGTGAGGCTGCCCTGGCTGCTCAAGTTTCTATGGTCGCCCTATATCGACCGTCACTGTCTGACGGTGGCCGACTACAAGAAGACCATCATCTCCACCGAACTGGTATATGCCCTCGCGCTGGTCTGCGCAGGCTTTTTCGATGTGAAGACAAATCTGATGCTCGTCCTTGTTCTCGTCTTCATCTCTATGATGGCGTCGGCCACGCAAGACATTGCTACCGACGCACTGGCTATCCTCTCATTCAAAAGACGGGATCAGAGCTTGGTCAACAGTATGCAGTCGATGGGAAGCTTTGGCGGCACGCTGGTTGGTGGCGGTCTGCTGCTGATGGTGCTGCACCATTATGGCTGGCATGTGGTGGTGCCCTGTCTGGGCATGTTTGTTGTCTGTATGCTCATCCCGTTGGTGCTCAACAAGCATATCAGGATAGAGGAAGGACAAAAGACCAAGGAGCGTGCACGTCCTTCGGACTTTATATGGTTTTTCTCCCGTCGCAGCATTCTGCCGCAACTAGGCTTTCTTCTGCTTTTCTATATGGGAATCATCGGCATACTCTCTACTGTCCGTCCCTTTCTTGTTGACCAGGGCTACGATATGAAGGAGATCGGTTTCCTCACGGGCATTCTGGGCACTTCGGTTTCTTTTGTCATGGCCTGGTTCTCCGGCGTGTTGGTGCGCAGGGTAGGGATTGCAAAAGTGCGTCTGACGATTGCGGCCCTCATTGTCTTTGGCCCTCTCTACTTTCTTGTCACCAGTTTTCTGCCGTTTAATATCGTAGTATATGTCATCGGTATGCTTTATGTCAAGGCCTGTTACGGACTGGCCACGGTGGTGGTCTATACCTCTGCCATGCAGATGGTACGCCCGGGACGTGAGGGCACCGACTTCACTATACAGGTGGTTATCACCCATCTCAGCGGACTGCTCATTGCTGTTGCTTCTGGCAGTATCGGCAAATATTTCGACTATCAGGGAGTGTACGTGACCGAGACCGCTATCGCCTTGCTTAGTTTCTTCTATGTTCTGATACTGTTCAGACCCAAGAAAGATGGTCTTTCAGATATGCGGCAAACTCTGTGAATGAGTGATAACGGTCGGAGATGATATCGACCGGTAGTCCTTCGCTTTTCGCACACTTGGCTGTGTAGGGACCGAAGCAGGCTATTGGCGTGGAGCTAATAAGAGCCATGCCTTCGGGTGAGGTCTCTACAACTTTTCTGAGCACCTGGGCCTCGCCACCACTGGTTAGTGCCACACAGTCTATGCCCTGCCGGATCAGCGTGTACGCGGTATGCCGTGTTGCGCTGTCGGCAGGGCGTGTGGTATAGGCCGGCACGTAGCACACTTCGCCGACACGGTTGCCTAAGGCCGTAAGAAAGTCGGGTACGGTAGGGGGCTCGCGCATCCCTACTACGCGGGGGGCAAGAACCCACACCCGCTTCTTGTCGGCATCGGGCCTCTCTCCCAGTGCCTTAACGATACCCATCAGACTCGGCTCACAGCCTGAGAGTCCTTGTGGCAGGCTCAACAACGCTGACATCCATGACGCGTCTTTGCCGATGGCTACGTATGTGGCAGCCGGCGGGAGTACGAGGCCCTGCCTTTGGCGCCACAGCGCAGTGGCTTCTATAGCTTTTCTGCTCGTAAAGACCACTATGTCGTCATCGCCTATGGTCGGCAAACTCTTGTGTGCCTCGGCTGCCGTGTCAAGTTCTGTCTTTATCAGGGACGCGGAGACAGGGGAGAAACTTGACCCCGTCGGCCCCGACACGGTCAGCAGTGCGTCGCGAAAGCGGCGGGCATACCCTTCGGGTGCTGTTATCAGTATCTTTTTCTTCATGCTATTTCTGGCAGATGGCGTTGGCAACATCGACCGCTTGCTTGATTCTGTCGCCCATACCGATGCCATCCTTGATATTGCCGGCGATATGCAGTGTGGGATATTGTGCTTGAACAGTATCAATGGCGGTCAGACGGTCGTCGGTATTTTCCATGTATTGGGGGATGGCATGCGGATGTCGGAAGATGCGGATGAGGTCTGCTTGTTTGCCTTTTGGGAATTTCAGCATGTCATGGAGGGCTTTATTGGCAATCTCGGTCAGTTCCTCATCGGTCTTCTGTATGATTTCCGGATGGCGAACGCCCCCTAAGAAACAAGCGAAAAGAGAGCCTCCCTGTGGTGCACGGCCGGTAAAGCAGGCCGACGGCATGAGGATGCCGAGCAGATCTTTGTGCTCCAACGAAGGTATCAAACCGCCAAAGGCATTCCATTGTACGCCGCCGGTGTCGCGGAGTCCTACTGCGATTTCTACTACCGGTGCGTAGTAGAGATTGGAGAGTGTCTTCAGCTGCTTGTCCGGGAGAAAGGACAGTAGCGACGGAAGCGCATAGGCAGGACATGTTGTCACCACATGGTTGGCAATGATCTCGTTTGTTCCCCAGCTGACCTTCCATCTGCCTGCCATCGGCTCCACGCGTATGTTGTGGCATCCAAGGGTGATACGTTCGGTGCCGATGCACGTTCCTAAAGCTTCTATGAGTTGACCGAAACCTCCTTTCACCGAGAACACGGCCTTGGTGGCGCGTCGCTCCCTGGCAGTCTTTGGTTTGCGGGCCAGAGCCAGCGAGCCCCGTATGAAACTGCCATAGCGTTGTTCGAGCTGATAGAGTTTCGGCAGGGCCAGTCGGGTAGGCAACCGGTAGGGATCTCCGGCATACACTCCCGATAGAAAAGGGTCTACGGCATAGTCAACAAACGACTTCCCGAGGCGTCGTTCGGCCAGTTCTCCTACAGTCTCGTTGGGGTTGGAGCCTCGTTTGCGAAACGGTTCGAAGAGAATGCGTAGCTTGTCTGACATTGTGAACAAAGGTGTCGTCAGTGCGCTCAGCGGGCCGGCCGGCAGTGCGTGGAAGCGAGAGCCCTTCCAGATAAGGCGGCACTTGCTTGCCTCGGCTGCTTCTTCCATCTCGCAGTGACCGCGGAGGTCGTCGAACAGTTCGGCCACCTCTGGATATTTCACTGTGCCCGTACTTGGCCCCTGTTCCATGATGAAGCCGTCGGCCTCTACCGTCTGCATGAGTCCGCCAATGCGGTTGTCGCGTTCCAGAATCTCCACGTCGTGCCCTTTTTTCTTTAGTTGCCAGGCACAGGTCAGTCCCGTCAGTCCACCGCCAATGACGATGACCTCTCGATTTCGTTGCATACTATATTGGTTTTGAGAATTTCTTTGTAGTGTGTGACATCAGCGGGTCGAGAGCTGCCGCCACGTTGCGCACGAAAGGATTGCCCTCGCCGGTCATGACGATGCTGTCGGCAGTGTAGTGTAGCACGCCGTCGGCCTGCATGTCAGCCAGTATTGCCTCGTCGTAGCGTACGGTTTGCTTTATCTCTTCAGCATTCATCTTCAGCTCTGCGGCAAGCACGTTCCAATCAATGCGATAGTTGCACATCAGCATCTCGATGACCTCGCGCACCACACGCTCCTGATGCGACAGCCTGTAGCCCCTGCTCACGGGTAGCCGTCCTTGAGCTATGGTCGACACATACTCCTCGATCGATTTCGTGTTTTGGGCGTAGGCCGTGTCGAGTTGGCTGATGCCAGTGACACCGAAGGCGTAGACCTGACCTGTGGTGCGGCGAGTGCAGTATCCTTGAAAGTTGCGATGCAGTTGATGAGCCGTGAGTGCTGTGGCCAGTTCGTCGCCCGGGAGCACGAAGTGGTCAAGTCCCACACTGACATATCCGGCCTCATGCAAAGTCTGCTTAGCGTTTTGGAACATGAGTGCCTTGTCTTCCGGTGTGGGCAGTCCAGCCTTTTCGAGAATGAGCTGACGCTTGAAGATCCAGGGACAATGTCCGTAGCTGAATGTCGTTACACGGTCAGGACGAAGTGCTGCAGCCCGTTCGATGGACTGGTTGAAACTGTCAGGGGTTTGCCGGGGCAGACCGAAGAGGAAGTCCATGTTGATGTTGGCACCGGCTTCCCGCAGGATAGCCATAATCTCTTCTATCGGCAGCATGGCAGGCACCCGGTTGACCACTTTCAGCACCGTCTCATCGAAGTCTTGTATGCCCAGGCTGAAGCGGTTGAAGCCAGCTTTCACCAGTCCTTCCCAGTCTTGGTGCGACAGGTATCCAGGATGGCATTCGATGGCAATCTCGGGTTTGTCTATTGTGGGGAACAGGGAGAGCAAATGGTCGTTCAGCTCGTGCAACACTTTCACCGGCATGGCAGTAGGACTTCCGCCACCATAGTGTATCTGTGATATCTTGCGGTGGCTGTCGATATGTGTGGCCACAAGGTCTATCTCGTGATGCAGGGCTTCGATATATGTCTTCACCTGCTCATCTCGCTGCATGGGATACGAGTTGCAGCCGCAATAGTGGCACAGTTGTCGGCAGAATGGCATGTGGATGTAGAATGAAATGTTGTTCTGTCGGGCCCGGTTGCTTTCTGCTATTGCCTCCAAATACATTTCCTGGTCAAAAGTCGTGAAATAGTTGGCGGGCGGATAACTCGTGTAGCGTGGTACAGACACGTTGTACTTTTCTATCAATTCTTTGTCCATTGGATAAGGTGTGTTAACGGGAAGGCAGTTCGTTGACAGGAATGCCTCCCTGTTTATTTTCGTAGTACAAAGTTACGGCTTTTCTTTTTTCTTTGCAATCCTTATTTTTTAGGATACTGCTGTCTATGTCTGTTAGATGGTATATCCGGCTTTTAAGCTGAGCAGTTATGTTGCTGCTATTTTGCGTTAACTCTGGTTAAAGCTGCTGTCGTTATCGTAGAAGTATTGTAACTTTGTAAATAAAAGCAACGTAAGAGATACGCAGTATGGAGAAGAAAATTGATGAACAGGAAATAAACGCTCGTGTGCAGCGTGCGGTAGATAATTTCATGCAGGGCTATGGCTGTTGTCAGAGTGTGGTGGCTGCTTTTGCCGATCTCTATGGCTTGGACGATACGATGGCCAAGCGTGTGGCTGCCGGTTTCGGTGGTGGAGTGGGGCGGTTGCGTATGATGTGCGGGGCTGTGTCGGGAATTGTCATGCTGGTTGGACTGGACTGCGGCCAGACCGAGGGCAGCGACCGCATGGGCAAGTCACATTGCTATCATGTGGTGCAGCAGTTGTTGGCAGAGTTCAAGGAGCAGAATGGCTCTGTCATCTGCGCTGAACTGCTGGGGCTGAAAGGCCATGATAAGGCGATGACCAGTTATGTAGCCTCTCCCCGTACCGCCGAGTATTACAAGACCCGTCCGTGTGCGGCAAAGGTAGAGTGTGCCGCAAAGATCTTTGCAACGTACTTGATGGCGAAGGATAATAACGAATAAAACATTTTGTACTTGCGATTTTTCTTCTTTTCGGAAAAATTGCGTAAGTTTGCAGTAGACTAAAGACCGAAAGCTTATGCCAACACAGATACCACAGGAGTGGACACGGTTCATCCTTAAGGATGTGACCTTCGTCAACCTGATGATGCGACATATATATAATGTGCTCATCGTTGCCAACCCTTACGACGCCTTCATGCTTGAAGACGATGGGCGCGTGGAGGAAAAGATCTATAACGAGTATGCGCAGCTCGGACTGCGCTATCCGCCCACCTTCACCCAGGTGTCGACCATCGAGGAAGCCGAGAAAATTCTCAATTCCACAAAGATCGATCTTGTCATCTGTATGCCCGGCAACGCTGATAACGACGCTTTCACCGTGGCGCGAAGTATCAAGCAGAAGTTCCCCGACATCCACTGCGTGGTGCTCACGCCTTTCTCCCACGGCATCAGCAAACGCATGGAGAACGAGGACCTGAGCATCTTCGACTATGTCTTTTGCTGGCTCGGCAACACCAACCTCATCCTCTCCATCGTCAAGCTCATTGAGGACAAGATGAACATCGACCACGACATCCAGGCGGCCGGCGTGCAGATGATTCTCCTTGTCGAGGACTCCATCCGCTTCTATTCCAGCATCCTGCCCAACCTCTACAACTATATCCTGCAGCAGAGTCAGAACTTCGCCACCGAGGCGCTCAACCGCCATGCCGCCACACTGCGTATGCGTGGTCGTCCAAAGGTGTTGCTGGCCCGTACCTACGATGAGGCCATGCAGCTCTATGAGAAATACAAGGACAACTGCTTGGGCGTCATCAGCGATGTGCGCTTCCCCATCCATGCCCATCCCGAGCATCAGGGGGCCATGGGCGGCAACAAGGAAGAGAAAGACCCTGAAGCAGGCTTCAAACTCTTGGAGGCCATCCGACGCGAAGACGAATATGTGCCGCTGATCATGGAGAGTGCCGAATCTGCCAACCGTGAGCGGGCCGAAAGGGAAGGCTTTAAGTTCGTCGACAAGAATTCCAAGATGCTCAGCGTGGACCTGCGCCATCTCATGGAGGAGCACATGGGCTTTGGCGACTTCATCTTCCGTGATCCCAAGACCCACCGCGAGATTATGCGCATACATACCTTGAAGGAGTTGCAGGACAATATCTTCAAGATACCACGCGATTCCATGCTCTATCATATCTCGCGCAACCACATGAGTCGCTGGCTCTGCGCCCGTGCCATCTTCCCCGTGAGCAACTTTCTCAAGCATGTCACGTGGCATAAACTCCAGGATGTGGATGCTCACCGACAGATCATCTTCGATGCCATCGTGCAGTATCGTCACATGAAAAACCTCGGCGTGGTGGCTGTCTTCGATCGTGGCAAGTTCGACCGCTATGCCCATTTCGCGCGTATCGGCGACGGCTCGCTTGGCGGCAAGGGACGTGGCTTGGCTTTCCTCGACAACATCATCAAGACGCACCCCGACTTCAACCGCTTCAGTGGCGCCACCGTGCAGATACCCAAAACCGTGGTACTCTGCACCGATGTCTTTGATCAGTTCATGGAGCAGAACAATCTCTATGACATTGCGCTCAGTGATGCGCCCGACGAAGTCATCCTCCAGCACTTTCTGGAGGCGCAGTTGCCTGACAGCTACATCGCCGACTTCTTCACCTTCTTCGAGGCAACCCACAGTCCTATCGCCATTCGCTCCAGCTCGCTGCTTGAGGACAGCCACTACCAGCCTTTCGCCGGTATCTATTCTACGTATATGATTCCCAACCTCGACGACAAGTACGAGATGCTTCGTATGCTTGCCGCTGCTATCAAGAGCGTGTATGCCTCGGTCTATTACCGCGACTCAAAGGCTTACATGACGGCGACGTCCAATGTCATTGACCAGGAGAAGATGGCTGTCGTGTTGCAGGAAGTAGTCGGACAGAACCATGGCGACCGCTACTATCCCACCATGTCGGGTGTGCTGCGCTCGCTCAACTACTACCCTGTGGGTGAGGAGAAGGCTGAGGAAGGCATCGCCTCGCTGGCGCTCGGATTGGGCAAGTATATCGTCGACGGCGGGCAGACTTTGCGCGTCTCGCCCTGGCATCCCCACCAGGTCATGCAGCTCTCTGAGATGGAGACGGCACTGCGCGAGACCCAGACACGCTTCTATGCACTCGACATGAAGCGTGATGTGGGCAGTGACTTCAAGGTGGATGACGGATTCAATATCCTCAACCTGCGTGTCAAGGAAGCCGAGAAGGACGGTACACTGCAATATATCGCGTCGACCTATGACCCTTATGATCAGGTCATCCGCGACGGTGTCTATGAGGGCGGCCGCAAGGTGATCTCGTTCTGTGGCGTGCTCCAGCAGGATGTGTTTCCTCTGCCCGAGATCATGCAGATGTCGATGAAGTATGGCGCTGAGGCCATGCGACGCCCGGTGGAAATAGAGTTTGCATGTAACCTCAACGCTGACCGCACGGGCGACTTCTATCTCTTGCAGATACGTCCGATCGTTGACAGCAAGCAGACGCTTGTCGAGGACGTGGCGGCATTGCCCGATGATGAATGTCTGTTGCGCAGTCACCGTTCACTGGGTCACGGTATCGTTGACGATGTGACCGATGTGGTCTATGTGAAATACGACGACCACTTCACGGCGATGAACAATCCTGCTGTGGCCAATGAAATAGAGCATATCAACCGGCAGATGATCGACGAGGGACGTGGCTATGTGCTCATTGGTCCCGGACGGTGGGGCTCCAGCGACCCGTGGCTCGGCGTACCTGTGAAGTGGCCGCATATCTCTGCGGCCAAGGTGATCGTGGAGGTGGCACTGAAAAACTATCGTGTAGATCCCAGCCAAGGCACTCATTTCTTCCAAAATCTCACTTCGTTTGGCGTGGGCTATTTCACCATCGACACCAATCAAAGTGCTGACCAGGGCGGTATGGTGCGCAAGGATCTTCTCGACGCCATGCCCGCAGTGGAGGAAACACAATACGTGCGTCACGTCCGCTTCAACCGTCCGCTGAGAATACTCATGGACGGAACCAAGCAGGAAGGAGCGATAACAATGTTGAATGTTGAGTGATGAATGATGAGTTGTTCAGTGTTGAATGCTGAGCAACTCGTCACTTAATAATTATTAATTTCTTTAGGTTGGAATAACAACGAATAGGAAAAACGGCTATATTTGCATTTGATATGAACATCTCTTAGAAGTAAGCCTATGAACATCATTAGGAGAATTGCTGTCGCTGTTGTCTGCTTGTTGATGGCAGTGGGTAGTCTCGAAGCGAAAAGACCATTTGTGAGGGTCAATGGCTTCGAGGTGAGCAAGCATGTGACGGCCATAGAGATGGAAGGCAATATGATGTCGTTGCGGTGGAACGACAATACAGTCATGCGGGGACGGTTGGCCGATGTGATGATCAATCTTGCTTGCCGCGACTGTGTCGACAAGGCCCGCATCGTTTCTGTCAGTGGCGTACAAGCCTCAAAGATGCGTGTAGAGGGGCTGACGCTTGGCTCTACTTACTCTCTTTATGACTTAATGGGTAATTGTCTGGGCACCCGCACGGTCGACAGTCCTATTCTTTCTGTAGACATCAGCCGTCTCACTACAGGCATCTACTTGCTCAAGTGCCAGAGTCTCGTGATGAAGTTTGTCAAGGGATAGGATAGGGGGGAAGCCTCTCCCCCCTCACCCCTCCCCAAGAGGGAGGGGAGTGATTACATTCAAGGGGTGATCTCTTTACCGGTCTACAGACGATAAGACCGTTGAAAGGAAAGTGTTGAGAGGTGCATTGCTAAAAGATGTTTCTTTTTTCCGATATTCTTTTTTTATTGAGTACCTTTGCGTCCCTAACAGAAAGAAGTAATGAAGAAGAAACTATCACAAATTCTTAGTCTCATTGTTTGTTTGCTGATGGTGGCTGCTGTCTCCCTGCGTCGTGACGGCAAGTTGCTGGGACATGATTTTCGTACCAAGCAAAAGGTAGAGACTTCAGTGAAGAACGATACCCTGCGCATAGAGCCCGACGGCACCATGGTCATCAACACCACCAGCCTGGGAAAAGACATCTCGGGCTATGGTGGAGCAGTGCCGTTGGAGATCTATGTCAATAAGAAAGGCGTCATCACACAGGTGAAGGCTTTGCCCAATGGCGAGACGCCGGAGTTCTTTGGCCGTGCGAGTGCACTGTTCAATGCGTGGAAAGGCAAGAGTCTGAAGGAAGCCGAGACAATGCAAGTCGACGCTGTCTCGGGAGCAACCTATTCGTCCAAGGCGATCATAGCTAATATGCAGCGCGGACTGCAATACGCCGACAAGGCCAGTGCAAAGGCTCAGACGAGTATGCAGTTTGACTTCAGTGCGAAGAACATTGCGGGCCTTGTAGTAGCGCTGATGGCTGCCATCATCCCGCTCTTCATCAAGAACCGCCGCTATCGCATCGTGCAACAAGTGCTCAACATCGTCGTGCTGGGCTTCTGGTGCGGCACGATGGTGTCCTATAGTGCGATCATTGGCTATATGTCCAATGGTATGAATGTAGTCTCCTTGCTGTTGCCTTGTGTGTTGCTCGTCATTGCCTTCCTTTATCCCATGTTCGGTAAGAAGAACTACTACTGCAATCATGTTTGTCCCTACGGCAGTTTGCAGGAGCTGCTGGGTAAGACTGTCCGCTACAAGGTGAAGATCAGTGGCAAGACCATCAGACGTCTCGATACCTTCCGCAAGGTGTTGTGGGGTGCGCTCATGGTGTGCTTGTGGACAGGACTGTGGTTTGACTGGGTCAACTACGAGCCGTTCTCGGCGTTCATGGTGGAGTCCGCTTCTTGGGTCGTCATCGCCATCGCACTGGCCTTTGCCCTTCTCTCTGCCATCGTCATGCGCCCTTATTGTCGCTTCGTGTGCCCGATGGGTAGTATGTTCAAAGTGGTGGGTTAAAGCCTCTCCACTCTGAACCAGTCGACATCCATCCAGCCTCGGTTGCCCGTGGTGCCGGGACGCATGCTGACGAAGCCCATCTTGGCACCTATCCACTTACCTTTTCTGAGCGTGAAGGTGTCGCCGGCTGTGCGATAGTGCTTGTTGTCGAGGCTGTAGGAGAAGTGGGTCTGTCCCTTGTCGATGCTGATCCGAAGGTATATGTCCTCATGGATGGCGGGAGAGTAGGGGATGGTGTCTACCTCGGTAGGCTCCAAGGTAGCCAGAATCTTCTCCGTTTCTTTCCCTTGTCGGTCAGCATCCTTGCAGTTGATTTGCAGTAGTTCGAATTTCTTGCCCTCTCTTCTGCAGACGAGTGCCTGGTAGTTCATACCCATCACGACAACCCCGGCATACTGACCGTCGCTCTTGGCCGAGATGCGTACCTTGCCCGTGGCTGTGAACTTAGGAGCCGGAAGCTTTTGCAGGAGCAGGTTGCCTGCCTGCCACAGTCCGTTGCCTGGCAGTTCATCAGCGTTGTAGAGTCGTAGGGTGCCGTTGGCGGTTGGCATACCCCATAGTGGGTTGTAGTTGGCCTGCCACTGCCATTGCAATCCGAGTTCCCCAGTGTTGAACTCATCAGACTCTTGTGGGTTGACCCGCGTCTTGGCGTTGCTCTTTGGTTTGCGCCAGGTGGCGTAAGGCTCACCGCAACCGTCACCGTCCTTGTCATTGCCGATCACCGGCCAGCCGCCTTTCCATGTCATTGGTTGCAGATAGACGACACGTCCATAGGCATTGCGGTCGTTGAAGTGGAGAAACCAGTCCTCGCCCAGTGCTGTGTGCACCCATGCACCCTGATGAGGACCATTGATGTCGGTGTGTCCCTGGTGCATCACCGTGCGTGCCTCATAAGGTCCGAAAGGCGTCCGTGAGCGCATGGCCAGTTGCCAACCGTGCTCCACACCACCGGCCGGACAGAGAATCCAGTACCAACCGTCGTGCTGATAGAGCTTCGGCCCCTCTGTGGTGTGGTTGACCTGCCCGCCGTCGTAGACAATGCGTGGCGCGCTGATGGCGTGGCTGCCGTCGGCAGAGAGCTCCCACATGGTGAGCACGCTGTTGAATCCCGCTCTGCTGCCGGCCCAGCCATTGACGAGATAGCAGTGCCCGCTCTCGTCCCATAGCGGACAGGAGTCGATGAGACCTTTTCCGGGAATGACACATTCCGGCTCACTCCAAGGTCCCTTAGGCTGCCGTGCCCTTACGCGCATGATGCCTTGGTCGGGATCTCCCCAATAGATAAGGTATTCCCCATTGTGATAGCGGATCGCCGGAGCCCACACGCCTTTGCCGTGCTGAGGCTTGCTGAATAGCGAGTCGGGCTGTTGGCGGTTGAGAGCATAACCGATGATCTCCCAGTTGACGAGATCTTTGGAGTGCAGGATGGGCAGTCCGGGAATGCAGTTGAAGCTGCTTGCCGTCAGATAATAGTCGTCACCGACAGCGATCGCGTCAGGATCACTATAGTCGGCGAAGAGTACTGGATTCTTGTACATGCCGTTGCCCAAGTCCGGATCCCAGACCTTGGAATGGTATTGTGCTGAGGCCGGGAGCAGTCCCACGCCGGCACAGAACAGGAGTGTGAGAAAGAGAGCTTTCTTTTTCATCGGTTCATCAATTTAGGTTCTTTTGGTAAACAGGATAACTTAGTGGCTATTGTTTGTTTACTTTACTAACGTGCACACCTTATTTAATATTGCGTAATCTCAGCAGTGCTTCGAGATAATAATAGTCGGCATAGACGATGCTGGCGTCGATCTCGCTGCCTGCCGGATGGTGTCCGGTGGAGTGAAGCAGGAAGGCGTCGTTGCACTTGCCGCTGAAATATTCGGGAGAACTCAGTTGGCGGAGCATCTCGACAGCCTTTTCGCGATATTGCTGTCCCTTTTGCCCTCCGACGTACTGTTGCAGTTCCAACAGCGCGTCAGCCACCACGCAGGCCGCACTGGCATCTTTTGGTGCCTCCGGGTCAGGATCGTCGAAGTCCCACTTGGGTATCAGATCTCCCTCGGGCAAGCGGCTGAGATAGTAGTCTGCCACCTTTTGCGCAAAGTTGAGAAACACCTTTTCGTGGGTATAGCGGTAGACCATCGTATAGCCATAGACGGCCCAGCCCTGTCCGCGGGCCCAGGTGCTGTTGTCGGCATAGCCCTGATGGGTGACACCCTTGATGAAGTCGCCCGTCAGGGTGTCGTAGACCGCCACATGATAACAGCCGCCATCGGGACGGAAGTGGTGCTTCATCGTGGTCTTGGCGTGCATGACGGCGATGTCGTAGAGCAGAGGATTGCCACCGTGGCGGGAAGCCCAGAAGAGCAGGTCGAGGTTCATCATGTTGTCCATGATGGTGTTGTGACCGCCGAACATCTTCACGTTGCGGGGCCAGCTGAGTATTGTGCCGACGAGGGGACGGAAGAGAGTGGCCAGTGAGTCTGCAGCGTCGAGCAGCGTCTGGCGGTAGGTGGCATTATGGTTGAGCTCATAGCCCTTGCCGAAAGAGCAAAAGGTGATGAATCCCAAGTCGTGGTCATAGACAGGACGATAGACGCACGACCGTAGCGCCGCCGTATAGCCTTCGGCTGCTTGTCCGACGATGCTGTCGTGAGAGTAGCCATAGTCCATCCACAAAATGCCGGGCCAGAATCCCGAGCACCATTCTTCGGCTGTCGCTTTTCGGCAGTTCCAAGCTTTTTGCTTGTCGCCATGAAGGATGTTGCGCGGCTCCATGGTGTAGTCCAGCGTGCCGTCGGGCTTTTGCAGGTCGCGCAGCGCCTGTCTCACCTTCTGATGACAGCGTTGCAGCTGCTGGTCGACTTGAAACGAAGAGTCGGCATGGCCGGTGAGAGCAAACACCGAGAATAGGAGTACCAAAGTGGAGATCTTGAGAAGGCGATGAGGCTTGTACATCTTGAAGATTGGATTTCTTTGCATAGAAGTGGTAACTAATAGTTTTTTAATATATAGTACGAATGTCCCCGGTAATATACGTAGATAAAAAAAGACAGCCTGGAATCACTTCCAAGCTGTCTCGTATCTGAAATTTGTAATTTTCAATGTAGAGCGACGATTCGCTCCTTTTGGTTATCCTACAATCTTATTCTTTACCTTTTACTAATACCTTACTGATTACAATCTTAAACCTAATAACTAAAAACCTAAATCTATTACTAACCTAAACAATCTATTAACCTTTTGACACTGCAAAGGTACGACGAATTCTTCGTACCCTCGAATATTTTCTGTAAGAACTATCTTTTTTTCCGTCTTTCTTAATCTAAATCAAGTCGCTGTGTGCGATAACAACAGCAAGTTATGCCTTTTCTGCGTTTTTGATGATGCGGAGGGCTAAAACAGAGCACCGTGTTTTCATTTTAGCCGGTCCATGATGTCATGGGGCAGTTGCAGCATGACGGGTTGTACACAGCCGCGGTATTGCTTGTCGGGTTCGCCGACGGCAACGAGCAGCACTGAGAAAGAGCGACGCGGATTGTCCCATCCAGCCTCATAGTTGGTGATGCGAAACGTGTTGTCGTCAATCTTTTCCACGGGTCCGCTGATGACTTCTATATGTGGCTGGTTGGCGGCGTGGGTATCTGTCCGTGCCATGTGGGTGCTGTCGGTATAGACTGCTTGCAGATGAAACGTGATGCCGTCGGCCTCCGGTGTCCATTGGGCCAGCATACCGCATTGCACTTTGCTATTTAACGGCAGCAGCTTTCCATCTTGGCAGACGCCAACAAATTGCTTGCGCTTGCCTTGACTTTCGCGATAGCGGGCCATCGTCATCTCGGCCATCTCGCGGTCGAAATACCAGAAGGCATCGTGGGGATCACCTTTGTAAGCGTTATACGGTGCTGCGACAGCATAAGGTTTGACGGGATAGATCTTGCCCTTGTCATCACCGTCAGTGCCCGGCAGGTCGCTGTGATAGCGGTCAGCGAGCCAGCCCTCTTGAGGATCGACGGCTTTGAGCGTGCCGTTGGCCTGTAGCCGGTGCTCCATCGACTTTTGGATAAACAGCGCAATGTAGTGTGCGGTTTTCTCGGCGCAGTCGAAATGTCCGTGACCTGTGTCGCAGAGGAAGGAGATGCAACTCTTGGGATACATTATCCTGAAGGCGAGTGCCGGGCGCACGCGTGCCTCCCACCACTCGTATTCTCCCTCGAT
Source organism: uncultured Prevotella sp. (assembly GCA_945873145.1). Lineage (GTDB taxonomy): Bacteria > Bacteroidota > Bacteroidia > Bacteroidales > Bacteroidaceae > Prevotella. The sequence continues at coordinate 115,293 of CAMCBZ010000003.1, forward strand.
CATCAGTCCTGGGATGCCGTCGATGTTGCGGTGGCGTCCCCATTCCACATTGTCGGTACCGAAGCCGCAGAGGTTGGTGCGGGGCGCATCACCGTGGAAGGAGATGATGCAGAGCGTGCGATCGGGATTCCATGCTGCGAAATTCCAGGGGAAGGTGGCCTGCGCGCTGTGGCCGAAGGGGATGACAGGAGCTTTGGCTATCTCTTGATGGCCTGACTGAAAGGCGATGGCGGTCATCATGTCGTCGAAGATCGACTGACACGGAGTGGCGGGATCCCACTTCTGCGAGAAGGCGGGAGCCACCCACAGCAATGCCACGTCCATCCGGCGGAGCTCCTTGCGGAAGCTCTCCATCTTGAAGAGCGTTTCCTCCGTCATATTCTGTTGTGCCATCATCACGGCTTTAACCTTCTTCTCGCCGTTGGGCAACCAGAGATAGGCGGTAGGCGCCTTGCCGGTCTCGGGCGAGATGTAGTGGGTGAGCGCCACCGAATACTGATACATACCCGAAGGGCCTACGGCCTGAGCCGACAGGGCTGTCACCATGGCAAAGGCCGTTAACAGAATATGCTTGAAATACGGAATCATCTTATCAGACTTGTTATCAGACTTGTATAATCGGTATAGGGTAGTCTTATTTGATCTTTTTAAATTCAATGGCCGCTCCGCCGCTCTTGAGCAGAGGCAAGGTGATACGCTCGCCGGACTTGATGGTGCGCAGGGTTGTTGACACCTTCGTGCGGGTGCTGAGCTTAGGATCGTCCTGATAGAGGCTCATGGCGTACTTACCTTTCTTTGGCAGGAAGTCAGCAGTGTTGACGGTGATCGTACGGGACTCCATGCCGTTGAGCACGCCGACGAACCATGACGAGCCGGAGCGGCGGGCCTGGACAATATATTCTCCCGGCAGACCGTCGAGGGCTTTGGACTCGTCCCACACCGTGGGGCAGTCTTTCCAGAAGTTCAGTTCCTGCTCACCCTTGTAGGCGGTTGGCAGATCATACCAGAAGAGAAACTGGATGGGACTATAGTAGACTACCGACATGGCCAGCTGGTGGGCCTTGGTATTCTTCACCCGTCCGTTGAAGTAGCAGAGCGTGTAGTCGGCGGGGCCGGCGAGGAAGCGCGTGAAGGGCAGCGTGGTGTTGTGGCGGGCATCAGGCATCTCTTCGTTGCCGCCAATACCCTCCTGTGTCATCAGATTGGGGTAGGTGCGGCTCCATCCTGTCGGTCGGTATTCGTCGTGGATATCCACCATCAGCTTGTGTTCGGCGCATTTCTTCACGGCCTCATGCAGCCAGGTGGTCCACATCTGATTGCCTACTTGGACGAAGCCAAACTTGATACCCTTCACGCCCACCTGCTGATAGAGTGGCAGGATGCTGTCGAGTTGGTTGTAGAGTGCCCGCTGATTGACATAGAGCCAAATGCCCACGCCTTTGCTGCGGGCGTAGTCACAAATCTCGCGGAGCGTGAAGTCGCGCTGGGCGGAGACGCGTAGCGCACTCGACGCAACCTTCATCTCGGGACCGTACCATCCGGCGTCGAGCTCCACATATTCTATTCCGAAGTCGTGGGCGAAGTCGATGCTCTTCTTGATCCATTCTTTATCCAACTTACAGCAGCGGAAGGCGCGACCGGGGCGGATGTAGTCGTTGAGCTTGCGGCCGTCGCCCTCGTAGCGGCTCGGAGCGTTGAGCGAGAGCAGCAATTGCTTGTTGTTGATGAGTTCCACGGGTCGCTCTGCTGCCATGACGAAGCGCCAAGGGGTAGAGTAGGGCGGGATGACATCGGCATCGTCGTACATGGCCACCCCTAATACTCCGTCTTTGACCAGCCGCAGCTTGCCGCGGACATAGTTGCTCAGGGCAGCCTCGCCAACAGCCGCATAGAGTCCGTCGGAGAGACTGAGCAGAAGAGGACGCTCTGAGACGTCCTGCCAGACGCGTCGTCCGCCGACGGTGGCAGAGGACTGCAAGGCTACGTGGTGGAAAGGACCTTGGGCCCAAGCCTCGTGCCACGCTGTCGTGCCGGTGGGGAAGGGGAAGGTCGTCAGCTCCTGGGTGACGTGGACAAAGAGTCCGTTGCCGCTCTCGGGGAAGTGATAGCGGAAGGCCAGTCCCTCGTCGTAGAGTCTGACGATGATGTCCATGGCATAGCGCTGCCGTTTGTCATACGCCGTACCGGAGCCTTGGTCGGCGTTGCCTTTCTCGAAGTGCAGTGTCATGGCGTTGTAGTGATCACGGATATAGTCCTGCTCGCCATAGAGCGGTTGCCACGTCGTGTCGGCTGTGCTACGGTCTACTTTGATGAGTCGCATGGAGGACGACCAGATGCGAGCCGTGTCCTGCGGTATGCCCATGGCTTTCTCGATGAGGTGGTTGTCGATGTTGATGCCCAGATCGCCGTCGCTGACCACCGTCTTGCCTTTATATAATAAGGAGTAGGCCAGCCGTCCGTCGTGCGGGTTGAAGCTGAAGACATATTTGCCGTCGGGCGAGGAGAGCTGTTCGGTGCTCTGTGCTGCCAGGGGCAGAATGCCCAGAAAGGCAAGGAGAAAGAGAATTGTCGCTTTCATGTGGTTTACGTTTTTACTTGACTTCTACATTGCCTTTGTCGTCGGCAGTGATGACTTTTGTGGTTCCGTTCTTAAGCATTACCTTGATACCAACCGCTGACTCAGCGGCATTTGCGGGATGGAAGAACTGGACAGACTGTATCTCTGAGGGTTCTTTCTCTGACGAGGGCTCGAAGACAGCGACAAAGGGACGGTTCCATGCTTCGCCGTGCTGGCGTGCTACGAAGGTGAGGACGGGTTGCTGTCCGATGTCATAGGGCTGTCCCTTCATACGCTCGTATTCGAGGTTGACGGGCGAAAGGGCAGTGAAAAGGTCGCGTTGCGGCTCACCCTCCATCCACATCGTCATCGTGATGCGGCCGCCGTTGTGTGCTTTCACGTCGTCGAGGTCCTTGCCGGTGAGCAGTACGTCGAAGGTGGCCTTGGCGTCCTTGTCTGTGGTGACCGTCTTCTTGTTGTAGAGATAGGAGTAGGCACTGATATGTCCACCGGCAAAAGCCAGTTCCTCGGTGGGCTGTAGGTTGAAGTCCTGTCCCTCTGTGTCGGTCAGACGCATCTGCTGTCCGAGGTTGTGATAGAAATAATCGTGAAATTCCGGTTCCATGAGTTCCTGTCCTTTCGGCAGGCGGCTGCGGAAGATGTCGACATAGAATCCGCCTGACTTCGAGGTCTTCACCACGATGTTGGTGCGCTGTTGCTGTGCCTGTGTCTCCGGCTCGGTGAAGGCGACGGTGGCATAAGAGATGTTGCAGGTGGAGTCACCGGCTGCGAAGCATGCGTTGGTGTCGGGGTAGCGCTTCACCAGTGTGAAGGCGTGCTGCGACATCATCACGGGATATGCCGACACACCATTGACGCACACGGTGTTGTGTGCCGGGAATTGGGAATAGTATTCGTGGTAGTCGTCACCGCTGTAGAGATATTTGCCTATGCCTCCGTCGGGCCCCAGCACATACCCTTTGCCGTAGAGCTCCATCGAGATGCCGTTGGCGTGCTGATGGTTGCCGCGGCTGCCATTGAGTGAAGTCATCAGATCGTGGTATTACTCTTTCTCTTCAAACAGCATTCAGAGAATTTCTACTTCCTCTCGCCATGAACCCATGGAGAACGTCCGATGCGCCATAGGTTCGTAGAACTGTTTTGTAGTTGATGCTCCTTAAACGCTGTTAAAATAGGGTTGAAAGAGCTAATAAAGGCTAATAACTAAAACGATTAGTTGCACCGAACTATATTTTTTCGTTACTTTGTCATTGTAAACTTAAAGCGATACAATTATGAAAAAGCTAACGGCAAAGGAAAAGGAAATTATGGATATGCTGTGGCAGCATGGTCCCATGTTCGTCAAGGACATGCTGAAGTTGTATCCAGAGCCCAAACCCCATTTCAATACCGTCTCCACACAGGTGCGCATCTTGGAGAGCAACGGCTACGTCAATCACGAGGCTGTGGGCAACAGTTATCGCTATCAGGCAGCCATCACGGAAGAAGCCTACGGCAAGAGTACCCTTGCCGGCGTGATCAAGAACTATTTTGACGACTCTTATCTTTCGGCTGTGAGTGCCTTTGTCAAGGAAAAGAAGATTACTGTCGACGACCTTCGTGAGTTGATAGAGCAGATAGAGCAAGGCAAGTAACCAAAATGAATATATGATGGATTTTCTGTATTATAATCTCCGTGTAGCGGTATTGATAGCGGTGTTCTATATGTTCTACCGTTTGTTGCTGTCTCGTGACAGTTTCCATCAGCTCAACCGTTTGGTGCTGTTGGGCACAGCTTTGGCTTCTTTTGTCTTGCCTCTGTGTGTCATCACCATCCATCACACCGAGGTACTGTCATCACTGCCCACGGTGGAGACGGCTGTCGTCGGGGGTGGAGGCGCGTCCGTGGCTCCGTCCACACCCTGGTGGCAAATTGCGTTGCCAATCGTCTACTGGTCAGGCGTCTTTTTTACATTATTATATACAATTCTCTCGATATCGAAGGTATGCATACTTATTGGCCGATGCGAGAAGCACCGGCAGGCCGACGGCTCTGTCATTGCCGTGGCCGATGGGGAAGTGTCCCCATTCTCCTGGATGCACTTTATCGTGGTGCCGCGTAGCGACTACGCCCATCCCGACAGTGCCATCCTCATGCACGAGCGTGAGCACATCCGCCGGCATCATTCTTGGGATGTGCTGCTCGTTGATGTTCTCTCGTCGTTTCAGTGGTTCAATCCTGCTATATGGATGCTGCGTTCAGATCTGCGCGCCATCCACGAGTATGAGGCTGATGCGGCGGTTCTCTCAAGTGGCGTCGAAGCGCGCCAGTATCAATATCTATTGGTAAGAAAAGCCATGGCTGCGGCAGGGTACTCTGTGGTCAATGGTTTCAATCACAGTACCCTAAAACAACGAATTACTATGATGAATACTCATAAGCAAAACCGATATTCCTGGCTCAAAGCCATGTATGTACTTCCCATTGTTGCCGTCTCGCTTTGTGCCACGGCCAAGACTGTTACCAACTATAAGGTTGCCGACAGCACTGCTCCGTCTGTTACCCAGCCGGCTGCTGTTCAGCGTTCTGCCTCCACAAACGTACCGGCAGCTACGGTAGAGGATATTGTAGAGCAAAAAGTAGCCCAGGAAGATACGACCAAGCTCAAGGATCTCCTGGTTGTCGTCGACGGTAAAGAGATGCCTTATTCCTCATTGGAGGGTCTCGACCCTTCTTCCATCGCAGCTATAAGCGTCTATAAAGATAAAGCTCACACGGCCCAATACGGAAAGAAAGGGGTCAATGGAGTGATTGTAGTGACAACGAAGAAAGCAGCGTCAGCAGAAGGGGAGGAAAGAAGCACCTTTGAAGTTGTCGACGAAATGCCTCGGTTCAATGGAGGACATACGGCTTTGATGCAGTATCTTTCTCAGAATGTCCATTATCCCCTTGTGGCGCAGGAATGTCATGTGCAGGGGCGTGTCGTCGTCAGCTTTATTGTCAAGTCCGACGGCTCCATTGCTGATTCTAAGGTTGTCAACAATGGCACCAAGAGTGTGGCCGTAGAGAAGAATCCCGCTTCGGGCGAGAAGAAAGAGACTGCCGTTGATGTTGCTGAAAATCAGAAGAAGGTTGCTGAGGCTCAGGAGGCCTTGGCTCAGGAGGCTTTGCGTGTGGTAAGCAGCATGCCGGCGTGGACACCGGGCAAACTGAAAGGGAAAGCCGTCAATGTGAGGTATAATATCCCAATATCTTTCAAGCTGAATTGATCTTTAAACTTTAAAGTAGATTAATTATATCCCTCTTGGGAGAAGAATCGTAACAGCCCCATGCTGCGGTCTTTGTACGGACAGATCCCGTGCTTCTTGATCGCGGCATGGGGCTGCGATCTTACATCTATGTCCTTTTGGAGTGTCTGTGTGACGAATCAGTTATTGTTTTTCCCGAATAGCCTATAAAATATAACGTTTGTTATTTGTTAATGCTGCTAATATTAGTTACCTTTGCAGTAATAGACAAGTCACGTTATTATGATCGATCCACATATTAAGCAGCAGTTTCTCTCCGAGGTCAAGCAGGCCATTCCGGAAAGACAGATATATACCGACAGTCTTCGCACTTATGCTTGGGGAACAGACGCCAGCTTCTACCGCATGACCCCGCAAGTCGTCGTCCGCACAAAGAACGAGCAGGAAGTGCAGGCTGCTTTCAAGGCGTGCAGAAAATACGCTATTCCGTTTACCCTCCGCGCGGCCGGCACTTCGCTCTCCGGACAGAGTTGTACTGACTCCGTGCTCATCGTGGCGGGCAAAGGTTGGGAGCAGTTCCACTTGGATGATGACAAGAATGCCATCACCCTTCAGCCCGGTATCACGGGAGAACGTGTGAACAAGATTTTGAAGCCTTATGGGCGTGTGTTCCCGCCTGACCCGGCCTCGGTGGGCAGTGCTATGGTCGGTTGCATCGTGGTCAACAACGCCTCGGGCATGAACTGCGGCGTGCATGCCAACAGCGATCACATGTTGCTCAGTGCCCGCCTCATTCTTACCGATGGCACCATTCTCGATACCGGCGATGAGCAGAGCCGTGAGGCTTTCCGGAAAAGTCATCCCGAGTTTATCAACAAAATCGAGACTCTGCGTGATGAGGTGCGGAAGGATGCTGACCTCACGGAGCGCATCAGGTATAAGTATTCCATCAAGAACGTCACGGGTCTCAACATCCGGCCGCTTGTCGACTACGACGATCCCTTCGACATCATTGCACACAGTATCGTGGGTTCTGAGGGAACGCTTGCCTTCCTCTCCGGTGTCCGCATGAGAACGCTGCACGAATATCCTTACCGCGCTTCGGCTATGGTTTATTTCCAGACCATGGAGGAGAGCTGCAAGGCCATCGTCGCTTTGAAACAGTTGAAAGCCGACGAGGACGACATGGCGATGACCTATGAGGATCTCAAGGTAAAGAGTGCGGAGATGCTTGACTATCTGTCGTTGCAGAGTGTCGACGACCCCATTTTTCTCAACTATAAGAACGATGTGGATGCAGGCCGTGTCGGCGGCGTAGCCAAAGGCGACTATCACAATCTCACGGCTGTCCTCACCGAGACCAAGGCCTTGACGCCGGAAGGCCTGAAGGCAAATATCCAGGAGATCATGGACACGCTCTCGCGGTTTAACCTCTATGGCGAGCCCGTCTTCACCGATGATCCGAAGGTCTACGGAAAGTACTGGTCTATCCGCTCCGGCATCTTCCCAGCCGTGGGCGGCCAGCGCCCTGTCGGTTCTTCCTGTCTCATCGAGGATGTGGCGTTTCATATCGAGGACCTGCCACATGCTACGGTGGATCTGCAGCAGCTCATCGCGCGCCACGGCTATAAGGATGCCTGCATCTATGGTCATGCCTTCGAGGGCAACTATCACTTCATCCTCAATCAGAGTTTCGCCACAAAGGACGAGGTGGAGCGCTACCGCAACATGATGGAGGATGTGGTGAAGCTTGTCGTGGGCAAATACGACGGTTCCTTGAAGGCCGAGCATGGCACGGGCCGCAATATGGCGCCGTTTGTCAAATATGAGTGGGGAGAGAAAGCCTACAGTGTGATGAAACAGTTGAAGCACATCTTCGACCCCGACAATATCCTCAACCCGGGTGTCATCTTCAATGATGATCCCGACTGTTTCATTGAGCATCTCAAGCCGTTGCCCGTGCTTCACTACAACCTCAAGCCGCGCCAGGAAGAAGGAGGCAATCATCTGTCAGGCTCTACGATGAAAGAGATGCTGCAAGGCGTAGAGAAAGCAAACCGCTGTATCGAATGCGGATTCTGCGAGATCAACTGTCTGTCGTGTGGCTTCACGCTCTCTTCAAGAATGCGTATCGCCTCTCAGCGGGAGATGCTTCGTCTCAGACTGACCGGTGAGGATCCGAAACGGCTCGCGGAGATGGAGAAAGACTATCGTTACCTTGGTGAACAGACGTGTGCCACGGATGGCCTGTGCGCTACCTCGTGCCCGATGAAAATCAACACGGGCGACCTCACCCATCTGTTGCGCCAGCTCTTTATGGATCAGCATCCCTCGCAGCGTGCTATTGGCCAGATGGGTGCCAACCATCTCAGTGCCATGAAAGATGTGGTGCGCGGCGCGCTCACCGCAGCCTCATTAGGCCGGAACGTAATCGGTACAACAGCCATGAAGAAAGTGTGTGGTGCCCTTCATCAGCTCGGCGTTCCACAATGGTCTACGGCTATGCCAGGTGCCATCCGTAACCCGTCTCAGGCGATGTTGGATCAGCAGCCGTTGGAGTTGAAGGTGGTCTATCTGCCGAGTTGCATCAATCAGACGATGGGACTGACGAAAGGCGCTCCCGCTAAGCTCCCGCTTGTCAAGGAGACGTGTGCCCTGTTGCACAAAGCCGGATACGAGGTGATCTTCCCGAAGAATATGAAGAACCTTTGCTGCGGACAGATATGGGAGAGCAAGGGCATGACAGATATCGCTGACCGAAAGACTGCCGAGACCGAGCAGGCGCTCTATGAGGCCAGTGAAGGTGGCCGCTGGCCCGTGCTCTGTGACCAGAGTCCTTGTCTCCACCGACTGAAGAAGATGGTCACCCGTGTCAAGCTCTACGAGCCCGCAGAGTTTATCTTCACATTTCTAAAAGACAGGCTTACGTTCCATCCTACTCATCGTCCTGTAGCCATTCACCTGACCTGCTCCACGCGTGAGATGGGACTCTGCGACACGATGCTCGCAGTGGCACGCATGTGCACCGACAACGTCTTTGTGCCGGAAGGCATCGGCTGTTGCGGTTTTGCCGGTGACCGTGGCTTCTCACGTCCCGAGCTCAACGACTGGGCTTTGCGCTCGCTCCACGGGCAGATAGCGGAGCATCATATCGAGCGTGGCTATTCCAACAGCCGGACGTGCGAGATCGGACTGGAGGCACATGCCGGCATCCCATACATGAGCATCGTGTATCTCGTCAACGAGTGCACAGAGCCACGGAACTGATAAGAAGATGGATCAAGAAGCAAGATGACAAATGGCAAGTGACTTTGGAAAGACGTGGTGGGGAAGCGAATGGCTTCGCTCGCTGACAAACATAGACTATGCTAACCGCATCCCTCGTGGCGCCCGCTACGCACGCAATGGCTCGGTAAAGGAAATCGTGATCAGCGACAATGTCATCGATGCGAAAGTACAGGGTTCGAGGCGAACGCCCTACTCTGTGACTATCAAGGTGGACAAGTTCTCTGCCAAGGAGACCGACGCCCTGATGGACGGCATCCTCGCGCATCCTGCTATTGTCGCTGAGCTGCTCAATCGCAAGTTGTCGCCTGCCGTCAACGATATCGCAAAGGAAAACAGACTGAAGGTATTCCCGACTTCCTGGCGTGACCTTGGCATGATCTGCTCCTGCCCTGACTGGGCAGTGCCCTGTAAGCACATTGCCGCAGTGATCTATATGGTGGGGCAGGAGATCGACAACAATCCTTTCCTTGTCTTCAAGCTCCATGGCGTGGACATCATCGGCGAGTTGGCTAAGCGCGGCATCGCCATTGATGCCGGGAAGATGTCGGCGGTTCCCGATGAGCGTGAGGCATTCGGCCTTGTACCGTTATTGGACAAGACTGATAAAAAAGATTCCCCACAATGTTTGCCGCGCTTCGACTTCAGTAAGATTGCCAACTTGGGTGAGGCCATCTTGAAGTTGTTGCCTGCATCTCCGGCCTTCTATGCTGATGGTGATTTTATGAATCGCTATGAAGAGAACATGAAGCGCGCGGCGAAGGCAGCGAGGAATATTCTCAATGGCAAGAAATACGTCTACGAAGCGTTGGACTCAAGTATCGGTCACCTGCCGAAGAAAGATGTATCGGATATCCGCCTCGTCGTGGACAAGAATCATCATGTTGAGGCTCATTTCTCAGGTTATAAGACCAAGAACAGCGTGGTGGACCTGATGGAATATCTTTCTGCTTTGCCGGAAGAGAAGATTTATGAGAGCAGCAACACCGTCTTCGCTTTCCGGAGTTGCTTCGTCCTTGCGTTGCGTCTCGCGGTCAAGGGCAATATCGAGCCGGTCATCGTTCAGCAGAAGGATGGCAGTGTGAATGTCGCTTGGACTCCATTTATGTCGGATAAGCAGACGGCTGCCATCCTTGAACAACTTGACGCGTTCTTCACCAAAGACAGCATTGTCTTGAAGTGTACGGGAAGAAGCAAGCTCGTCCCGTCGAGGCCAGCGTGGTTCATCTGCTCTTGCTTTCTGACGGTTCTCGTACGCCAAACTCATAAACCACTGACGTGGTGGGACAAGGTCTACGAGCTGTTCTTTGATGATGATTGGGAGAAGTTCGACGGTGTAGGAGAGAAAAATGTTCCCGGCGGTATCAAGAGCTGGACAGACCATCTGTCGGCTCCCCAATTGCGCTATTTGCCAATGATCATGGTACGCGATGAAAGTGAGGATGGCAGTGAGTTCCTTCTTGAAATGACAGTGGCAGACGCTCAGGCCAACGACCAGACAGAGGTTGCCCTGCACGATGTCTTTACGGACAAGACCTATCAGCGTGCACGGTATAATATCCTCCGCGATGTCTCACTGTTGTCATCCCTTGTTCCCGGCATCGACCAGTATCTTGCCAATGAGGCTCGGAAGCCGATGGCTATGGACAATGCGGCATTCTCGCAGTTTTTGATCAATGTAGTGCCGGCCATGCGTTTGCTCAACATCCGACTGCTCCTACCGAAATCTTTGCAGCATCTGCTTCGGCCGAAACCATCGGTTTCCTTGTCAGCCAAGCAGAGCGACGGCAAGTCGTTCCTTCGTCTCGACCAGCTGTTGCAGTTCGACTGGAAGGTTGCGGTCGGTGATGATCTGATCTCTCCCGAGGAGTTTCGCGGTCTTCTCGGGCGTGCCGAGGGACTGATCCGTTTCAAGCAGCAATATATCTATGTGACGGCCGACGACTTGAAGCGTATCGAGAAGGCTTTCGCCTCACGCAACGAGATGACTCCGGCGCGGATGCTGCAGGTCGCCTTGTCGGGAGAGTATAAGTCTGCAAAGGTCAGCATCTCGCCTGAGGTGAAGGAACTCATCAGAAAATGGACCACGCAACAGGAGATTGAGGTGCCAAAGGAAATTCATGCCACGCTGCGGCCTTATCAGAAGCGGGGCTATGAGTGGATGTATCAAAACATGCGGCTCGGCTTCGGCAGCATTCTTGCCGATGACATGGGACTGGGCAAGACGTTGCAAGTGATCACGCTCTTGCAAAAGCTAAAGGATGACGGGCTACTGGAGAGGCAACGGGCCATCGTCGTGGCACCAACGGGACTGCTCGCCAACTGGCAAGCAGAGCTCCAGCGCTTCGCCCCGACGCTGTTGGTCTTTGTCTATCATGGTCAGAGGCGCAACCTCAAAGAATTTGATGCAGATATTCTGCTGACCTCCTATGGCCTCGTTCGTTCCGACATCGACCAACTCAAAAAGCTGAAATGGACCGTCTCCGTCATTGATGAGGCACAGAACATCAAGAACAGCAGTACTGCTCAGAGCAAGGCAGTGCGCTCGCTGAAGGCCGACACACACATAGCGATGAGCGGTACGCCAGTAGAGAACCGTCTTTCGGAATACTGGAGTATCATGGACTTTGCCAACAAAGGCTATCTCGGCACAATCAAGTCGTTCAACGAGGATTATGCGCGGCCTATCCAGCAGGAGGGCGACACAGCCTGTGCCGAGCGATTCCGCCGCATCACGGCTCCGATGATGATGCGACGACTGAAGACCGACAAGAATATCATCAATGACCTGCCCGAGAAGATTGAGCAGGACGAGTTTGCTATGCTCACGCCGCAGCAGGCCGCCATCTACAAGCAGGTGCTTGACGAGAGCATGAAGGTGATAGAGGGAATGGACGAGGCCGACGGCACGCAGCTCTTCAAACGACAGGGCCTGATCCTGCAGATGATGCTTGCCTTGAAACAGATCTGCAACCATCCTGCGCAGTATCTCAAAAACGGTGAGACCGATCCGGTGCTCTCCGGTAAGACGGAAATGCTGCTCGATCTCGTGTCGTCGATCGACGATGCCGGCGAGAAGGCGATCATCTTCACGCAGTTCAAGGAGATGGGGGACATGTTGGTGAAGTTCATCACGGATGCCACGGGTGTCGAGCCCATGTTCCTCCATGGTGGCTGTACAATCAAACAGCGCAAGGAGATGGTGGACCGCTTCCAAAACGCACGCGCCGACAAGTTCTTCATCCTCTCGTTGAAAGCAGCCGGCACGGGACTTAACCTCACTGCCGCCACGCATGTCATCCACTACGACCTGTGGTGGAATCCCGCTGTGGAGGCCCAGGCCACAGACCGTGCCTATCGTATCGGTCAGCATCAGAATGTGATGGTTCATCGCTTCATCACCAAGAGCACTTTTGAGGAGCGCATCAACGACATGATCAACTCTAAACGTCAGCTTGCCGACATGACCGTCTCCTCCGGTGAGAGCTGGATAGGCAGGCTCAGCAATAAGGAGCTGCGTGAGATATTCGAATAGTCACATGTCCTTTGTTCTTGGCTCCCGCATCTCGTAAACCTTCAGTAGAAGGCAGCGATTCGCGTAGATTTGTGTACGCTTCAGAGCGTATGTGCGAATTGCTCGGAGTAACACACCAGGTTTCTCGGTAAGGTGATGACTTTGAGACGACGGAACCATCGGCGCGGAGATGTAGGGTCGATCTGCTCCGACTGGCTGCTGATGATGTAGTAGCTGGCCGAGTAGTCGTCCATGAGAGACGTGAAGGCAGACTTAATTCGGGAGCACTTCTCGTTGATGGCATTGTCAAGGGGATTGGTGAGCCGCTCCACTGTCTCCCGCATCTTGTCTTTGTCCCCCTCCGGACAGATGTGATCATAGATAGACAGCAGTTCGTCGTGATATTCACTGAGGCGCTTAAATTCAATGCCTTCTTTGTGCCGCAAGAATAATAGGTAGACGGCACGATGAACCGGAGACAGTTGTACCTCTATCGTATTGTTGTTGCCATTGCTTGTGGTTTTGTCTCCCTCAAGGAAAAGTCTGCCGTCGTCCTTGACGAAGAGTCTGCGAAGCGTGCCACGTGCGGCTTCTGTCCTGAGCTGTTCGAGTGTAGGCACAGTGATGGCTTGAAGCAGCAAGTCGTTTCTTCCCATGACTTGCAACTTCCTCACCAGCTCGCGTAATTGCCGGGCCATCAGTCTTGCTTGTTCCTCGTCGTTGTTCATTGTGGTTACAAAGTTAAGGAAAAAACTGATTGAGCGGTTCGTGTGTGGGAATAAAAAATGAGGCTGCAAGCCTTGCGATGGTTTTTCTGTTGTGGATTTGATGTTTTTACCTTATCTTTGCGCAAAAAATATAATATCATGGAAGATGAGAATCTACAGAAGCGCGATACATTGGATTTTGGTCCGGTGGAAGACACCACAAAGGAGATTATCAAGGTGGTTGGCGTAGGTGGCGGCGGATGTAATGCCGTCAACAATATGTTCAACGAGGGCATTGCCAACGTGTCTTTTGCGGTTTGCAACACCGATAGTCAGAGTCTTGCCAACTCGCCCGTACCCGTCAAGTTGCTGCTCGGTGAGTCCGGACTGGGAGCCGGTGCTGACCCTGAGTTGGGAAAGCAGGAGGCGATCAAGACCAAGGAGCGTGTGAAGCAGTTGTTCAATGATTCCACCCGTATGTGCTTCATCACGGCAGGAATGGGTGGCGGTACGGGTACAGGAGCTGCGCCCATCATCGCTTCTGTGGCCAAGAGCATGGGAATACTGACGATAGGCATTGTGACCATACCATTCTATTTTGAGAAGAACCGAAAGATTATGAAGGCTTTGAAAGGTGTTGAGGAGATGCGCAAGAATGTCGACTCATTACTCATTATTAATAATGAGAGCATCTGCGACGTCTATGCCGACTCGGAGCTTTCGATCAAGGATGCTTTCAAAGCCGCGGACAATATCCTCTGCAATGCCGCAAAGAGCATATCCGAGCTGATTACCATTGAGGGCAGTATCAACCTTGACTTTCGCGATGTGGAAACAACGATGCGTGAAGGCGGTGGTGCCATTATGGCTATTGGCAGGGCCCGCGGAGAGAGACGTGTGGAGAAGGCAATCGTCAATGCCCTTGAGTCGCCATTGCTCTACGGCAGTGACATCTCCAATGCCAAGAAGATACTCTTCAATATCTATACGAGTGAGGACAAGCCTTTGTTCGTCAGTGAGATGCGCGAGATAGATGCATTTATGTATGGGCTGAATCCTAATATAGATGTGATATGGGGAACAAGTGACGACAATACGCTTGGTGAGGACGCAAAGGTGATCATCCTTGCCACGGGTATCGACAACCGCTTCCTGCCCGATGACAAGCATGACGATAGCGACGAGGAGTATTACAACCAGATCATTGCGAAACTCTATCGAGAGCCTTTGCTGTCGCAAAGTGCTGCGGCGAAGAAGAAAGCCGAGAAGGAGCCAAAAGAAGCAGATAAGATTCCCGAGACTTCCGCTGCTCCCTTGAATGGAAAGCAGACAGACGATTATGGGGATGAAGAGGCCTCACCCTCCATTCCTTTCGATATGACTCGTAGAGAGACTGAGACAAAAGAGACTAAGAGAGAAACAACTCCGAAAACTGATGTTCAGGAGGTAAAGCCTGCGACACCAAAGGAAAAGAAGACTTTACCGAAGGCTACAGACAACGCCCCTCATAGGGCTCCCTTTTTCCTTGATAAGCTCAAAGGACACTTGAAGAAAGGCCTTACGGTGCTGACCAGTGATTTGGACGAGTGAAGCCCATTTTACTCCATTGCAATAAACTGTAAGGCATTGACGATCCCTGTAATGTCAGAACCGCAGCTTGGCCTGCATCTCCAGTTCCATGCGACTGTGACCGTTGACATGCTCCGGTCCGGAGGATGATGATACGTTGTGGAAATAGTTGGTGTTGCCCAACTTCAGCAGAAACATCAGGCGGCCGATGTCTGCGCGGGCGGCAATGGCGTAACGGATGCCGCGTCCGGCAAACATCGGGAAGGAGAAGTTGTAGAGCAGTCCACGTTCATAGCTGTAGACACGCGAGAGGAAATCGTCGGTGTGGAAGTAGTTGGCGCTGAGAAAACTCTGAAACCACGCGTGTTGGTAGCCAACATATTGCGAGATCATGTATCCCCGGCTTGTCGCTTGTTGGTGGCAGATGCTGAGATCTCCTTGCATTCGCCATTGCCAGTAACCGGCGGCGTAGCCGATCATGGCGCGTGAGCGATATTCGTCGCGCCACGTCAGATGGTCGGCTTCGCTGTCGTTGCGTTCCCGTCTTCTCATTCTCATCCTGAGCAGGTAGCTCCATCCTTGTCGGTTGCCGCTGAACTGAAGCAGGGCGTCGATGCTGTGTGAGGCAGCGGAAGCCTGATATTTCGGCCATGCGAAGTAGGCGGCGTCGACATATCCCATCAGACATGCGCTGGACGATGGTGACCACTGCATGCCGAGATAGAGGCCGCTCTCGTCGTTGACCGAGCCGCCGTCGGCATAGCTCTGGCTGAACAGCGAGTAGTATTGATAAGGATAGTAGCGTTGCAGCACCATCACCGACAGCGAGGGCGTGAGCAGATAACTGAGAGAGTTAATGGTGGCTACCGTACCACAGTCACCCGTGGCCGTTTCTCCAGCGATATTGAGTTTTGCCGATACATAACCGTAGTCGATGCTTGCGTTCCAAAAGTGCTTCCCTTGTGGATACCACCGACGGAAAAGTTGCGTGGTGTTGGGCTTCAGCGTGCGGTTGAAGGCAGTGGCGAAAGCCGTGACGCCTGCATGAAAACCATCACGGAAAAAGCTGAGGTTGGACCCTACGAGTATCTCATCGGTGTTGCGTCGCCGTGCCATCTCGCTGGGGGTGCGGTGATAGCCTGTCTTCAGGATCGTGGTCACCGAGCCTGTGGAGTCATTGAGTGTGGCGTCGACCTTTCTCCAAGAGACGAAGCCGGTCAGCGTGAGTTGTCGGTTGAGGCGTATAGCTGCAGCCGCCCCTTGCAGATAGTTAGCTTCCGACCGGCTGCTATGTCCGATGATGTTGTTGGTGGAGGCTCCCAGCGTAGCCAGCGTGTTGAGCTTGCCGAGTCCGAACGAAGTGTTCATGATCAGCCCCATGCCGAAGCGCAGCCGGTAGCGTCCTACGACGAGGTTGCGGATGATGCCTGTGTTGCGGAGTTGCAGATAGAGCGAGTAATAGTCATATCCCCAAGCGTTCTTTCCCGCAAAGAAAGGTTCGCCCGCATCTTGCGAGGCCACAAAGCCCAGCTTGACGCGCTGCCGGTAATTGAAGCTGTAGCGCAGCCAATGCTTGTATTTATATCCGAGAAATCCGTTTTTGTCACCCTCTCTATCATAAAAAGGTATTTTCAGAGCTGCCACCACCTCTTGCCGTCCCGAGCGTAGGATGCTGTCGAGAGGTGGCAGTGCGTCGGAGATTCGCTCCGGTCCGATGGTGACGAACTGTTCCAGCATGTCGGCATCCTGCTTGCGGAACGAGGGGAGCATGCGCAGTTCCACGAGGCTCTCAAAGCGCCTGGCACGATGGCGGTACTCCATGATGTCCATCACCTGCTGGGCTGAAAGGAAGGGCAGCCGTTCCAAGTCCTCACGTGTGCAGCTGTTCAGGTCCATCTTCTCACGGGCCAGTTCGCTGAGCATCTCATAGGTCTCTTGCCATGCATCGCTCTCTACATCCTCGCGTTGACCGAGATCACTATAATACTGTTGCCATGTCTTCGCAGGATCTTGTGCGTACATGGAAATTGACGTACTGATACATAGCAACAGCAGAACGAAGATGCGGGCCGGTCTTTTCATAGGCATGACAATTCTTTCTTCTTGTGTGGTTTTCATGACTCGCCGATATAGGTTGGCAAGGTCTTCAACTGCAAAAATAAGAAAAAATCGCTTACCTTGTTCTCTAAGGATGATGTTTTTGAAACTGTGCGAGTGATTTGTTGGTACATTGTATAATTTCCGTGGGTCGGATATTCCTTTCCTACTAACTTCTGTGATCTCTTATCCGACCCACGGAAAATATCCACTGTGCCCTCAAGGATAATAGTTTTACTGGGTTTTGTAAAAAGTATCGTGTACAAGAGCTCTCTTCTCCAAACACAGGGTTGATCCGGTGCACCAGCTTCATCTTGGCTTTTTGTTAGAGTCAGAAACCTTTTCTGTTGCTCCTGTCATAGGCTTTTGAACTTAAGAGCAAAGCCTTTTGGTGTCAGTACTACGGGCAGATTACTCCAGTACAAAGCCGAGATTACTCCAGTACTACGGGCAGATTACTCCAGTACTTCACCGTAGTACTCTGTCGGTTCCGTCGCTGTCCTCTGCCTATACCGCCGCAGCCTTCCGCTTATAAAGGGATTAGAGTCACTCACCCTTGTTGTTTAGGGCTTTTGTCTCTTGTAGTTTCGGGCTTCAATCTCGTTGTACTGGGCTTCCGACTCTCGTAGTTTCAGTTTTCCGTCTCTCGTATTATTTGTGGTTTCGGTCTCGTTGCGTTGGATTCTTTAGTGTACTGCTATGCATCGATGCCCTTGCTCATGTCTCGCAGTCTTCCACCTTCCTTTCTGCTTAAGAAAGGATCCGCAAGTTCAAGATAGAACTGCAATTTTCGGTGTCAGATATAGACCTTAATAATCTATACTTAAAAACACCGGGGGGTTAGGGGGCGAGCAGCCCTCATGCAACGTAAAAATTCAGATAGCAATACAAAAAACAAGAAAGGGAGACCGCTGTCTCCCAAAGATTACTTACTTTTGTATTGCAATATGTACAAGCAAATAACCTCGGAGCAAAGGTACACAATTTCTATCTTACTCCAACAAGGAATGAAGAAAAAAGACATAGCAACTGCTATAAAGGTCAGTCCGTCCACCATATCGCGCGAGCTCAAGCGAAACAGTGGGCGTAGAGGAGGCTATAACTGGTAGACAGCCCAGAAGAATGCTTTCTATCATAAGCATCGTTGCCCTGGCAACAGATCTGTCGGACAAGACGTCAAGGAGAAGGCCATAAGGCTGCTCAAGGAGGAGCAATGGTCTCCTGAACAGATCTCTGGCAGTCTGGCAAAGGAGGGTCTGTCTATATCCCATGAGACCATATATGCCATCATACGCAAGGACAAGCGGCAGGGCGGTGACCTCTACAAGAACTGTCGTCACCAGCTCAAGCACAGGGCAAGACCTGTCGGCGGAAGGATTTCCTCTATACCCAATCGGGTAAGCATTGACGAGCGTCCAAAAGAGGCGGACGGCAAGCGCTTCGGAGACTTCGAGATGGACACCATTGTTGGCAAAAACAACCATGGTGCCATTGTCACAATCATTGAGAGAAGCACCAACATGCTCTTCATGCGAAAACTCAACAAGGGCAAGGATGCCAAGGCTTTGGCTGAAGTGGTGATACATCTCCTCAAGCCTTTCAAGAACATCATCAAGACCATCACTACAGACAATGGAACTGAATTCGCCTGCCACGAGAGGATCAGCCAGGCTCTGGAAGCACCCGTCTACTTCGCGGATCCTTACTCCTCTTGGCAGAAAGGAGGCATTGAAAATGAAAACGGGCTTATCAGGCAGTACATACCCAAATCAACTAAAATGGAGGATGTCAGCCATCAAGATGTGAACCGGATTATGCATAAAATTAACAGGCGACCAAGAGAAAAATTAAATTTTGCCACACCTATAGAATGCTTTTACGAAAAGCTTTCGTAAATTTGCACTTGCTATTTGAATTCGCGATCCTTGTCCTTTCTTCTAAGTCTTTAAAAAATATGTCCTTTCTGTCTTTCTGTCTAAATCTGTCCTTATTGCCCTTTCGTTATAGGCACAAAGATAGCAAAAGTTTTAGGAATCTGTTCCGAAAAGTTTGCTCTATGGCACGAGGCCCTACAGCCATATGTAGTTTGCGAATATCATTCAACCTCGGAAACATTGACGATGGGCCTTGACCCCGATTGTGGTAGCTATAACCCATATTGTCGAAATTGTGTCTTTGTTCTTGTGTGAATAGAATATTTCAATTAATTTTGTGTGTAGAAACATAAAGGCAGACAGATATGAGCGACACAACGATCATCCCTATCGACAGTATTGATGCATATAATAAGATGTATGGCTTCGAGACGCTGCACCCCTTAGTGAGTGTGGTTGACTTGGCGGATGCCACGAAGATGCCCAACCACGTCACCTTCCGCTATGACGTCTATGCGTTGTGGCTGAAGGATGGCATACAGTGCGCACTGCACTATGGTCGACAGCAATATGATTATCAAGATGGTACCATCGTGAGCTTCGCACCGGGACAGATGGTGCATGTGGATATGGTAGAGGAACAGCTTCGCAGACCGTCGCACACCTTAGGCCTGCTCTTCCATCCCGATCTGCTCTTCGGTACACCATTGGGGAAAGCTATCGGCGGCTATCACTTCTTCGACTACGACTCGGCCGAGTCGCTCCATCTCAGCGAGCGTGAGCGGCAGATGTACATCGACACACTCAACTCCATCCGCTTCGAGATGGAGCAGCCCGTGGACAGGCACTCGCAGACAATCCTCACCGACCGCATCAAGCTCATTCTCGACTACTGCCAACGCTTCTACGACCGGCAGTTCGTCATTCGTCATAAGGAGAACTCAGATGTCCTCTCGGCTTTTGAGCGCAACATCAAAGACTATTTCGAGCAGGGCCTGGCCGTGCGTAGCGGCCTGCCCTCTGTGTCCTACTTCGCTGGCAAGGCCTGTCTCTCCGCCGGCTATTTCGGCGATCTCATCCGCAAGGAGACGGGAATGACGGCGCAGTATTACATCCAGCAGCATATCCTCAAGCTGAGCAAACAGTTGCTCCTCGACCCGTCGCAGAGCATCTCGCAGATTGCCGACCATCTCGGTTTCCAGTATCCTCAGCACTTCTCCCGCTTCTTCAAGAAACTTGCGGGAGTGACACCAAAGGAATACAGAGAAGGATAGCGAAGTGCCATTTAGCAGAGACAGGGCACAAAGAATTCTCTGTACATGGTTCAGAACATAAGTATGCTGTTGGGGACGTAATGCACATTTGCTGACTACGGCAGTGGTAAGTGTATGGTTAGTACAGAAAGCTAAGTAAAACCTAAGATGATATTTCTGTGAAATTTCTCTTAAAAAGGCTTGGAGTATTCAACATAAACCCTTAATTTTACGGCTGTAAATGCAAACGTTTAAGGCTATGAAGCAATATTACTCCCTTTTAACCCTACTTTTCTTGCTCCTGCTGACAGGCTGCAAGAAAGATCCGCAGGAGATCTACAGCGAAGAGAAGTCGGGAGTGGTACTCATCTGCAATGAGTTCTATTACGACATCACGCTCTTCAACGGTGAGCATCTCTATTTCTCTGGTCTCGATGATGATGGTAACTTCATCAACCTTACGGGTAAGCTTGCTGACATCAAGAAACAGCCCGGCGTGCTGAATGGAACAGGTTTCTTTATCGATGAGAAAGGACGAATCCTGACAAACCGACATGTGGTGGCTCCCGCTGTGGACAAGGCAGCGGTGAGAAATAACGTCAATGCCATCATCGAGAATTACGCGCAGTACATCCAGTCGCTTCAGGACTCGATGGACCAGCGTTACGCTGCCATTCAGGAGTATGCACAGGAAAATACCTACGGGGATGATTATGGCGAGACATATACCAATCTGAGCGAGGATGAGGTTGCCTCCTTGCAGCAGGAGGTGGCCAGTCTGAAAGAACAATATATGGAGGCGGAAAACCTAAAGAACAATGTGAGGAGTAACATTCTGAACGACAACTTCTCCATACAGTTGCACTCACAATACGGTATCGCCTACGACGGCAGCAACGTCAATTCATGGGATGACTTCATGAAAACGCCCTGCACCATGCTGCGCGTCTCGGAGGATGCCTACTCCGATCTCGCTCTGTTACAGCTCAACAGCAAGCAGACACCAAGTGACAGCTATGTTTTCACCGTGGATAATGACCTGGCACTTTCTGACCATCAGCTTGAGATCAACCAGGCAGTCTATATGATTGGCTATAACTATGGGGTGGCCCTTGCCAAGACCGACAACGGCATAAGGGCTCAGTTCACCAGCGGCACCATCACTCAGCAACCCGACGGCAAGCGCGTCATGTATAGCATTCCGTCTATGCAAGGGTCCAGTGGCTCGCCTGTCGTCGATGACCGGGGGCGACTCATTGCCGTGAACTTCGCCAAAAGTACGGGCAGTGACAACTTCAATTTCGGAATTCCACTGATAAGGGTTGTCACGTTCCTGCGCTGAGCATGTCTTTTATCTTTCACGTGAATATCCATGGATTGGGCTCTCATCAATTTTAGTAATTTGAGTGTTGTATGATGATGCAATGTTCAAATTAACAGTGTTTGATGTTCATGAAGAAAGCAGGCTAAAGGCAATTTTAGTTAGCTTTAAAGTTCTCAGGCCCTTTGCGCTTTGCGGATCATGTGCTATATTGCAAGTTATTGTTGTCCGGTAAACGAAAAAAACAAGAGTTGAAAAAAGGGGAATAAATCCCGCTGGATTCTTCCCCAAAGTTACTATCTTTGTGT
>CAMCBZ010000004.1 GCA_945873145.1 uncultured Prevotella sp.
CCTTGAAGTAATAACTTCCAGCCATAGCCGCCATCACCTTTCCGGCATTGTCGAGTGAGTCAAGCAGTCCGGTGTGGGACGGATTGGACAGCATCGTCATCATCACCTGGAAGGGTGCCTCATCGCTACTGCCCTCTTGCGGGGCGAGGAAAGCATAGCCCTCAGCCTTGACAATGGGGATGGGCAGTTTCAATTTCAGTGGTTTCGCGCCTCGGAAGTCCCGCAGCACCGCCTTAGGTGTCTGAGGAACCTCGCCCGCTGGCAACTGCCCGAAGGTACGCTCAAGCAACGGCACGATGGAGTCGGTGCGCAGGTCACCGCAGAGGATGAGTCCCATGTTGCCGGCCACATAATAGCGGTGATAGAAGCGCATCATCTCACTAAGCCTCGGATTTTTCAAGCTGTCAGTGGCTCCGATGATGGCATAGGCGTAGGGCGTACCGGCCAGTGCATAGCGTTGCGCAGCCTCAGCAGCCTGCACCAGCATATTGTCGGCGTACATGTTTTTCTCCTCATACACCGTTTCCAACTCACCCTGAAACAGGCGGAAGACCGGAGAGAGGAAGCGCTCGGCATAGAGCTCGCACCACTGCGGCAGATACTGCGGCGAGAACGTGTTGTGGAACACCGTCTCGTCGAACGACGTGTAGGCGTTGAGCCCCGTACCACCGAAACGGGTGATGAGATTCTCAAACTCGTTGGGGATCGCATAATCAGCCGCACGGACCGACAACGCGTTGATGTGCTTTTGGATAGCCTGCCTGCGTGCGGCATCACTCGTGGCGGCCAGCAGATCGTATTGATGTGAGATACTGTCGAGCCACGGCTTTTCTTTTTCATAGTTCACGGTGCCAATCTTGTCGGTACCTTTGAACATCAGGTGCTCGAAATAGTGGGCTATGCCCGTATTGGGGCAGTCCTTGGCTCCGGCCTTCACCACCACCGCGCCATATACCTTTGGCTGACTGTGATCGACATTGAGCCACACGGTGAATCCATTGTGCAACCTCAGCGTCTGGACGTCCCATGCCCCCTGTGCACAAGCCACGGTCCAGCCGAAGACTGCCAACAGGGCACACAGCCATCCCTTTGTCAAATGATGATATCGTGTCATCTTGTCTTGTTTATGATGAATAGAACACAAAATTACTGAAAAGGCATCAAAAGGCGATAGGTTGCAATACAAAAAACATTAAATAGCACACAGTTATTGGCATATTTCTTGCTTTTCAGAAGGGAAAGCAATATATTTGCAAACAGAAGTAAACGATAAACTTAACTAAAGAACAAAAACAACAATGGAAGTACAAGATTTGGAACAGATCGTCCGCCAGCGCGAAGGCGCACTCTCTACCGCTTTTCCTGCGCTGATGCGAAAGGTATATGTGTGGATGGCACTGGCACTGGTCATCACGGGCGTGTGCGCCTTTGGCGTGGCCAGCAGTCCCCACCTCCTCACCGCCCTGTATAGCAGCCGTGCTGCCATCTGGGTATTGCTCATTGCCGAGCTCGGTCTGGTGTTCTACACCACGGCACGCATCGACAAGCTGTCACTGTCAACCGCTACAACCCTCTTCGTCATCTACTCGGCGCTGAACGGCGTGACGCTGTCGAGCATCTTCCTCGTCTACACCATGACGAGCATCACTGAGGTGTTCTTCATCTCTGCCGGCACATTCGGCGCGATGGCGCTCTACGGCTATGTCACGAAGACCAACCTGGCCAAGATTGGCAACTTCCTGTTCATGGCGCTCATCGGTCTCATCATCGCCTCGGTGGTGAACATGTTCCTGCGCAGCTCGGGCTTTGACTTGATACTGAGCTATATCGGCGTACTGCTCTTCGTGGGTCTCACCGCTTGGGACAGCCAGCGCATCAAGCAAGCCTTAGCTATGCAACCCGACATGAGCGAGGCTTCGCAGAAGATTGCCCTGCTGGGTGCACTGGAGCTCTACCTCGATTTCATCAACCTCTTCCTCTATCTGCTCCGCATCTTCGGCAAGAACAACAATTAAGGAATGAGGGGGTGTAATGATTCAGAACAAACATTTCATCCTATAACAACAAAGGCCTCCCCGAATTCGGGGAGGCCTTTGTTGTTTGTCGGCTGAGTCCATTAAATCACAAAATCAAATGTTTTACAACGCCCTACTCTTCTCCTCCTTGTTGCTTTGCTCAATGTCGCGGTGGGAGAAAGACTTGCCCTTGTTGATGGTGTAGTAGGCCGAAAGCACGAGGGAAGGCAGGTGGCGTCCATACATCGCCGTGGCACTGTAGATGTCGCCCGTGTTGGTGTGTGTCCACGGTTTTTGTGCCCACAACAATTCATTGGCAGCAAGTTTCAAGGTGAGCCGCTTGTCCAGGAGCTGCCGCATGATGGAGAAGCTCAGGTCGTGGTAGTCGTCACTGCGGCCGTAGGCACTCTTCTCCTTGGAGTTGTAACGATAGGTGAGCATGAAGCGGAAATCGGCGGGCAGGAGCAGAGTGTGCTGCATGTAGGCGCTCCAGTTGAAATTGTTGGTGAAGTGACGGTGGGCCGCATCCATGTCACGTTGACTTGGCTCAGCGTATAGCGATCGGCCTGCAGGCGGATGGTACCGAGGTCGGGCGATGTAGCGGCCCACAGCTTAGACTTGTAGCCCACGTAGGTCACCTTGGCGATGACGCGTCGCACATTGCAGGGAATGACGAAATAGCCGCTCTCGTTGCTCACGCCTCCGGCAAGGAATGTGGAGTCGGTGGAAGAGAGCAGCACCACATTGGCATACTCGGCGGGCTCGCCCTTTTCGTCAATCACGCGGCCCTTGTATCTCAATGTTGTCTTCTGTGAGCATTCCACGTTGATGATGCTGTCGCCCACCATCGTCATCGAGATGGGATAGAAGCCGATGAGGTGGCGGATGGCTTCGGGAATGGTCTCTCCCCTGACCGATTCCGTCACACGGAAGTCCTCCAAATCGTTATAGATGAAGTTGATGGTGTAGCGGTGGGTCATGCCGCCGAGCTGCTGTAAGGCCGTGGGCATCGTCACGTTGCGGAAGTCGCGGCTCACGCGCTGGGCATGGACTTGGACGGCTCCTAACAGGAGAACATATAATAAAAGGTATATCTTTCTCATAGCTATTCTACGTTAAGGGTGTCACCGCTACGTGTAATGGTAATCTGCTGGAAGCCGTTGAGGATGGCAATGTTGGCATCAATGGACTTAGCCTGGTCCCACTCAAAGTGCAAGCGGATGGCCTTGGCGGATTCGCTGCGATAGACGACCTTCAATCCGTAGTACTGCCCCATCGCAGAGAGGATGTCGGACAACGTGGCATTGTCGAAGACCTTGACGACGGGTGCCGGCTTCTTCGTCTCCTGCCTTGGCGCGAGGCTGTCGGAAGTGGAGGCAGTGTCACGCGGCACTGCTGTGACGGGAGCGCGCTGCGCCACTTCCGGCTTCTCTGAGGCAAAGGGACTGCGAATCCAACCCAACCGCGTCATGGCGGCAAAGGCCACACCGGCAAGGAAGACACAACCGAGGAAGACCGCAGCCACATGCAGCCAACGGGGAACGCGCTGGTGGGAATGCGGATAAGAACTGTCGGGATGTGACTGGCTGAATGCCTTCCATGCTTTCTCCACGTTGATATCCTCGTCATCGGCCCGCTCTTCTGCGAGGGCGCGTTTCAATTGTGCGAGCGGTCGGGCATCGTGTATGATTTCACGGAGCTCCTCGTCGGTGTAGTGTTCGGGATGCTCCTGTGCGTCAAGGAGGCGCTTGATCTTCTCTTCATCGGAAATGTTCATGGCTCTGGGGTTTTGAAGTTTTCTTTCAACACTTTGACGATGTGCAACAGATGTTTCCACACGGCGATGCGACTGATACCCGTCTCGGAACAGATGGCCTTGTAGTCCTTGCCGTCGAGGAAGCGCGGCGTGAAGAGATGCAGCTCCTGCGGTGAGAGTAGTGCGTGGGCGAGTTGGCGCAGCTGTTTGAGTCGGCGCTCGTCGTCCTGCCAGTCATCGCCGTCGTGCGCTTCGTCGGTGTAGAGGTGGAGAATGCGCTCGCGGTTGCTCTTGTCGCGCAGCCGTTTCAGACAGCGGTTGCGCACGGCCACTATCAGGTAGCCTTCGGCTGAGGCGGGCAGCAACTCTGTGTAGCTCTCTAACAGATGGGCGAAGACCTCGCTCACCACGTCCTTGCTCTCCTGCTCATCATAGAGCAGGGAGCTGGCCACACTGTACATGCGGCGGTAGTGCTGGCGGAAAAGCTGTTCAACATGCTGTCTGTCCATCGTCTGTCTCGTGTCTTTTTATTATCAATACCCCTCAGTGAAGAGAATGTTAACCCCTTGCGCTAAAATTTCTCGCTCAACAGTTTGGTAATTGCATAGAGTGGGACGTTGGTCATCCAATCTTGCCGCTCATAGCCTTTCATAGAGAAGCGAAGGCCATGAAGGTGGTCATCGGGATGACTACCGATGTAGGCAGCCATCGACTTAGCCCTCACATTCTCTTCCGCCTTCACTTCTATGGGAATCACAGCGTCCTCATTCTCCACCGCAAAGTCTATCTCTGCCGGTGTTGTCTCGCTGCTCCAGTAATAGGGTCTCAGCCCAGCAGCCACAAGTTGCTGCATAACAAACTCCTCGGTGAACGCACCCTTGAATTCTGTGAACACATTGTTGCCCACTAACATTTGCTTGGGTGAAGCTCCCACCATACAACCTAACAATCCACAGTCGATGAGGAAAAGCTTAAAGGCACTGAGGTCTTCATAGAACTTCACCGGCATTCTGATTTCTTTTACCCGATGAACACGGCAAACAATGCCGGCATCCACAAGCCACTGGATGGCAAGTTCAAACTCTTTGGCCCGTGCACCTTTTTTGATGGCTCCATAAATAAATTTCTTGTTCCCCTTAGCTAATTGCGAAGGAAGACTTTCAAGCACCTGCCCGATACGCATGCTTACTGTAGGTGTGGTGTGTTTGGAGATGTCGTTGCGATAGGCATTGAGAATGTTTTGTTGCAATTGTCTCACACGTGCCTGGTCATGATTGGCGACAAAGTCAGCCACCACCTCCGGCATTCCTCCAACAAAATAATACTGTCGGAGCTGTTCTTTCAGCTTGGAAGCGAAGGATTCTACCAATGGCCAATCACCTTTCAGTACTACTTCATACAACTGTGGCGCATTGGCAAAAAGGAACTCGCCAAAATCCATCGAATAAACATGAAGCATGTCTACCTTGCCCACGGGAAAGGACTCGCCACGACCTAACGTGATACCCAGTAACGAGCCAGCAGCCACCACATGGTACTGAGGAGCATTCTCAGCAAAATATTTCAAACTGTGCAACCCACGTTCCACCTGCTGAACCTCGTCAAAAATAATCAGTGTCTTGCCAGCTTCAGGCTTCACACCCGTAATGGTCTGCACGGAAAACAGAATACGGTCGATGTCGTAGTCTTCGGTAAACAGATGGGCGGCAAGAGGTTCCGCATCACAATTGACATAGGCAACATTGTCGAAACATCGCCTTCCAAACTCTTTCATCAGCCAAGTCTTACCCACTTGCCTGGCACCAAACAACAGCAAAGGCTTATGCCCTGCGCGGTCTTTCCATTTGATTAATTCAGCAAACAGTTTCCTTTCCATATCTGATACATATCTTTATCTGCCTGCAAAGATACATTTTTTCGAGGATAAAAAAGACCAAAATCTACACTTTTTCGAGGGTTCAATTAGTCAATGTCCACACTTCTTCGTGGGTTAAATAAGCCTAAGTCTACACTTTTTCGAGGGTTCGCTAAGTTTCCTTGTACTACCCCCCTTTTTATAGACACTAACTTTTCGTGGGGCAACACTTCTCCATGATGTAATCGTTCATAAAATATCCGTTGCCGATGTCGTAGTCTCCCTGCTTGCTAATCTTCATTCCGAGATGCTCGTAGAATGTCTTGGCCTTGTTATAGCGGTTGACGTGCAGAAAGAGGCGGCAGGGCTCGGGATGCTGCTTCTTGATAAAGCTGACTGCGGCGTCGAAGAGCGTACGTCCCAAGTGTTGGCCCTGGAAGCGTGGCAGCACATAGATCTTCTGCAGTTCATAGACGTCTGCCTCGATGGGTTGCACCGAGACATAACCAGCCGGTTCGCCATCAACAGAGAGCAACTGATAGACATGCCCTTCCTTCGTCATCTGCCGGCGCAGACTGGCCTCGGATATGCAAGAACTACTCTCATATTTTGGTCTTCATGTTCTAAAGCGACCTAAAAAATGCCTCAATCGTGCCTTTCGCCAAGTTCAACAACCAATCGTCCTCCAGCGGCAATCATCTTATGGGTGAGGACGTAGCGGCTGTAGGGCTCGCCGTTCCACGTCATGCGCTGGATGAAGCTGCCCTCGCCCTGCGTTTCTATCGTCAGACGACCGATGCGCGCGCAGCGGAACTGGGGAAGGCCGATGACATAGTCGGCACTGCCGGGACAGACGGGATAGAAGCCGAGCATAGAGAACACCTGCCAGGCACTCATCTGTCCGGCATCGTCGTTACCTGACAATCCACCAGGAACATCACGATACTCCGTCCGCAAGATGTCGCTGACCAGCAGCTGGGTCTTCCACGGCTCGCCGGCCAGAGCATAGAGGTAGGCGATGTGGTGACAAGGCTCATTGCCATGCCAATAATAATAGGTGCTGTCGCGACATCCATCATGTCGGAAGCCAAAGAGTGTGTCGAGCTTCTGGACGAACGCCTTGCGGCCGCCCATGGCCCGTATCAGACCGGGGATGTCGTGCGGAACATAGAAGCTATAGTGCATGACGGCGCCCTCTGTGATAAAAGGCAGGCGACTCGTCAGGTCACGGTTCATCAGCCAACGACCATTAGCATGGCGACCGTCGGCCCACCCCGTACGGGGATTCAGTACATTCACCCAGTTGTGTGACCGTCGCATCAGCGTCTGATAGTCTTTTTCCTGGTTCAGTGCCTTGGCCACCTGCGCTACGCAGTAATCATCGTAGGCATATTCCAATGTCCGCGACACCTGCTCATGGGTGTGGAAAGCCTCCTTTACACTGTCTTCCAAAGGAATGTAGCCATAGCGCAGCCAACTCTTCAGCGCACGCCGCCCCATGCCGTTGGCATAGTCCTGATAGCTCTTCGGAGTCTCGAAGGCATTCTTGCGCAAGCCTTCGTAGACGGTCTTGAGGTCGAAGGGATGGGTGCGACAGAGTCCTTTTACCACTGCGTCAGCCACGAGCGAGGCCGCATGGTCGCCAATCATCGCCGACGTGTAGCTATTCCAGCAGGGGAAGATGGGCATCCAGCCACCCTCGCGGTACATGCCGCCGAGGCTCTGTATCATGTCGGAAGCCATCTGAGGATGTGTCAATAGCAGCAAGGGCGACTCAGCACGATAGATGTCCCACATCGAGAAGTCCATGTAGCGTGTGCGTCCCGCGTCGGTACTGTCGGGCATCATCGGCCGCCCCGAGGCAAAAGCTGGATAGCGCCCGTCGACATCACTGATGGCGTGCGGCTCGAAAGCGGTGTGGTAGAGAGCACCATAAAACTGGTTGACCTTTGCCTTGTCGCTGTCTTCCACGTCGATCGTGCTCAGCTCGTCTTGCCAAATACTGTCCAGGGCGAGGCGTGTGCCGAGAAAGTCCCACCCCGGAAGCTCTGCACGGAGATTGCGCCAGGCACCGTCGATACCCGTGAAACTTGTGGCCGCCTTGACCAGCACCTGCTCTCCCGCTTTCACGTCAAGCGTTACGTAAGCCACAGAGTCTTTCACGCCACACTGACGGAAAGGACGCTGGAACTGCACCACAAACCAACCGCTGAAGCCGGCCCGCTCGCCCCAGCCCTGATAGATGCGGTGCACAGGATTGTAGCCCCAGATGCACTGACGGGCAGAGTCCACAGCCACAAAGCCTTCACGATAGTCGCTGTTGGGATTCACAACGACATGCAGCTGTCCCGCCTCGTCGGGCATGAAGCGGAAGATAGCGGCGCGGCTGGTTGCCGTCATCTCGGTCATCAGCTTCTCCTTAGGCAGATAGACACCATAATAATAAGGATGGCTCAACTCATCGTTGTGGCTGAACGGAGTGGCACGCTCTTCCGGCTTCAACCGCAGACGCCCCGTCATCGGCATGAGCGTAAAGGAACCATAGTCCTGGGTGCAACCGCCTACGAGCCAGTGACTGGCACGGAAACCTTGAAACAGCGAGTCTCTATAATAATAAGGAGCGCGGCACTTCTGTTCCGTGTCCTGTGTCTGCGGTGTCCAGAAGTTCATGCCATGGGGAACGAGCACCGCCGGCAACGTCTGTCCGTGCTCCTCCGATCCTTTGCCATAGCGTCCGGCAGAAGCTGTCGTAGCGTAGTCGGTGCCCACCATCGTGTTGATGGCGCGCGTGCGGTCTGTCCATTTCTGGCGGTCGAGGTAATGCTGAAGATGACGCTTCAATGCTGTCCATGAATAGTAGGGAACCTTCCAAGCGTCAAGCGTAAAGGCCGGATGTATACCCTTCAACGACATCGGGCGCTCATTGAGATAGAACGCCACCACCACACTGTCCTGCGGGTTGCGGTAGAACAGCAGTTGCAGGTTGGCAGCCATGGGCACAAGTTGCTCCAAGTTCAGACTGTCGTCAGCCACGGGTGAGGCGCCGAGCAAACTCAACAAGCGATAAAGAGCTGTATCGTGGCCGAAGCGCAGCGTCACACCCGGCTTTCCCGAGTCCAAGACGCTGTCTGCGCACAGCACGAAATTCCCCCACAGGTTGGCAGCGCACTGTGCCGGGATGCCGTGATTGGCGGGATCCATGCCATTCTCATAGCGCATCTCTCGGCAGGAGCGCTGATAGCAATAGCGCATCTCGTCGGGAGTGAACAGATCGTAGAGCGAGAGGCCGGGCAAGTCAACGTCCTGCAAGTCAGAGGCCACAGCATAGAGTTCAGAGAAGAGACGTGCCGTGTCGGCGATGGTCTCGGGGTGACGGAAGAGCGAAGCGAACAAACGATGCGTAGGCAGCGACCAGCTCCTGTCGGTCTGTAGTTTCAGCAGCATCTCGTCAGGACTCTCATGGCTCATCCACTGCATGTCGGCCGAGTCGGTGCGCATGTCAATGCGCACACCGGGATGCTGTTTTTCCATCTCCTGCACAAAAGCCTCCATGCTCTTGCGGCAACGGCGCACCACACTCGCCCTTGCGGTCACACGGCTGTCCGGCCCAAACATCTGCGGAAAGCGGGAGGCCATACGGGCAGCAAGTCCCTGCTGCTGCCTTACTCCCACGGGCGACAGCTGTCCGCCATTGCCCCGGGCGTTGTCACAGATTTTCTTCAGGCGGCTGCGCACGCTGCGTCCCCGTCGTGTCAGCAGTTTCTCGTCCTCAAACTGTTGCCACAACCATTCATAGCGCTTGTCACTCGTCATCCAGCGTGAGCCATGCCGCCCGTAATGACTGAGGCAGACCAGACGATAGCCCTCCGGTGTAGGTGCGAAGCTATTGTCAGGCGGTACAGGATAGGCGTAGTAGATGCCCCCCATCCGCTGATAAGCTGTTTGAGTAAAGACATTCCGTCCGCTGCGCTTTTGAGCAGTAAGCGGCAAAGCGTGCAAGAAGATAGTGCATAGTAGTAAAGACGATATTGCTATCCAGCGGCATGGTTGCGGCCAGCGGGCAGCATAGGTTCTTGTTTTCATGTTCAGTCAAATGTTAGATCCCCTACAAAGTTACGATTATTTTCGCTATTTTAAGGCTCAAAGCACGATTATCTGTTGCTACTTTAATGAAATATGCGTATCTTTGCATGACTAAGAATTTAATGATGGAACAAAAGGAAAGACAAGATATTGCATACTTTATTTCGTTTTGTATAGAGCAGTACAAAACAGAAAAAGGCATGGAGGGTGAACAAGTCATGAATTTGTTCAACCGATATGGCGTCTTTGAATACTTGCAAGAGTTCTATGATGTACTTCACACCCAATCTGCCCAATGGATATTAGGTGATATCAATAAATTCATCAAGAACAGAAAGGAGGCAGCAAATGGCAATCATTAATGTCTATCATGGGAGTCTGGAAGTTGTCACGCAACCAGAAATAAGAGAGCCCAATCGCCGGTTGGACTATGGAACTGGTTTCTACACCACCACTGCATATTGGCAAGCAGAAAGGTGGGTACAACGACGCATGCGGGAAAGTAAGATAGCAAAAGGATATGTAAACGTCTATGATTTCAACGATACAGCCCTTATCCAGCTGAAATCACTTATCTTTGAAAAGCCTACAGAGGAATGGGTGGATTTCGTTATGCAAAACCGCACTTTGCCGGATTTTAGTCATAACTACGACATTGTGTACGGTCCTGTAGCCAATGATCACGTTTATGCCGCATTTGCCCTCTTTGAAGGAAACGTCATAAGTAAGAAAACCTTAATAGAAGAGCTACGTACTTATCAACTCGTAGATCAATATCTTTTTCATACAGAACGCTCACTGGACTATCTTAAATTTAAAGAAATAAAGGAGGTAACATTATGATTGGAGACATTACTCAACAAAATCTCTACTTAATTATTCCATCAAAAGTGAGTAGAATTGCAGATATTCTCACAACTAAAGAGAACATCAGTCTCATAGATGCTATAAAAAAAGTCTATGCTTCTTCCACCTATAAAAAGCTTTCACAGGAGAGCACAAAGATGTGGCATGAAAGTCCGGTGGATCTTTACTATGATATCGTAAAAGAATCAGCAAGACAACACTGAATAAAGATTTGACCAACATAAACCTATCAACATGACTACAACTATCAGAAAAGCTACCCTCGACGACATTCCTATCATCAGGGCGATGGCGGAGAAAGTATTCCCCGACACCTACCAGACCATCATCACACGGGAGCAGTGCGAATACATGATGGACATGATGTACTCCGAGCCATCGCTTCGTCGGCAGATGACAGTCGAGCATCATACCTATCTGCTGCTCTTTGTTGACGACAAGCCGGCCGGATATGTCTCGGTGCAACCGACAGAGGCACACCGCTATGAGCTACAAAAGCTCTATGTGATGCCGAGGTATCAGTGCCAGCACTTGGGCACCCAACTCTTCAATGCTGCCGTCGACTTTGTCAAGGAACAGCATCCTGAGCCTTGCACGCTCTTCCTGCATGTCAACCGCCACAACCGCGCCAAGCATTTCTATCTGCATCAAGGCATGGAAGTGAGCAGCAGAGGTGACTTCCCCATCGGAAAAGGTTTCTTCATGAACGACTATATCATGGAGAAGAAAATATAAAGCAAAGATACTTATGGCTCAGGAATTAGAGAATTAGAGAGTATTCTCTCAATTCTCTAATTCTTGAAACGGAGTATCTATCTTCCAGTCTATCCCCAATTTATTGCCCCTCATCTCGCGCACCCAGGGCAAAGCCGAACTTGTTGAAATCCACATTTCCGTTCCATCTCCATCGGCGCGCACATGGATGCTCTGCCCACTCTCGTCAACGCGTCGCCAAGTGATGCCGTCGTAGACAAAACGACCAGTATGTTGAAGACTGTCGAGAGCATCGCGTGAGATGAACAGAAATGTTCCTTCTGCATCGTATTGTGCGCCCACCTTCTGCGGACTCTCCCAACAGAAGGATCTGGCATGGTCGACGACATGGCGAGGCAGACGATACGTGCAGTCGTGGCAGGTCACTATCAGCGTGTCGCCCTGCCAGCACGTACGCAGTGGCCAGTTGCGATACTGTCGGTTGAGCACAAAGTGCACCATGGTTCCGTCAGCATCCACAGACGCTGTCTTCTCTGAGAAATGTACCGGTTCTATCGTGATATATTTCCCTTGCCCGGCCACGGGATAGCGGCCGAGCATTGCCCAGAGCAGCCACGCCGACATAGCTCCACTGTCATCGTTACCGGGCAGACCATCGGCCTTGTCGGAGAAATAGCGGTGGCAGATGTCCGCCACACGACGACTGCTGAGATCGCTGCGGCCGATGCTGCTATATAAATAAGGTGTAAGGAACGACGGTTCGTTGCCCACATTGTAGTGTCCCTCGTCGAAAAATCTATCCAGCCGACGTCGGAAGGCGGAGTCACCACCACAGAATTGGATGAGCGTCGGCACGTCGTGAGGCACACTCAACGAGTATTCCGCCGACAATCCCTCGTAGAAGAAGGTGTCCCACCAAGGGATGTACCAAGGCGCTACTTTGGTGTCGGGTCGATAAGCGATCTTCGGGCGGAACACCTTCGAGTGCCCCCACTCCACCGAGTCAAGCCACCTGCCACTGTCATCCCGTGGCAGGATGAATCCTTTCATGCCACGCCATTCATAGTCCTTGCGCCAAAGGTTCTGCCACGAACGGGAGCGGCGCATATACCTATTATATATAGCACGCTTGCCAAGTCCTTTGGCTACCTGCGCGATGCACCAGTCGTCGTAGCTGTACTCCACGGTGCGGGTACCTGCGCGCGGAATACCATAGGGCACATAGCCCAGGCGAATGTATTCCCTCAATCCGCCACGTCCTTCCTTCTCGTCGTCCACGGGCGGCACATCCCCGTCCTTGAGCATTGCCTGCAACGCCTCGTGATAGTCGATACCTTTCAGTCCGCGGGCGTAAGCTTCGGCAATCACCACGTCGGCATGGGAGCCTCCCTGCGTGCGCCCGTTGCAGTCACCGCTGCGTGCGTCGGGCATGTAACCTTCGTGGCGGTAGATGGCCAAGAGCGCACGGACGATACTTATGGCCCGTTCGGGGTAATACTCCATGAGCAAAGGCATCGACGTGCGGTAGGTATCCCACAGCGCATAGAAGTCGTCGTAGTAGGGAGTGCCCGACCATCGCGGACACTCGCCGGTTTTGTCCACCGGCATGAGCAGGGCATGATAGAGTGCGGTATAGAAGATGCGGCGTTCACGACTGTTGCCCTCATAAGGCACGCGCGCCAAAGTCTTCTCCCACTCCTCCCGCAACAACCGCAACTGCGTGTTGAAGTCATGGCCGACGATGTTGCGGCGGGCCTGCGCTTCCGACACGTAAGAGATGCCCACCTTGACCTCCACCACCGAGTCAGCCCAGTGGACGGTGGCGCAACGGTTGGCGAACAACCGCGACTTGACAAACGGTGCACTGCTCTGTAAACAGAAGTAGACCGTATAAGGCCCTCCATTGTTCCATCCTCCACGCACGGTGGTAAAGCCACTCACTTCGTTGCTGCCATTGACATGGATATCCGAGGCCACATACTGCTGCGTCTCGCGCTTATTGGGAATGGTGTCCATGCCCAGGAACGAGGCAGCGTCGACGAGCAAGCCGTCGGCATAACGGAAGCGATAGACGGCGCAGCGGGCTGCCGTGGTGACATCCGTCCATATCCCGTCCTCGAACTTGCAACTGTACTTGCCGAGCGTGACCTTTTCGTAGCTGCGGTGATGGAGGAAGCCCGGCACGGGGATGCGCCGCCCATCGGGCAGCAACAGCCACTGGGGACTCATCGACTCATGCCGGCGGAAGGGCTGGATGAGCACATTACCATATTTCTGCCCGCCACCCGTGCCACTGACATGGGTCTGCGAGAAGCCTTTGACGGGCTCGGGCATCGGTGCCCATCCTGCGTTGGGCATGGACAGGCAGTCCGGACCCGGCTTCACCATGCCGAAAGGTGCCGATGGCCCCACGAACACCCTGCCCGGGCCTTCGCTGCCAATGAGCGGACGGACACTGCGCCACAGCTGGGCGTGGCTGATGGCTGCGACAAGAAGAAAGACAAGAAGAAAGAGTTTGCGGTGCATTCAGAAGAAAATTATTATTATAAGGAAATTAAACAGCTTAGCGGACAGGCGGCACAACGTACACTTGGCTCTTCAGGCTACCTGGCACCTTCACAGCATTCCATGTCACCGTTGAGACATCCTCCAACACAAAAGCCGGACGGAAGTCGTCGGCACGCCGCGACAAGCTAACGTTGCTCAACGTAAGGCCGGTCACATGGCGGAGGTACAATCCCCAAGCCGGCAGTTCGCCGAACATACTGAACTCAGGGTACTGGTCAACACGTTCCGGCACATCGTGAGCACGCCAAAGCGGCATATAGGCCATTGACTTCGTAGCACGGCCGGGGAACACGAGCGTTGCGTCTTCTATCGTTACATTACTAACCGGATGGCCTGGAATGCCACAAATGCTGGCCGGGAAAGGATTATGCAGAAAGTCTACTTCCGGTCCGCGCAGGTCGTAATCGATATCTGGACGGCCGAAGGGTACCTCACAAACCAGGTCCCTCACAGTGATATGGTTGATGGTGCCCACAAGGGAGCCGGCGCGATGCCCCAAACGAATGAACAGGGGATTGCCCGTATTGAAAGCCCTGACATGTTCCACTGTCACGCTGTCAACAGTTGCCCCATCAACGCTCTCAATGGCAATGGCAGAGCGAAAGGTGTCGAACACGCTCAAGTCGGCTACATGGATGCGGCGGAAAGCGCCCCACGAGGCAGTACCGAACTTAACGGCACTGGCAGAGGAACGAACCTCACAGCGACGGACGACAACATCCTCACACCCACTATCAGGGTCGTAGGACTTCAGGCAAACGCCATCGTCGGCGGCGTTCACCTTACAATCGCTCACCAGCACATGCTGGCAGTCGCTTAAGTCGATGCCGTCATTATTCCAATAAGCCCTGTTCTCTATGTCGAGGTTCTGCAAGCTCACATTTGTACACTTCTGAAAAGAGAGTCCCCAGTTGGCACTGTTCTTGCAACGTACACCCAACAGCGCCACGCCATCGCAATGAGAGAAATAGAGCAGTTTTGGTCTCACGAGCTCCGAAGGCCGTAGCCGCCGTGTGTTATAGTGGGCATCGGCCAATAGTCCTTTGTGGTAAAGGCTGTCGGCCGCTAATGCCAAGGCTGTGCCGTTGCCGTCTATGATGCCTTTACCGGTGATGCGCACATTGCGAGCATTCTGCGCCACAAGGAGTGCCATACAAGCATTGTCATGCCGCCCATCATCGGTTTGGGCCTCCACCTTGCCATAAAGCAATGGGTTGGGCGAACCCATCAGCACCGTCTTCTCCTGCAAGTGCAGTTCTACCCCACTTCTCAGCTGCAACTGTGCGGTAAGGTAGGTACCGGGAGTAAGCACCAAAGCACCTCTGCCTTCCCGTCCCAAACGGTCAACGGCCTTTTGCAGGCGGTCGGTGCAGAGCGTACTGCCGTCACCGGGAATGCCCAGTTCTGCTGTAGTCAACACCACCTTGTGCCCTTGTTTCAAAGGCAGAAACAGTTCCGGACGGTCCAAGTTCACCAAATCTGCTTTCTTCTCTATGACCATGGGAAACTCAGACACATCGTCTTCTTGGCAGGCTGCCATTACCTTGATGCCATGGCTATGGCAATATCGGGTGAAGGCAGGGGTTATCAGTCGAGGTGATATTTCCACATAGGCCGGCTGACAGAGGTTTTGCCAATATTTCACCCTGTCGATGTCAGAGGCGTTCACCTTTACTTTCATCTCAGGAGCCAACCGACAGAACTGTCTCAGCATGGCCTCATCGCCAAACCAGAAGAAGCTCTTATCGGCAAAGCCCTTGGCTCGTACAAGAGCTATTAAGCTCTCCACCGGTGTACCACGCTTTACGTCGAAGAACACATTGGCACGGCCTTGCAGGTGGTCCAGCATGTCGGCAATGGTGGGCACAGGCGTTCCGGTATATCGTGCGGCGAACCATGAGCCGGCATCGAGCCGTCTCACTTGCTCGGAAGTAAGCGAAGCAAGCAGTCCATGCCCGTTGGTAGTGCGGTCGAGTGTCTCGTCGTGCAGGTTAAAGAGCACGCCGTCCTTACTCGGTCTGACATCCACCTCTATCCACTTCGCGCCATACGCCAAAGCCGAGTCAGCCGAGGCAATAGTGTTTTCGGGCGCCAAGGCGTTGGCACCACGATGGACCACTATGTCCTGGGCCTTCATCTGACTCAACGAGACAAAGAGCATGAGAAAAAACCAAAGGCGCTTCATATCTTTCATCATCACACTATGTTCTTCAAAATACAAAGGCGGGCTACCTCTTCATAACTGGGAAGTAGCCCGCCTTTTTTAATTATCCCACTTTAATAGCCAGGATTTTGCTCCCAGTTGGTATTCTTCTTCCTCACATCAGTGGGGATGGGGAAGATGCGGCGTGTCTTGTCGAAGTTGGCCGTTGGGAAGTCTTTGCGATGCACACCAAACTCATTCTCCCACGTACCAAAGCGAATCCAGTCGTTGCGTGTCCAGTTCTCATCGAAGAACTCGCGCCCGCGCTCCTTCAGCAGTTCGTCGAGGGTTACCGTGGTCACAATGGGCGCACCGGCATAAGAGCGTATCTGGTTCATCAGCGAGGCGGGCGTATCGCCATTGGTTGCAGTGGCGCCACGCAGAATGCACTCTGCCTTGGTCAGCAGAATGTCGGCATAGCGGAAGATAGGAATGTCGTTGCTCTGGTCTCTGCCGTTGGCAGCCACATAGTCCGCATTAGAGGGTATGAACTTAATGCTCTTCCATCCCTGGCTCCACCCGTTGGCATCGTTGCCCACGTTGAGGTCGGCATCCTGCGCCTTGAGCGTGATGGTTTTGACAAAGGTAACGGGCTTGCCGGCGTAGAGCCAGCGCTCTGATGTTTTCTCGTGCGTGGTGGGGTTGAGAATATAGATGTCGCCACCCAGCACAGCGTTGTTGCGCTGGTCACCGGGAAGCGAGAACAAGTCGGCAAACTCTGGCGACATGGCAAAGTTGCCACCAAACGACTTGATGCTCTTTTCACCATAATAGCTCATCTTCGTGCCTTTTTGGTTGGTACCGCCATCAGCCTTACGCCACGTACGGAAGCGTCCGTAGGTGTTTCCCTTTTCCGTCACGGCATCATAAGGCATGGCATAGATGAAGTCTTTCACCTGCGAGCCATTGTCAGGATAGAACTTTGCACGCCAGTCACTCACACCGCCATCAAGCGAGAAGAGACCGCTCTTGATAATGTCATCGCAATATTTCACGCAGTCGTTAAGTTTCTCGTTGGCCTGTGAGGGCTCGTACTTCGTCACATCGCTTTGTGCATAAACAGCCCAGTTGAGATAGAGCTTGACGAGCAGCGCCTCGGCCATCCACTTATTGGGCTTTCCGTAGGTACTGGCGTCGTTGACATCCGACAAATGAGGTATGATGTCGAGCAGTTCGCTCTCTATCCACTTGGCTACCACCGGACGGCTTTGTCTGTCAATCACGGTCGTGTCGTCAGGCACTTTGTCGAGAATAGGCACAGCACCATAGTTATCCATCAATATAAAATGATAGTAGGCACGCATGGCCCTTGCCGGTGCTATTACGTTGGGGTCGGCCTTATCGCCGCCGAGCTCCTCGATAATTTGATTGCACTTAGTAATACCAGAAGCCAAGTCGGTATACCATCCTATTGATGCATCGTCGGCGGAAAAATCGTGCAGGCTCATGTGCGAATAGTTGCGGCTGTCTACCCAGTCACCATCAAAACTCACGCCCACTTCCTCTGTCGACAAGGTCTGTGCCTCGTTGAATCGACGGCCGAGAGCGCCACGGAATGCATAGTACACATCGGCCATCTTTCCTTGAAGAGCCACATCGGACGTAGGATACTCTGTGTATTTGGACTTCACATCGACATCCAAATCCGTACAGCCTACCGCTGTGAGGGCTAACAGACCGGCGGCGAGATAAGAATATATGCTTGTTTTCATTGTTGCTAAAATTAGAAGTTAACCTTAAGTCCTATCATGTATGAACGGGTGTGAGGGTAGAAGCTCCACCGATAGTCCATACCCGGGTCGATGCCTCCCAATGATACCTCCGGGTCAAGGCCGTCGTACCCGGTAATGGTAAAGAGGTTGTTGGCGGTGGCATAGACGGAAAGGCCCTGCAGCCAGTCGCCAATCTTGCCGAAGTTATAGCCTAACGTAAGCGTAGAGAGACGGAAGTAGCTGCCGTTCTCGATATAGCGGTCTGAAGGAGCCTGAGCATAGCCGTCGCCGTAGTGCTGCGTGGTAGCCACTTCCCTGAGCACGTTCTTACCGGCTGCCACATTGCTCACCGTGTTGTATTGGGCCCGCGTGCAGTTGAACACGTCGTTGCCGAATACACCAGTAAAGAACATGGTAAGCGTCCAATTCTTATAAGTAAGGGTATTGTTCCATCCCATGGTAAGGTCGGGCTGGGCGCAGCCCACTATGGTGCGGTCCTTCTCCTGTGGTGCGTTGGTGGTATTGCCGGTGCGCTCGCCCGTCTTCTCGTCGTGCTCATAGAAGAGCGACTTGCCATTTTCGTCGAAGCCTGCAAACTCCCATGTGTAGAAGGTGCCGAGCGGCTGTCCCTCCATAATGCGCTGCACGCTGTTGGTCGATGAGAATCCGGCGATACGGGGGTTGGCCTCGTCGATATAGTTAACCGAGAACTCGGCGTTGGAGAGTTTCTCCACTTTGTTCTTGTTGTGCGAGAAGTTCAGCATGGTTTGCCAGCGGAAGTCCTTGGTTACTACCGGTACGGCGTTGATAGTGACCTCCACACCCTTGTTGCTAATCTTGCCCACGTTGGCCGTCATCGTGGCATAGGGGAACCGGTTGGTAGAGACGGGATAGTCGTAGATAAGGTCGCTGGTGCGTTTGTCGTAATACTCTATGGTACCGCTCAGGCGGGAGTTGAAGAAAGAAAAGTCGAGTCCGATATTGAACATGCCGGTCTTTTCCCATTTCAAATCAGGGTTGGCATTGCTGGTGGCGGCTAAGGTACGTCGCAAAGAAGATTTTCCGTTAGCGTCAATGTAGGTAAACCACCCGCTGGCTCCATAAGTTTTCAGGGCGGAATATGCGTCAAAGCCCAATGAGTTGCCGCTCACACCATAGCCCACGCGCAGTTTCAGGTCGTCGAACACATGAAGCTTCTTGATGAAGTCTTCCTCGGAAAGGCGCCAAGCGGCCGAGACGGAGGGGAAGGTGGCCCAGCGGTTGTTTCTGCCGAATGCCGAGCTGCCGTCGCGACGGAGCGTTGCCTGGAAGTTGTACTTACTGTTGTAGGAATAGTTGAGACGTCCGTAGAACGAAATCATACGCAGAGTGTACTCAGCCCCGCTGGTCACACCATCAATGCCGTTAATCTCATTGGCATAGGAAAGGTTATACCAGCTCACGTCGTCGTTGTAGAAGTTGTACACCGTTACGCCGAAGCCGTCGTTGTCGGTCTTTTCTTCCCAGGAGTAACCGGCCATAAGTCCCACGGTGTGCTTCTTGTCGAAGGTCTTGGTCCAGTTGCCGAATGTCTCAAACACTTGCTTGTGGCCCTGGTAAGTATTGCGCGAAGCCTGTCCAT
This sequence comes from uncultured Prevotella sp., assembly GCA_945873145.1. Lineage (GTDB taxonomy): Bacteria > Bacteroidota > Bacteroidia > Bacteroidales > Bacteroidaceae > Prevotella. The sequence goes on from CAMCBZ010000004.1 coordinate 19,395, forward strand.
TGGTCTTGACCAACTGCGAGTTAATGCTGTTATAACCACTATAAACATTCTGATGATTCATGTAGGAATAGTTCAGCGTCCACGTCAGTCCCGGCAAGATGGTAGCCACGGCATTGGTAGTGATTTGGTAGCGCCGGCGGATGTGCTGGAACTTATCCTGGTTGATCATGGCCACCGGGTTGTAATACTGCGAGATACCGTTGGCCTCGTAATAGGTTCCGTCGGCATTGTAGACGGGATCGCAAGGCGAATAGTAGTACATGCCGTCGAGCACGCTGGCTCCCTCGTTGCCCATCTGCACGCTACGGAAGTGCCCCTCGCTGGCATTGAGTCCCAACGACAGTTTCAAGTGGTCCTTGAGCACATTGGTGCTCACGAGCGCACGTCCGTTGACGCGGTTCATGCGTGTGCCCTTGATAACGCCCTCACGGTTCATATAGTTGATGCTGGCATTATATTGGGTCTGGTCGTTGCCACCGTTGATGCTCACGTTATGGTTGTGTGCAAATCCGGTCTGCTCCACTTCTTTCTGCCAGTCGGTGTTGGCACCCTCATCATTTGACAGCTCAAAGTTGTTGGCCTTGGCATAGGCTCTGAGGTCGTCGGCACTCATCACGTCGAGTTTCTTGTTCACCCGGTCGAAGGCCATATAGGTGGAGTAAGTCACATTGGTACGTCCCTTCTTGCCTTTCTTGGTGGTGATGATGATAACGCCATTGGCTGCCTTTGAACCATAGATGGCCGTGGCGGTGGCATCGCGGAGCACATCGATGCTCTCGATGTCGTCGGGCGAGACCAGACTCAGGTCCACACCGGGCACGCCGTCGATGACATAGTAGGGTTCCTGGGCCTCACCGGTACGCAGGGTGGAGGCACCACGCAGGGTGATGCTCGGCGTGCCGCTGGGGTCGGCGGTGTTGGTAACGACAAGTCCCGACACCTTGCCCTGGAGCAGCTGGGCCGGGTCGGTATAAACTCCCGTGTTGAGATCCTTGGCGTCCAAAGTGGTGATGGACGAGGTGACATCCTTGCGCCGCATGGTACCGTAACCGACGACAACGACCTCGTTGAGCGTTTTGTTGTCGTCTTTGAGGACAGCATTCTGACCCGGTGTGATCACACGATCGAGATAGCCGACATAGGAAACTTTGAGTTTGGCACCGGGCTTGGTGGTCGTGATGGTATAACGGCCATTGGCGTCGGTCACTGTACCATTGGTGGTACCTTGCTCCATGACGGTCACGCCAACGAGCGGCTCACCATTGCTGTCGGTGATGACACCAGACTTCTGGCTCTGGGCCATGGCCGCAGTGCCACAAAGCAAGAGCGAGGCGGAAAGCACTGCCTTCTGCATGCCCTTCTTCAATTGGGTTTGTCTTTTTCGCATAATAGATATAGAGTTTAATAATTTAAGTGCAAAGATAACACCTGTATGTGTCAGAAGCGTTACAATAGATTGACGATTGGTTAAAGTCCAAAGGTCGGACCGCCATAGTCTACGCCTTGGGCAGTGACCGAGAGTCCGGTGGTGTGGACCTCCTGAGCCTGGTCGACATAGACGCCATACACCTTATTATATATATAGCCCTCGCCGCGGCAGGGGCGTTTATCGTAGATGCCACCTTTGTAGTCGGTCATGTGGCAGAGGCGCAAACTGACGTTGTCGAGATGAATGTCCTTGACTTTACCCTCTTCTCCACCAATGAAACAGCCATTCTCCGACGTGGCAACGATACCACGGAAGTAGATGCGGCTCACCTCTCCGCAACGTCCGTGGGTCTCACCCTTGGGGAATCGCCAGTTGGCGTCTTTGTTGTTGCCATCGGCACGCGGGTAACTGGTGACATAGATGGGCTCGGCCTTGCCCCACCACACGTCGCTCCACAATTGCAGGTCCATGATGATGTTGGAGAAGACGACATCGGTTACGGTGCCCTCGTCGCGGTTCTGGATGCCCAGGCCGCGGTTGGAGCGTGTGATGACGCAGTTGTCGATGGTGACATTATAGATGGAATCCATGTTCTCCGAACCGATCTTGATGGCACAGGAGCGCGAGCTCATCGTGCAGTTGGTCACCACAATGTCGTGGCAGGAACCGTACTCGGCATACTCGCGGCGGTTTTTCAGACAGATGCAGTCGTCGCCGGAAGTGATATGACAATTGCTGATGCGCACATGACGGCTGTGGTCGATGTCTATACCGTCGCCATTGCGTATCTTCAGGTTGTTGAGGAGATTGATGCCATCGACCACCGCATCCTCGCAGCCTACGAGATGGAGTGTCCAGTAAGCGCCTTCGCGGATGGTGATGTCGCGCACCTGCACGTTCTTCACACCGATGAGCGTGAGGACATGCGGCCGGGGATCAAAGGTGGTAACGGGCTTCAACTCGTAGGAGTCAGACAGCTCACGGCCCATGAAGCGCACGCCGTTGCCATCGATGGTGCCGCGTCCGCAAACTCGGATGTCGTGGGCATCTTTGGCCCAAAGCCATAACATGCCTTCGCCCTGGTTGCTGCCAAAGGCACTCTTGTGATAGACTTTCTCGTCAGGATTGGCCAATAAGGTGGCACCGGCATCGAGATATAACTCCACGCCGGACTTCAACTGCAAGGGACCGGAAAGGAATGTCCTGCCACGCGACAAGACCACACGTCCGCCACCATCGGCACTGCACGCGTCAATGGCACGCTGGAGAGCCGGCGCGTCGTCGGTCGTTCCGTCGCCTTTTGCTCCATAGTCCGTGACTTGATAGGTGGTTTGTGCCCATGCAGGCAATGCCAGGATAAGGATGTCAATAAGTAGTAATATCAGTCTTCTCATTGAGTATTGGTCAAAGGTGTTATATATTGTAATGCGGTAATTATGTCGCAAATATAAGTAAAAAAAAAGCAAACCAACAATAATTAGTTCTTCTTTTTTCAATACGACACCGCATTTTTTTGTTTCCCGAACGTCGCAGGACTACAACCGTCCTTCTTCGCGATAGCTGTAATAGCTGCCATCAGTGATGATGACATGGTCGAGAAAATAGATGCGCATCAGTTCGCATGCCTTGCGGATGCGGTCGGTGAGCTGATCATCCTGCCGACTGGGACGCTTGCTGCCACTGGGATGGTTGTGGCATACGGCAAGAATCGTAGTGTTGCAGAGCAGCGCGTCCTTGATGATGATACGCACGTCGACGGCGGTCTCCGTGATGCCGCCGTGACTGATGCACTCTTCCTTGATGAGTTTAAACGACTGGTTGAGCAGCAGGATATGGAACTCCTCCACGTCGAGATCCTGCAACTTGGGATGCATCAGGTTGTAGATGGCTGTGGCGGAGCCGAGATCGGGGCGTTCCTCGGCAACGGAGTCTTTGCGACGCTTGCCGAGTTCGCAGGCCGCAAGGATGGTGATGGCCTTGGCCGGACCCATGCCATGATAGCGGCACAGCTCGTTTACAGTCTTCTTGCCCAAGGTGTTGAGGTTGTAGTTGCAGTCGCTGAGCACCGTACGCATCAAGTCTACGGCACTCTGCCGGTCAGATCCGGAGCCAATGAGAATGGCAAGCAGCTCGGCATCGCTGAGTGCTGCCGCACCGAGGCGCATCATTTTCTCACGCGGCCGGTCCTGTTCGTCCCAATGATTAATGCTGAGTTTTTCCATCCTTAAACATCTTTGTGACTATCCGTTGGTAATCTTCCATGCCGTCATTGGGCACCGGGCTGATGCCAAGCAGGCGGCAGACCAATGCGTAGACGGCGGTATTGGAGAATGCGCCCATGTCCTCACCGCTGCGAACATCGGGTCCCATGGCACGGAAAAGGGCGTGCATGTCGCTATAGGCCGGATCGAAGCCATGCATACCTCCATTGTGGCAGGTCTCGTCGGTGAATAGAAAACCTTCATCAGGCAGCACCAGCACATCACCAATATTCGGGTCGGACTGGTAGTGAAGCCACTGGGGTATGTCGGTTTTGCGCCACACACGCAGGTGTGCAACATGACTTAAGGCGGCCACGATGCTGTCCTGCTGCCAGCGTTGCGTTGCATAGATGTTGGCCGGAAGGTTGCCTTCGATCGATTGATACCAGTCTTTATGAAGATAACGGCTGACGGTGATCTGGCGTGAAGGCGTGAACCACGTCATGCCATGGTCGGAGACAATGACGAGGTTGACGCTGCTTTGCAGTCCCGCCTTGCCGATGCGTGTCCACAGACTGCCCAACAGCGAGTCGATGCGCTCCACGGCTGCACGTGTCTGCTTGGCCTGCGGGCCATAGCTGTGGCCGCTGGCATCGGGCTCCTCGAAATAGGCCATGATGAGGTCGGGACTCTTCTTTGCCGTCAGTTGTTGCATGATGCCGTCGACGCGCTGGGTGAAAGTGAGATGTGGCTTCTCGTCGTAGCTGTGCCAAAGGTCGGGATAGTGACCGTCTATTGCCACGTCAGACCCCGGCCAATAAAAGACTGCGGTGTGCAGACCTTGGCGCTGGGCTGTAAGCCAAAGCGGTTCGCCATGATAGAAGCGCGCGTCGTACTTGGTCTTGGGATTGGACAAAGAGAAGCGCGCTCCCGTGGCGCGGTTGAGAAACGAATTGGCGATGATGCCATGATGTTCGGGCCGAAGGCCGGTGGCAAGGGTATAGTGGTTGGGAAAAGTCTTTGAGGGAAAGGAGGGAACGAGCTCACCCTTGACACCCTGGCGGGCCATCAGGTCGAGAAACGGTGTGTCGTACATCTCGGCATAGTCCCACCGGAAGCCATCGCAGGAGATGACTATGGTGGTCTTCTTAGCCAGGGCGCTCACCATACCGGCTATCCATAAGATGGCAAAGAGCACTGCTGTCTTTGCCATACAGTATATATTTCGGTTCATAGGCTGTCTTTTATAGGGTTGAAAATAGAAGAAAGCGACAAGACTACTTGTAGAAGTTCTTCTCATAAGCGGCAAATTCGTCTTGCCCACGCACGCACCGTCGCCACCAGGCCTGAAGGAAGCCGCAACCATAGCCCATGAGTTGGATGAAGGCAGCACGCACGCTGAGGAGTCCAATCTTCACGCTGTGGTTCTGGCGCGCTGAGTCTGCGAAGATGAGCAGGCTGTAGAGTATCAGCGGTGCCAAAGCCAGTGCCATGGTATCGCGTCCCAATTCTCCGGCACCCGGTGCCTCGGAAAAGAGACTGGCCAGAAGGCCATCAATGAACAACAACGTCAGGAAGGCCACACCAAGCGTGAAGACCATCGGCAAGAGATGGACAAGTTTGAGGCTATCGGGATATTTCTTGTAGAGATTGATGCGGGCAATGCCACTGTTGAACACCTGACGCCAGAACTTGCGGAAGTCTGTTCTCCGCTTGTGATAGACCCATGCACCGGGAAAGAGACGGCAGTGACATCCGGCCTTGAAGATGCGGATGGAGAAGTCGATGTCCTCGCCGAAGCGCATCTTGGAGAAGCCGCCGAGCCGCTGGTAAACGTCGCGGCGGATGCCCATATTGAAGGAACGGGGATAGAACTTGTCCAGTTTCTTCTTTCCGCCACGGATGCCGCCGGTGGTGAAGAAGCTCGTCATGGAATAGGAAATAGCCTTTTGAGTAGGAGTGAACGAACTTGCAGCACGGTCGGGACCGCCAAAAGCCTCGCAGGGCTCACGACGCAGCTCGTCGTCAACGGCCTGGAGATAACCGGGAGGGACGACTACGTCGGAATCGAGAATGATGACATATTCGCCACGCGCACGCTCCACGCCATAGTTGCGGCTCTGTCCGGGTCCGCTGTTAGGCTTGCTGAAATAGTGAAGATCGAGTTTTCCTACATAGCGCGCACACACATCGTGGCAAGGCACTTGCGAGCCGTCCTCAACAACGATGACTTCAAAAGCGCTTAACGACTGGCGTGTCAGGCTGTCCAACAGCTCGTCGACCTCATCGGGACGGTTGAAGACAGGAATGACAAAAGAGTATTTCAAAGGCTGCTCCATAGTAATAGAATTCTCCAAGACGCTGACCACGCTCCGTAGAGAGTGGTCGTTAACAAAAAAAGCCACCCTTCGCAAAAGGAAGGATGGCATAAGGCTTAGTGCCCAATTATTTCTCGCTCACGCGGCCCACGTAGCTGCCGTCGCGTGTGTCGACCGTGATGGTCTCACCCTCATTGATGAACAAGGGCACACGGATCTCAGCGCCAGTCTCGAGAGTGGCGGGCTTTGTAGCATTGGTAGCTGTGTTGCCCTTCACACCCGGCTCGCTGTGAGTGACCTTCAGGTTGGTCTTCACCGGCATCTCAGCAGAGAGGATGGTGCCGTCGGAAGTGTCGGTCTGCACGTCAACGACGTCGCCTTCCTTCATAAACTCCCAACCAGTGATCATGTCCTTGGAGATAGGGATCTGCTCGAAAGTCTCCTGGTTCATGAAGATGTAGCCAGTAGGATCCTCATAGAGATACTGATAAGGACGATGCTCCACGCGCACGTCATCGAGCTTGAAGCCGATCTGGAATGTACGCTCCAGCACGCGGCCGTCAGCCACGTTCTTCAGCTTAGTGTTCATGACAGTGTTGCCCTTTCCTGGCTTACGATGCTGGAAGTCAACGCACTTCCAAATGCCGCCGTCCATGCGGATGCATGTACCGATCTTAATTTCCTGTGAATTAATCATTGTGTGTATATTATAAGTATATTATCATGCTTTTGCAGGTGCAAAGTTACTATAATTTTAGATAAAAACATCTTTTTAGCACTGAAAAATCACTTAATTCTTTGTCATCTCGAAAATTATGCGTAATTTTGCAAGCCATAAGAAGGACAAAGGCTCGAAAAAAGAAGAAACAAATAATAAATTAACAATAAATAAAGATGAAAAGAACATTTCAGCCTCACAACCGCCGTCGCGTCAACAAGCACGGCTTCCGCGAGAGAATGGCCACAAAGAACGGCCGTCGCGTGCTGGCTTCCCGTCGTGCTCATGGCCGCAAGAAACTGACCGTCTCTGACGAGAACCACGGCAAGTAACTCCTTAGCGTCTATGCGCAAGGCAGCAAAAAGCAGCAAGGATGATCCATCCTTGCTGCTTTTGCCGTATCTAAGGTAGCTGTTTGTTCTGGCGAACATGGCTGCCAAACGCTCCGAAGGTGGCTATTACAGAAAGAGTCGCCGTTGCATACAACGAAAAAGAAAATATTCGCTGCTTTTATTTTGTATTTCGCGCGGTTTACATTACCTTTGTATTAAATAAAGTATCGATGACAGCATCAGAATTCTTAGGCAAGTTTAAAAGTACCTATCTTTGGGGAAACCTCGCGGCGATGGCCCTCGTGGTCGTCGCGCTGGCTTTGGGCTTCCGCTTTGGCATCGACCTGTATACCCACCACGGCGAGTCGATTCCCATTCCCAATATCCTGCACAAGCGGTACGCCGACGCTGAGCAGATCGTCAACAACCTGGGACTGGAGATAGAGGTGACCGACACGGGCTACGTACGCTCTCTCCCACCCGGAGCTATCCTTGAGCAGACACCGGGACCCGGCGAGCGCGTCAAGTCGGGACACGTCATCTATGTCACCATCAACGCCACTCACTCTCCCACGATCACCCTGCCTGATGTCATTGACAACAGTTCGTTGCGCGAGGCAATGGCGAAACTCACCGCTATGGGATTCAAACTCGGCAAGCCGCAATCGGTACCCGGAGAGAAGGACTGGGTCTACGGCATCACCGTCAACGGACGGCACGTGGTGGCCGGCGACAAGATTCCGGTCGACGCCACGCTGATCATACAAGTCGGCGACGGACAGCTCGACCAGAGTGATGACATCAACTATGTCGATCCGGACATGGAAAACGACAACACCGACGACGAGAGTGGCGACGTGGACAACTTCCAGGAGATTCCCACACCGCCCGACCAGCCCGAAAACAACAATACGGAAGAAGGCAACAACACGGGCGAATAGTCCCGCAAAGATGCTTTCCCATAAACAAAACTTCAACAGACATGGCAGAAGACAACATATTCTCAGACTTGCTGGACGACGAACTGGAACAGAGCGAAAACGACGGACGCGACGAACAGAATCCTTCCGACGGCAACCGCTATGAGCATTGGCGCATCGTCGTCGATGCCGGCCAGACACCCGTGCGCATCGACAAGTTCCTGGCCGAGCACATGCAGCACTCCAGCCGCAACCGCATCCAGACAGCTGCCGACGCCGGATGTATCTGCGTAGCTGACAAGCCTGTCAAGAGCAACTATAAGGTGCGGCCGGGGGATGTTATCACGCTCATGCTCGATCATCCCAAGCACGACACCAGCATCGTGGCGGAGGACATTCCGCTCGACATCGTCTATGAGGACGACGACCTGATGGTGGTCAACAAGGCGGCAGGCATGGTGGTGCATCCAGGAGCCGGAAACTTCACAGGCACGCTGATCAATGCTGTAGCCTGGCACATGCGCAACGTACCTGCCTTCGACGCTAATGATCCGGAAGTGGGACTGGTCCATCGTATCGACAAGGACACAAGCGGGCTGCTCGTCGTGGCGAAGACGCCGGAAGCAAAAACGGCTTTGGGCAAACAATTCTTCCACAAGACAACCCACCGCTCCTACAACGCGCTTGTCTGGGGACATATCGTGGAAGACGAAGGACGCATAGAGGGCAACATCGGACGCGATCCGAAAGACCGGCTGCGCATGAAGGTCTTCGATCCGGAATCGGGCATTGGCAAGCCGGCCGTCACTCATTACAGAGTATTGGAGCGCTTCGGCTATACCACCCTTGTGGAGTGTATACTTGAGACGGGACGCACACATCAGATACGTGCTCACATGAAGCACATCGGACACCCGCTCTTCGGCGACGAGCGTTACGGCGGAACGGAGATTCTGCGCGGACAGCGCAGCGCTTCCTACAAGGCCTTCATCAACAACTGTTTCAAGATCTGCCCGCGTCAGGCTCTGCACGCCAAGACACTCGGCTTTGTGCATCCACGCACCCATCAACAGATGGACTTCGACTCACCATGGCCCGAGGACTTCGCTGCACTGATCGAGAAGTGGCGCACATTCATCAAGGGAACGAACAGAATGTTGAATGACCAATGATGGGTGACGTGTTGTTCAGTAGCGAGAAAGACAGAACCAAACAAAGAATTCACGAAAAACAAATGATATGAAAGATTTAAAGAGAAACATTGCCATCGTCTGCGGTGGCGATTCATCCGAGCACGACGTATCATTGCGCTCAGCACAAGGTTTGTATTCCTTCTTTGACAAGGAACGTTATAATGTCTACATCGTTGACGTGAAAGGACAGGACTGGCATGTCAACTATGAGGACGGGGACATTGCCAAGATCGACCGCAACGACTTCTCCTTCGTCAACAAGGAAGGAAAAGCCGTCGTCTTCGACTATGCTTACATCACCATCCACGGCACTCCGGGTGAGAACGGCATCATGCAAGGCTACTTCGATCTGATCCACCTGCCTTACTCTACCAGCGGTGTACTCGTAGAGGCTATGACTTTCAACAAATATGTGCTGAACAACTACCTTCGTGGCTTCGGTGTTAATGTTGCCGACAGCATTTTACTGCGCCTTGGCGAAAGCTATGATGCCGTTGCCATCGAGAAGCGTTTGGGTATGCCTGTCTTCGTTAAGCCTGCTGCCGACGGCTCGAGCTTTGGTGTATCTAAGGTGAAGAATGCTGACCAGCTGGCTCCTGCTCTGCGTGTTGCCTTCATGGAGAGCAGTGAGGTGATGATTGAAGGCTTCATGAAAGGCACGGAGATCTCGATCGGATGCTACAAGACAAAGGATAAAGCTGTCGTGTTCCCAGCCACAGAAGTTGTGACGAAGAACGAGTTCTTTGACTATGATGCCAAGTACAACGGCCAGGTTCAGGAGATCACTCCTGCCCGTCTCAGCCCTGAGACTGCAAAGAAAGTTGCCGACGAGACCAGCCATATCTACGACATCCTTCACTGCAACGGTATCATCCGCATCGACTATATCATCAGCAAAGACGCTGAAGGCAATGACAAAGTCAACATGCTGGAGATCAACACCACACCGGGCATGACGCCAACAAGCTTCATCCCGCAGCAGGTAAAAGCAGCCGGACTGAGCATGAAGGATGTGCTTACGGACATCATCGAGAACCAGTTCTAAGCAGAAAAGCGACATACACCTTATATATATAATGTGTAAGACACATATATAAATAAGGTGTATGTTCCTATCTCAAAGCAATACGCTAACTGGTATCAAAGCTAAGTAATACCAACGAAAAAAGAGGAATGCTCCGAAAAGCATTCCTCTTTTTTGTTGGTCGGGATGACCGGACTCGAACTGGCGACCCCTACGTCCCGAACGTAGTGCGCTACCAACTGCGCTACATCCCGATTGCAAAAATGAGATCGAGAAACTGTGAAAGCGTCTCTTTCTGTTTTGCGGTTGCAAAGGTAGCACTTTTTTTTGAATTAAACACAATTTTATCGAGAAAAATTTGCGAGGTTGATAAAAAAGTGCTACCTTTGCACTCGCATTTCAGAAATATCACTCCATAATAAGAGATGCAGTAAGTAGAGGGTGCCTTAGCTCAGGTGGTAGAGCAATGGACTGAAAATCCATGTGTCCTTGGTTCAACTCCAAGAGGCACCACTTCCTCCTTTCATTCAATCCGGTTCTTGTCGTTTGACGGGGCCGGATTTTTTCGTATCTACTAAGGCTAAAAAACGGTGGACATTGCAGCGACTTCGTGTACGGGAAGCCGCCATACAATCTTTTTACGGGATCACAAGCAAGAGAAGCGTAGTCGCAAACCATACTACAGCCACGCCCCAAGGCATACGGTCGTAGCGTCGCAACAGGTGTGCAGGACATAAAAAGATGACGATGCGAGCCACCAAAACGCCGATGGCTGCCCCGCAGAGAATGTCGCCAAGATAGTGTACGCCGAGATAGATACGGGAATAACAGATGGTGATGGCAAAAAGAGCAAGAACGCCACGCATGAGTCTGTTGCGATAGATATAGCTTAGAAAGGTGACAAGGCAACAGATGTTGGTCGCATGACCGGACACAAAGCCATACTGTCCGCCATGGTATCCGTTGACGTAATGAAGCATGGGAGCGAGAGTGAGGTTGTGTGAAGGACGGGGACGCGCCACAATCGGCTTGATGATGCCTGAGGAAAGCTGATCGGTAAACGCGATCATCGCCGCAATGACAAGCAACAGCAGGAGACGGTCTCGCCATGAGCCTTGATGCCACACCAGCGTGTAACCCACCAACACTACAGCTAACGGCAACCAAGTCCTCATCTGACTATAGCCATAGAAGAATCTATCGGTCAGGGCTCCTCCGTTAAAGTTAAGCAGTACCATAGCATGCGCGTCTGCTGTCTGTAGTGCGGCAAGCAGAAAATGGTATTCCCCAAAGAGGGTATAGAGCAAAGCACCACTCAGAAAGGCGATTGCCACGATGACCATCAACAAATATGGCCACCTTAAAATAAGACTTTGTATATTGGGAGCAGAATAAGAATATCTCATGTTTAGATTGTTTGGTGCAAAGGTACTATATAATTCTGTAGAAATGTTGTATTTACCCATAAAAATGTTCTAAATAAGACTGTTCTTACAGGTTTTCGCATTTATTAAACCTTACGCCTACAAATATTAAACCTTGAGTCCACAAATACAAAACCTTGCACCCACGAAAGAAGCCTGGGAGAAGCAGCATGATGCTTTCCCAGGCTTGATAGTCAGAAGCGGAACTAAGCGCTTGTAAGTTTACAGCAGTTCAGGCAGCTGGAAGAGTTTGATGCCGTTGCTGCCCTTGACAAGGATGTAATAGCCCTGCGGCTGCTCCTGAGCGATGACGGCCTTGACTTCTTCGACGTCCTTGAACTTGCGGAAGTCGCAGTCGGTCTTACCAAACTCCTCACCGACGAGCCAAACCTTCTCGAAGTTGTCTTTGCGAAGCGTGTCCACAACCTTTTGGTGCTCTTCCAGACTTACGCTGCCAAGCTCACGCATGTCGCCAAGGATCACCATCTTAGGCTGCTTGACGGTAATACGCTGAAAGTTGTCAAGTGCAGCAGCCATACTCGTCGGGTTGGCATTATAGGCATCGACGATGAGCCAGTTGTGCGCCGTCTGCTCGAGTTGAGAGCGGTTGTTGCTGGGCTGATAGCTTTCCAGTGCGTGACAGATCTGCTGCGGAGCCACGTCGAAGTGAAGACCTACTGCGATGGCGGCCAGCATGTTGTCCATGTTATAGGTACCTACGAGATGCGTGTGCACCTCATAGACATTGGGCTGACCGTCGACATGCCAGCTGAAGGTAAGGAAGGGTTCGCACACACCGACCTCGCCCTGCACTTGTGCGTCGCCGTCAGTGCCATAGCTGACGATGCGCTCCAGCTCACGTTGCTGCGCCATGTCGACAAGGTGTTCGTTGCTGGTATTGAGGAAGACAAGACCGTCGTGGGCCTTGAGGAAGTCATAGAGTTCGCCTTTGGTCTTCATCACGCCTTCAAAGGATCCAAAGCCCTGAAGGTGAGCGCGGCCCACATTGGTGATGAGTCCACAGGTCGGCTCGACATAGTCGACAAGTTTCTTGATGTCGCCCGGATGCGAGGCTCCCATTTCCACCACGGCGATCTCGTCGTCGGCTGTGAGCCGCAACAGCGTCTTGGGCACACCGACGTCGTTGTTGTAGTTGGCCTCGGTATGCATCACGCGGTATTTCTCGGCAAGCACAGCCGAGACGAGTTCTTTGGTCGTGGTCTTGCCGTTGGTGCCGGTGATGCCGACAACGGGAATGGAGAACTGGCGGCGGTGCTCGCGCGCCAGCTCCTTGTAAGTGGTGAGGCAGTCATCAACAAGAATAAAGCGATCATCGCCTTCCTCGGCATATTCCTTCTCATCAACAACTGCATAACTGCATCCTTTCTCGAGTGCGCTCTTGGCGAATTTGTTTCCGTCGAACGACGCACCTTTCAGCGCGATGAAGATGCTGCCTTTAGGGCAGTCGCGGCTGTCGGTGGTTACCTGCGGATGCTGCAGGTAGAGCTGATATAATTGTTTTGCGTTCATAGTCGTGGGAAATGTGTTGATTCGTAGTCCCTATTTTCTTATAAGCACCTTTGTGCTACTATTCTATTTGGGCCTTTACAAAATCTTCTGGGGAACAGATAATGATTGTGTCACAAGCGGGGAAATCCTTCAAGTTGATGGTAACAATGCAGTCACAATCGTTCTCCAAAGCACAATAATACTGAAAACTATCTTCTATATCTTTGAAATTCTCATCTTTCAATGCGATTGCAGTCTGATCGTGGGATATGTCTACAATCTGAATATATTTCTCTAATTCAATGAGTAAGCGTCTAATCACATTTCTCTTCTCAGGCTCATGAATATTATTCTGCTTCAATCTGAGTCCAAGAAGATATGCTATTGTTGACAGAGATATTGTAGAGATACAAGCTTCGAGCAAGCCCAATTGGGCGGCTCGCATGATCTTTCTGACTGCAACATAATGCGTCCTCTGTGTAAGGAACTCCATGACTATATTTGTGTCCAGAAAGACTCTCATAGATATTCTCCGTATTTCTGACTCAAATAATGCTCCTTCATTTTCTCGTCATCACCGGGCATAGTATGTGAAAAGAGATCCATAAACTTGTCTGTAGGCAATGGACCGTCGTCAACATGGATTTTCTTAGTCGGCATGACCTTAGTTCCTTGTCTCTTCTGCCAAGAAAGCTTTTTCAAGTATTCCAAAGCCTTCCGGAGGTAATCTTCACTATCTGCGAGATAGTTGAGGTTACTATGGATTTCTGCATTGAGTTGTAGCGTTGTCATTACAATTCCTTTCTTTGCTGCAAATATACGAAAACAATTTTAAATCTCATGGGATAAGACCGAAAAAACAACGCAATTATTTGCATGATAGCGGAGAAATAGGTACATTTGCAGATAGTGTACACGATTTAGAAGTAATTACATTCATGAACCATACCATTAACGTGCGTGGGCGGTTGCTCTCGCTGGCTCATCCTCAAGTGATGGGTATCCTCAATGTCACCCCCGACTCCTTCTATAGTGGAAGCCGCAAACAGACAGAGTGCGAGATCGCTGACCGTGCCAACGAAATCATAGCGCAGGGAGGAACCATCATCGACGTAGGAGCTTTCTCTACGCGGCCCGGTGCGCAGGAGGTGAGCGAGGAAGAGGAAGCCCGCAGACTGAAGTGGGCGCTTGGCATTGTACGCCGTGAGCAGCCCGACGCTCCCGTGTCGGTGGACACCTACCGTCCGCTTGTAGCCCGCCAGTGCATTGAGGACTGGGGTGCCGACATCATCAACGACGTGTCGGAAGGCGGTCTTACCGGTATCGTCAACACGCCGATCCATGAAACTGGCAGCATGTTTGAAGTGGTAGGCCAGCTGCGCGTGCCGTATATCCTCATGTCGGTGAAGCCCGACATCACGAGAATGATGCAAGCCTTTAGCCGTGAAGTGCAGCAACTGCGCGACTTAGGTGCACGCGACATCATCCTCGACCCGGGCTACGGCTTCGGCAAGACTTTGGAGCAGAACTACGCCGTCTTGCGCAACGCTGACAAGCTCTTGGCGCTCGACCTGCCTGTGCTCACGGGTGTGTCGCGCAAGTCGATGATCTTTAAACTCGTCGGCGGCGACCCGACGACATCTCTCAACGGCACCACAGCCATCCACACCATTGCGCTGATGAAGGGGTCCTCCATCCTGCGTGTACATGATGTGAAGGAAGCCGTGGAGTGTGTGAAGATATACGATAAAATGTTGAGTGTTGAATGAATTCAATGTTGAGTGTTGAATGATGAACGTTGAATGACCTCCACCCGGAGCTTTTATTTATACATTATTATTTATACACTATACATTATACATTAATCATTTCTACACTATACATTATACATTAATCATGTTTTTTGAGTTTGGAATCAAGGATGTCATAGACATCTTTCTGGTCGCCCTGATGCTTTACTACATCTACCGGCTGATGAAGGAGAGCCGTTCACTGAACGTGTTCTATGGCATCATCGTGTTTGTCCTCATCTGGCTCTTCGTCTCCCAAGTGTTGGAGATGAAGCTCTTGGGCAGCATCCTCAGCCAGTTGGCCAGCGTGGGTGTCATCGGTCTTATCGTACTGTTTAAGGAAGAGATCCGCAAGTTCCTCTATCAGTTAGGTGCCCATCAGCGCGTAAAGAGCATCATGCGCTTCTTCTCACAACGCAAGGACAACGGGCAGGACGAAGACAAAGAAACCATCATGCCGATCGTGTGGGCGTGTATGGACATGGCGAAGAAAAAGGTGGGTGCCCTCATCGTCATCGAGCGGGCTACCCCTCTCGACGATATTGTGCAGACCGGTGAGCAGATCGACGCACGCGTCAACAAACTGCTGATAGAGAACATCTTCTTCAAGAACTCTCCGCTCCACGACGGTGCCATGATCGTCTCGAAGAAGCGCATCAAAGCGGCAGGATGCATCCTGCCTGTGAGTCACAACATGGACATACCCAAGGAGCTGGGCCTTCGCCACCGTGCCGCCATGGGCATCTCGCAGGATTCCGACGCCATCGCTGTGGTAGTATCAGAAGAGACGGGGCGCATCAGCGTGGCCATCAAAGGGCAGTTCCACCTGCGTCTCTCCGCCGAGGAGCTTGAGAGCATACTCGCAAAGGAGATGATTGGTTAACAAAGACTTTTAAACTGTTTTATTGATAAATATTGGGCTATAAGGAAAAAAAAGATTAATTTTGCAGTAGAATAACCAATTAATAAGGGAAGGAGAAACTATTATGGCATTAGATATTAGACCTATACCCATTGTCACAGGAGCTGATGCAGACCGGTTTGTAGAGGCTGCGGCAGCAGCAGAGCGTCATCCCCACAAATGCAATGTTCAATTGTCACAGGGCGATTTCGATAAAATTATGGCTAAAGCTAAACTGGATTAACAGATGGGATTCCTTGCAGACCATTGTTCACTTCATCTCTTGACACGTGAAATTCTCGACACATGCCAACCTTTTTCTTGTGGAAATGTTGACTTGGACGAGTTCTTCATGGAAGACGCAATGCCATACAAAGAGAAACTGCTTGGAAAAACATATTGCTACCTTTTGGACGATGACCCTCGTATCATTGTTTGCGCATTTACACTTTCTAACGATAGCATCAAAGTAGACCAGCTACCTAACAGTAGAAAAAAGAAAATCAATGGCAGTATGCCTCGTGAAAAGCAGATGCGACGCTACCCGGCTGCTCTAATAGGACGCTTGGGCGTTAATATCGATTATGCAGGGAAAGGCATCGGCAGTGAATTGCTTGATTTCTTAAAGAAATGGTTTGTTCAGGCTGATAATAAGACTGGATGCAGATATTTGATCGTTGATGCTTATAATATGCCTTCCGTCCTGCAATATTATCAAAGAAACAACTTCTGCTTTCTGTTTTCAACGGAAGAGCAAGAAGCGACAAACTCTTCTATGCAACTGCCTTTAAAGACGAGATATATGTACTACGATTTAATACAAGTTCAATAGTAACCATTTGATGACAGAATACCAATCATATATATTAAAGAATAATTATGAGTTTATTAGAGCAAATTGTTGCGCGTGCTAAAGCAAACAAGCAGCGCATCGTGCTCCCCGAAGCTGAAGAGGAGCGCACTCTGAAGGCTGCCGACCGCGTACTGGCCGACGACCTGGCCGACCTGATCTTGATCGGCAATCCCGAAAACATCCGTAAGGAAGCCAAAGAGTGGGGCCTCGCCAACATCGACAAGGCTACCATCGTCGACCCGCTGCACTGCGAGAAGACCGAGGAGTATGCTAACCTGCTGGCTGAGCTTCGCAAGAAAAAGGGCATGACCGTTGAGCAGGCCCGCGAGCTGGTAACGAAGAACAACCTCTATCTTGGCTGCATGATCATCAAGACCGGTGACGCTGACGGACAGATCTCCGGTGCGTTGAGCACTACGGGCGACACACTGCGTCCGGCTCTGCAGATCATCAAATGCGCTCCGGGCGTAACTTGTGTCAGCGGTGCTATGCTCCTCATCACTGACCAGAAGCAGTATGGCGAGGACGGTATCGTGGTCATGGGCGACGTGGCTGTCACTCCCAATCCTACGGCTGACCAGCTGGCTCAGATTGCATACTGCACAGCCGAGACCGCAAAGAGCGTGGCAGGCATCCAGGATCCCCGTGTGGCCATGCTGAGCTTCTCCACCAAAGGCTCTGCCAAGGATGCCAAGGACAAGGCTACGGGCAAGAGCGTCTACATCATCGACAAGGTCATCGACGCCACAAAGATTGCTCACGAGAAGTATCCTGAGCTGAAAGTCGACGGTGAGTTGCAGGCCGACGCGGCCCTCGTACCTTCTGTAGGTGAGTTCAAGGCTCCGGGCTCTCCGATTGCCGGACACGCCAATGTACTCGTTGTGCCTAATCTCGAAGTGGGCAACATCGGTTACAAACTTGTTCAGCGTCTTGGTGGCGCCATCGCTATCGGTCCTATCCTCCAGGGTATCGCTCGTCCTGTCAACGACCTCAGCCGTGGCTGCTCTGTCGATGACATCTACTACATGGTTGCCATCACTTCTTGCCAGGCCATGGACGCTAAGAAGTGATGAGTGATGAATGTTGAATGATGAATGAATTCATCATTCAACACTCAACATTGTTAATAACTCAACATTCCACACTAACAATCAACATTAAAGATGAAGATTTTGGTTCTGAACTGCGGTAGCAGTTCCATTAAGTACAAGTTATACGACATGGCCGACGAGAGCGTACTGGCTCAGGGTGGCGCAGAGCGCATTGGTCTCGACGAGGCTTTTGTCAAAGTGACGCTAAAAGACGGCTCTAAAGAGAAGATCATGCACGACATGCCGTCGCACAAAGAGGGCGTGAAGTTTGTGCTCGACCTCCTCGTTGATCCCAAGTACGGCTGTCTGAAGAGCCTCGACGAGATCGACGCTGTGGGACACCGTATCGTGCAGGGCGGTGACCTCTTTGAGAAGAGCTGTATCGTCACTCCCGAGGTGGAGAAAGGCATTGAGAGCCTCATCGACCTCGCACCGGTACACAACAAGGGCCACTTGGCAGGCCTGCGCGCTGTCGATGCCCTCATGCCCGGTACACCACAGGTGACAGTGTTCGACAATGCATTCCACAGCACCATGCCGCCGTATGCTTATCTCTACGCTGTGCCCTACGAGTTCTATACCAAGTGGCACGTACGTCGCTATGGTTTCCACGGCACCTCTCACCGCTATGTCTCTCAGCGCGTGTGCGAGTTCCTCGGCGTGGACATCAAGACACAGAAGATCATCACCTGCCACATCGGCAACGGCGCCAGCGTGGCTGCCGTGAAGTATGGCAAGGTCATCGACACCTCTATGGGTCTGACTCCGCTGGCCGGACTGATGATGGGCAGCCGCTCTGGCGACATCGACCCGTCTGCCGTCACCTATCTGATGCAGAAGACCGGTATGGGACCACAGGAGATGGCCGACTTCCTCAACAAGCAGAGCGGTGTGCTCGGCATCACGGGCATCTCCAGCGACATGCGTGAGATCGAGAACGCCGACAACGAAGGCAACGAGCGCGCTCATCTCGCACTGCAGATGTACAACTATCGCATCAAGAAATACATCGGTGCATACGCTGCTGCCATGAACGGTGTCGACATCATCGTGTGGACTGCCGGCGTGGGCGAGAACCAGGAAGGCGTGCGCTGGGATGCATGCTCCGGTCTGGAGTACCTCGGCGTGAAGATGGACAAGGAGCGCAACCACGTGCGCTCGAAGGAGCAGATCCTCTCTACCGACGACTCCAAGGTGAAGGTGGTGATGATTCCTACCGACGAGGAGATTGTCATTGCCCGCGACACACGCGACCTCGTAGAGGCACAGAAGAAGTAATATCGCAACCTACAAAAAGGCGGACACCCACGATGGGCTGTCCGCCTTTTTTAGTTTTCAACGATAACATAAGTTTTCTACCATAAGTAATAATAAGGAGTAAGGGAAATGAAGATTGTTACATTCGGGGAAATCATGCTGCGCCTGTCCAAGCACGGAGCCATGCGGCTGACGCAGGGCAACTCTTTCGATGCCAACTATGGAGGCTCCGAGGCCAATGTGGCCGTGAGCCTGGCGATGCTCGGCGACGACGTGGAGTATGTCACGCGCGTGCCCGACAATGCCATCGGCGAGGCCGCACTCATGCATCTAAGGGAATATGGTGTCGACGTGCGCCATTCGGTGAAGGGCGGCAAACGGCTGGGTACCTACTATTTCGAGCCTTCTGCCGCCATGCGCTCGTCGAGAGTGGTCTATGACCGCGATGACTCTGCTTTCAACACCTTGTCGTTCGGCGACATCGACTGGGCACCAATATTGAAGGAAGTAGGACTGTTTCACTGTTCAGGAATCACCTGCGCTACGAGTCAGGCAGCTCTCGACACCACGATGGATGCCGTGCGCCGGGCCTTTGAAAGTGGCGTAGAACTCACCTGCGACATCAACTACCGTGGCAACCTGTGGAAATATCCAGGGGCCAACGCCCGCAAGGCTCTCGACGAACTCATGCAGTACAGCTCGTTTATCTTTGGCGACCAAAACGAGTGGTACGTGGCCAGCGGCCTCGATCCCATTCCTTTCACGGCCTTGGACGAGAGCTATCAGTTTGACCTGGATGCTTACCGCCGCTATTTTGACCGGCTCCACAAGATGTTCCCGCGGGCTGAGCGCATGCTCATGGCGCACCGCAACCAACTCTCGTTCCAGCATCATGTCAATGCCGGAGTGCTGTGGGTCAACGGTGAAATCTACACTTCGCGTATCTACGACATCCGGCCTATCGTTGACCAGATGGGCGTGGGCGATGCCTGGGTGGCCGCGTTTATCCATGCCCGCCACCGCTGGCCCGATGATGACCGTCACTGTCTGGAGTTCTCCACGGCAGCCGCATCTCTGAAAAACACCGTTCCCGGTGATCAGAACTTAGTGAGTGAGCAGGAGATCCTTGCTGCTATGCAAGGAGGCAACGGTCGTATCGACCGATAAAAACGTCATCAATTAGATGGTCAAACGTTCGTTGTACGTTTGGTCAAACGTTCGTTTAACTATATGTATAACATTCGTTTGACCAATGGTCAAACGAACGTTTGACCATCTTCAAACTGCTTTTTTTGCAATAACAAAGCACAATTTTGATGATTATACAACCATACGATGAGTAGAACTCATGAGTATAGTAAAATAAAAAGCGTGGCGACCACCTGCTTATCATTGTGGTCGCCACGCTTTTTTTTGTAGCTTCTATCTCCTTATCCGATGATTACGGTTTGCTTTCGCCCTCGACATATTCCTCAAGCAGCAGATGCTCGCCATCGAAGACGGCATAGGTGAACTGCGAGATCCAATCGCCGAGAATCAGCATCCGTGCCTTGCGGTTAAGCGTCAGCTCCAGTTCTATATGACGATGTCCATAGATGAAGTAGTCGATGTCGGGGTGCGTCTTCATATATTCCTTTGTCCACAACACCAGGTACTCTTTGTCCTCGCCCATATAGGGAGGCTCCTTTCCGTCGGCGCGTTTCAGACGGCTATGCTTGGCCCAGTTGAGACCCAGTTGCATGCCCCACCAAGGATGGAAGAAGTTGAGCAGACGCTGACAGCCACGGTTGTGAAAGATCTTGCGCAGGAGTTTGAACTTGTTGTCGGGGTCACCCAGTCCGTCGCCGTGCGCCAAATAGAACTCCTTGCCGTAGATTTCTGTTGTCAGCGGATGGCGGTGAAGGATCACTCCGCACTCCTCCTCAAGATAGCCATACGTCCATATATCGTGATTGCCGGTGAAGAAATGCACCTCCACGCCCATGTCGGTCAACTCCGAGATCTTGCCTAAGAAACGCGTAAAGCCCTTCGGCACCACATATTTATACTCGTCCCAAAAGTCAAACATGTCGCCGAGCATATACACGGCGGCCGCCTTGTCCTTGATGCTGTCAAGGAAACGTACCAGCCGTCGCTCTTGGGTACGGCGGTGAGGAATGGCCAGCGACCCTAAGTGTGCATCGGATAAAAAGTATATGTTCTTTCTCATAGCCATCAAAGTTTTGTTAAATATTCAACTTCCTTCCTTCATCACTCAACATTCAACATTGACTCAGTCCAGTCCCAGCTCCACTTTTGCTTCCTCACTCATCATGCTCTGATCCCAAACAGGCTCAAAGACCAGGTTGACGTTGGCGGCTTTCACACCTTCCACGCTCTCTACTTTTGTGCGCACGTCCTCAAGGATGAAGTCTGCAGCGGGGCAGGACGGTGCCGTGAAAGTCATGTCCATGTCGACCGTACCGTCGTCTTTCACGTCAATCTTGTAGATCATGCCAAGGTTCCAAATGTCTACCGGAATCTCTGGATCGTACACGGTTTTCAGCACATCCACGATGCGCTCTTCTATCTTTGTCTTTTCTTCTTGTGTCATCTTATCTATTACTTATATTATATAATGTGTATAGTTGATGTTGCGAATTTAATAAAAAGTTTCCAATCTGCCAAAGAAAAGCAAGCTTTAGCACTAAAATCTTAACAGAAATCTTGACTTAGCACAAGCAACAAACCGGCTTGCTGCCATACTCAGAGACGCTTCACGAAATGGAGATAATGGATAAATATTAGTATGTGTATGCAATTACCACAACGAAATATCATCGTTTTTGATAGAAAAATGAGATTTTATTTGGTTTGTATCATTATTTTGTGTATTTTTGCAACCAGTTAAAGAATAAATATCCAATATATGAAGATCAAAGACCGACGGCTCGAAGCTATCAAGCTGATCATTTCCAGTAAGGAAATAGGCAGCCAGGAGGAATTGCTGGATGAGCTGAAACAAGAAGGCTTCCTGCTCACCCAGGCCACACTGAGCCGTGACCTCAAGCAGCTGAAAGTCGCTAAGGCTGCCAGCATGAACGGACACTACGTCTATGTGCTGCCCAACGAGACGATGTACAAGCGCGTCCACCATCCGCTGCCCGCCAACGAGATGATGGGCACGCCAGGCTTCCAGTCGATACGCTTCTCACGCAACATCGGCGTCATCCGCACCCGACCGGGATATGCCAGTTCCATTGCCTACAACATCGACAACAGCGACATTCCCGAGATCCTCGGCACCATCGCCGGCGACGACACCATCATCATCGTCCTCAAAGAGGGTACGGACAGAAAAGCCATTTCAGAATGCCTCAACGACATCATGCTGGAATAAACATTCAGATAAGACAAGATTATAGATAACAACACCATGGAAGAAATCAAAGTGATGGTGGCCGACGAGAGTCATATCAAATATGTCGACACCATACTGAAAACCATCGCCGACGCAGCAAAGGTCCGCGGCACCGGCATCGCCAAGCGCTCGCCGGAGTACGTGGCTACAAAGATGAAAGAGGCCAAGGCGGTCATCGCCCTGCAAGGCGAGAAGTTCGCCGGATTCAGCTACATCGAGACCTGGGGCAATAAGCACTATGTCACCACCTCGGGACTGATCGTCCACCCTGACTTCCGAGGTATGGGTGTGGCTAAGCGCATCAAGAACCTCACCTTCACCCTCGCACGCGTCCGATGGCCCCATGCCAAGATCTTCTCGCTGACCAGCGGGTCTGCGGTGATGAAGATGAACACACAGCTAGGGTATCTTCCCGTGACCTTCAACGACCTCACCGATGACGAGAGCTTCTGGCGGGGATGTGAGGGCTGCATCAACAGCGACATCCTCCACCGCACCAACCGCCGCTACTGCATCTGCACCGCCATGCTCTTTGATCCGGAAGAGCAGCTACCTGCACGTATACCGGAAGAGGTCATGGAGCGAATCCGACGAATCGAGGCCCTCCCCTAGCCCCTCCCGAGGGAGGGGAATGGGGCCCACCCCTAACCCCTCCCGTGGGAGGGGAATGGCAAAACCACAATACATAATATAAATAATACATAATATATAATATAGGAGTAGATGGAGGAAAATGCCAAGAGTAATAATGGGGATGAGCGACAGGATGGTAAGCAAAAGAATGGCAGGCGAAAGCAACAATACCAAACGGCTGATTGTGCTTACTATGGGCTGCTAAAAGAGTTTGCACATGAGAATAGACGAAACCCTACTAAAGAAGAAAGCATTCTGTGGGCATTTCTCCAACACAGACAATTAGGAGTTCGCTTCCGTAGACAACACATCATTGGACAGTTCATTGTTGACTTTTGTTGTCTCTCAGTGAAACTGGTCATTGAAGTAGACGGAGGATACCATCAACTCCCCGGTCAACAATTCTCTGATGAGGAGCGCGCGGCATGGTTGCAGAGTCAGGGATTTACAGTCATCCGATTCACTAATGATCAGATATTAAGTGATCCTGATGCCGTTGCAAGGGCTATACAAAAAGGAAGTGGAAGTCCTTCAGAATGCACGAGGAGAGGATTCGTAAAACTTATATAATCACAAGGTTTAAACAATAAAAACATGGAAAAGAAGAATATAAAAAATAATAGTATGGCTAATAACAGTAGTAAGGGTATCGCATCTCCCCTCCCTCGGGAGGGGTCGGGGGTGGGCTCCAAGTCTGTCGTCGTCGCTTTTTCAGGCGGACTGGACACATCATACACGGTCATGAAACTCACCCAAGAGGGATGGGACGTATACGCTGCATGCGCCAACACAGGCGGATTCAGTGCTGAGCAGCTGAAGAAAAACGAGGAAAACGCTTACAAGCTCGGTGCTAAGAAATACGTCACACTCGACGTGACGCATGAGTACTACGAGAAGAGCTTGAGGTATATGATCTTCGGCAACGTGTTGCGCAACAACTGCTATCCTATCTCGGTCAGCTCTGAGCGCATTTTCCAGGCCATCGCCATCGCACGCTACGCCAAGGAGATTGGTGCCGACGCCATTGCACACGGTTCTACTGGTGCTGGCAACGACCAGATACGTTTCGACATGACCTTCCTCGTCATGGCGCCCGGTGTGAAGATCATCACGCTCACCCGTGACCACGCCCTCTCGCGTAAAGAGGAAGTAGACTACCTCAACGAGCACGGCTTCTTCGCTGACTTCACCAAGCTGAAGTATTCCTACAACGTAGGCATCTGGGGCACAAGTATCTGTGGTGGCGAGCTCCTCGACCCGACACAAGGACTGCCCGAGGAGGCTTATCTCAAGCATGTCACCGCCAAAGAGCCGGAAGCCGAACTGCGTATCACGTTCAAGGAGGGCGAGATTGCAGCTGTCAATGGTAAGGAGTATGCCGACAAGGTAGAGGCAATCCAGGCTATTGAGGCCATCGGTGCCAGCTATGCCATCGGCCGTGACTGCAATGTCGGTGATACGATTATCGGCATCAAGGGACGCGTGGGCTTTGAGGCCGCTGCCCCGAAGCTGATCATCGAGGCGCACCGTCTGCTCGAAAAGTCTACACTCTCCAAGTGGCAGCAGTACTGGAAAGACCAGATTGGCAACTGGTACGGCATGTTCCTCCACGAGAGTCAGTACCTCGAGCCCGTCATGCCCGACATGGAGGCTTTCCTCACAAGCAGTCAGCGCCACGTCAACGGCACCGCCATCCTGAAACTGCGTCCCTACGGATTTGAAACCGTAGGTGTAGACTCTCCTGATGACCTCACCAAGTCGAAACTCGGTGAGTACGGCGAGATGCAGCACGGCTGGACAGCCGACGACGCAAAAGGCTTCATCAAAGTGCTCTCCACTCCGCTACGCGCCTACTACGGCATGCATCCGGGAGAGAGAGTATAAAGACAAGCCCTTCTAACTTTATCTTTTCGTTATATACTCTGATTGTCACATGATACGAATAGGAATACTTGGCGGTGCCGGCTATACGGCAGGAGAACTCATCCGCCTGCTCATCAACCATCCCGAGGCAGAGCTCGTCTTCGTCAACAGCGAGAGCAATGCCGGAAACCTCATCACCGACGTGCATGAGGGACTCTACGGCGATACTGACCTTCGCTTCACGAGCGAGATGCCCTTCGACAATGTCGACGTGCTCTTCTTCTGCTTTGGCCACGGCAAGAGCGAGCGTTTCCTGGCGGAGCACGACGTACCCGCCAAGGTGAAGATCATCGACCTGGCACAGGACTTCCGCCTTGCGCCAACCACCGGACTTCCCGCTGACGAGATCGCTGCAACCAAGCCCACGCCGGCTGTGCACGACTTCGTTTATGGTTTGCCCGAGATCAACCGTGATCGCATCCGCGCTGCCCGCCATGTAGCCAACCCCGGTTGCTTTGCCACGTGCATTCAGCTCGGACTGCTGCCTGCCGCCAAGATGGGGCTCATCACTTCCGCCGTCAGCGTCAATGCCATCACGGGAAGCACGGGAGCCGGCGTGAAGCCCGGTGCCACCACCCATTTCTCGTGGCGCAACAACAACCTGAGCATCTACAAGGCATTCACCCATCAGCATATCCCCGAGATTCGCCAAAGCGTCAGTCAGGTACAGGGACATCTCGAAGCCGACATCGACTTCATTCCCTATCGTGGTGACTTTGCCCGTGGCATCTTTGCCACAGAGGTCATCCACACCGACAAGGATCCGGAGGCTATCGTCAAGGGATATAAGGATTTCTACGAGGGTGAGCCCTTTACTCACTATGTCGACAAGCCGCTCGACCTGAAGCAGGTGGTCAACACCAACAAGGCACTCGTACACTGCGACATCATCGACGGCAAGCTTCTCGTCACTTCCTGCATCGACAACCTGCTCAAAGGGGCTGTCGGTCAGGCTGTGGAGAACATGAATCTGATGTTTGGCCTCGACGAGACCACCGGATTGAAACTCAAGCCGTCGGCATTCTAACTAAATAAAAGCAAAAGTATGAAACTATTCGACGTTTATCCGTTATACGATGTCAACATTGTCAAGGGCAAGGGCGTCCATGTGTGGGACGACAAAGGTCAGGAGTATCTCGACCTCTACGGCGGACATGCTGTCATCAGCATCGGCCACTGCCATCCCCACTATGTCGATATGCTCACCAAGCAACTCAATCAGCTTGGCTTCTACTCCAACAGTGTCATCAACATGCTCCAGCGCCAGCTCGCCGAGCGCCTGGGCAAGGTCTGTGGCTACGACGACTATCAGCTCTTCCTGATCAACAGTGGTGCTGAGGCCAACGAGAATGCGCTGAAGCTCGCCAGCTTCCACAATGGCCGTACACGTGTGCTCTCTGCCGAGAAAGCCTTCCATGGACGTACCTCACTGGCCGTGGAGGTGACGGGTAATCCGAAGATAGTAGCACCCATCAACGACAATGGCCATGTGACCTTCCTGCCCTATAACGACCTGGAGGCATGGGAGCGCGAGCTTGCCAAGGGCGATGTGTGTGCCTGCATTCTGGAGTGCATCCAAGGAGTGGGAGGCTGCAATGTCGCTACCAAGGAGTTTGCCCAAGGGCTCGCCAAAGCCTGCAAGAAATATGGCGCTGTGCTCATCTGCGACGAGATACAGTGTGGCTATGGCCGGTCGGGCAAGTTCTTCGCCCATCAGTGGCTCGACATACGTCCCGACCTCATCACTGTCGCCAAGGGCATCGGCAATGGTTTCCCTATGGCCGCTGTGCTCATCTCGCCTGAGTTCCAGCCTGTCTATGGACAGTTGGGTACTACATTTGGCGGCAACCACCTGGCCTGTACGGCAGCATTGGCCGTGCTCGACGTCTTCGAGCAGGAACATCTCGTGGACAATGCCCATGAGGTGGGCGAATATTTCATCGACGAGCTGAAGCAACTGCAAAAGACCGAGCCGCATATCAAGGAAGTGCGTGGACGCGGACTGATGATTGGACTCGTGCTCGACGTGCCGCAGAAAGAGGTCCGCAGCAAGCTCATCCATGAGCAACACGTCTTCACGGGAGCTGCCGGTACCGATGTGCTGCGCATCCTGCCGCCGTTGTGCCTGACCAAGGCCGATGCCGACGACTTCATCTATCGTCTCAAGCGCGTCTTCGCCAGCATGTAGGAAATCATTCAGATAGTACTATATATAATAAGGTATACCATTCATATTATGAAAATCGCAGTAATTGGAGCCGGTGAGATGGGCGGAGCCTTTGCCACCGGCTTGTTAAAGACCGACTTGTTCAAGCCCGAGGACATCACAGTGGCCAATCCTCATGAAGGCAAGCTCAAACCGTTTGCCGAGCAGGGCACCAGTGTGACCACCGACAACAAAGTGGCTGCCGCCGTGGCTGACATCGTCGTGCTCGCCGTGAAACCTAAGGTGGTGAAAGGCGTCATCGACGAGATCAAAGAGGAACTCGACTACAGCAAACAGACCATCGTGAACATGGCTGCAAGCATCAAGCTCGATCAGCTTGAGGCATGGCTTATCAGCGGTGGCGACGTGCCGGCTATCTGTCAGGCCATTCCCAACATTGGCATCGCTCACCGGCAGTCGATGACTTTCCTCTCGCCCAACGACAAGGCTGCCGCAAACCCGAAGCCGGTTCTCGACATCTTCAACGCCTTGGGCAAGACCATGGTCGTTGAAGAGGATCTCTTGGGGGCAGGCACGGCAATGGCCGGCTGCGGTATTGCTTATGTGCTGCGCTTCATCCGTGCGGCTTCCGAGGCAGGCGTGGAGCTGGGCTTCAAGGCTGATGATGCCAAGAACATCGTGCTTCAGACCATCAAAGGCGCTGGCTCGCTGCTCGCCGACGGCAGTCATCCCGAGGCTGAGATCGACAAGGTGACCACACCCGGCGGTATGACTATCAAAGGACTGAACACGCTGGAGGCCAATGGATTCACCAATGCTGTGATTGAAGGCTTCAAAGGCAGTTTGAAATAAGACCAATGAAAAGAATAGTTGTGAAAGTGGGCAGCAACGTGCTCACACGCGATGACGGTAAACTCGACGTGACGAGGATGTCGGCCATCGTCGACCAGATCGTATGGCTGCGGCGCCACGACTACGAGGTCATCCTCGTGTCGTCGGGTGCCATGGCGTGCGGTCGCAACGAGATCGATGTGGAGCACCGGCTCGACAGCGTGGAGCAACGACAGCTCTTCTCTGCGCTCGGACAAGTGAAACTCGTGGGACTCTACTACGATCTCTTCCGGGAGTACGGCTGCCATGTGGGTCAGGTGCTCACGATGAAGGAGAGCTTCTCCACACGCGGGCAGTATCTCAACCAGCGGGCTTGTATGCAGGTGATGCTCGAAAACGGTGTCATTCCCATTGTCAACGAGAACGACACGGTGAGCGTCACCGAGTTGATGTTCACCGACAATGATGAACTCTCGGGACTTATCGCTTCCATGATGGACTGCGACATGCTCGTCATCCTCAGCAATGTCGACGGCATCTACAACGGCGACCCGAAGGAACCCGGTACGCGCGTTATCCCGATGGTCAACTACGACCGCGATTTAGGCGAGTACATCATCAACCAGAAGAGTGGCTTCGGCCGTGGTGGTATGGTCACCAAAGCACATATCGCCGGCAAGGTAGCCGACGAGGGCATCAAGGTGATCATCGCCAATGGCAAGACCGACAACATCCTTGTAGAACTGGCACAGCACCCGCAGCAGACTATGCACACGGAGTTCAGGCCCAATCCCAATCCTACGTCGACAGTGAAAAAGTGGATAGCCCACAGCGAGAGCTTTGCCAAAG
Source organism: uncultured Prevotella sp. (assembly GCA_945873145.1). Taxonomy (GTDB): domain Bacteria; phylum Bacteroidota; class Bacteroidia; order Bacteroidales; family Bacteroidaceae; genus Prevotella. Next base: position 48,158 of record CAMCBZ010000004.1, read on the forward strand.
GTGTCGTCTACGTCAACGCCAAGGCTGCCGAAGCGCTGCGCGGCAAGCAGGCCGTGAGTCTGTTACTCGTCGGTGTGACGAAGATTGAGGGTGACTTCGAGGAAGGCGATATCGTGAGCATCGTCGATGAACAGAAGAAACTCGTCGCCGTGGGACGCAGTGCCTACAATGCTGATGAGGCCCGCGCCAACATCGGCAAGCACGATGTCCGACCTATTGTGCACTACGACTATATGTATATGGAGTGAAGCCATATGTAGGTATAGACTGTAAACACCTATATATAAGGAGTAAAACACTATGTTAGAAGATATATTCCGCCGGGTCAAACGGGCCAGTAAGTCGCTTGCCAACATGGACGATGCCTTGCGCAACCGTCTGCTGTGCCTCGTGGCCGATGCCATAGAGAAGGAAACAGAGACTTTGCTGGCTGCCAACCGTGAGGATCTGGCGCTTATGGACAAGAGCGATCCTATGTATGACCGGTTGCAGCTGACACCCGCCCGGCTCAAGGAGATTGCCGACAACATGCGCCATGTGGCCACGTTGCCTTCGCCTTTGGGCAAAGTGCTCAAGCACAAGACGCTGCCCAATGGGCTGGAACTGCGCCGCATGAGTGTTCCCTTTGGTGTCATCGGTGTGGTTTATGAGGCACGTCCCAACGTCACCTTCGATGTCTTTGCCCTTTGTCTGAAGAGTGGCAATGCCAGCATCCTGAAGTGTGGCAAGGATGCCATCCGTTCGTGCCAAGCTGGTGTGGATCTCATCCACCGCGTGCTGGAGTCGGCGCATGTCAATCCCGACATCGTCGCGCTGTTGCCAGCCACGCATGAGGCCACGGGAGAATTGCTCCAGGCTGTGGGCTACGTCGACCTCTGTATTCCACGTGGTGGCAAGAAACTCATCACTTTCGTACGCGATACCGCCAAGGTGCCGGTCATCGAAACAGGCGCCGGCGTGGTGCACTGCTACTTCGACAAGCGGGGCGATGTGGCCATGGGACAGCGCATCATTGACAATGCCAAGACGCGGCGCTGCTCGGTGTGCAATGCCCTCGACTGTCTCATCATTCATTCTGCCCGTCTCGGCGACTTGCCGCAGTTGGTTCAGCCGTTGGCCGACAAGAGTGTCAAGCTCCATGCCGACAAGCGCGCCTATGCGGCCCTGCAAGGCAACTATCCTTCAGACTTGCTCGTGCCGGTTGCTGACGATGATGAGTGGAACACAGAGTGGCTGAGCATGCAGATGGGCGTGAAGACCGTCGACTCCATTGACGAGGCACTTGAGCATATCGACACCTACGGCAGTGGACACAGCGAGAGCATCGTCACCGACAACCAGGCTGCCGCCCTGCATTTCCAGCAGGCCGTCGATGCCGCCTGCGTCTATGTCAATGCGCCCACGAGTTTCACCGATGGCGCACAGTTTGGCCTTGGTGCAGAGATTGGTATCAGCACGCAGAAGTTGGGTGCCCGCGGTCCTATGGCATTAGAAGAGATGACCACCTACAAGTGGCTCATCAACGGCAATGGTCAGGTGCGTCCCTAAAGCTTGTCGCAAGCCTCGGACTCTTCCCACCCCTTCCGTTTGCCGCATCTTCCGCCCTTCCGCTTGTTGCGTCTCCCCCTTCCGCTTGCCGTTTCTTCCGCCCTTCCGCTTGTTGCGTCTCCCGCCTTCCCTCGCTCTCCCCGCTCTCCGCCCCTTCTTATATACTTATATAATAGATCACGTAAGTCGTTCGGTTTGCAGCGGCTGTGCCGCTGCCACTAATCCCTAATTTATGAAAACATTCTTCAACGTACAAGACCTCGGCCCCTTACAGGCCGCTCTGAAAGAGCCCGAAGAGGTGAAAGCCAACCGCTTCGCTTATCAGCAGTTGGGCAAGAACAAGACCCTGCTGATGATTTTCTTTAATAACTCATTGCGCACGCGCCTCTCCACCCAGAAGGCTGCCATGAACCTCGGCATGAATGTCATTGTCCTCGACGTCAATGCCGGCGCATGGAAACTCGAGACCGAGCGCGGCGTCATCATGGACGGCGACAAGAGCGAGCATCTCTTGGAGGCCATCCCGGTGATGGGCTGCTACTGCGACATCATCGCTGTGCGCTCCTTCGCCGGACTCAGTGACCGCGACTACGACTACGCCGAGACCATTGTCGGCCAGTTCGTGAAGTATTCCGGGCGCCCTGTAGTAGCCATGGAGACCGCCACTGTGCATCCGCTTCAAGCCTTTGCCGACCTGATCACCATCCATGAGAAGTGGACAGAGCTCAACGCCAACCCTGCCACAAAGCCTGCACACAAGCGTCCGAAGGTCGTGCTCACATGGGCACCGCACTGCCGCGCTCTGCCCCAGGCAGTTCCTAACTCATTTGCACAATGGATGAATGCTGCTGACGTAGACTTTGTTGTCACCCAGCCCGAAGGTTATGAGCTCGATCCAAAGTTCGTCGGTGACGCACAGATAGAGTACGATCAGCGCAAAGCCTTGGACGGTGCGGACTTTGTATATGCCAAGAACTGGAGCTGCCCGGGCGTAAAGAACAAAGACGATTACGGCAAGATACTGTCAAAAGACGCCAGTTGGACCATCGACACCGAGCACATGAGCTGGACCAACGACGGTTACTTCATGCACTGTCTGCCCGTACGCCGTGGGCTCATCGTCACCGACGACGTCATCGAGAGTCCTCACAGTCTCGTCATCCCAGAGGCTGCCAACCGTGAGATCTCCGCAGAGGTGGTGCTCAAACGTGTATTGGAAACACTCTAATAATACTATTATATATAAGGAGAGTACACATCGTTGTACTCTCCTTTTTTGCTATCTGTCTACAGAACGCTATGAAACAAGGATTCTATCTTGCTGAACTGTACAACATAGTATCAATGTTGGACAATAAAATACAATAGGTCTATCTTGACTTTTACAACTTATTCACTTTGATAAAAAAGTATCAATAATAGCAAAGATAATATTACGTATTTACATGAGAAAGCCGTATCTTTGCGATTGAAAACCGACGAGAGAACCTAAGGAACACTATAAAACCAACCTGATTGTGTTACCTTTGGTGTCAACTATAACAACAATCGAAGTCAAAATAATTAAGAACCAATTATCCATTATGCAAGAATCACCATGAAAAGAAAGCCTCCTGTTGCAAAACAACAGGACCAAAAAGCGCTCATAGTCAATACTATCGCGCCCAAGAACCCCAATCATCATTAAAGAAAAACCTAGAACGAAGTAGTATGAATTTTAATCTTAACAAAACCATGCTGTTGATGGGTGCCTGCACGGCTTTGGGACTTGCCTATAGTCCCTGTGTACATGCAGCCTCACCAAGCCTAATGGCGCAAGCTGTGCAGCAGGCAAAGAAAGTCACCGGACATGTCGTTGACGTAGATGGCCCTGTCATCGGTGCCAGTGTTGTGGAGAAGGGTAACCCTAAGAATGGCACTGTAACGGATCTCGATGGTAACTTCACCTTGAATGTCAAGCCGGGAGCTACCCTCGTCGTCTCCTACATTGGCTACAAGACTCAGGAGGTCGCTGTCGGAAATAAGTCCGACTTCGCCATCACGCTGAAGGTCGACGACAAGATCCTTGACGATGTGGTCGTCGTCGGTTATGGTGTGCAGAAAAAGAAACTCGTCACCGGTGCCACCGTGGAGGTCAAGGGCGACGATATCCAAAAGATGAACACCACACAGGTTCTCGGTGCCTTGCAGAGCAAGACGCCGGGCGTGAACATTCAGGCCAACTCTGGTCAGCCGGGCGACGGCTTCAAGATTTCTATCCGTGGTGCCGGTACCAATGGCAGCACGACACCTCTTTATATTATAGATGGTGTGGCCGGTGACATCAACAACCTCAACCCGGCCGACATCGACCGCATCGACGTGCTCAAGGATGCCGCTTCCTGCGCCATCTACGGTTCCGCTGCTGCCAATGGTGTGGTGCTCGTCACTACGAAACAAGGTAAGCAGGGCAGGATTCAGGTGAACTACGACGGCAACATCGGTTGGCAGAATGTCTACCGCCTGCCACAGATGCTCACGGCCAAGCAGTATATGGAAGTGCAGGACCTCGTGCGCTTCAACTCCAACGACACACCGAGAGACTGGTCGAAATATATCGATGCTGACTTGCTGAAAGCCTATGAGGACGGCAGCAACCCGGGAACGAACTGGATCGATGCCATTCGCAACAAGAATGCCGTGACCACCAGCCACTCTCTCAACATCACCGGTGGTTCCGACCGCTCTAAGTTCTCCATCGGTACTGGTTATCAGTATCAGGATGGTGTTTTTGGCGGTGTGGTGAAGTCTGACTTCCGTCGTTTCACTTTCCGTGTGAACTCCGACCATGTCATCTATCGCACCGACCAGGGGCTTGACGTGGTGAAGATTGGTGAAAACATCTATTATGGTCATAAGCAGAGTCAGGGTATTCAGATTGGCAATCAATACTCCAATGCTCTCTCCACCATGATGCGTGCTAACCCTTGCGTGCCCATCTACGACAAGGACGGCAACTACTTCGACTGGAATGACATCAAGGCTTCTGGTACAGAAGGCTGGCAGAACTACAACTCTTACACCCTCAACCCCATCTATCAGCTGGTCAACAGCCAGAGCGGCAACAACAAGAGCATCAGCAAGAACCTTAATGCCAACGCCTACATTGAGATTCAGCCCATCAAGAATCTTGTCTACCGCGGACAGATTAACTACAACACCAGCACCTGGACCTGGCGTTGCTTCCTGCCTGTCTATGATGCCAACGAGACCAACAAGGACGGCTTCCGCACCAAGGACGAGGCGACCAACCAGATTGGCACAGGATGGGGATGGAGCACAACGAACACACTGAACTATAAGTTTAATGTGGCCAAAGACCATCACTTCGATGTGCTCGCTGGTACTGAATACGGTGAGAGCCGGCCGGACTTCGGATTCTCGCTCAATGCTACTTCTTATAACTCTGTCTTCGGCGACCTCTATCATGCCTACATGAACTACATGAAGGACAACAAGAGTGCTGCCGTAAGCGGCACACCGTATGGCGATTCCCGCAGCATGTCGTACTTCGGCCGTCTGAACTACGACTATATGGAGAAGTACATGTTCACAGCCATCATCCGCGCCGACGGCAACTCCAAGTTTGCTCCCGGCAAGCGTTGGGGCTACTTCCCCTCGTTCAGTGCCGGCTGGGTCATTTCCTCAGAGAGCTTCATGCAGCCCACAGCCTCCTGGCTCGACTACCTGAAGCTGCGTGCAGGCTGGGGACAGAACGGTAATGCCGCCACGGTGGATAACTTCCAATGGCAGGCCGCCTTCCAATACGGCGACTATGGCAATTACTCCTTCGGCAACAAAAAGGATACCTACACGGCCGGTGCCTATCCATCGCGTTTGCGCAATCCAGACCTGACTTGGGAGACCTCCGAGCAGACCAACATCGGTTTCGATGCCCGCTTCCTCAATAGCCGCCTGGGATTGACCTTCGATTGGTACAACAAGAAGACCAAAGACCTGCTCGTCGACGTGCCCGTCGACCCGACAACGGGCTTCGCTACAATGAAGAAGAACGCCGGTACCGTGGAGAACAAGGGTATCGAGATTGCGCTCGACTGGCGTGACAAGATTGGGCGCGACTTCCAGTACAACGTCGGATGGAACATGGCCTACAACCACAATGAGGTGACAAAGGTCAACTCCAACCAGAAATACAACAATGGCGGTAAGGATCTGCTCGCACAGGGCACAGGCTTTATGGCCCGTTTCGAGGAGGGACACCCCATCGGTTACTTCTGGGGCTACAAGACCGCAGGCGTCATTCAGAACCAGGAAGACCTGCAGAGCTATGTCAATACGCTGAAAGACCATGATGCCGCCAACTCCAAGCAAGGTGCATCGCTCAAGCCCGGCGACCTGAAGTTCGTCGATGTCAATGGCGACGGTGTCATCAACGATGATGATAAGACCGATTTGGGTAATCCGCTGCCCGACGTGACGATGGGCATTAACCTCGGAGCATCCTGGAAGGGATTCGACATCTCTATCACGGGTTACGCTGCTCTTGGCCAGCAGGTGGCACGCTCTTATCGTAAGTTCACCGACGGTGAGCAGGAGAACTACACCACAGAGGTGTACAGCTATTGGAATGGTGAAGGCACATCGAACAAGTATCCGCTTTTGGCGAGAATGAACGAGGGTGCCAACTGGCAGACCATCTCTGACATCTATGTTGAGAATGCCGGCTACTTCCGCCTGCAGAACCTCACCGTGGGCTACGACTTCAAGAACATCTGGAAGAACTGTCCTTTCCAGCAGCTTCGCCTGTACTTCGCTGCTCAGAATCTCTTCACCATCACCGATTATAAAGGTATGGACCCGGAGAATGGTATCGCTTTGAACGGCAGCGAGCCTTGGGTGACTGGTGTTGATGTGGGCAACTACCCACAGCCTCGTACCTATATGTTTGGTGTGAATGTTAAATTCTAAAAGAGTAAAACAATGAAAGCAAAAAATATTATCCTTGCTACCGCCCTTGTCGCCTTGGGACTGACTTCGTGCAGCATCAATGACGTGGACAACGTCGGCGAGTTGGCTGCCGGCAACTTCCCGGTTAAACAAGATGACGGTGTGGCGGCTCTGGCTGGTGTCTATGAGAACCTGAACGCCGTGAACGCCAATCCCCAGGAATCATTCTTGTATTATGCTTGCCTGGCAAGTGACGACCAGCTCGGAGGTGGTGGTACCAACGATAAGCTCATGCAGGCAGAAGACCTGCTGTGCAACTACAACGCCGATATGACCAATGACTTCTACAAGCAGCGTTACGAGGGCATCAACCGTGCCAACACCCTTATCCAGTCGCTGCCGGGTACGGCTATGAGCGACGAGCTCAAGGCACAGTATCTCGGCGAGGCCAAGTTCCTCCGCGCCTTCTACTACTACGAGCTCTCTTCCATGTACGGCAACGTGCCTCTGCGCACCGAGCCGGGTGGCGAGCCCATCAAGCAGGGGAAGATAGAGGACGTGTGGAAGCAAATTCTGCAAGACCTCTACGAGGCTGCCACTACCATGCCCGCCAAGCGCAACAGTGACGGACACGTGGACAAGTACACGGCTGAGGGCATGCTGGCACGCGCCTGGCTGTTCTATACAGGCTTCTTCTGCAACGGTACGACGATTGCCGACGAAGTGAGCAGCACCTATAAACCGCTCACCGAGGTGGAACTGCCCAACGGCACGAAGCTCACCAAGCAGATGGTCATCGACCTCATTGACGACTGCGTCAACAACTCGGGCTATTCACTGGTATCTGATTTCCGCACTCTCTGGGCCTATACCAACAAGGAGACGGTCAACGACTATGATTACACCAAGGGACAAGGCTTGAAGTGGGTGGAAGACGACGGTGCTGTCAACCCTGAGAGCATGTTCGCTATCAAGTTCAACAAGCTCGCCTCTTGGAACACGACCATCGGCTATTCCAATGGCTATGCCCTGTACTTCGGTGTGCGTGGCGGCCAGGACTACGCCAAGACCTTCCCCTTCGGACAAGGCTGGGGTGCAGGTCCTGTGGCTCCCAACCTGGTTAAAGACTGGACTTCCGCCGAGCCTAACGACAAGCGACTGGACGCTACCGTGCAGGACTGGCACAAAGTGTCCACCTACACCTGGGGTGGTTGGAGCGACTATGTGCAGGAGACCGGCTACTATGACAAGAAGTGGTCGCCCATCTCGGCCAAGAAGGAGGACGGCTCCTATATCTGCTGCTTTGAAGACCTGATGTATGGCGACAAAGGTGGCCTCAGCGGTGGCTACGGCAACAATATGCAGCTCGACAACATCCACGATCTCGTGCTCCTGCGCTTCGCCGACGTCCTGCTCATGCAGAGCGAACTGAAAGAAGACGTGGCCGGCATCAACAAGGTGCGCGCACGCGCCGGTTTGTCACCTATCGCCTCTTACTCGCTCAAGGCCCTGCAGAACGAGCGCCGCTGGGAGCTAGCCTGCGAGGGTATCCGCTGGAACGACATCCGCCGCTGGCACATCGCTGCCGATGTGCTGGAGCGCCAGACCAACGAGGATGTCTACTACTGTGGCAGCCCGGGCAAGAACAAGGCTCAGAACGGTGGCTATGCCGCCCGCTACAAGGCAACGGCCGGCTTCCAGAAGATGCCGGAGAGCCAGATCGCCATTGGCACGGTTGTGCAGAACGAAGGATGGACTGGTGCCGATGCTGAGTATCAGGGCTGGCAGAATTAATCAACTTTTAATCTTCTACAATTATGAAAAAGAACATTCTATATATGGTTCCACTGATGGCATTAGCCTTGGGCTTTGCCTCTTGCGACCCGTCGCACGACGACGAGGGGCCCAATGCCAGCGTCACCGCCGACGAGCTGACCTCGGAAGTACAGATCACGGCAAAGTCGGAGGGAAATAACAACCTCACCATCTTTACCTCGCCCACGCGCTTCATCAAGGTGTACGACGCTACCACTGATGCTCTGGTGGGTACTGGCACGGCAGTGAAATATCAGGTGCTGCCCGGTTCTGACGAGGCTTCGGTCTACGTGGTGACCTGCAACCAGGACGGCACGACGACCAAATCAGGCAACAAGAGCATCAAGGTGACCAACTACACCGACCTCGACCCGATGCTCACCACGCTCTTCGGCGATGGCAAGGGCGGTTTTACCTCGTATAAGTACACGTGGAACACCGATGCTTCGGATGGTGTATGGGGCAACGGCGGTTATCTTGAGAGCACAGGCCCAGGATGGTGGGTGGTCAGTGCTGGTGACATCACCGAACAGGCAACAGGCAAAGGCTTACCCAAAGACGGACTGGACGGTTGGTTTACAATGGCGCTTGGCGGCAATGGTGTCACCACCAGCCGCGGCGAGACTGGCTCTGTATCCGCCACAAGTGAAAAGAAGAAAGATGGTTGGGACGTTGGTACACTCACCTTCTCTGGTACCATACCTTTGATGGGTGTGCTTGTCAACCAAGGCAACCAGCGCCAGTATGTCTACCATATTCTGAAAGCCACCGACAACGAGTTGCGCCTCTGCGCGCCTGAGCCCGGAGCCGGTGACTGGGGTACGGCATGGTTCTGGAACTTTAAGCGCGAGAAGGCCAAGTAATATTTCGTTCTAATCCTTCTAAGGGAGACTGCCCCATCGGGGCGGTTTCCCTTTTCCTGCTTTTCTAAAAACGACCAAGACCTTATAACGTTATGTCTAAGTATTGCATCTTGTTTCTATGTTTCTTTGCCTTGTGGATAAACCTTGGCTGCGTACAGGACCACAAAGCCGACTGCCAGATTATGGGTACCGTAGAGGGACATGCCCTTGACGGCAAGACGATCTATCTCGTTCCCGTCCTTGGTCCTCACGATGCCTCACATGTAGACTCGGCCACTATCAGCAACGGACGGTTTCGCTTCGCTGTCGACAGTGCGGAGGTGAAAGTCATCCGGGTGGGCTATCGCTACCGCGAGAACATCGAGGATCTGCTCGTCGTCTCGGAGCCGGGAACTGTCAAGGCGCACATTGGGAAGGTCTCGTCTTGTGGGGGCACACCACAGAATGACTCCCTGCAAGCGTGGAAAGAGCAGATGGAACAGTTTAGGCAGACACTTGCTATGCTCCAACAGGCTAAGATGCAATCTTCACGTCCTGACACCGTCAACCTCCTTCTTACTCAGCTTTACCGTCATCAGCAGCAGTCTATAGCTGCCTTTACCAAGCGTCAACCCAAGGGCGCCCTGCGTGATTTCTTACAGAAGCTCTACCCCAACATCCAATAAACGTTAGCCATGAAATATCTGTCACGACATATTGGTTTCATCCTTTCCCTGCTCTTCGCCGTCGCCGTAGCGCTCTTCTGGGCCTTTCCTTACCGCTGTGCGCTCAGCTACCAGGAGCAGTACCAGCTTTTTCTCTTCACCCCCTCCTACTTCACCGAGCGCATCAGTGTGCCGGGTGGACTGGCCGACTATGTGGCCGAGTTCATCACACAGTTCTACTATGTCTATGCGTTGGGTGCCATTCTCCTTGCTTTTGTCTTCTTTTGTCTGCAACGGCTCACGTGGGTGCTGATGCGCCGCAGTGGCGTGTCGCCGTCGTGGTATCTGCTGAGCTTCATCCCCGCCGTGGCCCTTTGGGCGCTCATGGGCAACGAAAACGTGCTGCTCTCCTTTGCCATTGCTCTGCTTGGCATGGAAGAGCTCATGCTCCACTATATCATCGTTCGCGACCATAGTCGTGGCTGGACAGCTCCTGCCGTCTATCTGCTCATCGCCATTCCCGTGGGATACTGGCTGGTGGGACCGGCGGTAATAGGGCTCTCCCTGATTCTCATGAGCGATTCTCAAATACAATCAAATGTTTCTGCGACAAACATAAAGTCAGCACAAGCGCAATCACCTGCCGAAGAGAAAGTTCACCGCAAGCCTTTGGTGACGCCACTGGGCTGGACGCTGCTGAGCGTTCTCTACTTCGTTGCCATCGTCTGGCTGTGCGGACGCTTCCTGCAATATCCCTATTACAAGTTGTTTGGCGGCATCAACTACTTCCGCTATCCCGGCGTTATCCCCGTGATGCTGTGGGTAGTGGTTGCATTGTTTGCCCTGCTGCCCCTCGTAGCTTCCTACCTGCCACGCTTAGAGGACAAGAAAGCCATGCGCGCCGAAATTGCTCAGCTCGTCGTCATCGTGCTTGCTGCCGTGCCCCTGCTGCGCTTCAGTTTCGACCGTGCCACCTACGAGCTCATCGACTACGACTACTTAGTTCGCACCCATCAGTGGCAGCGCATTGTCGAGAAAGCAGAGAAACACCAGGCCTCGTCGCCGATGAGCGTCAGTTGTGTCAACCTTGCTTTGGCCATGCAAGGACAGCTCTGCGACCGTCTCTTTGAGTTCTACCAAAACGGCGCAGAAGGCCTCTTTCCCACATTCACCCGCGACATGACCTCCCCGTTGCCCACCGCCGAGGTGTTCTATCAGCTCGGTATGGTCAACGATGCCGAGCGCTACACCTTTGAAGCTCAGGAAGCCATCCCTAACTATCGCAAGAGCGGACGCTTGACACGCCGCATCGCCCAGTGCGAAATCATCAACGGCAACTATGGCGTGGCAGCCAAATACCTGCGCATGCTTGAGAGCAGTCTGTTCTATCGCCAGTGGGCCAAGAGCCAGGAGCGTTTCCTCTACAACAGTGCAGCTGTCAACGCCGACCCGGAATACGGTCGTCTGCGTGACATCCGCATCAAACGCCACGACTATCTCTTCAGCGATCAGGAGATGGATCAGATGCTCGGTCTGCTGCTCGTCGACAACAAGAAGTACGACAACCGCATGGCCTATGAATATCTCATCGCCTACGAACTGCTTCAGCGTGACCTGGGCCGCTTCATGCGTTACTATCCTCTCGGCCGCTTCGTGCAGTTCGACCATATCCCCTACGCCATCCAGCAGGTACTCATCGGCTCATGGCTACAACGCCACAACACGCTGCATGGCATGCCCTACAGTGTCGACCGGCAGAATGTCGATGCCACGGTGGCTTTCATCCGTGCTTATATGACCAACCGCAACGATCCAGCCCTCAACCAGCCACCACTCGCCTACAACGCCTGGCACTATCTGCTCATGGGCGGCAACGCCAAGAAGAGGGGCAAGGAGAAGATGCAGACCATCTATTGATAACCTTTTTAGAACTACACAGAAATGAAGAAAATAAGTTTCATAATTGCTTCATCGCTTGTTGCGGCACTGAGTCTTAGTCTCGGACTGTTGACCTCGTGCAGCGACAAACCCTCCAACGCTACGCAGGTCAATGCCCTGCCAAAGATATTTCCCGACTATGCGGGTACAACCATCCCCGTGGACATCGCTCCTCTCGACTTCAGCGCGGTGGGCCAGGATGCCGAGGCCATGTACGTCGTGGTGAAAGGTTCGAAGAGTGGCGAGATGGAAGCCAGCGGCGACTATGCCGACTTCGACGTTGACGAGTGGCACAAACTCACGGAAGAGAACAAGGGCGGCAAGCTGACGTTCTCGGTCTTCGTCAAGCGCGGCGGCGAGTGGAAACAATATCGCGACTTCACGGTCAACGTTTCCTCCGACCCGCTCGGTGAGTGGGGACTCACCTACCGCCTCATTCCTCCCGGCTACGAAGTATACGGTAAGATGGGACTCTACCAGCGCAATCTGAGCAACTTCGATGAACAGGCGATTCTCGTCAACACGGCGGTGCCCGGCGCATGCCTCAACTGCCACACAAGCAACCGCACTTCGCCCGAGCAGTTCACTTTCCACATCCGTGGCGCCAATGGTGGCACGCTCATCTCGCAACACGGAAACATGGAAATACTGAAAGCGAAGAACGACTCGCTCAAAGGCTCCATGGTCTATCCCTATTGGCATCCATCGGGACAATGGGTTGCCTACAGCACCAATCAGACCCACCAAAGTTTCCATGCCATCCGCAGTGAGCGCATCGAAGTCTTTGACCAGGCGTCCGACGTGCTCATCTATCATCCTGCCACGCATCAGATCGTACTCAACCCGACGGTGATGACGAAGGACCACTACGAGAACTATCCGGTATTCTCGCCCGACGGACGCACGCTCTACTTCGTCTCCTCTACGGCATGGGACATCCCGGCGCACTATAAAAACATCAAGTATAACATCTGTCGCGTGGGCTTTGACCCGAAGACGGGACGCACCGTGGGCAAGGTCGACACCATCTTCAACGCCCGACAGATGGGCAAGAGCGCCAACCATCCGCGCCCGTCCTACGACGGCCGTTTCCTGCTCTTCACCCTGAGCGACTACGGCTGCTTCCCCATCTGGCACAAAGAGGCCGACCAGTGGCTGCTCGACCTGCGCACGATGAAGGCACGTCCGCTCACGGAAATCAACAGCAACAACACTGACTCATGGCACAACTGGAGCCGCAACAGCCATTGGATCGTCTTCACCTCGCGTCGCATCAACGGCTACTACACCCAACTCTATCTGGTTCATGTCGACAGCCGTGGACGCATGGGCAAGCCTTTCCTGCTGCCTCAGCGCAATCCCTGGCTCTACTACGACCGTCAGCTCAACAGCTACAACACGCCCGACTTCACACTGGAGCCCGTCCGCCTCAATGCCCGAAAGGCGGCAGACGGCATCCGCAGCGAACAACGCGTGGCGACGGAAATCAAGTAAGACTCACCATCAATACAGTAGTATTACTTGGTCAGAAAGCTTTTCTGTCGCTCCTATCGCAGGCTTTTGATCTTAAGAGCAAAGTCGTTTGATGGCAGTACTACGGGCAGATTACTCCAGTACAAAGCCGTGATTACTCCAGTACAAAGCCGTGATTACTCCAGTACTTCACCGTAGTACTCAGTCGGCTTCGCCGCTGTCTTGCGGCTATACCACTGCTGTCTTCCGACTATACCGCTGCTGTCTTCCGACTTTAAAGGGATTTGAGTCACTCACTCTCGTAGTTGAGGTTTTTTGTCTCTCATAGATGAGAGCTTCTAAATCATCGCACAAGAGATGCAAAGGCTTGCAGATATGATCTCGGTTTCCTTTATTGCCTTTTCAGTTGAAAGCCGACAGCTTCTTGCTTCATGGCACGCTGCACGTCGACAGCATCGAAGGGCAGAGGGCCACGGCCGAGCTCAGGAATGTTGAAACTCTTGAGGTTCATATCGTAGAGCTGCGGATCTTGTTGTGGCAACACGAAAGGCTTGTGGGCATGGCCCTGGCGGTCGACATAGCAGAAATAGGGCTTGCCATAGAGTCCGTCGTCGCGTTTGCTGGCAAAGACAAACCACCGGCTGTTGCTCGACCAGGAGTGATAGGTGTCGCTCTTGGCGCTGTTGACCACTGCCAGCGTGTCGATGTGTCCCGTGCGCAAGTCCATCATCTGCAGGTCAGCCTCGGGATGCCAGATAGGGAAGGTGCCGTAGTAGGCCACGGTATAGAGCAGATAGCGGCCATCGGGCGAGACACGCGGATGACAGACCGAAAGTTTCTGCGAGCCATCGTTGTGCGAGGCATTGACGAGCGTGTCGACCCGACTGCCGATACGTCCCGCCTTCTCGTCGAAGCCAATCCTCACAAGACTGTATTGCAGGCCGTGGAGATTCTTGGAAGCGAGCCCGCTGCTGTTGGCCACACAATAATAGATAGAGCGTCCGTCAGGCGAGAATGTCGGGAAAGTCTCAAGTTTCGTGGTGTCGGCGAGCAACGGTGAGAGGATGATTTCGTGGCTTTTCAGGTCAGCCACATACACGTCGCTCTTCTTATCATAGACCTCCAACCGCTTATTGGCACGGGCATGGAAGGCCGGAATGATGATGTTGGTGGAGAAGACAATGTAACGCCCAGAAGGCGAAAAACCGTAATAGACACTACTCGAAACCATCGAGTCGATAGGCGTGGCGGCCTTAATATCGAGTTTGCTCAACCGTCCGTGGTCGTTGAGGATGGCTCCCCCACCCTTTCCGCGCACATAGACCATACTCAGCTGCGGGTCGCGGTTGCTGAACTCGTGGCAGTTCATGCACCGGTTCTCCTCGAGTTGATAGTCGACGAGCTGGCAGGTCTCGAAGTTGGTAAGGTTGCGCTGCTGTATCTGAAGGTGGTTCCACACCTCATAGTCCGGCTCTATCAACCGATAGGTCAGGCAGGGGTCGATGGTGTCGTTGGCGATGGTCCAGTGGAACGTGGGGTAGCCGAACCACTCTCCTCTATGTTTGGCATAGACTTTCACCTTGACTTGATGCCCCGCATGGGCGCGCAGGAAGTCGTGCCAGCCGTCGAGATCGAACTGCACCTTATTGCCTTCACGTGTCACAGCCGTGTTGCCGTCGAGCGTCACCGCCACTTCCTCCGCACTGTCGCGCAACAGGAAGTTGAGCGGGGCAATGTTCTTGGGGATCGTCACCTCGGTGTAATCAGGATAGACAGGTGCCGGGCGGTTGAGCTCCGTAGCGTTTTCCACACGGTCGGCACAGGCGAAGAGCAACCACAGGCTGCTCAAAAAGGTGAATATCTTTAGTACTTTCATGGCTTTTCGTTGTGATGCGTATCGAACCAATACCAATAGGTACCGGCAAAGGCTGCGCTGCCGCGCTGCTGGTTATAGGCTTGGAAGCGTTGCAGCTCGTCGGGCAACGTGATATAGCGCCGCCACTCGTCGGGGTTGGCATTCGTTCCCGCAAGCCAGATCATCAAAGCCTGCTGATAGAGGCGGCACGTCGTCCGGGGCGCGTGAGCCTGAACGACAAACATGTCGTAGTCGCGCTTGAACGTACTGATTTGCTTCAACAGCAAGTCGCTGCAAAGCAGATAGTCGAGCGCTACCAGGTTTCTGGGGTTGCTTCGAAGCAGTTCGGTCATGATCACGTAAGCGTTGTCGCTCTTGCGCAGCGTGTCGCAACAATTGGTCATCTTGGCTTTTTCACGATAGAAGTCACCGTTGGCGCGCGCCTGCGCAGCCCAACGACGATAGGCCACGGTGTGGTCGAGCAGTCCCAGAAACTTGTCGGCAGCCGCACGATTGCCCGTCACCAGGTTGATCTCGGCCAAGCGCCGGACCATCCTCGCGTTGCGGTTGTCGGGCGAGAAGGCGAGAGCCTGCATGGCAGCGCGCTCGGCAAAGGTCATGTCGCCCAAAGCCCAATAGAGGTCATTCATGCGGTTGATGATGAGCAACGGCGTCGCGGCTCCTATCTGCTCAAAGGTTCCCAGATAGTTATGTGGGAAACGCAGCAACGCATCGGGCAACTCGCCCTGCTGGGCCTTGACGAGATTGTAGAAGAAGAGCTGGGCCTCAGTAGGATTTTTCTCACGCTCCACCATGTCGGTGACACGTCGCCAGTTGCCGAAATAGTATTCGTCGTCGGTAGCCCAGTCCTTTTCCAATGTCCATTCGGGCGCGGCCAGCTTGCCCAGTCCGGGCGCGGCGAGGATGTCACCGACGTTCATCATGTAACAGGACTTCGTCAGCGGCAGCAGCGACAGCGGTAAGGCCGTGGCCACAACAGACAACCCAAGCGGTTGCTGACGTCGATGGGCGACACTATATATAATAAGGAGTAGCAGAAAGAGGAAACCACCGTTGCCAAACATCCAAAAAGCGAGAGCAGACGCACACAGCAGCAAAATGCCCATGAGCGCCCGTCCGGCTCGGGTAGAAGGCAGCCGGGGCAGCAGCAACATCGCCAGCCAAGCCAGCGCACAACCGCCGTCGACAGCGATGACAGAGGCCAGACGATAGCTGTGCCGCAAGGAGAAGAGAGCGAAGAGCGTCATCAGCACGATGGCGATGGCAAAGGCTCCGTGTCGCAGTCCTATCCGTTGCAGACTGCGCCGCGTGAGGTCGCCCAGGACGAGCAATGACGCCGTGAGGATAGCCGCTCCGGCATAGCGATAGTAATAAAACTGTGTCAGGAAATCTCCTGCGAGACTGGCCAGCCATGCGGGACGGCGGAGATAGTCGGCGCAATAAGTCCACGTGAGCAGAAACAACTGGTTTTGCTCTTGATAGAAGAAGTGGTAGGCGTAAGTTGTCTGAAAGAAGACATAGCAGGCAATGGCCCAAAGAAAAACGCAGAGGTAAGGTAAGAGGTGCTTAATCGAAAGGTGAGGCAAGGCGAGATTCATGGTTGGTTGAGTAAATGATACCGGGCATTCTTGACGAGCGGCGTGCTGAGGTATCCGCGTACGGTATAGTATTCCGGTTGGCCGTTTTGGTTATGGGTGAGCATCAGATAGATGTCATCGGGCGCGCCGTTGTCATGTTTGATGATGGTGTCGACGACGAGCCCGACTTGTTGTGGTTTTTGTTTCTCCTCGGTCTGTCCGGTTTTCACGCTGAAGGCGACATTGAAGTATCCCCCACCCTCCCATGTGCTCTCCACGGTGATAGCGTCGGTAGAGAGCGTGGCAGCCTTTTGTTTACTCACCGGCCGCGTCACCAGCACAGGAGAAGCTGAGAACATTTGACGGGTGGTGACATCGTAATAGACCAGTGCACGATACACCGAGTCGGCCGTAGAAGCCCAGTTGAGTTTCACCGGCGTGGCGATTCTAACGGTGTCACCGCCGTCTACGAGCAGATAGTCAATGGCTCCCTTGTCCGACGTGTGCATCATGCAGAAGTCGGCACGAAGATAGGAATAGCGGCTGTCGCCCGACTCATAGGAGTCGTTCTTGCATGATAGCAGGAGCAGAACTCCCGCTATCAGCATGAGGGCCGCTGTCAGTCTTGGGATTCTCATTGACATACGGAGACTATCAGAACTTAAACGTGAGTTTGCTCATCAGCGACTTCAGGCGGCTGCTCTCGGCGTCGCGCGCGTTGTAGTAGTTCTTCACGGGGTTGGCATACTGGTTGAGCAGGCACTCGCGAAGGAACTTCTCATCCTTGTTCTCGATGTCGATCTTTGCCAACTGGCCGTTGATATACTGCTCAAAGATCGAGCGCTGCTTGGGCGAGTACATGTCGTCGTGCTCCTTGTTGCCCTGGAGCATGTCGAGAGCGACATAGTTGCCGGGGTACAGACGGTAGTTGTAGTGGATCTGTGTGTCGATATACTTGGCGATGTTGTCGAAGAGCTGGTTTTTCGGCGTGCTGGCGTTTTGCTTGCGCAACCAGTCGTTGATGCAGGGTGCGCAGTGGTATTGAATATGTCCCTTGAAGCCTTTGATGCCCACGCTCATGCTCTCGATGTCGTCGCCCGGTGTCTTTTTCCAGAACGGGACGTCACGCTTGAGCTGGAACTCGCGTGCCTTGAGGTAGTCGCAGGGGTCGTACTCATACGAGATTGTCAGCGGCACGATATGCAGAGCGGTCAACCGGTCGATGATGCTGCCTTCGCCACCCATGACCATCATCTTCAGGATGGCAGGCTGTGTGTGGTCTGTTGAGTCCTTGGAACGGCCCTCACGCTGTGCAATCCACACGTTTTCGTTTTTCTCGCTGATGACGAAGTGCATATATTCCGACATGCGTTTGCTGGCCTTGTACATCTCCACAGCATGCAGAGCACGCTCCACGGTAAACGACTTGTTGATGCGCACAAGGTCCTTCACCCATGGAATGGTGAGCAGGTTGTCGCCGATGGCGATCTCGCACGTCGTGCTGAAGCCCACGTCGAGCAGCAGTTTGTCGAGCAGCGCAGAGTCGAGAACGATGTCGCGGTGGTTGCTCACAAAGGTGTAGCGGTGGTTGATGTTCACGCTTGAGGCGTCCATGCTGCAACCGAAACTGGCCTTGCGGATGAGGTCTTGCAGTACCGGATAGCAGAAAGCCTTCTGAAACTCCAGGTTGGTCTTGCAGCTTTTCATCTTCTTGCCCACGTCTTCCAGCGACACGCCGGGGAAGGCTGTGGTGATGACTTGCTGAAACTGTGGGTCGGCCAACAGCCGGTCGTATACTGCGGGAAGCTCCTCCGGGTTGAAGGGGCGGATGGGATCAAATTCTGATGGAATGTTCATATTACTTAATTTTTAGAGGTGTCTATGGTTACAGATTCTCATTGCTGATGCGTATCAGTCTTTCATCTCGGCGATAATCAGCTCAATGCCCAACTCTTCGATGCGGTTTCTGTCCGCGGGACGGATGTTTGAGTCGGTGATGATCGTGTCGACAGTGTCCATATCGCAGATCTTGGCAAAGCCGCGACGGCCAAACTTCGTGGAGTCGGCCAGGACGATGACGTGCTGGGCAGCCTTGATCATCTTCTGATTGAGGTGGGCCTCACGCATGTCGGTCGTGGAAATGCCAAAGTCAAGGTCTATGCCGTCCACGCCAATGAAGAGTTTGCTGAACGAGCAGTCCTCGAGAATCTTCTCACTGTATTGCCCTACGACCGAGAGACTGCTGTGACGCAGCATGCCGCCGAGCTGTATGATGTCGACATTCTCGTTTTTGGCCAGTGAGACAGAAGCCTGCAACGAAGCCGACACGATGGTGAGATGTTGGTTGGTGGTGATGCAGTTGGCAAACGCATGGATGGTTGTTCCCGAAGCGATGATGATGGAGTCGTTGTCTTTTATCAGCTTGGCTGCCTCCATACCGATGCGGTGCTTCTCCTCGGGACAGTAATGCTCTTTCTCATTGACCGAGCGATTATTGGCAAAAGGATTGATGGCGATGGCCTTGCCATGGCTGCGATAGAGCTTACCTTCCTTTTCCAGTTCGGTGAGATCCTTGCGTATCGTGACCGACGAGACACCGAGTTTGTCGGCCAGATCAGACACGAGCACAACGTTCTGCTTGAAGAACTGATCCATGATAGCCTCATGCCGTTCTTCCTTGGTCATATTGCTTGTCACCATAACGTTACTTTCGACGATTGTTTTACAAATATACGACTTTTTCCTATTACATGTTTTGCTGTAAAGAGGTTTAACTATAAATTAACACAAAACGACACGGAAGCAACTGCTTAGCAAAACGTTTCGCCCTAACTAAACGTAGACAAGCTAATGTCAGTTTCCCAATGAAGAAAAATGTCAGCGGCAATCACCTGCTCACACACCTTAATGTAGCAGATGACTGCACGGAAAAACAGGTCTTAAGATTTGCGGCTAAAAGTGCCTATACTCACGAGTTGAGGACTTTTAGTCTAAACACGCCCGGCCAGGACATCGCTTGCCAATACATGCTTAATATTGCCATTTGAATCTGAATACACCACAGACTCGCCCCGTGAAGCCTTGTCACGAAGCATCTCCTGCTCGGCTAATGCCAAGCTCTCGTCTAACTTCTTGATAAATGCCTCAGCTTCCTGATTTGACATATTCACTAATTATTTTAAATTTTGTACTATCATTTATCTTTGTTTCCATAGACTTCCCTCCAAAGGCTACCCTTTCTCGCTGATACTGACTATTGTCGTATATAGCCCATATATCAACTTCGCTCATAAACAACCTGAAAAGGTTATCTATACCTTTGGTATATCTACGTAAGATAACATCATACGGAATATCATGTCCTCCCTTACTTACTCTTTCTGCCACGCGATCAACTGCCAATTGCGGGGAATTCAACCAGAAATAAATTAAGTGAACCATATATCCCAATTTTGATGCTTTCCTAACAAGATTTACATAAGATCGTGTTGCCAATGTCGTTTCTATTGAAAAAGATTCACCTTTACTAAGAAGATATCTAATTCTTTCCAACATTAGCCGGCCAGCCTCAATAGCCACTCCTTCTGGATTGAATGGAGAAAGTCCTTTTGCTATTTCATCTGCATTAACAAACTCTTTTACCAAAAGACTCCGCTCTTTGGTAAAATGCTCATGGATGCCGTCGTCTTGCCAGCTCCATTACAGCCTGCTATGATATACAGATGCTTCATAATAAATAGTTTTATCCATTACTCCTTTAAAGGAGAACCTATTATTGCAAAAATAGTCATTATTTTCTAGACTGGCAAACTTTTTCGACGATTGTCTTACAAATATACGACTTTTTCCTTATCCTCATTTTACTGTAAATAGGTTTAACAATAAATTAACACAGCGTACAAAGAAGAAGGAAGGGTCTATACAAACAGTGAAACGAAAAAAGGGGACGCGGTCACGCTGACCGGCCCCCAAATTAACTACAAAAGAAATTAAGCGAGATTATGAAATACAGTAGTTACGAGAATATTATTGTCCGCTTATAAGTCCAGCAAAGTGATGCCTACACGAAAGTAGCCCTTGTTGGCCTCTGGATTCCAAATGCCCTGTGCAGTGACCGGCATAGGATGCTTGCCTACCTTGAGCTTATAGGTGCAACCGACACGGACGTCGTTGATGCCGCTGCTCTTGCCGTAGAAATGGTCATTGGCGTTCTCATCATAGTTGTTCAGAGCAAATGCTCCGGCCACGCTACCGTCTACACGGAACTGCTCATCCTCGTAGAACTTATACGAAGCCTGAACCCAAGAAGAGTAGATATTCTGCTTGTTGGCAGTACCACGATCACGACCGGCAACTATCGTAGACCAGTAAAGCGTCAACGGGAAACCTGCTTTCACAGCGAAATCATAGCTGACAGCAGCGTCAATGAAGTGACCGGTGGTGCGGCAATTGTAGTTTCCGATCTTATACCAGTCTGAGCCTTCGGGAGCAAGACCGTCTGAGAAGTTGTAGATATCCCATACAGCAAGGTTGAAACCACTGTTGTTATAGTTGACATAGTAGTCAAACTCCTTGTAGTCGCCATTGATCTGCATACCGCCCCACAATCCAATCTTGAAGTGGTTGTTGTTGTCCGACAGACTGAATTCGTTGTTGAATGTCAAGCCCTTGCTGACTTCCAGACCACGCCAGAGGTGTGTGGTCTCCAAGCCTGCGTTGTAATGCAACTTCTGAGCCTGCATACCCATTGGAACAAGTGCGAGTAACGAGAAGAACAATGATTTGAAAATCTTTTTCATGATGCTTAGGTTAAAAGTGGATGAAAAGGTGTTTGTACAGGCAGTGGAGCCAAATCATAGGTTCCACTGCCCTTTTAGTAATGATCAGTACAGATTAGAGCGACATCAACCAAATGCCTGCCAAACCTGCTACTGCACCACCAGCGATAGGACCAAGAACAGGTACCCAAGAGTAAGCCCAGTCGGGATCTCTCTTGTCCTTAATCGGACAGATAGCGTAAGCAATACGCGGAGCAAGGTCACGGGCAGGGTTCATAGCGTATCCTGTGGTGCCGCCTAATGACATACCCAGCGCTACGATGACGTAGGTGATAGGCACGGGACCCAATGCAGACAGGCCGAAGGTATGTGACTCGGGGCAATAGCAGTTGCCCTTTGTGCCGAAAGCTACGATCAAGAAGACCAGCAATGCTGTGGCAATGAACTCAGAGAGGAAGTTCAGTGGATAGTTGCGGATAGCAGGAGCCGTACAGAACACACCCAGCTTGGTGTCTTTGTCGGATGTAGCATCGAAGTGATCTTTGTAGAACAACCATACGATGATACCACCAATCACGCCTCCGATCATCTGACCAGCCACATAGGCAGGAACAGACGCCCATGGGAACTTACCGGCAACAGCGAGTCCGACAGACACGGCAGGATTGAGATGAGCTCCCGTATAAGGACCGGCGATCAACACACCCATGCACACTGCAAGACCCCAGCCAATGGTGATCACGATCCAGCCTGCGCCTTGAGCCTTACTCTTGTTTAAACTTACGGCACAGCAAACGCCGTCTCCGAAAATTACCAGTACCATCGTACCGATCAGCTCCATAAGGAACTGTGTTGTCATTGAATAATCCATAAATAAGTTTTTAGTTGGTTTTGTTCGTTAAGATTGTTAGTTGCTTTCCGCATCAAGTGAAGGGGAGAATACGATGCCCATGCCAGGTAATGCCCTTTCCCCTCACTCAATGGATGTCAAGTGACCAATTACTTTTCGGTCAGTGTTCTTTGGATAGCGTCAGCCCAACCCTTCTTAGCCTCTTCGATCTCCGGGCTGTCTTTGACGGGTTCAAAGGTGCGCTCCACCTGCCACTGCTGACGCAGCTCATCGATACTCTCCCAGAAGCCTACTGCCAGACCGGCAAGATAAGCAGCACCAAGAGCCGTTGTCTCTGTGATCTTCGGACGTACGACGTTAATGCCCAACAAGTTGGCCTGGAACTGCATCAGCAGATTGTTACGGGAAGCACCACCGTCAACCTTCAACTCTGTCAAAGGCGCATTCATGTCCTTGGCCATAGCCTGAGCGATGTCGTAGGTCTGGAAAGCAATGCCGTCGAGGGCTGCGCGGGCGATATGAGCGCGGGTGGTACCACGAGTAATTCCACAGATCAGGCCACGAGCGTACGGATCCCAGTAAGGAGCGGCAAGACCTGTAAGGGCCGGCACAAAGTAGACGCCACCACTGTCCGGTACTGTAGAGGCCAGTTCCTCAATTTCGCTACTGCTCTTGATAAAGCCGAGACCATCACGTATCCACTGCACAACGCTACCACCTACGTAGATAGAACCTTCAAGAGCGTAGTTGACCTTATCGCCAATCTTCCACGCTACCGTGGTAAGCAGGTTGTTCTTAGAAAGCACAGGCTTCTCGCCGACATTCAGCATGACGAAGCAACCGGTGCCGTAAGTGTTCTTGATAGAACCCGGCTCGATACACATCTGACCGAAGAGGGCTGCCTGCTGGTCACCGGCAACACCGGCGATAGGTACCTCGTGGGCAAAGATTGTGGTCTTGGTGTGTGCCATGACCTCTGAACAGCTCTTTACCTCCGGCATCATAGAACGAGGAATGTCGAGGAGTTTCAGCAGATCATCATCCCACTGCAGCGTGTTGATGTTGAAAAGCATGGTACGCGATGCGTTGGTGACATCGGTGACATGAGCCGTACCACGGGTCAGACGCCAGATCAGCCAAGAATCAACATTACCAAAGCGCAGTTTTCCCATTTCTGCACGTTTGCGGGCGCCGGGCACGTTATCAAGGATCCATTTGATCTTTGTGCCACTGAAGTAAGCGTCGATGATCAGTCCGGTCTTCTCACGAACTTTGTCAACGAGGCCCTGAGCCTTCAACTTGTCGCAGTACTCTGCGGTACGACGATCCTGCCATACGATAGCATGGTAGATTGGCTCTTCGGTGTCTATATCCCACACGATGGTGGTCTCACGCTGGTTGGTAATGCCGATGGCGGCGATATCCAAGCCGTTGATGTCAATCTGAGTGATAGCCTCGGCGATCACGCTGGCCTCGCTGGACCATATCTCGTTGGCGTCATGCTCCACCCATCCCGGCTTGGGGAAGTACTGTGTGAACTCTTTCTGTGCTACTGAACAGATTTGTCCATTGTGGTCGAAGACGATAGCTCTCGAGCTCGTCGTGCCCTAGTCAAGAGCCAGGATGTACTTTTTTTCGCTCATAGTGTTATTGGTTTAAGAGATTGTATAACTTGTTTTTAGTTGTTTCCAATAGGATTTGGCGTATAGCCTTAGCGATTCTGATTCAATGCTTTTGTCGCTTCCACATCAAGCGCATCGGCGATTATGGAGATAGGATTCATGACAGGATAGCCTGTCGACATCTCGATCTGCCACTTACAGGTCTCGCAGTCGGTGGAGACATAGTCGGGATTGACTTCCTTGATCTGCTGGAAGAGCGGTGCACCGATCTTTTGTGAGCGTTCGTAATTCTCTTTCTTGAAGCCATAGGTACCGGCAATACCGCAACAGTGGCTGTCGAGCATCATGAAGTCTAAGCCTGAGATCATCTTCAGCAACTGGGTGCTGTAGAGCGTCCAGCCCATCCGCTCCATATGGCAGGCGGTGTGATAAGCCACCTTCTTATGATAGTCTTTGCGGAAGACCAGCTTGATCTTACCCTCATCGATCTTCTGACAGAGGAAACGAGTAGCCAGCATCAGACTGTCGCGAACACCTTGATTGTCGACCTTAAGCAAGTCGGGATACTCGTCGCGCATGGTAAACGTACATGTGGAACTCGTCGTCAGCACGGCTTCATTGCCCTCTGAGAGTGAGCGGCGCATGGCCTGAATATTATTCTCGCCCTGACGCTTGGCCTGACCGGAGAGTCCGTTGGCAATCAGCGCCACACCACAGCACTTCTCTTTCTCCAAGAGATGGATGCCATAACCGCAGGCATTCATGATCTTGACAAAGTCCTGACCCAACTTAGGATAGTTGTAGTTGACATAGCAACCATGGAAATAGCCGACAAAATGCTTGTAGTTCTGCTGCTCAGCCTCAGCATGACGATGGAACCAAGTCTCGAACTTTGTACCACTGTAAGCCGGGAACTGACGATGATGATCGATCTTCATCACCTTGTCCAACACCGTTTTTGCGGGAGACAAGCCCAAGAAGAAATTGGTCAGAGGCGCTACGAGGGTAGCCATCGAGCCGACGAAATCGGTATTTGCCAACATGCGGTCACGCAGACTCGGACTATGCTGACTGTACTGAATACGGGCTTCCTGGATGATGTCGCCGACTTTGACGCCATGCGGGCAGGCTACTTCACAACGCTTACAGTTGAGACAGAGCTTCAGGGTCTCGTTGAAGAAATCGGGATCCTTCATGCGGTAGCGCATCAGATCCGGTCCGGCATGCTTGGGTCCCGGGTAATTGGGCTCCACGGCAGAGACCGGGCAGTAGACCGTGCAGATGCTGCACTTCAGGCACTGCTCAAAGTCGTGGGCACTGAGATTATGGAGTTGAATCTTTTCAGACATAATAGATAGCGTTTAAAGGGAAAGTGTTGCAATCACAAAACAGCCAGGGCTGTCAGCAGATCCACGCCGGTGGCATCAGCCTCGTGCTGGGGATCATTGCCGCTGAGGACGGAACCAATGGCATAGAGGTTGTCTATCGTCGTACCGTCTTTGCTGACTCGGAACTGATCATCGGCTTTCACACCGAAGCTCTCATAGGGTTGCTTGTCAAAGAGCTTGTCTGTTGTCCAGTCTACATGGCTGGCAGCTCCGTTCAATTCCACGTCCAAGCCAAAGACAGACTCGTGTACGCTGTAGTAATCAGAGGATAGGCCGCCTCCAAGGAATGAGCCCGTAGCCAGTACAAACTCATTGGCTTCCAGACGTGTGTCGGCAAGATGCTCGGTACAGATATACTTCAGGTGGTTGTTCTCAAAGCCTCCTCCCTTGGCCGTGTCGTTGGGAAGCAGTGTGCCACCCAACTGCTGGAAGCGGCGGCGCAACAGACTCTGAACACGTGTGCCGGGCACCGAGGGAGGTATCGTAGCCACAAAGCGAAGCGGTGTCTTCACGTTTTCTTTCAGCACCTTCACCGCGCGGTCGTTGGCAATACCGAGAATAGCAGGCAAGAGCAACAGGTCGCAGTCGCGGGGAGTGATGGAGTTCAGCCGGTCGGCAACCTCCTTCACATGGCTGTCGTCATCGAGATATTTGGCAATGTTCGTCGCTCTCATCTCCGAAGGACTGCGGCGTGCATTCTCCAACAACGGTGTCGTAAACGAGCGAGCCGTCACGTCAGCGCCCATATCACGCAAGGCATCAACAAGATAAGGCACGGCGAAATCGAGAAAACCTACGATATTGACCAGTCCAATCTTCTTTCCTTTCAGTTCCTCAGCACTGTCAACAGTGAACATATCCTCCATCGTCAACCATGCAGGAACCAACTTTCCTATTGGTGAGAGACGGAAATGATTGTGATGAGCGTCGCCCTGCGTACGCACACCGGCCTCGGCAAGTAACTGACGTGCTTGCATTGCCAACTGCTCCACATTGCCGAGACGATGATAAGGATGGCTTTCGGGAAGTGCGGCGATAGCGGCCACAGGATCACTGACCGGCTGGCCCTGATGGTAACCCAACAGATCGAAAGAGCCGGAATGGAAGTGTAGATTGCTCTGTCCTGCCGCAATGACAGCCACGCGCTTGCCTTTCTGAGCCTGTGCGATGGCGCAGGTCATGCCACTCAGGCCACCACCTATTATAATAGTATCGAATTTCATAATCTACAAGAATTAGGTTTTAGTTCATTCCAAACAGTTCCTGATAGATCTTCAGCGTCAGCTGATTCTCTTTTAAAGCGTCGCCCCAGGCGATCGGTCTGTCACCTTTCCAGCGCTCCTGAACAAAGACGCTCAGATCCTCAAGGCCTTTCTTGGCTTCGCTATGACCGAGCTGGCACAGCACGCTCGACGCGCGGCAGGCACAAAGCTCGCCTTGGCAGGTGCCCATACCAATCCGGGTACGGCGACGAAGATTGGTAAGACCATGAACATGAAGCCTGTCGATGGCGAACTTCACCTCGCCGACACTCACCTCTTCGCACTCACAGACGAGTGCGTGATCTTCTATTTCGTTGTAAGGAATCTCCTTCGTGAAGGTGCCATGACGCCCAATCTCCGCCATCCGGCTTGTGGACGCTGTGAGATTGCGGAAGTCTGCCTGAAGCTCACCTTTGATTTGTCCGGCACTCTCCTCTGAGCCTGGCAATGGTGTGGTAGCAGTCTCGCATGGCTTGTCTATACCTAATTTTTTGCAGGCCAAATTGGTGGCTTGCTCAGCCATCAGACGATAGGTCATCATCTTTCCGCCTGTGACAGTGATGAAGCCCTTGAGTCCATCACGCTGCTCGTGGTCGAGAACGATGATGCCACGGCTGATGCTGCGTCCCGAAGGATCGTCATCAGAGGCCACCAACGGTCTCACGCCGGCATAAGCACGCAGGATACGTGAGGTCGAAAGACTTGGTGCCAACTGCATACCTTCCCTGATGAGCAGGTCCACTTCTTCCGGTGTAGCCCTCATATCATCGATCTGATCGAAAGGCACACGGTCACTGGTCGTACCGATCACGCAGACCGCATCGTCCGGAACCAATATATCGCCATTGGCAGGCTTGCGGCAACGGTTGATCACCATGTGGTTGACACGATGTCCGAAGATCAGCAGCGTGCCTTTGGCAGGGAACATATTAATCTTGATATCAGCGAGCTGTGCCACGAGATGCCCCCAGATGCCGGCTGCATTGATGACCAGTTTGCAATGAATATCCGTTTTCTCACCCGTATGATTATTGCGCAGATGCACGCCTTTCATCACTCCGTTCTCTATGATGAAGCCTATGACCTCTTCATAAGTCATCACTTCCGCACCATGACGCTTGGCGTCCAAGATGTTGGCAGTGGTCAGACGGAAGGGATCGATAGAGGCGTCGGGCACACGAACAGCGCCTTTCAACGCCGGATTCACGGCAGGCTCCAACCGGCGCGCTTCTTCCGGAGAGAGCACATCCGCGCGAATTCCTGCCTTCTGACAAGCTTCTACAAACTTCTGCTGATACGCCAGGTCATCCTCAGGCAAGGTGATAAAGAGACCGTCAGTCTCTTCCACGCAGTGCCGTGCAATGCGACGGAGTATCTGATTCTCCTGTATGCACTCCTTGGCAGACTCCTGATCGGTGACAGCATAACGGGCACCACTATGCAGAAGTCCATGGTTGCGGCCTGTGGCTCCATTGGTGAAATCGCGTTTCTCCACCAATAGCACCTTCAAACCACGCATGGCACAATCTCTTGCAGTACCTGCTCCTGTGATTCCTCCGCCAATGATGACGACATCATATAGATTGTTCTCGTTCATGTCAAAAGACCTTTTAGGTTGATATTCTTGGTTGTTGATGCGCAATCTTTCGTTTACTTACGTTTACGAAACCGCTACATCTTCAAACCGAAACAAAATTAGAATAAAACCTCTAAAGTTGTTTCTTCTGTTAGCACTATTTAACATAAAAGTGTTTTTAGTGTATTTCATTCTATCTCAAAGTTTCATTTCTTACCCCAAAACGAAACAGAAATTGTATAAAAACGCCACATACATACCTTCATCAAGCTGTTTTTTAGTTACGAAAGAAGGCGGAGCAATATGCCCCGCCTTCTTAAAGTTAGCTTGATTTGAATAAGATAATTGCTTATTCTCACCAAGCAAAAAGTTTCTTTCAAGAAAGTTATTTGTCCTTCTTCTCTGTAGTCTTATCCGTAACTTTGCCACTTGACTGACAGCAGCTACTCTTTGTTTGCTGGCAATGCGTACCATCCTTCTGCTGTACATGACTGTCACAGTGCTGCTGATCAGCGTTGCAATGTTGTTGATTGTCATTGCATTGTTTTTGTTGATTGTCCGTGCCCTGTTGCTGCGCACCGGCTTCTCCATGATGATGGCCCCGCATACCATGGTGCGGACGCATCTGTTGGTAAGTCTTATACTGGTCTTCTGACAGGATGTCTTTCAGCTCCTTTTCATAAGCCGCACGCTGTTCGAAGCGCTTTTTCAGTTCTGCTTTCTGCTCATCCGTGAGTTCCGGACGCTGACCGGCATTCTTGTCTTGGACAGATCCTTGCCCCATCTGAGGACGAGCTCCGCCTTTTCCAAGACGCGGACCGCCCATTCCTGGACGCAAAACACTTTCGTACTTCTTGTTCAACGCCTCCACCTTCTTCTGCTGGTCAGCATTCAATCCGAGTCTCTGCGTCATCATGGTTGTCACTGTGGCCGCATCCATCTTGTGGGGCTGGCGGCCATTTGCATTCTGTGCCATGGCCACTGTCATAGAGAACAGCGCCACAAGCATCAACATCATCTGTTTCATATTCATACGTTTTATGTTTCAAAGCAGAGCAAATCACAATTCTCTTTGTTGCTTCTTGCTTACTTTGACGCACCCGGCCAGCAAGTGTTTAACGACAAAAACGTGAAAATAAGCAAACGAGGCACATACGTCGTCCACAAGCGGCAACATCGGCGGGATCAGTCGCCCATCATATCCACGATAGCGCCCAGATCTTCAGGGTTGATGTCTCCCTTGACCAACACGCCCACACAATTGCTGTCGCTATACACGCAGGTAATGATTTCATGTATCAGCTCATCGTCTTTCTTGATCATCACCAGCACATCGCTGTCACCCTCCTTGGTGCGCGCGTATTCTTCATAGCCTTCTTTACTCAAGGCAGCCACTTGTTCTGCAAACTTCTTGCGTGTGCGCTTCTTGCAATTGCCCAAGCGAAGGACACGTGCCGACTTGACTTCTTTCAATACGGCTGCCACGTTGTTATCCTTTACCTTGTTACCTGCCAGTGCCATCAACACGCCGGGAACGCTGGTATACTCCGCCTTCTTCTCACTGCGAAAGGCATCAAAGACTTTCTGAGCCTGTTGGGCACATGCAAACTGTGTGGCAAACGCCACCAGCAGCATCAATAACATCTTCTTCATCTTCATTCGTTTTATTTCTTCCAAAACTTACATTTCATTGTTGAAAAAACGAGCTGTTCCCCTCTTTATTGTTCATCCAAGCTATTATGATAGACGTGATACTGTATACAAAAACCATGAACAATCGGAAAAGCAGAGCAAACAACACATGCGAAAAGAGCTGTCAGACCGGCAGCAGGCAAAAAAACAATAGGGGGAACCCGAAGATTCTCCCTATCTATTAATTAGGTATCAGTTATATCTCACAGACCTCCACCTGTCGGTCAAGCGTCTCGTCATCTCAAGACCGACCCTCTCTATACTAAGCACAAGTAGCCCTATATATATAATAGGTGTGGACAGTGAGTATAATCTGACTTTTGATCATCTCACTGACGATAAGCCGGGTTCTGATAAGCCTGCTTTTCCTCCGTTGTCATATCCAAAGCATCGAGCTGTCCCTGAGGTATTGGGCGCAGATAATATTCCTTCGGAATGGTACGTGTATAGACTTTACCAGTATGGTCGTTGTTGCCGGCACCTGCGATGGTATATGTTCCGGCACGCTCAGCCCACTTCTGTGTGCGCACAAGATCAAACCAGCGGTGTCCCTCACCAAAGTATTCACGTCCCAACTCGTCAAGCAGGAAATCAATGGTAATCGTTTTCGGAGTGGCAGCCACCATTTCTTTGCTGTAGTCGGCGACCTTCACTTTATTCTCAGCATTACTGTAGCGCCACTTACCGGCTCGTGCACGAATGACATTGATCATCTTTCTGGCATCGTCGTTCTTACCTAACTTCACGGCAGCCTCAGCAGCGACGAAATAGAATTCCGAGAACTTTAGAGCCACAAACGGACGTGTGCTACCAGCGTTAGGCTGTCCCAGTCCGTTGCCGTTGTCGGTACGATACGGTCCAATCTTCCAAAGGATCGGATACATAAATCGGCTGATGCCGGCAGGATCGACCACATAGTCAGAGCGTCCGGGCAGTGTTCCGCCACCGACACCATCGGCATTCTTGGAATAGTCAATGCTGCTGTTGTTGTCATTGAGGAAGGTCAGCACAGCATCTCCTGGCTTGATCTTCATGTCATTGGCATTGAGCGCTTCTTCACCCTTATACTGCGAGTCCTTGTTCCAATTGGCACGGAAGCAAGTGGTGAAGGTACCGTCGTAGCGTGAGTCCTGTGTCTTATTGGCAAAGATATGGGTGAAGACTTCCTGTGGAGGTGCCATACGTGTCCAGGGACGACCCAGTGCCTGCACACACTCACGGCGTACTGGATTGAACACCTTACCGTCTGTTGTCTTAGCAAGCATGTTGGGATAGTTCCAGCAGACCATCCATGAAGCAAAGTTATCAGGTGCGCCACCACTGCCATAGGTCAGCGATCCACCGTTGTACTCCTCGCTCTTCTCGGTATGGTCAGCCCAGAGCATACACTCAGCATTGCGGTCGTTCTGTGCGAGGTTGACATCATAGTAGGTATCCATCAGCTTGTACGGACCAGGATTGTTGATTCCTTCCACCGCCAGGTCATAAGCCTTTTGGAAGTACTGCTGTGCTGAGAGCCCATCAGGATCCTTTCGCTCACACTCGGGATAGGTAGGAATGCCATTAGGATTCTCCAGCCACCAGCCATAAGTCAGGTAGGCCTGCGCCAGAACCAGGCGTGCTACGTCTTTCGTCACGCCGCCGCTGACACGTGGCTGCTCGGGCAGAGACGCTATGGCTTTGGTCAGATCGGGGAAGATGGCCTTCGTATATACCTCCGGCACCGTGTTGCGCTTCGATACGCGCGTAGCGTTGGAGTTGAACTTCAGCTCTCCGGCACCCAAGTCAAGCGGCACACCGCCGAAGGTCTGCACCAGTCTGAAATAGTCAAAAGCACGGAAGAAGCGAGCCTCGGAAAGCAGGCTCTCGCTGATTCCGGCCGCCTCGCCATTCTCAATGGTGCCGCTTGCTGTGTTGATATATGTGAAGGCATTGCCCCACAAAGCATCGGAACGGCTGGTGGAAGCATTGAGCGATCCTACGCCGGAGAGGTCGGCATCCTTGAAGTTACCGTCTGCCGACTGCGCCCAAGTGTACTCGTCGGTACCCGTCTCACAGATATTATAATAGTAAGCATTGCCATACGTGTCGCGCAAATGGGCGTACAGCGCAGTGATACCACCCTCGACACCGGACTGTGTCTTAAAGAACGACGGGTCGTAGATGGAGCGGGGCTGTTCATCGAGCACATCGTTGCAGGAAGCCAGCGAGAAGAGCCCCAAGGATAGAATTCCTATATTGATTAAAAGATTCTTTTTCATGATGATAGCAGATTTAGAAGGACAAGTTAAGACCAAAGAGGAAGTTACGTGTTGAAGGCGTATTGTAGCCCACCACCGGCATGACATGCGCACCAGTGTAACCCTCCATCGTAACAGCCATTGTGCCTCCATTGTTACTCAAGGTATTGGTTTCGGGATCGAGACCACACTCATTCTTAAACGGTGAGAAGAAGACATACGGATTCTGAACAGACACGTAAGCACGCAACTTGCTGATGCCCAACTTCTTCACAGCGGTCAAAGCACCGAAGTCATAGCCCAAGGTGATGGAACGGATCTTCAAGTAGCCTGCATCGAAATAACCGAGTGTAGTGCCATACTTCGGGTTATCGCTCGTGGTGATGCCGCCCGGTTTCGGATACTTGGCATTGGTGTTGTCCTCCGTCCAGTAGTCTACGTCGATATTGTTGCGGCGGCCGGAGAGCATGTTCAGATAACCATTGGCAGAGTGGAGCGCGCTGATGAGCTTACCACCGATCTGGAATGAACCGATGACACTCAGGTCGAAATGCTTATAACCCACACTGGTGTTGAAGCCACCCATCAAATCTGGCTGCATGTCCATCACCTGACGGTCATCAGAGTTGATCTGTCGCTTTGGCGAGCCATCCTCGTTGTACTCACCCGTATATTCCACTTTGATCATACCAGGATTGCCACCCGGTTCAAGGATATCCATATACTTGTCGTCTTTCTGCCAAAGTCCTATCTTCTTGTAATCATAGATGACATCAATCGGATGACCGACAAACCATCTGTTGGCCACGTCCTGCTGGGCACCGGAAGCCAAAGCGACGAGTTTGTTCTTGTTGAAATAGAAGTTCACGCCAGCGTCCCATGTCCATCCGTGATGGTCCTGAAGGATTGTACCATTAATGGTAAACTCCATACCTGTGTTGCGTGTCTTACCGATGTTGGCAGTATAGCTGTTCACACCGGAAGTGGACGGCAGGGCCACACCTAACAGCAAATCATGTGTGTTCTGCAAGTAATACTCCACCGTACCATACAGTCTTCCACCGAGCACCGACCAGTCAACACCGACATTCCACGTGGAGGAATACTCCCAACTCAGTTCGCTGTTGGGCAGTGTTGAGACATAATAGCCACGTGTAAACTGGTCTCCGAAGTTATAAGTACGGGAGCTCAGGGCACCAAGAGTGGAGTAAGGAGAGATGCTCTGGTTAGAAGTCTCGCCATAACCGGCACGCAGCTTGAGGTTGTCCAGCCAGGTGACACCTTTCATGAAGCTCTCCTTGGCGACATTCCAACCGAGAGACACAGCCGGATAAGTGTGCCATTGATGGCCTTTAGCCAAACGCGAGGAAGCATCAGCACGGAAGGCAACGCTAAGCATGTAGCGGTTGTCATAGTCATACATCACACGACCCATCCAGGACACGAGTCCACTCTGCCAGTAGCCTTGGTTAGCCGGGTTGACAGCAAGGTTCTGTGTGGCTGCACCTATATTATAATATTGGAAGTATTCAGCCGGAATAGCCTGACCGGACATGAAGGTACGCTCGAAGCGCGTCTTCTCAGCAGAATAGAGTCCGGTGAAGTTGATATGATGCTTCTCGGCAAAGATACGGTCATAGGTGACGATATTCTCCACCGCCCAGTTCTTTGTAATGTCTTGCTGCACGGAGGCTGAGTTAGGTGTCGTGGCTGTAGCACTACCCACACCCGTACCGGTAAAGGCGCCCTGCTTGGACGAGCGATAGTTCAAGCCGATATTGATACGGTAAGAAAGACCTTCTATCCACGGGCACTTCACCTCTGCGAAGAGCGTGTTATAGGATCCAAAGCCTTTGTTCTCATTGAGCCAACTGTCCTTCAAGTCCTCGGCCACACTGCGCGTGAGCACCCATTGGTTGTCCTGCGGCATGTTGATGGTACGTTTGAGCTTGCCGTCTGCATCGTAAGGCGACGCCAGCGGGCTCATCGTCAGCACGTTGTACAGTCCCACCTGTGTGCCGGTCACCTCACGATAACTGTTGTTGGTGGTCAGTCCGAAACGGAAATAGTCACCCACACGCTGGTCGAAATTGGCACGCACAGAGTAACGGTCAAAGCCTTGGGTAGGCACCACACCGTCGTTGTGATAGTAACCTGCGCCGAAGCTATAGCTGCCACCGTTGGTACCTCCCGACACGCCGACATCATGGCTGGTAAGGAATCCCGTCTTGAAGAAGAGATCCTGCCAGTCGGTATTGACGTCATCCGACTCGTCGACAGTGTTCTCAAACTTTCCGGCATATTTGCGGAGCTTGGCAAACTGCGGTCCGCTCATCATCGGATACTTATGGAAGAGCTTGGAGAAACCGGCGTAGGCGTTGTAGCTGACCTTTGCCGGAGTACCCATAGCTCCCTTGACGGTGGTGATCATGATCACGCCGTTGGCACCACGCGAACCGTAGATGGCCGTAGCGGAAGCATCCTTGAGGATGTCCATGCTCTTGATGTCTGCCGGATTGATGTCTGAGAGATTACCCATAAAAGGAATACCGTCCAAAACGATCAACGGGTCGTTGCTGGCATTGAGCGAGCGCTGACCACGGATACGAATCTGCATCTCGGCACCCGGCTGCGACGATGTCTGTGTCATCAGCACACCGGCCACACGTCCCTGCAATGCTTTGGCAGCATCCTGGGCAACAATCTTGTTCAAGTCCTCACCGCCCACATTGGCGACCGAACCCGTCACGGCCTCACGACGCTGCGTACCATAGCCGATGACGACCACCTCATTGAGGCTGCGTCCGTGCTCCTTGAGCGTGATGTTGAGATTGGAGTTACTGCCAACCGGCACTTCCTGCTCATCATATTTCACTTTTTCTATTGTATCATATTCTTTTGCTTACGTTTCAAATCCTACAATATCTAAATAACGGTACAAAAGGAGAATACTGCCCGTCTACCAATACTATTACATGAAAAAAGAGGGAGAAGCACTGCTTTTCCCTCTTATCTTATAGTATATTTGTCACTTACAAACCTTACAATATTCCCAACTGATGCAGGAACACGGCGAGGATGCATACGGGCGAAACAAAGCGGATGGTGAAGAGCCAAACAGAATAGAAACGTGCCCGCAACGTGCCCCAGTTGGTAAACTCGTCATTGACAACGCGCTTCGGCACCACCCAACCAATGAGAATACAAGTGAAGAAAGAGCCGAGCGGCAAGAGGATGTTGGAGGTCAGATAGTCACAACACTCCAAGAAGGTCTTCCCGAAAAGACTGATGTCTGCCGCGCCACACGACAGAGAACTGAGCACACCGATGATCACACACAACAGCGTCTCCATGACAGCTCCTTTCTTGCGCGAGATATGCAACTCCTCATAGAACATTGCCGTACCGATCTCGTGCATAGAGATCGTTGAGGTCAGAGCCGCCAAAGCCAGAAGGGCATAGAACAGCACGCTGATGATGTAGCCCAGCACAGGAGTAAATGCTTGCTGGAAGACATTGGGCAACGTGATGAAGATGAGCGAGGGACCACTGTCGGGACGCACACCTACCGAGAATGCAGCGGGGAAGATCATCAGTCCGGCCAACACAGCGATAAGCGTGTCTATACCTGCAATCTGCAAGGCTGACTTCGACAGATTGGTTTGTCGGCTGAAATAAGAGGCGTAGGTACACAGACAAGCCGTACCGAGCGACAACGAGAAAAAGCTCTGTCCCAAGGCGTCAAGGAGTACATTGCTATTGATCTTACTGAAGTCGGGCTTGAACAAGAAAACGATGCCCTTGCCGGCACCGGGCAGCAGACAGGAGGCAACCACGATGACGAGCAACAATATAAATAAGGTGGGCATGAGCATATTGCTGAACTTCTCGATGCCCTTCCTTACGCCGCGGATGACAACCAAATGTGTCAGCACGATGAAAGCGACGGTCCACAGCAATGGCATCACGGGATCGGAAGAGAAACTCTTGAAATATGCTGCCACATAAGCGGGATCACCATGAATGCCACCCAGCACTGAGACGACAAGATATTGCAAGCACCATCCTGCCACCACGGCATAGAAACCTAAGATGATCATGGACGTTACAGCTCCCATATAGCCGATCAGCGACCACCACCGTCCGCCCAACTGATAGTAAGCGCGGGCTGCGTTGGACGCACCATGCCGCCCCACGATAAACTCGGCGACCATTCCGGGGATGCCGAGAATAAGTATACTCACCAGATAGACAAGCAAGAAGGCGGCACCGCCATCCTGTCCTGTCAGATAAGGGAAGCGCCAGATGTTTCCCAGTCCTACGGCAGATCCTGCTGTGGCAAGGATGACGCCTATCTTTGTTCCAAAGCTACCACGTTCAGACATAAGCAATATTGAATGAAGAATGATGAATGTTGAATTGAAGAAGGAGGACGGCGCCGAACGCCGTCATACAGAACCGAGCCAACCACAAACGGTTGCTTTTTCCCTCCCACCTTATTCTTGAAGCATACTACGCCCCTCTCCTTGGGAGAGGGGACAGGGGGTGAGGCTGTAGGGGGACAGGGGGTGAGGCTTGTAGGGGACAGGGGGTGAGGCTGTTTAAATCACATTGAACTGATGCAGGAAGATGCCCAGGATAGCTAACGGACAGACGAAGCGCACCAAGAAAAGGAAGACACCGAAGAAACGGCCCCGTAACGTGCCCCAGTTAGTAAACTCGTCCTTGACAATCGACTTGGGAATGAACCAACCCAGGAAGATGCAGGTCAGGAAGCCACCAATCGGCAGGAAGATCTGCCCGGTGACGAAGTCAAACACATCAAACAGTGTTTTGTCGCCCACATGCAACCAGTTGACAGCCCCCAACGACAAAGAGCAGAAAGCACCGATGATGGAGGTGGCGACTACCACAATCGTTGCACCTGTCTTGCGCGACAGGTGCAGCTCTTCACTGAAGAACGACGTGCTCACCTCGAGCAAAGAGATCAGTGAGGTCAACGCCGCCAGACTCAGCAGCGCATAGAACATCAGTGACACGATCCAACCGATGACAGGCATCCCCGAGAAAGCTTCATTGAAGACATTGGGCAGGGTGATAAACACCAGCGACGGGCCGCTGCCTGGGTTCACGCCCACCGAGAATGCAGCAGGAAAGATGACCAGTCCTGCAAGGACAGCCACTAAGGTGTCGACCAATGCCACCTGAATGGCCGAGTTGGCGAGATTGGTTTGTCGGGTGTAGTAAGAAGCATAGGTGCAGATGCACCCCATGGCGATACTCAGCGAATAGAAGCTCTGTCCCAACGCATTGAGGAAAGTCTGATGCGTCACCTTGGAGAAGTCGGGCTTCAAAAGGAAGGCTATACCCTTCTCGGCACCCGGCAACAGACATGCGGCCACCACGATGACCAGCAGCAAAATGAAGAGCGTAGGCATCAGCAACTTTGAGGCTTTCTCTATGCCACCGCGAATGCCATGGATGATTATGAAGTAGGTGACCCACAAAATGACGACCGTCCAAAAGATCGGGCGCACCGGACTGGTGGCAAACGTGTCGAAATAAGTCTTCACGGCAGCCGGATCTCCATGCAGGTCTCCCATGATCGAAGCATAGATATATTGCAAGCACCAGCCCGACACCACGGCATAGTAACCCGTGATCAGAAATCCTGTGAACACGCCGAGCAGGCCCACAAACTTCCAGGCCTTACCGTTCGACAGCTTGGAATAGGCACGATAGGTATTCGACGCACCGTGACGACCGATGATAAACTCAGATATCATACAAGGAATGCCCAACAGCAGCACACATCCTATATATATAAGGATGAAGGCAGCGCCACCATTCTGTCCCGTCATATAGGGAAAGCGCCACACATTTCCCAAGCCGACAGCACCACCGGCTGTGGCCAATATCATGCCAATCTTACTTCCGAAACTTGCTCTTTCTTCTGCCATAACATACAATTCTGTTCTATTTGATTGCAAAATTATAAAATAATATTGTAATTTTGCAGGAAAAAGCAATAAAAGATAACAGATATGTACAATATCCTCAAATCGTACCCATTGTCAGTACTCAGCGTCGTGGTGATATGGGTGCTTTGTTTGATTCCCATCCCGGAAACGCCCTTGAGCGACATCAGCATGATCGACAAATGGACACACTTCGTCCTTTACGGAGGTCTGTGCGCCATCGTATGGGCAGAATACGGGCATCAGCATACACGACCGCTCAACAGACAGGCATGGATCTACACGCTCTTGTTGCCTGTGATCATGGGGGGCTTAATAGAAATCGTTCAAGCCACATGCACAGGCGGCACGCGCAGCGGCGACATCATGGACTGGGTTGCCGACAACATCGGCGTGGTACTTGGTCAGCTTATCGGTATTCCTCTGGCACTAACTCTCTCCAAGTGGAGAAAGGGTGGGCAAGCATGTGGGAATTGTAGAAGTGAGGATCACCGGTGACCTCCGGCCCGATGAAGTCAGGCTTCACAAAGTTTTCCGTCTCACTGCCGAGCTCCACCTCTGCCATGACCAGTCCGTCGTTGGCTCCATGAAACTCATCCACCTCGAAAGTGTGGCTTCCGCTCTTGACCAGATAGCGGTGCTTGTCGATGACGCCGCCCTGGCAGAGCTGCATGAGATGAGCAGCCTCGTCGAGCGTGATCTCTTTTTCAAACTCATAGCGTGTCATCCCGCCGTCACGGCTCTTGCCCTTGATGGTGAGGTAAGCCTTATCGTCACGCACACGGACACGCACCGTGGCGCCTTCCGCAGGGATATATCCTTGCTGTATATGGGAAGAAGAAAAGGCGGCGCGCTTGTACGCGTCACCTTTCTTCACGAGGAATTTCCGTTCTATCTCCAGTCCACTCATCGCACAAAGTGTTTTTATTAGATTTGATTTCTTCCGCAGCTTAAGCCCCACGGTTTACTGCACGATGAAGAAGGACCAGATGATGTAGATGACAGCAAGCACGATCAGCGCGCCAAAAATGATCTTCACAATCTTGTCGCCCTGGTCTTTTTGCTTGGCCTCGTGATTGACTCTTTTGACTTGCGGAGCCACATTGTTCACAGCCTCAGCTGGGATGTGACTGTTGTTTTTCTTCTTGTTACTCATAATTTTTAATTTTTTAGGTAAGGTAAGTATTGATATGAGTATGCAACCCCACCCTGTTTACAGGTGAGCCTGCTCCTCTTCGGGGAACTCCATCAGGTAGGCCTTGATGAATCCGTCGATTTTTCCGTCCATCACACCATCTACATCAGAGGTCTGATAGCCTGTGCGGTGGTCTTTCACACGGCGGTCGTCAAAGACATAGCTTCTGATCTGACTTCCCCACTCTATCTTTTTCTTTCCTGCTTCGATCTTTGCCTGAGCCTCCATGCGCTTCTTCATGGCGCGGTCATAGAGCTGACTCTTCAACAGCAACATGGCCTTGGCGCGGTTCTTGGGCTGGTCGCGGGTCTCGGTATTCTCAATGAGGATCTCCTCTTTCTCGCCCGTGTCGGGGTCTTCATACTGGTAGCGCAGACGCACACCCGACTCCACCTTGTTGACATTCTGACCGCCGGCGCCACTGGAACGGAACGTATCCCAGCTCACGCGGGCCGGATCGACATACACCTCGATGGTGTCGTCGACGAGTGGAGTGACGAAGACACTGGCAAAACTCGTCATGCGCTTACCCTGAGCGTTGTAGGGCGAGACACGCACCAGACGGTGCACGCCATTCTCACTCTTGAGGAAACCATAGGCATACTCGCCGCCCTCGATGGTCATCGTCACGCTCTTGATGCCGACCTCCTCGCCTTCCTGCATGTTGGTGATCGTCACCTTATAGCCGTGAGCATCGCACCAGCGCATATACATACGCATGAGCATCGAGGCCCAGTCCTGGCTTTCGGTACCGCCGGCACCGGAGTTGATCTTCATCACAGCGTCCATCGAGTCCTCTTCCTGGCGCAGCATGTTGCGGAGCTCCAGATCTTCGATAGACTTGATAACCTTGGCATAGTCGTCATCGACTTCCTGTTCGGTCACCATCTCCTCCTTGTAGAAGTCGAAGGCGAGCTGCAGCTCATCGGCCTGCTGCTTGACAGTCTTATAGCCGTCGAGCCATTTCTGTATGCCCTTTACTTTTTTCATCTGTGCCTCGGCACGTTTCGGGTCATCCCAGAAATCGGGAGCCTGCGTGCGAAGCTGCTCTTCTTCAAACTCCACTTTCTTTTGGTCGATATTGAGATAATGATGGAGTTTCTCTGTGCGGTCCATCACATCTTTCAATTGATCTGCTGTGATCATTGTTCTTAATTTACAATCAAAAGCCTCACCCCCCAGCCCCTCTCCAAAAGAGAGGGGAGTAAAATGCTGCAAGGGAAGACGTTATTTCCTATATATATGACTTATTGTTGATAACTGAATGCAAGCTTATATCTAACACTCATACATTTTGTCGATGACTGCCGCATA
Source organism: uncultured Prevotella sp. (assembly GCA_945873145.1). Taxonomy (GTDB): domain Bacteria; phylum Bacteroidota; class Bacteroidia; order Bacteroidales; family Bacteroidaceae; genus Prevotella. The sequence goes on from CAMCBZ010000004.1 coordinate 88,734, forward strand.
GTTCTTGTAGATGACAGGGCGACGCATTTTCAGCGTATTGGTCAATTCGCCCGATTCCATCGAGAAATGGTGCGGCAAGAGCGTGAAGCGCTTGATCTTCTCGTAGTTGGCCAAGCCTTGCTGCAACGTCTCGATGCGCTCCATCATCATGTCGTGGATTTCCTTGTTCTCACATAGGTCTTCACGGCGCTCGAACTTGATGTTATGTGTCCGCGCGTAATCCTCCAACAGGCGGAATTCCGGCACGATCAGTGCTGAGACGAACTTACGCTGATCAGCGATGACCGCCACCTGGTCGATGAACTTATCCACGAGCAGCAGCGACTCGACCATCTGCGGGGCGATGTATTTGCCATTGCTGGTCTTGAAGAGATCCTTGATGCGCTCTTTAAGGAAGAGTTCTCCGTCGCGCAGATAGCCAGCGTCACCGGTATGGAAGAAGCCCTGCTCATCGAAAGCCTGCTTGTTGAGCTCGTCACGATGGTAGTATCCTTTGGTAATCGTCGGGCCTTTGAGCAGAATCTCGCTGTTCTCGCCGATCTTCACCTCTATGCCCTCAATAGGCCGGCCCACTGAGCCAATGGTGATCTTCTCACCGATATGGTCGCAAGAAACAGTAGCCAGACTCTCTGTCAGACCGTAGCCCACGATCATGTTGATGCCGATGGAATGGATGAAATTTTCCACTTCGGGCGACACGTACGCGCCTGCCGTTGGGAAGATATTGGGATGTTCCAGTCCCATCACCTTGCGTACGAGGCTGAGCACCGACTTGTCGAGCACCTTATATTCCAAAGTGAGAGGCAGAGGCGGACGCTTGCCGTTGCAGATATAGTCCACATTATATTTCTTACCGACACTCAGCGCATGATAGAACAGTTTTTGCTGCCATGCGCTCGAGCGGTCCATCTTGTCCTTGACGGCCTGATAGACCTTTTCCCAAAAGCGCGGCACGCTTGACATAGACGTCGGATGGGTCTCACGCATGCTTTCCTGAATCTCTTTGGGATAGGTGTTGACGATGAGCTGTGCACCCTCGGTCAAAGCCAGGTAAGCCCATCCGCGCTCAAAGATATGGGTAAAGGGCAGGAAATCGATGACGCGGTCGTTCTCCGTGACCGGCACACAGGCGTCGTTGGCTTTCAAGGCTGCCGCATACTGCCCGTAGCTGAGCATCACACCTTTGCTGTCGCCCGTGGTGCCACTGGTGTAGAGAATATTGCAGAGATCATCGTCGTTGGCCTGCTTGTAGAGTGCTTCCACTTCGGTCTGGCGGGGCAGATCCTCACCGAGCTTCAGGAAGTCTTCGAAGTAAAGGGCGTTGGGGTCATGCGAACTGATACGGACACTGTCGTCGTAGATGATGATACGCTCCAGCGAAGGACACAGGGCAAACACGCGGTGAGCCTTGTTGTATTGCTCCTGCTCACCGACGAAGAGAAAACGCACCTGAGCGTCGTTGATGATAAACTGAATCTGCTGTTCCGAGCTGGTGGCATAGATAGGGATAGAGCATGCCCGGATGCCGTACGCGCCAAAGTCGGTGTAGAGATACTGTACACAGTTTTGCGAGAACACAGCAATATTTTCCTGGGGCTTGATGCTCAAGTTCAGCATGGCATTGCTCACTTGCTTGACACGCAAAGAGAACTGTTTCCAGGAAACAGTCTTCCATTTCAAGCTTCCAAACGTACGGAACGTCAGGGCACCCCGCGACCCGTACTTCTTTGCCTGTTCATGTATCAGCACAGACAGATGACTTCTATTCTGCATAGTACTACGTATTTTTTGTTGTTGCAAAGATAAAGAATTCCTATTAAAAAGTGAAATGTTTAGGCAGTTTTTATTAATTTTGCCTACATAACCATTTCTATTTCCGCAACATGAGACACCAAGACTATATCAACGACGCCGTGGAGCTGCTCTCCCGCCTCATCGCCACGCCGTCGGTCAGCCGCGACGAGAAAGAGGCCGCAGACGTGATGCAACATCAGATGAACACCTACGGGCTCGCCACACACCGCGAGGCCAACAACGTCTGGGCGATATGCCTGGACTATGACAGTGCCAAGCCTACAATTCTGCTCAACGCACATATCGACACGGTGAAACCGGCCATTTCGTGGGTTCGCGACCCTTTCAAGCCTACACACGAGGGCGATCTGCTCTACGGCTTAGGAAGCAATGACTGTGGCGGCGGTTTAGCCACGCTATTGCAGGTGTTTCGCTATATGACGCTGCGCACGCAGCCTTACAACCTCGTCTACTTGGCTTCTGCCGAGGAAGAGGTGTCGGGAAAGGACGGTATCAGCCGTGTCTTGCCGCTGCTGCCCCATATCGACGTGGCCATCGTGGGTGAGCCGACGGGCATGCAACCCGCCATCGCGGAGAAAGGACTGATGGTGCTCGATGTCGTCAGCCACGGCAAGAGTGGCCATGCGGCACGCAATGAGGGCATCAACGCGATCTATAAGGCACTCGACGACATGCGATGGATTCGGGATTTTCGGTTTGAGAAGGTGAGTCCTTTCCTCGGTCCCACAAAGATGACGCTCACGGTGGTCCATGCGGGTACGCAGCACAACGTCATCCCGGACGAATGCCGGATGCTCCTCGACGTGCGCACCAACGAATACTACACCAACGAGGAGGTCTACGACATCGTGCGCTCGCATGTCAAAAGCGATGTCCATGCCCATTCTTTCCGTCTGCATTCTTCGCGCATCGACCCTGAGCATCCACTTGTCAAGCGTTGTGTGTCGCTTGGCCTGCAGCCTTTCGGTTCGCCGACACTCAGTGATCAGGCACTGATGCCCTTCCCTTCACTGAAGCTCGGCCCCGGCGAGTCGTCGCGATCCCACAGTGCCGATGAATTCATCAAAATCAGCGAAATCGACCATGCCTTCACGACCTACCTGCAAGTGCTGGAAGGACTGGAGGAGAGTGTGCCGAGGTGGGAGGAGGAATAAAGCGGGGGCTGTCCATTATCTCCGCATCGTTTACCAACAATCTACAAATCGAGAAGTCTATGAGCTACACACAACTGATGTACCACATCGTTATCGGTACAAGAAGTCACAGGCCTGCTATAGACCAAAACTACGAACGGGAGCTATACAGTTATATTCTCTCGTTCACTAAAAACAAGAACAGCCACCTATATAGAGTAGGAGGCATGCCTAATCACGTCCATCTCTTAGTGGGTCTACCTTCCACACTGGCAGTTGCAGATTTCGTTCGTATGCTGAAAATCTCTACGAATAACTTCATGAAGGAGCATCAGCCTGAGTTTCCGATGTTCGAAGGATGGCGCAGTGAATACTTTGCTGCTACCTGCTCGCTTCGTGAGAAAGATAAGATCATCGAATATATCAAGAACCAGAAAACGCATCATGCAAAGGTCTGTTTCAAGGATGAGCTCAAGCAACTACTGGAAGAGTATGGCATCACGTACAACGAAAATTACCTATAACCAAGCTTTAAAGTGCAGAGCTACTTTCAACTAGGAAGGAGAGAGCGCCTGAATGGCTCATGTCCCTGAAAGGGACACACCTTGAATAACCCCAAGTCGTCGAGCAAGTAAGGGTCGAAGCGAAGCGTAGATCCTTACTTGCAAGCGACTTGGGGTTGGACAGTTGAGAGTGTTATGACCTCGAAGAGGTCTCACGTGGAAGTAGCGTAAAGGGCAGAATGTAAGCTACTTCATACACCCACGTGAGTCCTCTTCGAGGACATAAACAGAGCACCGACCTACCCCAGGTCGCTCACTTTTGTGAGGCTTCGCCATCACAAAAGCTCGACGACCTGGGGTCAATCATAGTGTGTCCCTTTCAGGGACATTATACGCTGAGAGCTTCATCACCCGCTCTTATGGAGTAACAACCATTTTATCCGACAAAAACACGTCCGCGAGAAGTTGCAATCTAGAGAAGTGGAAAACGAAGAAAGAAGGATGAAAGTGCAGTTTCACCGATTTTTTATGGTCAAAACGCTGAGATGATGCTAAGAGAAAGGTACTTTGACGAGAAATTCTCTAGAGAATTTTTCATCAAACCACCGTTTTCATTCTATCAAAATACCTTTTTGACCGCCAAAAACAGGCTTTTTGACGAAGTTAAAGGCCTAATTTGATAAGTGCAAAAGCGTAATTTCAAAGAAAAAGTCCACAAGTCACTAATATACAAACAGTTATAAAACACCCTCTATTTTGGGCTTCTTTTCGACCAACACCCACGTTGTTTCTGAAAATCGTCGAAAAAACGGCCGAAAAATGTCAGTTTTCACAACAATGCACTAAAAGCATCTATAGCAACACAAATAGGCAGATGCAGTAACGAACGCATCGTAAAGCATGCTCCACTACCGCATCTGCCTATTCTGTTATTATATCTGTTTACTCTGTTACTCTGTCTTTAAAAAGAAGTCGCTCCTTCTGTTTACTATGTCATCTGCCGAGCCAGGCCTCAGGATTGAGCTTTGCCCTCTCCTTACGCAACTGGAACTGCAGGATATGATCAGGGCCGACGGTGCCGAGGATCTGACGTGTATGCACCTTCTGTCCGCGGCTGACGCTGACCGATCTCAGGTTGCAGTAGACCGAGATATAGGCTCCGTGACGCACCATCACCACCATGCTGCCGCCATAGCCAATGACTGCGCTGACCTCTCCATCGTAGACACAGCGAGCCTGCGCGCCGGGACCACCCATGATGTTGATACCTTTGTTGTCGAGCGTCACGCCCTTCAGTCCTTCGACATTGTACTGTCCGAAGTGGCTCACGATGCGATAGTTGCCTGTGATCGGCATTGGCAGTCGTCCACGGTTAGCCTCGAAGCCATTGTTCATCATGCGGTCGACGGTAGAGAACTGCTGCGCCTCCTGATTCTGCTGTTGCACCTGCTTGATCTCCTGCTGAGCGCGCCGGGCATCGACCTGCTGTTTCAGCTCAGCAGCACGGCGCATCGACTCCGCCTCACGGGCAGCCTGCTCAGCAGCCGCCTTACGTGCCTCTGCCTCGCGCTCGGCTGCCTCACGGGCTGCAAGCTCACGCGCAGCAGCCTGCTGAGCCGCACGCTCACTGGCCAACGCCTTGGCGGCAGCCTCCTGACGGGCCTTTGCCGCGGCAGCCTCACGGGCGCGCTGGGCAGCCGCCTCGGCCAAGGCTGCCTGACGGGCCTGCTCCTTGAGCTGAGCCTCACGCTGACGGGCCTCAGCTATGCGGCGCGCATTCTCGCGCGCAGCGGCTTCGGCAGCCGCCTTCTTCTGTGCCAACAGAGCCGCACGCTGTTTGGCAGCAGCGGCGGCAGCGGCTTTGCGCTTCGCCTCAGCGGCAGCACGCGCACGCACCTTCTGCACCTCTATCTCCACAAGTTGGTCGATCTTGGCGTTGAGAGCAGCATCTTTCTTATGCTGTTCAGCGATGACGGTCTGTATCGTCTTCTGCTGTTGCTGCAAGCTGGCCACCACCTGCTGCTGTTCAGCCTTGTTGCCTTCGAGCTTCAGCTTCTCCTGCTGTCCCTTATATAATAAGGTGTTCTTCTGTCCTTTGACGTGTTGCAACTGATGATGCTTGGCGTTGACCTGTCCCTGCTTGGCACGGACGGCCTCGCCCTGCGCCCTTTGGTACTGAGCATACTCGCGCACGAAGCGCAGGCGGCGGTACATCTGATAGAAGTTCTTCGCCGAGAAGATAAACATCAGACGGTCCTGCACCGAGCGGTGGCGCGCCATATAGCGCATCGACTTAATGTATTTCTGCTGTCGGTCACGCAGCTGTTGCTCCAAGGTCTTCAGCTGCGAGTTGAGAATACCGATGTTTCCCTCGATATGATGAATGTCCTTTTGAATGCCCTCGATGTTGTGCTGACGCTGATCGATTTCCCCGTTGATGACCATCAAGTGCTGCAGGCGCGCAGCGACATCGGCTTTGTTTTTCTTCAAAGCAGCTTCCTGCTCCCGGATCTTCTTCTGTATGGCAGCGCGCTGGTTCTGCAGTCCGCGGATAGAAGCGTTGGTATAGACCGTCGCATTGCGGTTTCTTGCGTTGGAACGGCCGCTTTTTCGTCCATTTCTCCGGCCGTTGGTGTTTGTGACTTTCGTGTTTCTCGACACAGCCACCGTCTTCCGGCGCGAAGTCTGCTCGGTGCGGCTGGTCTTCCGCGCCGTAGTGGTCTTGCGTCGGTTTTGCGCATTCAGGGTGAGCACGAGGCTCACCGTAATCATTAAGGTAACTATTCGTCTCATTTACATGCTGAGTATTTTACCAAAAACATCCTTTACGTCCATCTGTTTATAGCGGTCAGACACCGTCGACTGCTCTTCCCAGTCGCTGTCGGTCTTGAGCTTTCCCAGCTCCAGTCTGACGGTGCACTTCTGTGCTTTCTTCGTTGCCGTGGTGGTGAAAGAGAAAGACTGTGTGGCCGGGAACATCTTGTTGCCAAGCGCCTTGAAGTCGGAATAGAGCCACACCAACGAAGAATTGCCGTGAGCAGCGCTCTTGTAGTTGACATCAGTCTGCAAGATACGGGCACTGGCCGTGTCAGCTTTCCAAGTAAAGCTCATGTTGCCGTTATACAATGTGATGGGTCTTAAACTGCCTATTTCATCGGTTTTCACCGTATATCTCGACAGGTCGCCCTCGCCTACTTTCTGTGTGCCCGGAAGGAAAAGCTGATTCCAGAACAAAGCCTGAAGGGAATAGAAGTTCAAGCCATTGTCGCGGAGAAAGTTCAACTGATTGTAGTCGCCCTTGATATATTCTTTGTGCATCCGGTCGATGACCAGCACATAGTCGGGTGTAAACTCCAGACGTCCCACCTCACTGCCCAAAAGCGGGATGAAGAGCTGCAAGCGGATGACCTTGTCGCGGCGCATGTGAAGGGAGCCCGGCACGGTGATTTCCTTGTCGCCCATCGTTGCGGTAAACGACATAGAGCTGACAATGTTTTGGGCATAGACCTTTTGGTCACTGACACGCTGCACGAATGCCAGTTGCTGGAGATGGTCGGCTTTGGCAGCCTTGGACGTCTCCTTGGCGGCTGCGGGCAAGGTCACCGTATCCTTGACAGCCGCCTTTTGTGCGCCACAGGACGTGAACGCCATCAGGCCGACAAGGAGCGTGAGAATGGTATGAGTCTTTTTCATCGTTTTTATCTTCTGTTTTTTCGTTTATTATTTTGTTTTTCCCCCATTCCACCGGCGATTTTTTGTCTCAGCGCGGCGGCATTGCTGCTACCCGCCTTCACGGCCTGCGTCCAATAGTCCAGCGCCTGCTCACGCAGTCCAGCGGCATAGTAGATGTCTCCGGCGTGCTCCAACAGGTCTGCACGCATGGCCGAGTCAGAGAGATTGGCCAAAGCCTGGTCGATATAGAGCTTGGCTTCGGTATATCGTTCCTCCTTATATAATATCCAGGCATAGGTGTCGAGATAGGTCGAATTCTTCGGTTCGGCCTTAATCGTCTTGGCACTCATCTCTTCGGCCTTCTTGAGATCTTTGCCATCAACGCTCAAGAAGTAAGCATAGTTGTTGAGTGTCATCACCTGGTCGGGCTTCCATTGCAGGCAACTGTCAAACGCTGCGTAAGCTTTGTCATTCTGTCCCTTGTTGTGATAGATCTCTCCCATGATGGCATAGAAGTCGCTTACAATGTCGGGATTGCTCTTAGAGTTGATGACCGAAGTGCCGCGCTGGAAGGCATCCAAGGCGCCATCGTCGTCTTTCTGATAGTAGCGTGCCAGTCCCGTGAAGTAATAAAACGCCATTTCATCGGGATTATAGAGCATACCCGGCTCGCTGAGCGCAGCTATCTCTTTCCAGTTTTGTTTCGACCAATTGTTTTGGATGAGCTGGAAACGGGCGCTGCCGTTGTCGGGCGCAAGCTTCAAGAGATAGACGAGCGCGCTGTCGGTCATCGCCACCGGCATCTTTTTGAGTGTGTAGTACGCCACGCGCATCTCAGCCACATCGGTGTCACGGGGCATCACCTCCTGCATACGGTCGAGCAGTCTCACCACGCCGAGCGAGTCGCCCTTGGCGTCGCACTCCTGCACAGCCTGCTTGAGAAACATGGCGCGCGTCTGTGCCGGTGTGTTCTTGCCCAAGAGCACCTCTGTCATCATCCGGTGAGCCAGCGAATCCTGACCCGTGGCGCGATAATAGTCATACAAGGAACTTTGGGCATAGACATTGGCAGGATCGGCTTTCAGCACTTGGGTGAGAAGTTTGTAAGCCTCTGTGCCACGCTTGTTCTGCATGAGCCAGTTGCCCAACATCACGGTGAAACTGGGATCATTGGGGTGGCTGTCGGCCAGTCCTTTCAGTGTTTTATAGGCCATTTTCTTGTCGCCCATCATCTCGTAGACGCTCATCTTGCCCAGCGTGAACGCGTCGTTGGGACCCTCGATCTGCTCAAGTCGCCGGATGGTGTTGAGCATCATCGGATAGTTCTGCTGTTGCTTATAGAGCTGGACGAGGATGTTCAGCACATCGCTGCGGTCGCGGTTGGCGGCAAAGAAGCGCTCGTAGGACTGGATAGCCTGGGCGTAGTTGCCGGTGCCGATGTAGAACTGGGCCAGCCGCTCTTGGTAGGTATCGTTCTCCGGGCTGAGCATTGTGGCCTTTTCGAGGCATTTCATCGCCAGTGTGTCTTGCTTGAGCTGGGAGAGATACATGGCTTTGAAGTACCATGCGTCAGCTGCGTTGGGATTGATATCAAGGCTATGGTTGAGCAAGTCAAAGGCTGCATCATAGTGCCCTGCCTCCTGCTGGCGAATCGCCTCCAGGAAGAAGAAGTCGTACCGACGGCTGTCGTTATAGCTCAACGGTGGCAGTGCGACAGTCGTCCCGGCCGCTGCTTTCTTGGCAGTGGGGTGCTTGCGGTCCTTGGCAGCAAGCAAGCCCGGCACGAGCAACAGACTGAGCAGACTGAAAAGAAAGATGCGAAGTTGCTTCATGTTCTTTGCGTTATTTTACTCCGGTGTGTCCATATCCTCCCTCGCCACGCTCGGTTTCATCGAGCACTTCCACGCTTTCAAACGTAGCCTTGGCATATTGGGCGATGACCATCTGGGCGATGCGTTCCCCATCCTTCACCACGAAATCTTCATTGGAAAAGTTGACGAGCAGCACCATGATCTCACCGCGATAGTCAGCGTCTACGGTGCCCGGTGTGTTGAGCACCGTGATGCCATGCTTCAAAGCCAAACCGCTGCGCGGACGCACCTGTGCCTCGTAGCCGTCAGGCAAGGCGATGTGAAGGCCCGTAGGCACTAAGCGACGCTCCAAAGGATGCAGCGTGATCGGTGCCTCGATGTTGGCACGCAAGTCCAGACCGGCGCTCTGAGTGGTAGCGTAGGCTGGTAAGGGTTGATGACCCGTGTTGACTACTTTGATTTTAACCATATTAGATGCAAAATTAAGCAATTATCCCCACATTGCTTTATTTTTTTGATTAAAAAGACGAAAATCGTTGGATAGAAGACAAAGAAAGAGTATCTTTGCGAGAAAACACTCAGCAGCAACGATATGAACTGGCTTCAACTGATCTCAAACAAGCGTCTCGGACAGGAGCTCCGCCATCCGCTCCGTCATGACGCCCGCTCGGAGTTTAAGCGCGACGGCGACCGTCTGATCTACTCCGCGCCTTTCCGAAGACTACAAAACAAGACGCAGGTGTTCCCGCTTCCGGGCAGCATCTTTGTCCACAACCGACTCACACACTCCTTAGAGGTGAGCTCGCTCGGCAAATCCTTGGGCGACGACGTGGCACGACTGCTCATCGAGAGGCATCCCGAACTGGGTGGTACGCTCTTTGAGGAAATCGGCACCATCGTGCAAACAGCTGGTCTGGCTCACGACATGGGCAACCCACCCTTCGGGCACTCCGGCGAGAAGGCGATTCAGACATACTTCTCCGAGGGCGAGGGCAGCTATCTGAAGGAGCAGGTTAGCCCTGGCTTTTGGGACGACCTGACGCACTTCGAGGGTAATGCCAATGCTTTCCGACTGCTGACTCACCGCTTTGTGGGCCGGCGTCCGGGAGGATATGCGATGACCTACTCCACGCTGGCCTCTATCGTGAAGTATCCCTTTGCCAGCAGCATGGCGGGAGAGCATGGCAAATTTGGCTTTTTCCAAAGCGAGGCAGAGGTGTTTCGTAAGATTGCCACTGAGCTTGGCATGATATGCAACAACGAAAACAGGTCGCAGTTAAGCTACTGCCGCTACCCACTGGTTTACTTGATGGAGGCGGCCGACGACATCTGCTATGAGATAATGGACATTGAGGACTCGCACAAACTGAAGATTCTGACCTTTGCAGAGACCTCTGACCTGCTGCTCGGCTTCTTTGACGAGGACGGACGCAATCATATCCTGCAACGGCTGAAAGACGAGGATGTGACGGACCGCAACGAGCAGATCGTGTATATGCGCGCCTGTGTGGTGGGACTGTTGGAGCACGAATGCGTGAAAACCTTTGTGGAACATGAGGAGCAGATACTCAACGGTGAGTTCAAGGGCAGCTTGATCAGCAACATGAGTGAGCCGTTGCGTCAGGCTTATCAACGCTGTGTGAAGACGTCCTACGCCAAGATCTATCAGAGCAAACCGGTGCTCGACGTGGAACTGAGCGGTTACAAAATCATGGAAACGCTGATGCAGACGCTTGTCAACGCGGCGGTCCATCCCGAGAAATTCCACAGCCAGCAGCTCATCAAGCGGTTCAGCAGCCAGTACGACATCCATAGCGACGACCTCGAAACCCGCCTGATGGCTGTCGTAGACTATATCAGCGGCATGACAGATGTCTACGCCCTCGATGTCTACCAAAAGATCAATGGCATCGCGCTGCCGATAGTGTAATGCCTACAAAAGCTTTGAACTGTATTCGCTATTCATTGTCGGAATCATTCAATTAAGGTTTCAATATTCCTTCATCAAAGGAATGTCTATTTTAAAGTTGGAAACACATACAATATAAAACTTTAACGTTATATTTTTGCATCTCTAAGTCTTAATGACTATCTTTGCAAAAGAGATAATGATCAATGGGCAATCATTTTATCAAGAATAAAGAAGAAGTAGATGCATTTCTCCATCAATTTCTACCAAAAATGGATATATGGGGAATCATCTTTGTAGACAGGAAGAAGAACCAGGAGGCCATGAGAACTCTTGGCATAACCTACACGGCAAGTAAGGAAATCATCAAGGATATACATACTATTGATTATGTTGAAACGATCATCGATGCTTTTTCTTACGGTGACATGTGGGTCTTTGGAAAAAACTTTGATGGGCAAGAACTATATGTAAAGGTGGCATTAGGCCAGCCAAATACAAATACGATCTGCATCTCTTTCCATTTGGCTGAAAAGCCCTTACGTTATGCATTTAAAGATAATAAGGAGGATCATATATGAAAAAGACATTAGCGAAAGATATTAAAAGTCCGTTCACCGGAGGACGTGTATTTCTTGTGGAAGATGTAGAAACACAAGAGTTCCGAAAAGAAAGCTATCAAGTACACGTACGATACTTTGTTTGTGAAGACACGGGAGAAGAGTTCAACAATGCTGAGCAAGGCGACATGACTTGCAATGAGCTTTACAATCAATATCGCGTCAAACACGGAATACCATTTCCCGACGAAATAAAAGCTATAAGGGAGAAATATGGCCTTTCCTATGCACAAATAACAAAAATCGTAGGCTTCGGTCAGAACCAGTGGAGACAATATGAAAATGGGCAGGTTCCATCAGAATCTAACGGCAAAAGCATCATCGCAGCTTCAAGTAAATCGGGAATGCTTAGCATGCTGATGGCAAGTCGTGAAGAGTTTAGCAAAGCGGAATTTTCCAAAATAGGAGCTCAAGTCATGGCTGTTCCTGACAAAGATGAGAAAGATCTTCGAAGTCTGCTTTTCTATGGAAACGCTGACCGCAGCATTTACAACGGGTTCTCGCCTATGTCTCCTAACAAACTCGAGGCCATGGTAAGGATGTTCGTTCACAATGAAAAGAGTGGCGTAGTTAAGACAAAACTGAATAAAGAAATGTTTTATGCCGATTTTCTCCACTACCGTCGACATGGCCGTTCGATCAGCGGACTGCAATACAAGGCTATACAACTTGGCCCGGTTCCCGTACATTACGATACAATCTACGACAATGTCGAAGGCTTGCAAAAGGAAATCGTCGAAACCAACAACCTTGAATATACTCTTCTCAAATGTGATAACCCTAATGTCAATGCATTAGATGACGAAGAAAAGAAGACGATCACAGAAGTTTCAAAGATTCTGTCTCCAATGACGAGACAACAAGTTGTGGAATTAAGTCACGCAGAGGACGCATGGAAACTGTATAAGGACAGCCACGAACTGATTCCCTACATGGAAGCCTTTTCACTAAAAGAATTTGAATAATGCGATAAATACAGAAATGCGGTGAGCACAGACAAATGGTCTTGCTCACCGCATTTCACTATTATGAATGGAGAGAAGCGACAAGCTCCTTCCTTAACTTTTCTTTGGCATTGGCATCTTCAGCGCCTCGGGATGTTCCTTGACAAAGCTGTTGATGTGCCGGATGCGCTTTTCCTCAAAGATCTCATCGACGGCGATAAGGATACCGCTCTCCTCGACATCGCCAAACTCATAGTTGATGGCTGTGCCAAAGAACTTCATCGTGGGACTCAGATTCATGTAGGCGTTGACCAACGGTGGGATGTTATAACCCAACTCACGCACCTGATGATTGAGAATACGATAGTCGGCTTTGAAGTCATCTTCGCAGAAGATCTGGCGCAACTCGTCCTCCGGCGTGTCGATTATCACCGGTTTCATCGGCACAACGAGCTTGTCGGCATCACCGAAATGCTTGCGCAGGAAGTAGAGAATCATGTCGCGGCCACGGCGCACAAACGATGGGTACATCGTCATCTTGCCCAAGAAGTATTTACAGCGTGGATTGATGACCGTCAGCGCACCCAGTCCATCCCACAGATTGTCCAAGGCGAAGATGCTCTTGGTGTTCTTTCTGACATTCTGATATTCCAAAGAGACAAACGAGCGACCGAGCTCCACAGTATATGGAGCATAGTCACGCATGAACTCATCAGAGAAGTGGAACATGTGACTCATGGCCAGATTGGGCTGTCCCTCAGCGTTGATCTGCCAGTCCTCGCCAAAGAGATAGCGGTAGCCACCAATGATCTCCTCGGCTTCAGGATTCCACACGATGAGCTGTTTGCAGCCGTTTGGCATGGTGTCGAACTCGTCGATGTCGACCGACTTGCCCGTGCCGCCACCTGCCGTACGGAAGGCTATCTCACGCAGACGGCCTATCTCCTGCATCACGTGCGGCGCTTCCGTGGCACGAATGACATAAATTTCATTGTGGCTCTTGTTAGTTGTACGCAGACAGCGCTCAGGAGTCAATTCACTTTTCAGCAATTCTTTGCTGATGGGTTGGATAATCTCTTCTTCCATTTCTGCTTATATTGGTTGCGTTCACTCCCCCCGTAGGCTTGCTGGGCCTGCCTGTTCGTAAACCTTGTTCTCTACAAAAAGTGCCCATTCCTTCGGTGTCTTGCTCTTGTCGAACGTTTGCCAAGGAATCGGCTTGCCGATGACGACGCGAAACTTCTTATGAACGTTGCGATACATCTCGTCGACAAGAAACAGCATGGCGATGTTCACCTTCAGCCCCAAGCGCTTCTGCCAACGGGCGATACGATAGAAGCGGTTGGAGTTGCGACCGCTGAAGTAGATGGGGACTACATCGCGATGATACTCTACACTCTTGGAGATGAAAGTCTTCTTCCACGGCAGGTCATGGATCTGTCCATTGATCATACGGGAGTTGAGACCAGCGGGAAACATGAGCATATGGTTGTCGCTCTGGAAGCCGGCCTCCACCATAGCGGGGAAGTTGCGGCTTTGCTTACCCGTCTTGTTGATGCCGATACACACCGGACGCAGACCGGGAAGGAACAGCAACAAGTCGTTGACGAGATAACGGAAGCGTCCGTCGTAGTGGTCACCGATGATCGCACCGAGACAGACACCGTCCTCACCGCCGAGCGGATGGTTGCTCACGAAGGTGTAGAGCTTGCCGTCGTCCTTGTCGGGCAGGTTTTCCTTACCCTCAATCGTCACTTGCATGTCGAGGTACTTCACGCATTCCTTGAGCCATTCCGTACCGAACTGATGGCGATGCTTCCACAAGAAGTCATTGACTTCATCCTCATGAACGATGCGACGAAGCCACGACACGAGGAAGGCCGGCACATATCTTGCGCGCCGTCCCAGCTTGCTTTCAAGAACCTTCTTCACGTCTATTGTCTTCTGAAAAGACTCCTCGACGCTTTCTCCTTGGGTGTTGTTAGTGCTAACGTCCATGTTATTCCATAAGATACTAATCAAATGCAAAAATAACACTTCTTTTTCATATTTCTTCAATTTTGGCACTAAAATTATAAGAAAAGCGTAAAAAAGGGTAAACTACAAAGTTCAGACAGCTACATCTCTGACAAGACACTGTGCAACAAAGCCACTAAAAGGATGAAAGAGAATCGAAAAAATATAGCCCCAACATGGAGATAAGTGGGGATTTTTATGTAACTTTGAACCCAAATACGCTATATAAAGATGTGTAGCCACGCCAAAAGCACGGCTCAAAGCAACGTAAAGATGGAAAAGACAGAAGAATATCACATTCCAGTGCTGCTGAAGCAGAGCGTCGACGGACTGAATATTCAGCCCGGTGGCGTCTATGTCGATGTCACATTCGGCGGCGGCGGACATTCGAGAGAGATTCTCTCACGGATGGACAGCACGGCTCATCTCTACAGCTTTGACCAGGACGCTGACGCTGAGCAAAACATCCTCACCACAGAAGGTGAGGGAAAGCGATTCGTCGACGACCCGCGCTTTACGTTCGTACGCTCCAACTTCAGATACCTGAAAAACTGGATGCGGTACTACGGCGTGGACCATATCGACGGACTGCTCGGCGATCTCGGCGTGTCAAGTCATCATTTCGACGACGAGAGCCGCGGCTTCTCCTTCCGTTTCGACGCTCCGCTGGACATGCGCATGAACAAGCGGGCAGGTACCACGGCGGCCGACATCGTCAACACAGCCACCGAGTCGCAGTTAGCTGATATCTTCTACCTCTATGGTGAACTGAGGTCGGCAAGGCGCATCGCCGCCGCTATCGCCAAGGCACGGGCCGACAAGCCCATCCTCACCACCAGCGACTTCCTCAACACCGTGGAGCCTCTCTTCCGACGAGAACGGGAGAAAAAAGATATGGCAAAGCTGTTCCAGGCACTGCGCATCGAAGTGAATCACGAGATGAGCGCGCTCAAAGAGATGCTTGCCGCAGCCACAGAGTTGCTCCGACCGGGCGGACGGCTGAGCGTCATCACCTATCACTCGCTCGAAGACCGCATCGTCAAAAACATGATGAAAACGGGAAATGCTGAGGGCAAAACCGTGCAGGACTTCTACGGAAGAATAGAGAGTCCCTTCACATTGGTCAACAACAAGGTCATCACGCCCGACGAAGAAGAACAGGCACGCAACCCGAGAAGCCGTAGCGCTAAACTGAGAATCGCTGAGAAAAAATGAAGAAGCAAGAGCAAATAAACAACAATATAACCGACAACAAGAAAGACGCCAGATCCCTAAAGGACATTCTAGGGACGCCAACGGACGACGAGGCGAATAAAACAACTGCCACCGATGACGAAGAAAAGCCAAACGGACAGACCACTGAAAGCGCCGACAAAAACGAGAAAAAGCAGGGAGACAGTCTGCCCTCACTGAAGGAGGTCATCGAAGAGCAGGCCACTGAGGACGAGGCACCACAATCGCGACTCTTCTCTCTGAAGAAGATCCTGGGTGGAGACATCCTTTACACTTCGTCCGTCAGAAAGCAGATATGGCTCTTCATGCTCATCGGCGCGTTTCTGATCGTGTATATCGGCAGCAGATACAGCTGTCAGCAAGATCTCATACAGATCGACAAGCTCCAGGTGAAACTCAAGGACGCCAAATACAAAGCGCTCTCCAGCACCAGCCAGCTCACAGAGATCAGCCGCGAGAGCAACGTCATCGAACTGTTGAAAAACAATAAGGACAGTGTGCTGAAGATTCCCAGTGCACCACCTTACAAAATAGAAGTACCCGAGGAGGACAAATAACGACATGAGCAAATTCAACAATCAGAAAGTCATGCCACGCTACAGTGTCATCTGTATGCTGATGACCATCATCTCCCTCGGCGTGCTTATCAAGGCTGGATACATCATGACGGTCAAGCGGGACTACTGGATGAAGGTGGCAGACCGCGTGAAACGAGATAATGTGGTCATTCAGCCAGTCAGAGGAAACATCCTCAGCTGCGATGGACAACTGCTGGCCTCGTCACTGCCGGAGTTCAAGATCTTCATGGACTTCCAGCAACTTCACGATGCGGGCAACGACTCCTTATGGGATGCTAAGGAAAAGCAGATCTGCAAAGGACTGCACGAGATCTTCCCAGAACAGAGCCCGGCTGAGTTCAAGGCCAACCTCGACAAGGGACGGAAAAAGATGAGTCGGCACTGGCCGGTGTGGCCCTACCGCATCAACTACAACACTTACTCAGAGGTGTTGAAGTTGCCGGTATTCAACCTGACGAAGTTCCAAAGTGGTTTTCACTGCGAGGAGCTGAACTCACGCGAGAATCCTTTCGGTACGCTCGCGGAGCGCACGGTGGGCGATATGTATGCCCTGAAGGACGGCGGACGCCTGCCTCGCTGTGGTCTGGAGCTGTCGTTCGACAAACTGCTCCGTGGCACCAATGGCATCGGACACCGCCGCAAGGTGCTCAACAAGTATCTCGACATCATCGACAAAGAGCCTGTCAACGGTTGCGACATCATCACGACCATCGACGTAGGCATTCAGGACTTGGCAGAAAGAGCCGTCATCGAAGAACTCAAACAGCCGGAAGTCAACGGCGACGTGGGCGTGGCGATCGTCATGGAGGTAAAGACGGGCGACATCAAAGCCATCGTCAACATCGACAAATGCTACGGTCCCAACGGACAGATCATCTATAAGGAAATCAAGAACCATGCCGTCAGCGACCTCATGGAGCCGGGATCAGTCTTCAAGCCCGTCAGCGTCATGACAGCTTTGCAGGACGGCATGTGCGACACAAGCAAGATCGTGGATACCGGCAATGGCGTCTGGCCGATGTACGGACGGGAGATGAAGGACCACAACTGGCGGCGCGGCGGATATGGTGTCATGAATATGGCCACCACCCTGCGTGTGAGTTCTAATATCGGCGTGAGTAGAATCATCGACGAGTATTACCACAATGATCCTGAGAAATTCGTGCGTGGCGTCTACCGCTCCGGCATTGCCTCGGATCTGCACATCCCTATTGTGGGTGCCAGTCCGGCTAAGATCCGTATGCCAAAGAAGAACAAACGCGGTGAGTGGCTCAACTGGAGCAACACGGCTCTGCCGTGGATGAGCATAGGATATGAGTCGCAGGTGCCACCGATCTCTACGCTGGCATTCTACAATGCCATCGCCAACAACGGATGCATGATGCAGCCACGCTTCGTCAAGGCGTCGATCCAAAACGGTGAGGTCACCGAATATCCGCCTCAGGTGGTCAAAGGCCATTCTCAGATTGCCTCACCCGCTGTCATCAAGAAGATGCAGGTGATGCTGGAGCATGTGGTCAGCGAGGGACTTGGAAAGAAAGCCGGATCGACATCTTTCAAGGTGGCCGGCAAGACGGGTACCGCTCAGATCTCCAAGGGTACGGCAGGCTATAAGAACGGAATGACGCACTACTTGCTGTCATTTGCCGGTTATTTCCCCGCCGACAACCCGAAGTACAGCTGTATCGTCTGTATACAAAAAGGTGGACTGCCCGCTTCCGGTGGCGGCATGAGCGGTGTCGTCTTCCATCATATCGCTGAGGGCATCATGGCGCAGAGCGAGGGACGCGACGTCAGAGAGGCACGCGATTCGTCCTCTATCTTCGTCCCACAGGTGAAAAACGGCAATATTCTCTCTGCCGACTTCGTGCTCTCACAGTTAGGCATCAAGACCAAGCGCAACTATATCGCCAACATTGCCAACACCAATGCGCTGTGGGGACAGGCCAAGACGAGCACCCACTACGTGGATCTCATCCAGCAAGGTGTGCCAAGTACCAAGCATGTACCCAACGTCATGGGTATGGGAGCACGCGACGCTGTCTATCTCATGGAGCAACGCGGTGTGAAATGCCGCATCATCGGGCGTGGAAAGGTCGTCAAGCAAAGCCTCCCGCCAGGACAATATATCCGCCGGCGCGAGACGTGTACGCTGACGTTGGAATAAGAAAAGACAAAACTGACAGAATAAAATATAAAGAATAATATAGAAAGAAATGAAACTACAAGAGCTTCTCAAGGGCATCAAGCCCACCTCTATCATTGGGGGCGTGGATGCCGACATCACCGGCGTGGACATAGACTCGCGCCAAGTCAAGGATGGTCATCTGTTCATTGCCATGAAAGGCACCCAGGTAGACGGCCATCGCTTCATCCCGAAGGCTATCGAGCAAGGCGCCCGTGCCGTGCTCTGTGAAGATATGCCGGAAGAGAAAGCCGAAGGCGTCACCTATATCCAGGTGCCGTCCACCGAAGATGCTGTAGGCCACGTGGCCACTCTCTTCTATGGTGATCCGTCGAAGAAACTCAAACTCGTCGGCGTGACCGGTACGAACGGTAAGACGACAATCGCCACCTTATTATATAATATGTTCCGCAAGATGGGATATAAGTGCGGTCTGCTCTCTACTGTCGTCAACTATATCGACGGCGAAGCAATTCCCGCTGACCACACCACGCCGGATCCCATCGAACTGAACATGCTTTTGGGCAAGATGGTAGAGGCTGGATGCGAGTATGCCTTCATGGAATGCTCCAGCCACGCCATCGCTCAGAAACGTATCGGCGGACTGAAATTCACGGGTGGAATCTTCACCAACCTCACTCGCGATCACCTCGATTATCACAAGACCTTCGAGAACTATCGCAATGCCAAGAAGGCTTTCTTCGACGGACTGCCCAAGTCTGCTTTCGCCATCACCAATGCCGATGACAAGAACGGCATGATTATGGTACAGAACACTAAGGCTACCGTGAAGACCTACTCCATTCGGCAGATGGCTGACTTCCGCGCCCGCATCATCGAGATGCACTTCGCTGGAATGTATCTCGAAATTGACGGACACGAGGTCGGCGTGCAGTTCATCGGTAAATTCAACGTCAGCAACCTCTTAGCCGTCTATGCCGCCGCACGCATGCTGGGCAAGGAGCCTGAGGAGATCCTGGTGGTTTTGAGCACACTCCACAGCGTCAGCGGTCGCCTGGAACCCATCCAGTCGCCCAAAGGCTTCACGGCCATTGTCGACTATGCCCACACTCCCGACGCTTTGCAAAACGTGTTGGGTGCCATCCATGAAGTGCTCAACGGCAAGGGACACGTCATCACCGTATGTGGAGCAGGCGGTAACCGTGATCACGGCAAGCGCCCGCTCATGGCCCAGGAAGCCGTCAAGCAAAGCGACAAAGTGATCATCACCAGCGACAATCCCCGCTTCGAGGATCCGCAGGCTATCATCGATGACATGCTCGCCGGACTGAATGCACAACAGATGCAAAAGGTTATCAGCATTGTAGACCGCAAAGAGGCTATCAAGACCGCATGTATGATGGCTCAGAAAGGCGACGTGGTCCTCGTGGCAGGCAAGGGACATGAAAACTATCAGGAAATTAAAGGTGTCAAGCATCACTTCGATGACCATGAGGTGTTGCGCAACATCTTCGGCCTCAACAACCCGTCGCAAGACACTAACGCTACCGGTTGCGATAAATAACAGGTGTCAAGACTTTCAATAACAAGAGCTAAGACTATAAACAAAAAGAGCTAAGACATGCTATACTATCTCTTTCGTTTTCTGGAGCAGTTCGGTATTTCCGGTGCACGCATCTGGGGTT